>NZ_MAIQ01000005.1:0-4914 GCF_001678845.1 Christensenella intestinihominis
TTCGATATTCTACTTCTCATTTCTGAGAATACACAAAATTTGAAACGCTGCCAGGGGATTGCCTATTTCACAATTAAATACTGTTCATATTCCTGTTGCGTTTATTTGTGGCCTGTAACCTCATTTTGTTTCCACAAACAATTCGGTATCCATACTAAATGCCCCACTCCTGACTAATTGTTTGCAGCTTTACCATGTGGGGGTAAAGCTTGCCTGTATTCATCAGTTCTTTCGGTGTGCCTTGTTCTGCAACCATACCGTCAGAGAGTACAATCACTTTATCCGCACCGCTTACAGTACGCATACGGTGAGCAATAACAAGTACGGTTTTATCCTTTATCAGTTTTGACAAGGCAGTCTGTATCAGTGTTTCATTTTCCACGTCAAGGCTTGCCGTTGCTTCGTCAAGTAAAACAATAGGAGAATCTTTAAGGAAAGCGCGGGCGATTGAAATACGCTGCCTTTCGCCGCCGGACAGTTCACAACCATTTTCCCCAATCATACTGTTATAGCCGTCAGGGAGCTTTGCAGCAAATTCTTCACAATTTGCCAATCTTGCGGCCGCAATGACTTCTTCGTCGGAAGCGTCCTTTTTGCCTATTCTGATATTTTCCATGATTGTATTGTTAAATAGTATTACATCTTGAAACACGATAGAGTACAGTGACAATAATGTTTCCGGCTCTATCTTCGATATATCCATGCCGCCGACAGTGATTTTGCCTTTGTTTATATCCCAAAATCTTGCAACAAGACGTGACACCGTCGTTTTGCCGCCGCCGGACGGACCGACTAAAGCGGTAACTTCCCCTTGCTTTGCAGTAAAAGATATGTCTTTCAATACGGTTTCTCCTGTATTGTAAGCAAAACCTACATGGTCGAGCACAATATCATAACCTTCATTCGTCACACGATTACTGCCTGCCTGAATAGGGTGGTCAAGGATTTCGTTCATACGGTTTATGTTTGTTTTAGTAGAAATTACCGCTGCAAGATTTTGCAGTGCGCCTTCAAGCGGAGCATATAGCCTTGAAGCGACAAGTAAAAACAAAAAGAATAACGGAATATTAATCTCCCCACGAATGAGCAGCGCCGAACCTACAAGCGCAACCGTAGCAATCCCAAACTTTAATATCAGCGTTGACGAGACAACAAAAATGGCTGTTCCAAGTTCCGAAACAATGTGCCGTTTTTCCACATAATCAATTTTTCTGTCAAGCCCTTTCAGATAACTTTCTTCTGCGTTATTCGTTTTTAAGTCTTGTAAACTTTCGATGCACTCCTGTACACCGCTTTCAAAAGCGACGTTTGCAGTTACGGATTTACGGTTAAAATGCCCTTGTATGCGAGATGAGAAAAGTGTAATTGCAAATGCAATCGGCAAAACCCAAACCGCCGCAAGGGCCATGCGCCAATCGTAAACAAAAAGGAAAATTGCGATTAACGTTGTTGAAATAATGGAGCCTGCCAAAGCGGGGACATAATGGGAAAATGCTGTTTCGAGTGTTGCGCAGTCCCCCATAATAGAATTTGTTAAATCGGCAAGGTCTTTTTTACCAAAAAAGGATAACGGTATTTTGCGGAGCCGTTCAGCTAAGGAAATACGCCTTACCCCACTTTCCACATAGGTCGCTAAATAAGTAGTGTTATATTGAAACCAGGTCGCAATAAATATAAGGGCGAGGCAAACCAAAGCACCAATCACATAGAAAGCTATGCGGTTTCCACTTACGCCCCCATTCATAGTATCAATGATAAAGTAATACAGAAGCCCGACAGGAAGCATAAAAGATATATCCTGTGCAACACAAGCAATACACCCTTTTATTAAATCGACGGCCCCTTCTTTCGATAACGCAAAACGTCTTTGCAATGCCTTAATCATTCCTTTACCTCCTTTGCAATTCTCCATTCTGACGATTCGGAATAATTCTTCCACATACGCGTGAATATGCCGTTTTTCTCTATCAGTTTGCTATGCGTGCCGCTTTCGGCAATTTGGCCGTCTTGCAGTACATAAATGCAATCTGCATCTGTGATTGACGACAGCCTGTGTGCAATCATAATAACTGTTTTTCCCTTTGAAAGGGCAGATAACGCTTGTTGGATAAGCACCTCATTGTCGGGGTCGGCAAATGCCGTCGCTTCATCAAGAATGAGGATAGGTGCATTTTTCAAAATGGCGCGGGCAATCGCTATTCGCTGCTGCTCGCCGCCGGACAGGTACACGCCATTTGTCCCGACAACGGTATCTATACCATTCGGTAATTTTTCGATAATATCCAAACACTGTGCAGCTTGCAAAGCGCGGGCGATTTCTTCGCGCGTCGCTTCCGGCTTTGCCATACGCACATTTTCTAATATGGACGCTTTAATAAGGCGGCTGTTTTGAAATACAAAAGATACTTTATTCATCAGTGTTTCTTTTGGAATATTACGTATGTCGATATTTCCTATCAGTATGCGCCCCTTCGCCGGATCAAAAAACCTTGCCACGATATTTGCAAGGGTCGTTTTGCCGCCACCGGACGCGCCGACTAATGCGATTGTCTGTCCCGGCTTTATTCGCAAAGATATATCATTAAGTGCATTTTTCTCCCCATCATAGCTGTAAGTAACGTGTTCTAATGCAATCGAATTGTCAGACGGTATATTGTTCACCCGGCTTTCAGGCAGCGGCTTTTCATTCAGCACTTCATCAATCCTGTTGATTGCGTCGCTTACAATCATTGCGTCTTCACTCATAAACATGATTTTAGTCAATGTCGTACCGATAACAGGCGTAATTACAATGTAAAAAATAAGGTTTAGCAATAATTCATTTGTGACGCCACCCATTGTAAAGAGAATACCTCCGGCAATTAAAAATACAAATACACTATTAATTGCTGTTGTATAAAACATCATAGGAAGCCTTAACGCTTTTGTGTATGCGATTACCCATTTTTCGTAATTACTAATTGTCGCTTTGAAGCGTTTGAAAGAAAATATTGTCTGCCCGAAAGTTTTCACTACGGGTATGCCCCTTACATATTCGACTGCCTCGTTCGACATATCTGAAAGCGCATTTTGATATTCCTTCATTTTCTGTTCCATATTTTTTCCGGTCATTTTTATCATAATCAGAAAACCAAGCACAACGGGAACAAGGCTTAAAAGCCCTAATCGCCAGTCAAACACAAGCAATAAAAAGAGCAGCCCTATGGGTGTTGCAATCGCGCCTGCTTTATCGGGCAGCCTGTGTGCAAGATAATTTTCAGTAGCGGCACTGGCATTGTTTACCGTTCTGCGCAGTTTTCCGCTTCCATATTTTTCTGTTACTCCAAGCGGCAGGGTTGTGATATGCCGCATAAGTTTTTTTCGGAAATTCGCGGCCACCCGGAAAGCGCTTACGTGCGAACACATTAAGGCGGCTATATAAACGACAACAGATATAACCGCAAACAACACAGCAGACCAGCCATAACGCGTGACATCCCCCGCCTGTGAAAAGTCCGGGGAAACTTCCAGTATGTCGTGAATGATACGCCATATATACCAAAAAGGCACAAGAGCCAATAGCGCACTCATTACGGACAGTATCCAAGAAAGATAGGTTAATATCTTGTGTTTCCCGGCATACTCCATCAATCTTGATAAGTTAGATTGCTTTTTCATCAAAAAACCTCCTTGAAATATTTTTATGATATGAGGATAGAATAGCCGTCCTCGAATATCTTTTTTGGTTAGGTGCTTTGCTTCCGGGTTAGCATATGCTAACCCGGAAGCAAAAATTACAGGGCAGCTTGCCCTGGCGAGTTTGCCCGTTTTTTATTGCCCCATAATTTTCATCCATCCTGCGGTATAAAAAGCTCTCATCTCTTTTAGATAATATTTTGCTTCTTCAATCGGCATTTCATGTATAATCAATTCAAAAAATGTATTAAACATTCCTGTAATCAATATATGCTCTAACCGTTCATCAATATGCGGCGACGGTCTGCCTAATTTTTCAAGCACCGCCAAATAATCATGTGTTCCTTTTGTTTCTATCTCTACCATTTCATCAATCAGTTTTGAAAAACGTGTTCCCTGTGAACGGCAAAGAATGAGCTTAAATTCATTCAAATGTTTGTAGGCATACAAAAGCATTTCATACATACATTCGCCGGAAACGTCGGAAAGATTGTTCGGCTGTTCTTCTGGTGGGATTTCAGCAAACTCTTTCTGAGCCTTGCGAAAGCGGTCTAAAAGAAAATCGTACTGTTCGCCTACCAGTGCTTCAAATAAATCTTCCTTGCTGTGATAGTAACCATAGAACGCGCCCGTTGTGACCCCTGCTGTTTTGACAATGTTCCGCAGGGAAGCAGATTTGAAACCTTTTTCAAGAAATTCCTGCATAGCTGCCGAAAAAATTAAGTTTAATGTTGTTTGCTCATTTCCGCTCATGAAAACGCCTCCCATATAACACTGTTATATAATACGTTAACCCAAGGAATTTGTCAACGGTTTTGGCAAAAAATAAAGGACTTTTATCAGAAAGGAATCTGAAATCCGCATAAAATAAGCCTTCAAGATTCCGAGAGATTATAAAAATAAATAGGCGGCAGAGAAAAATCCCTGCCGCCTTGCTGCTATGCATAATCAATTTTTTGTTCGCAATTTCCATAGCACACGACCGAAAATGTTACATATCAAAAGTAAAACAAAAATCCGATCCCTTCACCAATCGGTATAGGGTTCGGATTATATTGTTGTGTGTCGTTGATACAAAATAGATGCAGGCCAAAAGGGGGCCCCGCACGAGCCCAGCAAAGCGGGTCGTGTGGGGAAAAGGAGGAACAAGCGTGCGGGTGGAGTTTTTCTTGCAAAGAAAAACGGAACAAAGCAAGCTTTGTTCCGACGTGGTGGAGCATAGGAGGGTTGAAAAGGGCG
>NZ_MAIQ01000005.1:4924-228849 GCF_001678845.1 Christensenella intestinihominis
ATTCGAACTCCTGACCCCCACAATGCCATTGTGGTGCGCTACCAGCTGCGCTAATGCCCCATATGCGGATTATTATACCATACAAATTTTTCCTTGTAAATCTGTTTTTAGGAAGGAAAATGTATTGGAATGCGTTCCTTCAGGGTGAAACCGGGTATATTATTGAAAACAGAAATTTATGTGCAATCCATTCACAAGGATTCACTGCGGGAAGATTGTGATATAATAAAGGTAGCGAAAAAGTGCAGGCGGTGAAAGCAATGGGAAGCTTTGTTACAGTGAAGGACGTATATAAAAGATACCGGATGGGCGAGGTGACGATTACCGCCTCGGACGGGGTTTCCTTCGAGATCGAAAAAGGGGAATTTGCCGTCATTGTCGGGTCATCGGGGGCCGGAAAAACGACGGTCCTCAACATTCTCGGCGGTATGGACCAGTGCGACGAAGGGACTATCCTCGTGGACGGCTGCGAGGTCAGCCGGTATTCGCCAAAGGAATTGACGGAATACCGGCGGTTTGATATTGGTTTTGTATTCCAGTTCTATAATCTGGTGCAGAACCTGACGGCCAAGGAAAATGTGGAGTTGGCAACGCAAATCTGCCGTGAACCGAAGGACGCGGAAACCGCCCTCGCGGAAGTCGGGCTTGCGGAGCGCATGGATAATTTCCCGGCGCAGCTTTCGGGCGGCGAGCAGCAGCGCGTCTCAATTGCGCGCGCCCTTGCGAAAAATCCCAAGCTGCTTTTATGCGACGAACCGACGGGCGCGCTCGATTCCGATACGGGAAAAACGATATTAAAGCTTTTGCAGGATACGTGCAGGCGGGATCATATGACGGTCGTAGTCATTACGCATAACCACGCGATTACGCCTATGGCGGACCGTGTTATAACACTCAAGAACAGCAAGGTTGTGGATGTGAAACTGAACGACCGTCCGGTTCCGGTGGAAGAAATAGAGTGGTAGGCGTATGAAGTCAAAATTGGTTCAGGAAACGCTGCGTGAAATATGGCGAAGCCGCAACCGTTTCTTTTCCATCCTGGGCATCGTAGCGCTCGGCGTCGGTTTTTTTGCCGGGGTCAAGGCGAGCTGCCCGGATATGAAGCTTACAATGGAGCAATATTACGAGGATACCGCTCTCAGCGACGTGCATCTCGTTTCGACTTACGGTTTTAATGACAATGACCTTGCCGCCATCCGGCAGGACCGGGATATCCGTGCGATGACGCCCGGCTATTCCGTTGATGCGTTTGTAGACGTGGGAGACAGGGCGGACACGATCGTAAAGGTGCTCTCCCTCGACGCACAAACCCTTAACAGCGCGGATGCGCTCAATAAGCCGGTTTTGCAGGAGGGCCGCCTGCCGGAAAAAGCGGGGGAGTGCGTGGTGGAAAAAAATATCCATTCCCCTGAAGAATTCCAAATCGGAAACACCGTTAAACTTATCGCCGGAAAAGAAGACGAGGATATCAAGGACACGCTGTCGCAGGACACGTTTACCATTGTGGGGATTGTGGAATCGCCGCAGTATATTTCCTTTGACCGCGGCAAAACACAGATCGGCGACGGGGAGATCGATACGTTCATGATGGTTCCGGCGGAGGATTTCAAGCTGGATGTCTATACGGACGTATATCTGACCCTTCATTCAACGCAGGGGCTTTCGCCGTTTGAGCAGCCGTATAAGGACGAAGTAGGACTGGCGGTTAAGCGTTTTGAACAGATTGCGGACACCCGGGAAGAGGAGCGCTATGACGAGGTCGTGGCCGAAGCGCGGGAAAATCTGGACGACGCAAAACAGGAGCTTGCGGACGGCGAACAGCAGCAAAGTACGGAGCTCGCGGATGCGCAAAAGAAAATTGACGACGCGCAGGCAGAGCTTTCAAACGGACGCGCGGAGCTGGAAAAAAGCAGGAATGAATATAATTCGCAGATTGCCGAAGCGCAAAAGGAGCTCGACGATGCGCAGCAAGCGCTTGCAGACGGCCAGGCGAAATATGAAGCGGGCCTTGCGGAATATGAAGCCGGGCTGCGGCAGTACGGCGACGGCATGGAGGAGTACCGCAAGGGTGCCGCGGATTTCGAGGCGCAGGAACCGGCGGCGCTTGAAAAACTGCATGGCCTTGAGCAGCAGCGCGACGCCCTGGAAAAGCAGGTGGAGGACGGGCAGGCGCAGGTCAGCGCAGGGCGAAAGCTTGTCGCCGGTGTGAACGGAGTTGTAGACGGCTTTGCAAACCAGTTCGTCCCCGCCCTTTCCTACCTGCCGCCGGATGTAAAAAATGTAATCGACGCATCGGCCGCTCTGGATGCGCTGGCGCCCGCGGGTACGCCAAGCATCAAAGCATTGCTGCAAAGCTATGTGACGACAGACCCTGCAGCCGACCCGGGCGGAAAGGCGGCGCAAAAGGGGCAGCTTGCGGCGGTGCTGTCCGGCGTTTCTTCCGCGATCGATGCGCAGGAAGAGCAGCTTGCAACCGCAAAAGAAGGGCTTGCCCAGCTTAAACAGGGCATTGCGGACGGCTATGCGCAGTTGGACGCGGCGCAGCAGAAATTGGATGAATCCAAGCGAACGCTTGACGATACGAAGGCCCGGCTCGACGCCGCAAAGCAGGCGCTTGACGGCACAAAGGAGCAGCTCGACGGCGCAGCGGCGGAGATTGATTCCGGCCGGGCAGAGTTCGCGGCACAGAAAAAGACGGGCGGAAAGGCGCTTGCCGCCGCGGAGGATCGGCTTGCGGACGGGCAGGAAGCGCTGGACCAGGCGCGTGCGGATTATGACGCGGGCAAGCGCGAATCGGACCAAAAGCTGGAGGATGCGCGCAAGGAAATCGCCGACGGGGAAGCAAAGCTTGCGGATGTGCAAAAGCCGGTGTGGTATGTATGGGACCGGGACGATAACCCCGGCTATTCCAGCTACCAGGACGATGCGGAAAAGGTCGACGCGGTGGCGCAGGTGTTTCCGGTATTCTTTATCCTTGTGGCGGCCCTCGTGTGCCTGACGACAATGACGCGTATGGTGGAGGAACAGCGCACGCAGATCGGCACCCTCAAGGCGCTTGGCTATTCAAGCCATACGATCATGGGGAAATATTTGTGGTACGCGATCGCGGCGAGCCTCATTGGCAGCATCGTGGGCCTGCTCGTCGGTTTTACATTGTTCCCGACAACGATTATCCATGCCTACCAGATACGCTATTTTATGCCGGAGCCAATCACGCCCTTCCGCTGGGATTATGCCGTGTGGTGCACGGTGGTCGCGATTTTGGTGACCGGGCTCTCGGCGTGGGCGGCGGGCTATGCGGAATTGAAGGAGCAGCCCGCACAGCTGATGCGCCCTAAGTCGCCCCCGTCGGGAAAACGGGTGCTGCTGGAGAAATGGACGTGGCTGTGGAGCAAGCTGAATTTTACGCAGAAGGTAACGGTTCGCAACCTGTTCCGGTATAAAAAGCGCGTGCTGATGACAATCGTGGGGATTGCGGGCTGTACGGCGCTGATGCTGACGGGCTTTGGCCTCCAATATTCCGTGGGAGCCATTGTTCCAAAGCAGTTCGGGGAAATTTTTATCTATGACGCGATGGGCGCGATGAGCACCGACATTACGCCGGAGGAAACGGAAACGGTCCGGCAGCAGATTTCGGGTACGCCGGGCGTCGCGAACGATATGATGATCCTTTACCAGGGAATGGACGCCGCGGCCGGGAAAAATAAGGCGAGCGTAACCGCGTTTGTGCCCGAAGACCCGGACGGGCTCGGGGATTATGTAACGCTGCGCACCAGGGAAGAGCATACGCCCCTTTCGCTTGGCGGCGACGGCGCGGTGGTAAATGAGAAACTCGCCAAGCTTCTGGGCCTTAAAACGGGCAGCGTTTTTACGCTTGAAGATGCGGACGGAAAACAGGCGCAGGTGCGCGTTTCCGGCATTACGGAAAATTACGCGATGAACTATGTCTATATGTCCCCCGCGTACTATGAGCAGGTTTTCGGCGCGGCGCCCGTGGTAAACACTTTTATGTTCAATACGGAGGACGGCGCGGACCTGAGCCGGCTTTCCGAAACGATACTCAGGTATGACAACATACAGGGAATCTCTTATGCCGAAAGCTCGGTGACCCAGTTCTCGGATATCGCCGACAGCCTCGGGAGCATTGTGCTCGTGCTGATTATGTCGGCGGGCCTGCTTGCGTTTATTGTGATGTACAACCTTGTGAATATTAATGTAACGGAGCGTATCCGCGAGCTTGCGACCATCAAGGTGCTGGGCTTTTACGACAAGGAGGTATCGGCGTATATTTACCGGGAGAACAATATTTCCGCTGTGATCGGAATGCTCGCCGGACTTGTGGGGGGCGTGTTCCTCGAAAAATTTGTTATCCAGACGGCGGAGGTGGATATCGTGATGTTTGCGCCGGAAATTCCGTGGACGGCATTTTTATATGCGGGCGCGCTTACCATGGCGTTCACCTGTATTGTGAATTTTGTATTGCACTTCAAGCTGAAAAAAATCGACATGGTGGAATCCATGAAGTCGATCGAGTAAAACAAAACGGGCGGTATAAAGCGGCGGATACTGTATCTGCCGCTTTTTATGACAGGCATGGCTGCGGTCTTGACAAAACAGGCCGGCAGGGGTAGCATTATTCCTGTTACCAAAAGTAGTTGCGCCCGCAACTACTTTTGACGTGGAGAAACGGGAAGGAGGCAAGGGCGCATGGGCGTGGATAAAAAATATATGCCGACGATCATCATTATTTTAGTGGGAACGTTCGTGGGGTCGCTTACGCAGACGCTCCTTACGTCCGCGCTGCCAAAAATTGTCGCCGACCTCGGGGTGTCGGTGGGGCTTGGGCAGTGGCTGACGACTATTTACCTGCTGGTGATCGGGATTATGGTGCCGACCACTTCCTTTTTGATCGGGAAGTTTTCCACGCGCAAGCTGTTCTACACCTGTATGTCGCTCTTTTTTGCGGGCTCCCTGCTTGCGCTTTTTTCCGGGAACTTTGCGACGCTGCTTGCGGGACGGATTTTGCAGGCGGCCGGTACGGGAATATTGTTTCCGCTTTTAAATGTAATTGTCCTCGAGCTGGCCCCCTTAAGCCGCCGCGGTTTTGCGATGGGGATTGTGGGGCTTGCGGTAAGCTTTGCCCCCGCGGTTGCGCCGACGCTTTCGGGCTGGCTGAACGATACCTATGGCTGGCAGAGTATTTTCCTGCTGCTTTCCATTCTTTCCGGGGCAATTTTGCTGGGTGCCGTTTTCCTGCTGAAAAATGTAAAGCGGGAGGAGATTTCGGGCGCGCTCGATAAAATTTCAATCTTGCTTTCGTCGTGCGGCTTCGGCGGGCTGCTGCTTGCGTTTACCAGCCTTTCGGATTACGGCTTTGTCCATCCGCTTGTGATTGTGCCGCTTGCGGCGGGCCTCCTGTCGCTGGCCTTGTTTACGCGCCGACAGCTTCGGATTGAAAATCCCCTACTGGATGTGCGCATTTTCAAAAACCGGGACTTCGCGGTGGGAACCGCGCTCATATCCCTTTACTACTTTGCGTTCCTCGGAATGGGAATCGTGCTGCCCATCTATATCCAGAGCTATTTGGGGCAGACGGCGCTTGTTTCCGGGCTGACGCTGCTGCCCGGCGCATTCCTGATGGCGGCGACCAGCCCCCTTTCCGGGTGGATGCTTGACCGCCTGGGGGCGCGAGCCACGCTTATTATTGGTTCGGCCTTCCTTACGGGCGGCACGCTGCTGCTGGTGATGACCGACGCAAACACGCCGATGGGCGTTTTGGTGGCGGACTACTGTGTGCGCTGTATTGGCCTTGGGTTCCTGATTATGCCGACGACCACATGGAGCGTGGATTCGCTGGATTTGAAAAAAATGCCGGACGGCGTGGCGATCAACAACACCATGCGGCAGGTGATGGGGGCGATTGGTTCGGCCCTGATGGTGACGGTAATGTCTGTGTCAATGAATACGTCCGGCCTTGCCTCCCCTGTTCGCGCGGGCGTTTACGGGGTGCATATGTCTTTCCTGTTTTCCGCGGTGTTGTGCATCGCGGCGACGGTGCTGGCGGTGATCTTCGTGCACGGGACTAAAAAAGAAGCGTTCAAAAAAGAACGGCGGCGGACCTAGGGTGAAACCCGCCGCGGGGCTTGCCGCAGCATGGGCGCACGGGTGTGCGCTTTTTTTGTGTCCGCCATTCGGAATGTGTTTATGGAAATGCGGATAAATTAATCATTTTCCTGCCGAAATGTGGTATAATATAAGTTACTCATTTTTTGAAAAATGGAGGCATTATGGAGAGATTTGAACTGCATTCCCGGTATGCCCCGGCGGGCGACCAGCCCCAGGCAATCGACGAGCTGGTGCGCGGGGTGGAGGAGAATAAGAGGGCGCAGGTACTCCTTGGGGTTACGGGCAGCGGAAAAACATTTACCATGGCAAATGTGATTGCGCGCACGCAGCGCCCGGCGCTGATCCTTGCGCATAATAAGACCCTTGCGGCGCAGCTGTGCAGTGAATTCAAGGAGTTTTTCCCGAATAACGCGGTGGAATTCTTTGTTTCCTATTATGATTATTACCAGCCGGAAGCATACATCCCGGGCCGTGATCTTTATATTGAAAAGGACGCGAGCATCAACGACGAGATCGACAAAATGCGCCACTCGGCAACATCTTCGCTTTTGGAGCGCCGAGATGTGATCGTGGTGGCAAGCGTGTCGTGCATCTATTCGATCGGCGCGCCGGAGGATTACGGCAGCCTTGCCGTTTCCCTGCGCGAGGGCATGGAATATTCACGCGAGGCGCTCCTCGAAAAGCTTGTTTCCATCAATTATACGCGGAACGACACGGATATGACGCGCGGCACCTTCCGCGTACGCGGGGAGATCGTGGAGATTTTCCCGGCCGGACAGAGCGAAAAAGCGATTCGGGTGGAATATTTCGGCGACGAAATCGAACAGCTTTCGGAGATCGACGCGCTGACGGGCAAGAAGCTGAGCATCCTCAAATATATCATTATTTTCCCGGCTTCGCATTATGCAATGGATCATGAAAAGGTCCTGGCGCACCTGCCGGACATCAAGCGGGACCTTTTGAAACAGGTGGAAATGTTTAAGGAGCAGGGCAAGCTGCTCGAGGCGGAACGTATCCAGCAGCGCACAATGTATGATATCGAGATGCTTAAAGAGCTGGGGTATTGCTCGGGTATCGAGAATTACTCGCGGTATTTTGACGGACGGCTGCCCGGCCAGCCGCCGTATACGCTGATGGATTATTTCCCGGACGATTATTTGCTGTTTGTGGACGAATCGCACGTAACGCTCCCGCAGGTGCGGGCAATGTACAACGGCGACCGGGCGCGCAAACAGATGCTGGTGGATTACGGCTTCCGCCTGCCGTCCGCGTTCGACAACCGGCCGCTTCAATTCGGCGAGTTTAACGAGCGGGTGCGCCAGGCGGTATATGTTTCCGCGACGCCCGCGGAATACGAACGCGACCTCGCGGGAGGCGACGTGGTGGAACAGATCGTCCGCCCGACGGGCCTCCTTGACCCGGCGATCGAGATACGCAAGACGGAAGGACAGCTTGACGATTTGCTTGGGGAAATCGGCGATATTGCGGCGCGCGGAAGGCGCGTGCTGGTGACTACGCTTACCAAACGGCTTGCCGAGCGGCTTACCGAATATTATACGGAAATGGGTATCCGCGTAAAATATATGCATTCGGATATCGATACGCTGGAGCGCATTGAGATCGTGCGCGGCCTGCGGCTGGGGGAATTCGACGTACTGGTAGGCATTAACCTGCTGCGCGAGGGCCTCGATATCCCGGAGGTGGAGCTTGTGGCCATCCTCGACGCGGATAAGGAAGGGTTCCTGCGGAACGAGACGTCCCTCATACAGACCATCGGCCGCGCCGCTCGTAACGCGGAGGGCCGCGTGATCCTGTACGCGGATGTGATGACGCGTTCCATCAAGGCGGCCGTGAGGGAGACGGAACGCCGCCGCGCGCTGCAAAGGAAATACAACGAGGATCACGGTATTACGCCGACGACGATATCAAAGGATGTGAGCGAGGCGCTTGCCATCTCGCAGAAGGCGGAGGACGAGGACCTCACAAAGCTGCCGCGGGGCGAGCGCAACATGCGCATCGACCTGCTGACCCAGCAAATGAAGCAGGCCGCCGCCGAGCTGGAGTTCGAGGTTGCGGCAAAGCTGCGCGATATGATCGAGGAATTGAAAAAGTAACGCGCCCGGGGAGGTTTGGGAATCAAAAAACGGGCCGCAAAGCTGCGGCCCGTCCGGCGGCAAGGCGCCGTTATACGTCCGAAGGATAGCGAACGCCCCATTCCTTCCGCAGGCTGTCCGTCAGCCGGACGGATTTGAGGCTTTCCTCCAGCGGATAGAGGCTGCTCTCTTTCCTGCCGTGCAGGATGCATTCCATCACGTGGGCGATTTCATATTGAAAGCCATGCGAGGGATAAGCGTCTTCAAAGGTTTCCGTAAGCGTCGTCGCGAGGATATCTTCGCTGTCGTAGGCATAGAGCTCCGCGCGGTTCGGGCACCAGAATTTATCGCCGAGGATGATAAGGCCGTCGTCCCCGTAAAAGATTGCGCGGGGATCGGTAATAATCTCAAACGACCCCGTCAGGAACGCGGCCCGGCCCCCGCTGTAGCGCAGCATCAGCTCGGAGTGCGAATCCGCCCCGTTTTTCAGGGTATAGACCGAAGCGACGGATTCCGGCATTTCGCGGAAGCCGAGGAACGCCATGGCGAGGGAATATACGCCCACATCGCGCAGGGCGCCTGCGGACGAAGCGGCGCTGGCCTTCCACATCTGCCAATCCGGCGCGGATTTGAGACCAAAGGCCGCCCGCACCGAACGCACCCGTCCGATGGCCCCGGCGTCTATCCAGTCGCAGGCCTTTTGGACTGCGGGAAAGAAACGCGTCCACATGCCTTCCATCAGGAAGACCTCCTGTGCCCGCGCTTTGGCGATCATCTGTTCCAGTTGGGCGGTATTATCCGCGATTGGTTTTTCGCACAGCACGCCCACCCCGGCCTCGAGCGCCGCCATCACAAACCTGAAATGGAGATGGTTTGGAACGGCAATGTAAACGACGTCCGGCCGCGCCGTTTCGAGCATTTCCCCGAAATCGGAGAAGCCCGCTTCAAACCCGTGTTTATCCGCAAAGCCCCGGGCCTTTTCGATGCTTGTGCCCGTGACTGCGGTTTTCTGTGCGCCGGGCACATAATTCATGCATTCGGCGAAATTGCCCGCGATGTAGCCCGTTCCTACAACGCCCCATTTTATCGTTTCCATAGCGATTGCCTCCTGGTGGTTTGGTATGGTTCCGCGGTGGCGTTCACCCCGGGGTCTCGGAAGGCGCAGAGGGCCGCATCCCGATACCTTATCTTAGCACAGGAGGGAGCGCGCCTGCAATCGGTGCGTCCGGATTCGTTGGAATTTGCGTTACGGGGTTGGAAAAGCATGCGTACCGCTCGCGTGGATTTATTTCGTCGGCGGAAGGGAACGGCGCGCGGCCCCATGAAAAGGTCGCGCGGCGACGGATTTTTTGGTAAAATGAAATGTGGAAAAAAGCTGCCCGGCACCGATGGGCAAGGCTGTTCCCGATAGGGGGGAGGCAGCCGTCGTTATGAATAAAAGTAATTGATTTTGACAGATAAACGGAGGAAAAATGGACTATTTACACATCAAGGGGGCGCGGGAACACAACCTGAAAAATATCGATATCTCGCTCCCGCGCGACAAATTTATTGTGATTACCGGGCTTTCGGGCAGCGGAAAATCGTCGCTGGCGTTTGATACGATCTATGCCGAAGGCCAGCGGCGGTATGTGGAATCCCTCTCTTCCTACGCGCGCCAGTTTCTGGGGCAGATGGAAAAGCCGGATGTGGACCTCATAGAAGGGCTTTCCCCTGCAATCTCCATCGACCAGAAGACAACCGCCAGGAACCCGCGCTCCACGGTGGGCACGGTGACGGAGATACACGACTATTTAAGGCTTCTTTACGCACGTGCGGGCGAGGTGTATTGCACAAAATGCGGCAAAAAGATCACCCGCCAGACCGTCGACCAGATGGTCGACCGGGTGATGAAGAACCCGGAGGGTACGAAGCTGATGATCCTCGCGCCCGTGATCCGCGCGAAAAAGGGCGAGCATAAGAAGGTTCTGGAAGGCCTTGCCAAGGAAGGCTACGTGCGCGCGGTGGTGGACGGCGAGACGATTGGGCTTGACGAGGAAATCAAGCTTGAAAAGCAGAAGAAGCATTCGATATCCGCGGTGGTGGACCGCATTATTGTAAAGCCGGAAAGCGCGAAGCGCGCGGCGGATTCCATCGAAACGGCGCTGCGGATGGCGGACGGCCTTGTGGTGATCCGCAACATGGATACGGGCGAGGAAACGCTGATGAACGAAAACTTTGCCTGCGCGGACTGCGGCGTGAGCATCGAGGAGCTTTCCCCGCGGATGTTCTCCTTCAACAGCCCGTTCGGCGCCTGCCCCGAATGTACGGGCCTCGGAATGCTTTTAAAGATCGACCCGGACCTCATCGTGCCGGACAAGACGAAAACCCTGCGGGAGGGGGCGGTGAAGGCATCGGGCTGGAATTTCGGCGCGGTGGGCACGATCGCCAAAAATTACCTCGACGCGATGATGAAGCGGTATCATTTCGATATGGATACGCCCTATGAGGACCTGCCCGAAGAGGTGAAGCACGCGCTTTTGTATGGCACAAACGGTGAAAAGCTGCGTGTGGAATACGATGGCATGGGCGGCGCGGGCTATTACAACGCGGCTTTCGAGGGGATCATCCCCAACCTCGAGCGGCGGTATGCGGAGACGAGCTCCGAATACATGAAGGGCGAGATCGAAAGCTATATGGTGGAAACGCCGTGCCCGGTATGCCACGGGCAGCGTTATAAGCCGGAAACGCTTGCCGTAAGGATCGGCGATAAAAATATCGCGGAGCTTTCGGATATGTCAATCCGCGCGGCGCGCGAATACGTGAACACCGTGAAGCTCGACAGCAAGCAGAAGATGATCGCGGAGCGCGTTTTAAAGGAACTGAACGCGCGCTTTGACTTCCTGATTAACGTAGGGCTCGATTACCTTACGCTTTCCCGGGCGGCGGGCACGCTTTCGGGCGGTGAAGCGCAGCGTATCCGGCTGGCGACGCAAATCGGCAGCGGGCTGATGGGCGTGCTGTATATCCTCGACGAGCCGAGCATCGGCCTGCACCAGAAGGACAACGACAAGCTGCTCAAAACCTTAAAGGGCCTCCGCGACCTTGGAAACACGCTGATCGTGGTGGAGCACGATGAGGAAACAATGCTCAGCGCCGACCATATCGTGGATATCGGGCCGGGCGCGGGCGCGCACGGCGGCAAGGTGGTCGCGGAAGGCACGCCGAAGCAGATTATGGCGAACAAAAAAAGCATCACCGGGCAATACCTGTCGGGGAAAAAGCTGATTCGGATTCCCGCGAAGCTGAGGAAGCCGAAGCAATGGATCACTGTGCGCGGCGCAAAGGAAAACAACCTCAAGGATATCGACGTAGCTTTTCCCACGGGCGTGATTACGGCGGTGACGGGCGTTTCGGGCAGCGGGAAATCGTCGCTTGTGAACCATATCCTGAAAAAGGCGGCAATGCAGAAATTTTACCATTCCAAGGACCGGCCGGGCAGGCACGACCGCATCGACGGACTGGAATATGTGGATAAGATCGTGGACATCGACCAGTCGCCCATCGGCAGGACGCCGCGTTCCAACCCCGCGACGTATACCGGGCTGTTCGACATGATCCGCGATATCTTTGCCATGACGCAGGACGCGAAGGCGCGCGGCTACCAGAAAGGACGATTCTCCTTCAACGTGAAGGGCGGGCGCTGCGAGGCATGCCACGGAGACGGTATTATCAAAATCGAAATGCATTTCCTGCCGGACGTTTACGTGCCGTGCGAGGTGTGCAAGGGCCAGCGCTACAACCGCGAGACGCTCGAGGTGCGCTATAAGGGCAAGAATATCTTTGAAGTGCTGGATATGACGGTGGAGGAAGCCTATAAGTTTTTTGAGAATATCCCGCGCATCGAGAGCAAGCTCAAGGTGCTGATGGACGTGGGGCTTTCGTATGTGAAGCTCGGGCAGCCGTCCACGACCCTTTCGGGCGGCGAAGCGCAGCGCGTGAAGCTGGCGACGCATCTTGCGAAAAAGCAGACGGGCAATACGCTCTTTATCCTTGACGAACCCACGACAGGCCTGCACATGGACGATGTGAAGAAGCTTGTGAAGGTATTAAACCGCCTTGCGGACAAGGGGAATACGGTGGTGGTGATCGAGCATAACCTCGACGTAATCAAGAGCGCGGACTACATCATCGATATGGGACCGGACGGCGGCGACAAGGGCGGCATGGTGATCGCCAAGGGAACGCCGAAGGAAGTGGCGGAAACGCCGGGAAGCTATACGGGCGAGTATTTAAAGCGCATCTTTGACAACGCGACCCCGGAGCATTATTTGCAGCCGAAAAAGAAATAAATCCCCGGCCGCCGGAAGGCGGACAGGGAACGCAGGAAAAGAGCTCCGGATGCGGGGCTCTTTTTTGGATTTACTTTGCGGGGCGGCTGGTGGTATAATCAAGGAGCCATAGACAGGAGGGAAGGTCCGCATTTTATTGCACAGGTAATTGCTATTGTTCTCCGAAGCCGGGAAACCGGCATTTTTGAATGAAACGGAGGATAATATAATGAGGTTTCTGGTAGACCCGCACACCCATACCATTTCAAGCGGGCACGCACGTTCCACGGTCAGGGAGAATGCGCTTGCGGCAAAGCAGGCGGGAATGGAAGCAATTTGTTGTACGGATCACGGCCCCGCGATGGAAGGAGCGGCAGCCGGGTTTATTGTGACGGTGCTTTCCCACGGTCCCGAATATATCGAAGGGGTGCGTGTCGTGAACGGAACGGAGGCAAACATCCTGGATTATGCGGGAAAGCTCGACATTTCAGACCGCTATCTTGGGCATACCGATTTTGCGATTGCTTCGATGCACGACGGCATCGTTGTGCCGGGGAGCAAGGCGGAGCATACGGAAGCGGTGCTTGGCGCGCTCGGCAACCCGTATATCGACGTAATCGGGCATCCGGGGAATCCGCATTTCGAGCTTGACATAGAAGCTGTAGTTGGAGAGGCAAAGCGCCGGGACAAGCTGATTGAAATCAATAACAATTCATTTATATACCGAAAGGGGTCGCAGCCGAATTGCCTGGAATTTCTGCGGCTGTGCAGGCAAAAGGACGTGCGCGTAACGGTTTCATCCGACGCGCATATTTGCTATAAAATCGGGCGTTTTGAGCATGCCGTCCGCATATTGGAGGAATCCGGATTCCCGGAGGAACTGGTCGTCAGCCGCAGCCTCGAGGTGTTCGACGGGTATTTGCGCGAACGAAAAACGCGGATTCATGGCCTTTGCAAACGAGGGCAGGCGGGAGAGGACGGGAAATGATGGACATTGGGACGGCAAAAACAATTGCGCCGGGGGTCGATATGCCGACGTTGGGCCTTGGGGTTTATAAGGTCGAAAACGGGCAGGAAGCCTATCGGGCGGTACGCTTTGCGCTTGACGCGGGCTATCGGCTGATCGACACGGCGTCCTTTTATTTCAACGAGGAAAGCGTAGGGGAAGCGATACGGGACAGCCTTATCCCGCGGGAAAAGCTTTTTATTACCACCAAACTGTGGCCGCTTGAATTCGGCGATGTGCAGAAAGCGGCGGCGGGCAGCCTGAAGCGGCTTGGCTGCGGATATATCGACCTCTACCTGCTTCACTGGCCGGGGCTTGATACAAAGCTGCGGCTTCGGGCATGGGAAGAAGTGCAGGAGCTGAAGGATAAAGGAAAAATCCGCGCTTGCGGGGTATCCAATTTTTTCATCCGGCACTTGGAAGAACTGAAGGAGCATGGCGGCGCGGTACCGGCGAACGACCAGGTTGAGCTGCACCCGTGGTTGCAGCAGCGCGGCCTGAGGGATTATTGCGCGAAAAACGGTATTTCCGTTACGGCCTGGGGCCCTATTTTCCACGGGCATCTGGCAGAAGAGCCGCTGGTAGGGGAAATCGGTGGAAAATATGGGAAGACGCCGGCACAGGCAACACTGCGCTGGCATCTGCAAAAGGGCATTAACGTGATTCCAAAATCCGTCCACAAAAGCCGTATCGAAGAAAATGCGGATTTGTTTGATTTCAGTCTTTCGGAGGAAGATATGAAAAGGATCGACGGCCTTGACAAGGGAATGTCATTCGGACGCGATCCTGATGTGTTTGACGGTCATATCGATTAGAAGCGTATCTTCATCAGCCGGCATAATGAACCTTGCGCGGATCAAAGAAATCGCGGGGTTCCTTGTGCTCGGCAGGATAGCCGAGGGAGACGACGGCAAAGGGAACGAGCGCTTCCGCGAGGCCGAAATGGTCGCGAAGCGCCTGCGCGCGTCCGAGGTTTGGCCAAACGCCCAGCCAGACGCTTCCAAGGCCAAGGGCGGTCGCGGCAATGAGGATATTCTGCGTTGCCGCGGAGCAGTCCTGTATCCAATAATCGGGATTACCGGAGTAGGCGAGGTTCATATCGCCGCATACCATAATGGCGGCGGAAGCCTCGCGAAGCATGTCGGCATTGCCCGGCTTAAGTTCCATAATTTTTTCCATATGCTCCCTGCCGCGGATAACGACAAACTGCCAGTCGAGGTTGTTGACACAGGTAGGCGCGGCCATTCCCGCTTTCAGCAGCAGGCTGACGGTATCGTCTTCCACCTGCCGCGGAGTGTATTTACGGATACTCCGCCTCGTAAAAATTGCTTCCAATGCATCCATAACGATGTTTCTCCTGTTTTTCAGCGATAGACCGGTCAGACGAGAAGAAGCTCAATTTCCATCCGGCGGATGGTATCGAGCCATTCTTCGCTGAGCCCTTTGTCTGTAATAATCATATCAAATTCCGTCAGGTTGGCGAACATGACGGGACAAACTTTATCAAATTTGGAAGAGTCGGCAAGAAGTATTTTTGTGAGCGCCGAGGCGACGGCCGCTTTTTTGGTATCGAGCTCATATTGATCGATGCATGTGACCGCCATTTTGCTGCTGATACCGGCGGCTGAAATAAAAGCCTTGTTGGCACACGTTCTCGAAATCAGCGATATGCCCTCCGGGCTTTGGAACATCTGCGTATTGGAATGGTAATAACCGCCCCCGCAGATGATTTTAGTGTTTTTCTTTTGATTCAGCTCTATGAGGATATTCATATTATAGCATAACGCGGTCAGTGACGCCGTTTCGGGAATGAAGCGCGCAAGCTGTTCCGTCGTTGTACCGGTATCGATTACGATCACGTCGTTCGGCTCTAGGAGGGAAGCGGCTTTTGCGCCGATCCGTTCCTTTTCCGACCTGTGGGCAAGATGCTCGGCCGAGAGGTTATATTCCTTATTGAGGATTGCCTCGCCATCCGTTTCGTTTGCGGGATGGTATACGGCCACGCCCTGAATCAGCGTAACAAGACGGCTTGCGCTCAGCACTTCGAGGTCACGCCTCACGGTCATTTCCGATACGTCAAGCTCGGCGGACAATTCCCGGATGGAAGCTCCGTTGCGCACCTTCAATATTTGCATGATACGGTTGAGCCGGTCTGCTTTTTTACTCATGGCGCTTCTTTCTTATCTGACAAAAATTTTTCTTAAGTATAGCGCGGTTTGTGAAAAAAGTAAAGGAAAATATCGAAAGCGCTTCAAAATGTGAAAATTTCACCAAAAAATGTTATAGATAGTTAAAAGTACGGTTAAATACGGGGATTTGAAGCAAAAAAAGTGAATGCCGGAGGACAAGCGGAATTGAGAAAACGGCATGAAAGCCCTTTGGAAAAGGTGGATAAGTAACATAAATTGCATATAAAATGCATGATTTATAACAAACACCAAAAAAATAACAAAAAATGTTGACATACCAGACCGAATGAGTTAAGATTGAGTTGCAATCACAAATCAGTGAAAATAAATTTCAGGCAGTGGTTAAGAACCTAAACGTTTTTGACCACTGCCTTTTTTTGCGTTAAATACTTTTCCTGTCTGGTTTTGGATTCGTTTCCCTTTTTGAAATAGCTGTTTAAAAACGTTTACTTTTTTAACCCGGAAGTCTCGAAACAAAAATAATTCAGAAACGGCATCAATTACATTGCAATAAAAGGGGGAGTAGAAAAATGGATGCGGGAGTAAAAGAAACAAAACGGATGAGTCCGCTTAAAAGGGCCGCAAGCGTAAACGAATTTGGCATCCTCATTGCGCTGATCGTCTTATGCGTAGTGCTGGGCCTTGCGAATCCTGTGTTTTTTACATTCGGGAACGCGATGAACGTGCTGCGCCAGATCACGCTGGTTGCCATTATGGCAGTCGGTGAAGCATTTATTATTATCACCGGGGGAATCGACCTTTCTGTGGGCAGCACGATGACCCTTTCGGGGATCATGATGGCCTTCTTCGTAGCCTCGGGCGTCGATCCGACGGTTGCGCTGGTCCTGACGCTTGGCGTGGGGCTTTTATGCGGACTGTGCAACAGCCTTTTGATCGTGAAGCTGAACCTCAATGCGTTCATTACAACACTCGCGACGATGAACATTATTAAAGGCTTCGCCTACCTTGTTACGGGCGGGCTGCCGATCAAGTTCGATTCGTATATCAACTTTATCGGCAATGGTACGATCGGCGGTGCGGACGGCGTTCCGGTATCTGTCATCATTATGTTTGCCGTCATCATTATCGGCCATATCCTGCTGAATCGGACCGTATTCGGGAAAAAGGTCTTCGCAGTCGGTGGGAACGAACGTTCGGCCAAGCTTTCGGGAATCCGTACGGAACGTGTGAAATACACCGTTTACAGCATTGCGGGCGCGCTTTGCGCGCTGGCCGGAGCCATTTGCGTATGCAATCTTTCCATTGCGGACAACAGCTCGGGCAGCGGCATGGAAATGGATGTAATTGCGGCGGTGGTAATCGGCGGCGCCAGCCTGTCGGGCGGCAAGGGCTCGATTGTGGGCGTATTGATTGGAGCGGCAATTATGGGAGTGCTCAAGAACGGGTTTGTCCTCCTGCAATTTTCAACCTATTGGCAGATGATTACGCTTGGCGCTGTTATCATCATCGCCGTGGTGCTCGACGGACTTCGGAACAGGAAACAGTAAACCCGCGGGGGGAGGAAGCAAAAATGGACCAAGATATGCTGGTTGAACTTAAAAACGTATCCAAGCATTTTCCCGGCGTAAAGGCCTTGCAGGATGTGAGCCTGCAGGTGAGGAAAGGCGAAGTGCATGCGATTCTCGGTGAAAACGGCGCGGGAAAGTCAACAATTATGAATATCATGTTCGGGACCTATCCCCAAACAGAGGGGCAAATTTTCTGGAAGGGAAAGGAAGTGCGGTTTAAAACCCCGCTGGATGCCCAGAACATGGGAATCGGGATGGTGCACCAGGAGAACTCGCTGTTTCCGTTTCTCGACGTACAGAACAACATTTTTATGGGGCATTATCCCGCCAGCGGAGCAATGATCAGGCGGGACGAGGTCAGGCGCAAAACGGTGGAACTGCTGGAAGAGCTGCATCTCGAGCATATCCATCCGGGAACGACGGTTGCGGACCTCAGCATGGCGGATAAACAGCTGATTGAAATCGCCAAGGCGCTTTCCCAGCATCCGGATTTTATTATGTTCGACGAGCCGACCGCCGCGCTTACGAACAAAGAAACGGCGATCCTGATGGACATCATACGCGACCTGAAACAAAAGGGAGTGGGCATCGTTTACGTATCCCACCGTCTCAACGAGATTTTTGAGCTGGCGGACCGGGTGACGATCCTGCGCGACGGACAGCATGTGATTACAGGTCCGGTCGGCGATTTTGACAACGATAAGGTCGTGCAGTATATGGTTGGGCGGCAACTTGACGACCAGATGCACAGCCTGAAAAAAAACACAAAACGCGGGATGGAGGACGAGACGGTCCTTGAAGTCAGGAAGCTATGCAAAAAAGGCGCGTTTGAAGACATATCGTTTGAGTTGAAAAAGGGCGAGGTGCTTGGGTTTGCCGGGCTGGTGGGCGCGGGCAGGTCGGAAATACTGGAAGCAATTTTCGGATATGAGCCGGCAGACAGCGGCGAAATATTCGTGGAAGGGAAAAAGATGGACATGACCCATCCGCAGGTCGCTACGGAGGCGGGGATTGGCCTGATCCCGGAGGAACGGAAGGTCAAGGGGCTTTTCCTGGAGCTTTCCGTAAGGGACAACATCAACATCGCGACGATCCGGGAATGCAGGACGGGCACGCTTGTCAACCGCAAAAAGGAGATCGAACGAGCGGAACAAAGCGTCCGACAGCTGAATATCAAAACGCCGACCGTGGAAAAGGCAATCATCAACCTGTCCGGCGGCAACCAGCAAAAGGCAATCCTTTCAAGGTGGCTGCTGGCAAAGCCGAAAATACTCATGCTGGACGAGCCGACGCACGGGATCGACGTGGGGGCAAAGGCGGAAATATACAGCATCATCGATAACCTGACAAGGGAGGGCGTATCGGTGATCCTGGTTTCCTCGGAGCTTCCCGAACTGCTGCTTTTGAGCGACCGCATCGCGATCATGTATCACGGGAAAATGACCGGGATCGTCGGGCGGAGCGAGCTTAGCGACGATGCGCAGGAGGTGATTATGCGCTACGCAACCGGACAGGGCTGAAACAACGAAATAATTTTTCCGTGCCGAAAAGCGCGGGGATAAGAAAAAACATAATAATGGAGGAGAAAAAAATGAAAAAAGTACTGAGCATTGTGATCGCCGCAGTTATGCTGCTTACATGCGCACTGGCGGGCTGCGCCGCCCAGACGGCAAGCGAACCTTCCGCGAGCACGGAAGCGTCCACGGAGCAATCCACAGAGGCATCCGCATCCGCGGAAGAAAGCGCGTCTGCAGACGCAAATGCGGGAGATGTGGAGATGGTTCCCGTGGACAGCGAATACGCGCGTGTCGATATGGTAAACAAGGAGCCCGAAAAGCCGTTGCGGCTGGCGTTCCTTTCACTCCAGAATAATGCGTTCTTTGACCTGGTGGCGCAGGGCGCGGAAGTCGGCAAACAGCTGATGGCGGACCACAACGTGACGGTCGACTATATCGTAATGGGCGACACGATGGACGCGCAGACCGTGAATACGGCAATGGACGCGGCGATTGTGCAGAAATATGACGGCATTATTGTAACGCCTTTCTCGGTTGGTACGGAAGCGTACATTGATAAGGCCGTGGATGCGGGCATTCCGGTTATCACACTGTACGGCGAGAGCACGGAACCGAGCAAGAGGATGCTTTTCATCGGCCAGGATGCGTATTCCGCAGGCAAGATTGTCGGGGAATATGTTGCGGATAAATATCCCGAGGGCGGAAAATACGGCATCGTGACAGGCGTGTTCGGCGTTGAGGTATTTGAAGGACGCAATTCCGGTTTCAAGGATGGTCTTGCGAAAAATGGAGCAGAGTGGGAAGAAGTCGGGGTTATGGAATCGGCCGACAGCGCGGACAAGGTATATTCCATCACAAAGGATTACCTGACGGCCAACCCGGACCTTAAAGCGGTTTACGTATCCTCGGGCGGCAATTACGGCGCCTCCAAAGCAATCGAGGAAAAAGGACTTTCGGACCAGGTGATTTCCGCGGGACATGACGAGGTTCCGGATAACCTCGAGTATGTTGCCGACGGCCAGATGGTTGTAATCAGCCAGGATACGATGGGCGTTGCGGTTTCGAGCCTGATCTATATGTACAACTACCTTGTAGGCGGCGTTGAGCCGGAATCCGACGTGATCCCGTCCAATTCCTTCATGATCGACAAAGACAACGTTTCGGATTATCTTTGATAATCCGGGAGGACAATAGCCCTACCTGCGGCGGACGCCGCCGCCCTGAAAAAAATGGCATCTCAGGGCGGCGCGCCGGTTCCGCCGGTTACAAAAAAATTTATTAAGGAGAGCGGAAAAATGGCAAAGAAAAGATATGTGATGGTAAATGAACTGAAACCCGAACATGTGGAGGATTATAAACGGCTGCATAAAACGTGCCTGGAAACCCAATTCAAGGGACAGCCCCAGGCGATGCGGGATTCGGGGGCAATTGAAACGCTGGTTTATATTTATAAGAATTTCAGCATCGTGTATATCGAGACGGAGCTTGAACTGGACGAAGTGTTTGAACGCCTCGGCAAGACGCATTCCAACCAGATTTGGCAGGACGAGGCGAACCCGTGGTTTGCCGTGCCGACAACCTTCGACGGTGCGCAGGAAGCGCAGTACCTTGAGAAAATTTTTGATTCCACCCAGATGATTAACGGTGAATTCAACGAGTTTTAAAGACAGCTCAGGAAAGGGGAAAAAGATTATGGCTAAGGTTGCCGTTGTCGGAAGCCAGTTCGGGATTCATTTTTTCCGCCCGAAGGCGCTTCCGGAAAAAGGCGAAACGGTAATGGCGCAGTCCTACAACAGTGAGATTGCGGCAAAAGGACTCGATACGGCCGTGGGGTGCCACAGGCTGGGCGTGCCGACCGCTTACTGCGGCTGCGTCGGCGAGGATGAATTCGGGAAACGTACGTTTGAATTCATGGACGACGAAAAGATGACGACGCAATATGTGGTCGTTGATAAAAACAGCTTTACGGGCGTTGGAACGTGTATCATCGAAGACGGCGGGCAAAACTATGTAATTGTTGCGCGCGGCGCAAACGATGCGATTTCAAAGGAAGATATCGATAAATTTGAAAAGGACGGCCTGTTTGACGAGATCGAGTATATGGGAACCGGGCTTGAAATCAACCTCGACACCATGGCGTACGCCGTCAAAAGGGCATATGCGCACGGTGTGAAGGTGCTGCTCGACCCGGCCCCGGTAGCAGAATTTGACGAGTCGATTTATCCCTGCCTCGAATTTATCAAACCGAACGAAACAGAGGCGTCGGCGCTCACGGGGATCAACGTGACGAACGAGCAGAGCGCAATCCAGGCGGCGAGGTGGTTCCTTGCAAAGGGCGTCAGGCACGTGATTGTGACGCTGGGTGCGAACGGCGTGGTATTCGTCGACGATACGCACGAGCAGTATATCCCCTCGTTCAAGGTAAATGCCGTAGACGCGAGCGGCGCGGGAGATACCTTCGGCGGCGCATTCCTTGCGGGTATGGCAAAGGGCTACGATATTGCCGACGCAATTGTGTTCGCGAACGTGGCGGCAGGAATCAGTGTCACGAAGGTCGGGTGCATCGAATCGATGCCGCGCCTCAGTGAGGTGGAACAGTTTATCCGGGACAATAATATAACACTCGCATCGGCGAAATAATAAAAAACGATTCATTTTATCGCCGCGCAGCAACGGGATGCAGGACGCTGGAAAGCCGTTTTTCATACCGGTTTGTTTCGTGATGCGATTTACGGAGGGAAAAGAAATGAAAGCAAACGACATTTTAAAGCATGTGGACCATACGCTCCTGAAGGCGGATTCAACATGGGGGCAAATCCAGCAGCTGACAGAAGAGGCGATTGAGAATAAAACCGCGTCCATCTGCATTCCGCCTACTTATATCAAACGGGTGAACGATAAGTATGGCGACAAAATCAATATCTGCACGGTGATCGGGTTCCCGCTTGGATACAGCGTCACGGCGGCTAAGGTTGTGGAAGCCAAGCAGGCAATTGCGGACGGCGCAAACGAGGTGGATATGGTCATCAATATCTGCGATGCGAAAAACGGAGATTTCGGGAAAATCGAAGATGAAATACGGGAGATCAAGGCCGCGTGCGGAGATAAGATACTGAAGGTGATTATCGAAACGTGCTATCTGACCGACGAGGAAAAGATTGCCATGTGCAAGGCGGTCACGAACGCAAAGGCGGACTATATCAAAACCTCCACGGGTTTTGGGACAGCCGGCGCGACCATTGAAGATATCATCCTTTTCCGGGAAAATATCGGGCCGAAGGTCAAAATGAAAGCGGCCGGCGGAATGAAAACCTATGAGGACATGGTGGCCTTCCTTGACGAGGGCGCAGACCGCCTTGGCACCAGCTCGGGCGTAAAGCTTGTCCTGGGGCACGAAGCAAAATAAAAGAGGATCAAAATTCAGGAGGATATCAAGATGACTAAAATTACACGTGAAATCGTCGAGCAGGGCATCGACGCTTCAATCGGCGCGGCGCCCGCGCCTACGGTTGAGCAGGTGACGGAATTTGCACAATCGACGATTCCCTATCACTTTGCGGCAATTGCAATCGAACCTTTCTATGTGCCTTATGTCGCGCCGATGTATCATGCGGCGGGAAAAAAGCTTTGCGCGCTGTGCAACTATCCGCTCGGCGGGATGACCTTCGAGGATAAATATGCGCAGGCCAAGCAGGCGATTGCAGACGGCGCGGACGAACTTGACTGCGGAATCGATATCAGTGCGTTCATGTCCGGAAACTATAAAAAGGTGGAAGAGGACTTCAAGCCAATGCTTGAACTGGCGGACGGCAGGATCATCAAATGGCTGTATTTTTGCAGCCTGATGACTGAGGACCAGCAGCTTAAATGCGTGGAAATCGCGGTTAAACTGGGCGTTCCTTTCCTCAAAACAAATCCGGGTTATGGATTCTCGACGACGCTTGACAACGTACGCCTTGTGAAAAAGAATTTCGGGGACGCCATCAAGATTATGACGTCGGGCGGCGTGCGGACGACAGAGGATGCAATCGCCATGATGGAAGCGGGAGCGTCCAGGATTGCGACAAGCTCCGCATTCAAAATCATGGAAGGCTTCGACCAGTAAGAAAGGCAGGAAAAAAGATGGAATTAAATCAGACGGTACTCAAATGCGGGATGACGGAAGAATATATCGGCGATATTTGCCGTAAAGCCGCGGACAAAGGCTTATACAGCGTAAGCGTATTCCCGAGCGTCGTGGCCGCCGCGGTAAAGGCGCTGGAAGGGACGAATACGAAATGTTGCTCGTCGGTCAGCTATCCGCTGGGGGTCGACCTTCCCAAAATTAAGATCAATGAAGCCAGGCTCGTAATCGGGGACGGCGCACAGGAGGTCTGCATGGTAATGAATGCGGCGGCTGTGAAAATGGGGGATTTCGACGTTGTTAAGGAGGAAGTGAAAGGCGTTGTAGACACGGCCCACGCCGCCGGATGCAAGGCTAAGGTAATGATTGAAACGGTACTCCTGACAAAAGAGCAGGTAAAAGCCGCGGCAGAGCTCGCGGATTCCCTCGGCGCGGATGTGATCCTGCCCTCGACAGGTTTTAAGCCCCTGCAGGCGCGCGAGGTGACAAGTGACGACATTGCGTACATTGCCGGAATTGTAAAGAATGCCGAAATCGAAGCGGCGGGAACGATTGAAGACAGGCAGACTGCGGAAGCGATGCTTTCGGCAGGCGCAAAGAGAGTGGCGGCAGATGCGGCGCTCAATTTCTGAAAACATTTCTTTCCATGCTCAAATTTAGCAAAACGTCCCCTGAACAGTTCGGGGGACGTTTTGCTTTTTTCCAATTTTAATTTGTAACGACAAGTGTTCTATGTTACCTTATTATCAGAAAAACAACGTGATCTAACTTTGCATTGCGGCAAGGATGCGGCCTTCGCTCGCATCCTTGTGGAGCATACGGTCGGCAATCCTTCCGCGGTTCAAAACAATGATGTAGGTGCTGAGCATCAGCAGTTCGGAAATTTCAGAGCTGCTGATGACAACTGTGCAGCCGTCCCGTACCTTCTCCTGAATCCACAGGTAAATGTCGTTGCGGGTGGAAACATCCACGCCCTTCGTTGGCTCGTCGAGTAATAGGATATCGCAGTCTGCGGTCATACAGCGCGCCAGAAGAACCTTTTGCTGGTTGCCGCCGCTTAAATTTAAAATCGGCTCGTTGATGTTTTGCAGCTTGATATCAAGGTCAATCACGCTTTCGAGCGTGTCGGCGACCTGCCTTTGCGGGTCAATCAGTATATGGTCGACGGAATTGTGCGCGATCATGCAGTTCTCGGACACACTCAAATTAGGAAAAATACCCTGCCGGATACGATCATCCGTCAGATATGCGACGCCATTTTTGATTGCATCGAAGGGATGGGTGAAGTGCGTTTTTTTCCCTTTGAGGAAAATGCTGCCGTCATCCTTGCTGAATTCGCCAATGATGGTTCGCAGGATAGCGGAGCGCCCGGAACCGACCGCTCCGGCAATACCCAGTATCTGGCCTTTGCGGGCCTTAAAGCTGATATCCCGATAAATGGGATTTTTTTCGAGGTTCCGGACCTCAAGCAAAGGTTCCCCCCTGTCGCTTCCGCTTATATGAAGGTCGTGGTTGAGCGCCCTGCCGGACATAATCAGGTGAAGTTCATCCTTGGTGATGCCGTTGACCGTGCCGCTGTATTTATTCGTACCGTCCACAAGCACGGTTACACTGTCGCAGTGATCGATAACCTCGTCAATCCGGTGTGTTATATAAATGACGCTGGTGCCGCGGGCCTTGATCTTGTGCAGGAGGTTAAAGACATATATTTGCTCTACGGCGGTAAGCCCGGCCGTGGGCTCGTCCATAATCAGTATCTCGGCATTTGCAATACACGCTTTTGCGATCGTGATAATATTTTTTTCGCTTCCGGAAAGATTCGATACCAATGTTGAGGGCGATTTTTGCAGATCGAAATAGTGCAGAAGTTCGGTGGTTTTTTTCTTCATATAGCGCCAGTGCATAAAAAAATCAAAAGGCCCTTTCCTGATACCGAGAAAGATGTTTTCCATAATCGAAAGACAATCGACAAGATTTGGTTGCTGGTATACGGTGAAAATACCGTTTTTTTGGGCTGCCATAGGGGATGAGGGCTGATAAGGCCGCCCGTTGAGGAGAATCTCTCCGGAATCAGGCATGAATACGCCGCCGAGGATATTCACAAGGGATGTTTTTCCAGCGCCGTTGGGGCCGATGAGCGCATGGATTTCACCCTTCTCCATCCTGAAATCCACATGGTCAAGGAGAACGGACGAAAAGATTTTTTTGGTGACTTGCTTCATCTCAAGTAACATGACAGATTCCTCCACAACTAAATTTTAGGGGAAAGGAAGGGAAATAGAAATCTATAAAATTGTTCAAAAGGTCTGTGATTTTGCCTTCTTCGCAGGAATGCCATGAATTGCGGCTGCGACTGTGCTACTCTTTTAGGAACAGGCTGATCTGTGCGGCATGCATATGCCGTCCCACTCACTTCCAGCCCATGATCGTTTTCCAAGCCACTGGGGATATAGTATGAGTTACGATTCGATTTTTTTAAAAAGACCGAAGATTGCGCTGATTGAATGGATTGGCTCCGGAAAGAGGCGGCGACCCGAAAATATGGACTATACTGAGCTTGTAATCTGCATGGATGGAATGTCGGAGGTGTGCGCAGGCAGCGAATATTCCCATATTGACCGCAGGCAGCTGCTGGTTTTGCAGGGAGGATGCGGTTATCGGCTGATGGCGGAAGTGCCGCAGAATGAGAAAATATTGCGTATTCTTTTGCATGATTATCAGATCAGGGGACATCCGGAAAATAAAATCATGGAAGAAGACTTTCTTTTCCTGCCGCTTTTGAAAAGCAGTGATTTTTTCCTCAATAGCTGCGCTTATCTCCAGCAGGAGTGGAACAGCAGGGACGGACCGGTGAAAAATGAGATTATTACCTCGGCCCTGTGTATCCTGTTGTATATCATTATTGACGAGCTCAAAAGCATGGAGAGCGACATCTCGGATGTGACCGAGGTTACGCGCCGCTATATCGAACAAAATTACAACCGGGAGCTTAGCCTAACACAAATTGCTTCCGAAGTAAATTTTAGCATTTATTATCTTGCGCATCTTTTTAAGCGGGAAATGGGCGTCTCGCCCATGCAATATTTGATGAACTGCCGGATGGAAAAGGCCAAGGAGCTTTTGCTTGATACCGGGCGTACGATTTCGGATATTGCGGCGGAGGTGGGATATCCGAATAAAAATTATTTTACGATGCTGTTTAAACGCAACGTGGGCATTACGCCGGGAAAATTCAGGAAGGAAGGGCCAAAGGGCCGGGCAAGGGAGCGTCCGTAGGAAAAAACTGCGGACGCTTTTTTGTTTGGGAACGAAAGACAAAATCCTGTACTTCCAAGCCAATTTTGTTAATTGTTGTTGTTTTAAAAAGCAAATACAATGAAACCACAGTAAACGATAATCAATCCAAACATTCAAAATGCCAAAAAAAAATCAAAAGTACGTATATAAAAATGAAGAGGAAACGAACGGAGGGGACATAGTGGTTGCTTTGGAATTGAAGGATGTGAGTAAAAGTTTTGCAGGAATCCACGCGTTAAAGGATATTACCTTCAGTGTGGAAGCAGGGCAGATATGCAGTATCGTGGGAGAGAACGGAGCGGGCAAATCGACGCTGATGCGCGTGATTGCAGGCGCGCATGCGCCGGATACGGGAACCGTGAAAATCTGTGGAAAGCAAATGACGGAATTTACACCCAGTTATGCGCAGGCATCCGGTGTGGGAATCGTCTATCAGGAGTTGAGCCTGATTCCTGAAATGTCGGTCTACGAAAACATTTACCTCGGGCATCCGATTTTGCGGGGAATACTTTATGACCACAAAGCAATGGCGGAAAAATGCCGGGAAGCCCTGGGCGAGGTAGGGCTTGGAAACATTTCGCCGCACAGCATGATTAAGGACCTGAGCGTCGCACAACAGCAGCTTGTGGAAATCGCCCGGGTGCTGGTCGCGGAAGCGAGCATCCTGATTATGGATGAGCCAACCTCCTCTCTTTCAGAGCAAGACAGCAGCCGTTTGCTCAGGCTTTTGACCGAGCTCAAGGATAAGGGAAAAACGATTCTTTATATTTCCCACCGTTTAAACGAGGTACAACAAATATCCGATACAATCGTTGTGCTGCGGGATGGGAACTTTATCGAACACAATCTCGCAAAAAACCTGAAGCATAGAGAAATTATTGAAATGATGGTGGGCAAAGCAGTGGACAGGGTGGATCACATGAAAAAGGATACCACGGGGCTGCCGGCGATACTGTCTGTCCAAAACCTGTGCGTAAAGCCCCGGATCAAAAATGCGTCCTTTGAACTGAAAAAAGGCGAGGTGCTTGGCTTTGCGGGCTTGGTGGGCGCCGGACGCAGCGAGCTGATGAGAGGGGTTTTCGGGGTGGATAAACCGACGGGCGGCTCGCTTGTGCTGAATGGCAAAAAAATCCGGCATATCACGCCCGCAGCGATGTTAAAAAACGAGACGAGACTTTGCCTGGTTCCTGAAAACCGCAAGGAGGAAGGATTGATATTCGGCAAAAGCGTGGGTGAAAATATTGCGATCACCTACCGCAACTTCAATTATAAAGGCGGATTGATTAAAAAGGGACTGGAGGACGATGTTGTCAGGGAGTATTCCGGTAAACTCCAGATCAAATGTTCCTCAACGGATCAATGCGTGGAAGACCTTTCCGGGGGAAACCAGCAGAAGGTTGTGCTTGCCAAGATGCTTTCCACCAAACCGGATATCCTCATCCTGGATGAGCCGACCCGGGGCATCGACGTCGGGGCAAAGGCGGAGATTCATAAAATTATATCGCAGCTTTCAAAGGAAGGCGTGAGCATAATACTTGTCTCGTCCGAGTTATCGGAGCTCGCGCTTTTATGCGACAGGGTGCTGGTGATGTCGGACGGTAAAATTGTTGCGGAGATGGACCGCGAAATTACGGAATCGGCAATGCTCAAAGAAGCGATTCCCTGCTGAATAACTGGCAACAACACTTGAGGAGGCAATACAAATGATGAGTATCAAAGAAAACAAGATCGTAAAGGTGTTCAGCAACAACGGGCTGCTGGTGGCGATTATCATCCTGTTCGTGATTATGGTCGTTACCTCGGACGTATTCCTGACGCCGCAGAACCTGATTAACATTCTTTCGCGTTCGACCTCTATGGGAGTAATTGCGGTAGGCATGACGATCGTATTAATCACTGGCGGGCTGGATATGTCGGTAGCAAACGTAGCGTCTATGGCCGGGCTGCTTTCGGTGGGCCTGACGAAATACCAGGGGCTTTCCGAAGAATGGGCGATTATTTTTGCACTGTTGTTCGGAGTGGGCGTAGGATTTGCGAACGGGCTTCTCGTCACCAAGGTAAAGGTCAATTCACTGATCGCCACAATCGCCACGATGACAATTGTGGAGGGAGTCATCTGGGTGTATTCCAACGGAGCGAACATTGCGCCGGCGCCGGAATTCCTGGAGGGCATGACGTCAATCAAGGTGTTTGGCAATATGCCGCTGACAATCTTTATCTGGATTGGAATCGGCGTGCTTGCGGCCCTTATGCTGAAGTGGACCAAGCTGGGCCGCAGCTTTTACGCGACGGGCGGCAATCCGGAAGCGTCGCGGCTGTCCGGCATCAAAACGGACAACGTGAGGCTGTGGGCTTACGTCCTGTGCGGGCTTCTGTCGGCATTTGCCGGTATGCTGCTTGTTTCCCGGCTGGATGCGGCGATTCCCACGGCAGCGGCAGGGATGGAGCTTACGGTAATTGCGGCGGCTGTCGTCGGCGGCACGAGCCTTTCGGGGGGGACCGGAAATATGTTTGGAACATTCCTCGGAGTTATTCTTATTGCCATGATCAGCAATTCAATCAACCTGTGGGGCGTGCCCGCCGCTTACGACAATGTGGTTACCGGCTCGGTGATTGGTGCGGCGGCGCTGATTGACGCACTGCGCACACGCAAAAAGAGGATCGGATAACGGTTTAGGGAAACCTGAAAATAGAAAGGAACATAAGGAGGAAAGAAATGGAAGGAAAATCGAGGAAGAAAGTTCTGGCGGCAATACTTGCCTGCGTACTGTGCATTTCCGTATTTGCGGGCTGTGCCGCCGGTACCGGGACAACGGAACCGGCGCCGGACGCCGGGGAAAGCGCCAGTGCGCCGGCAGAGACGGCTGCCGGGGAAAACACGCCGGATGCCGGGAATGAGCCGGCGGAGCCGGCAGGAGAGCTTCAGCGGCCGGAGCCGATTTCGGGAACCGAGGTTGTGAATATTGCGGATATTGCGGAATACACAAAAAAAGAGGAGGGCGAGCCAATGACCTTTGCGCTGCTGCTGTTCTCACGCGGATTTGAATGGATGATCGGCTTGCAGCAGGAATTTGAAGCGACATGCGAACAGCTCGGGGTAACGCCCATTGTCCTTGATGCGCAGGGCTCGGACGACACGCAGCTTGACCAGATACAGGATATGATTACGCAGCGCGTAGATGCGATTATACTTACCCCAAACAGCAACGACGGCTTGGTTGCGGGCGTGAAAATGGCGCAGGAAGCAGGTATTCCGCTGGTGACGTGTGAAAGCGAAGTGGAGGGGAATATTGTACCCATCCATGTCGGCGTGGACAACTACCAGATGGGCCAGTTGGCTGCGGAATTCATAGCGGATAAGATCGGCGGAAAAGGGAAGGTACTGGAATGCCGCGGAGCCCTCGCCTCGCTTTCCTCCACGGCAAGACACGACGGCTTTGTGGAAACAATGGCGAATTACCCGGATATCGAGGTGATTTCCAAAAATACGGAATGGGTATCGACCGAGGCGTCGTCCGCAACGCAGGACGTGCTGACGGCAAACCCGGACCTGGCCGCGATCTATTCGCATAATGACGAGATGCAGACGGGGATACAGTCGGCCCTGCGCGAAATGGGAAGGCTTGTGCCCAGCGGTGAGGATGGCCATATTGTGCTCGTGGGCATTGACGGAACGCCGCTTGGCCTTGAACGCCTGCGGGAAGGCATACAGGATGCGTGTGTTGTGCAGGACCCGTTTGACCAGGGAAAATATATTGCAAATTACGCTTATGATTTTCTGACGGGCAAGGACGTTCCAAGGAAAACGCTGACACAGCCCTATGTGGTTACGCAGGAGTATGCCGCGCTTGACGTTTTGTGGGGGAACCACGAATTTGAGGCCGTGGAATAGGAAGATGGAAATAACCGGTATAAAGCCGGAAAATTAAATCAAAATGGAGGTAATGAACAATGAGTGGTGGAATTGCAGGATGGAAACCTGTCAAGAAGTATGCGTGGAATTACAAGGAAATCCCGGACGATCCGGGAATGGACGACCTGATGCCCGGGTTTGAGATTCAATATATTATTACCGGGGACACGGTGCCGGACAACGACAAGGCGATCTTCGGACACTGCGTATTCCCGCCGAGGTCGGCGCATTATAAGCACCAGCACCTGAACGCGATTGAGTGCGTCTATACCATCCGCGGCAAGGTAATCAACGGATTTACAACGCCGGAAGGGGATGTGGAAACGGTATGCGAACCGGGGACAGTCGCTTATGCGCCGCAGGGGTCGGTACACTGGACACGGAACCCTTTCGACGAGGAAGCTGAATTTGTGTTTGCTTACTATGGATGCAACAGCGTTGACGACAGCGGTTATGTAGACCTGCGTCCGCAGTTTGAAGAAAAATAATCCCATTGTTGCAGCGGGGGCCCGGCGCAGGCCGGCTCCCGCAAAAATCCCGTACACAGCAAAGACTGAAGGAGCGAAAGTATGGATACGATTAGAATCGGTATGATCGGCGCGGGCTTTATGTGCAAGCTGCACAGTATCGCCCTCGTAAATTACCCAATGTATTTCTTCCCGCCGGAGGCGGACGTGACGCTGCAGTGTATTGCAGACAGCAATGTCCGTCTCGCGGAAGAAGGGGTAACCCGTTACGGATATAAAGAATATGAAGAGGATTGGACAAAGCTGATTGCCCGCGATGACGTGGATGCCATCGACATAGTGACGCCCAACTGGGTTCATCGGGAAATGGCAATCGAAGCGCTCAAAAGCGGGAAACCTGTCTTTTGTGAAAAGCCCCTCTCCAACACGCTTGAAGATGCGGCTGAAGTTTATGAAGCGGCGCGCAGGGCGGACGTGGTGAACGCAGTGGGCTACAACAACAGGTGCATCCCCGCCGTTACGCTGGCAAAGCAAATGATCGAATCAGGACAACTAGGCGAGATTTATACATTCCGCACCCAATATATGCAGGACTGGGCCATCGGCGAGGATGTACCGATGGAATGGCGTCTCGATATCGACAAAGCGGGAAGCGGAGCGCTGGGGGATATTTGTTCACACGCGATTGACTTGGCGAGATATCTGGTGGGCGATTTCGCAAAGGTCGTGTCGAAAAGCCGTACGATCATCAAAGAGCGGCCGGTATCGGAATCTGCCGTGCTGGGCCTGAAAAAGAAGCAGGAGATACTCGGCTACCAGGAAGTGAAGGTGGATGACGAAGTGGAGTTCCTCGTGGAGTTCGCAAACGGGGCGACAGGAATATTTACATCGTCAAGATTTGCCTACGGACATAAAAATACGCTTGATTTCGAGGTCTACGGCAGTAAGGGAGCCTTGAAATTTACCAACGAATATCTGTGGGAACTTCAATATTACAGCGGAACGGACCCGGAGGACAAGCAGGGATACAAAAAAATTAAAATGGGGCCGATGCATCCGTACGGAATGTCATTTTGGCCGATTGCGGACCTTGGCATCGGCTATGCGGACCTAAAGTGTGCGGAGATGTCACACTTTATCGAGGCTATCTCAAAAAGTGATCCGGCGCTGGTAAACGCCAGCTTTTATGACGGCTATAAGGCATGCCAGATCATCGATGCAGTACAGCGATCCGCACGCGAAGAAAAGTGGATTGGAATCGAGGATGATTGAGAGTGACGGTGTGCTCACAGAAAGGGACTGATTCCCGCCGGCCGCCTATGCGGCGCGGCTGATGTTTTCTCTACTTATTGCGGCGCCCTGATTTCCATGCGTACGGAAATCAGGGTATCTGCAATCGTGAAAGGAGTAAGGACTATGCAGGCTCAACTAAGATGCAGATACTGCGGTGCCTTGTTCAAAGTAGAACGGGACGACGTCCTGAATACCCGGAAGAAAGGCGCATGCCCGAATTGCGGGTTTGAACTTGACGCGGAGACTACGGCGCAACTTAAAAAGGCATTCGATTCCATTGCGCAACTTGTGGAAGAAAAATTCTGTAAAGAAAAATAATCCCCAATACAAAAAACGCCTGAATCATTAGGCGTTTTTTGTTATAGAGCCGCGTTAATCTGCGGAAATATCCGCCGTGTCCACACAAATAAAAATCACATTTTCCCCGCGGGATGGAATCCGGCCTCCCACAGAGGGATGCGGAAGCGGAACATGCGCCGCTTCCATACCATAAAGATAAATAGAAAGCTCCTCTTCCGCCATTTCATAGGCATCCTCGAGCGAATGCCCGAACGAGACCGGACATTCCAGATCGGGGAAATGGCCAATATACATAGAGCATTCCTTTTTGAAAACCGCAGGATAGCTATATTTACACATTGTAATCCCTCCCTTTCCTTAAATCCGCAGCTTGATATGGCGTTTAATATCGGATTGGCGCCGCGGCCTTGCCATATTATAGATAGGTAAAATTATGGAAAATAAAATTAAAATAAATATGTAAACTGAATTAAAATAATAAGTTTACAATAAAACCGGAATGTGGTATCCTGTTACGGTATGAAAAAAAGGAGGCAGCTATGATGAAACAAACCACCCGTATTACCACGCGGGATATGATCCTGTGCGCATTGTTTGCGGCGCTGATTGCGATTGGCGCGTTTATCCGGATTCCGATTCCATACGTGCCGATTACCTTCCAGGGATTCTTTGTTGTATTGGCGGGCTTTCTGCTGGGACCCAAATACGGCAGTATCTCGATGCTGATTTATATTGCGCTTGGCCTTGCCGGGCTTCCGATCTTTACGGAAGGCGGCGGGATTATGTATGTACTGAAACCCACCTTCGGCTATCTGGTCGGGTTCGCGGTATGCGCCTGGGTGGCGGGGGTGCGTGCGCGGAAATTGAAAAAGCTTACGGTTGGAAGGCTTTTTGCGGCGGGGATGACCGGCATGATTCCCGTTTATATCATTGGCATGCTGTATTTCTATTTCATCATGAATTATGCGCTCGGAACGCCGGTCGGTATATGGGCGGCGATCTGGTCGTGCATTGTGCTCGTCCTGCCCGCCGATATCCTGCGGTGCCTGCTGGCGGCATGGATTGCGAAACGGATGATTCCGGTATTGAAAAGAAGGGAGCCTGCAGTATGACGGTGCAGGAACTTGGGGAAAAGGCCGCGCAGGGCGGTGCGGTCTCAAAAGAGGAAGCGCTGTTTCTTGCTAGGGCAGGGCTTAAAGAGCTTTGCCGGACGGCGAATGAAATCAGAAAGACCGTTTGCGGCGATGCGTTCGACCTGTGCTCAATTATCAACGGAAAGAGTGGAAAGTGCCCGGAGGACTGCAAATTCTGCGCCCAGTCCGGGCATTACCAAACAGGCGCGGAATTTTATGGGCTTCTGGAAGAAGGGGAAATTCTTGCCGCCGCGCAAAAAAACCGCGATGGCGGGGCGGGACGCTTCTCGATCGTTACATCCGGCAAACGGCTGACGGACGAAGAAGTGGGAAAGCTGTGCAAAGTTTACCGGAGGATCAAAAAGGAATGTGGAATCTCCCTGTGCGCGTCGCACGGCCTGCTTACGCGCAGGCAGTTTGGGATGCTCCGGGATGCGGGCGTATCCCGTTACCACAACAACCTTGAAACCTCCCGGGGATATTTTCCGAGGATATGTACGACCCATTCCTATGACGACAAGCTTGCGGCCATCCGGGCGGCGCAGGCAGCCGGTTTCGAGGTGTGCAGCGGCGGAATCATCGGCATGGGAGAAAGCATGGAAGACAGGATCGATATGGCGCTTACCCTGAGAAAGCTTGGGATACGTTCCGTTCCGCTCAATATCTTAAACCCGGTAAAGGGTACGCCGCTTGGCGGACGGGCGGTTTTACGGGAAGGGGAAGCGGAACGGACGGCGACGGTGTTCCGTTTTTTACTGCCGGATGCACAGATACGCCTTGCGGGCGGACGGATTAACCTCACGGACCGGGGCAGGCGCATGTTGGGCGCGGGAATCAATGCCGCGATTACGGGCGATATGCTCACCACGGCGGGGATCACCATGGAAAGCGACCGGAAGATGCTTCGGGAGTGCGGATTCCGGATGGATATGCGGGAATGAACCCCGGTTCCGCCGGGCGCAGGAAAATTGCTTTATGCGCTTTACGAATTTGTGGTTTTCACGTAGAATAAAGACAGATTCGGTTTGATGAAAGGAAGAGGGACCTATGGGGAAAAAGATCGTAGTATTGACGGGAAGCCCGCGTAAGGGCGGAAACAGCGACCGTATGGCGGATGCGTTTATTGCGGGAGCGCAGGGCGCGGGGCACACCGTGGCAAAAATCGAAACTGCGCCGCTCGACGTGAAGGGGTGCCGCGCATGCGACGGGTGCTACCGCGGCGGCAGGGCGTGTTTTTTCAACGATGATTTCAATGGGATTGCACAGGAAATCCTGGAGGCGGATGCGGTGGTATTTGCGACGCCGCTGTATTGGTTCTCCTTTCCCGCGCAGCTGAAAAACGTGATGGATAAGTTTTATGCTTTTGTGGTTGGCGGAAAAGAATTTAAGGGAAAGGAATGCGCGCTCCTCGTTTGCGGCGGGGACGCGGAGGAAACGGCGTTCGACGGGCTCCTGCGCAGCTACGGGCTGATTGTGGAATACCTCGATTGGACGGACCGCGGCAGGCTGGTCGTTACGGGCGTAAACGCGAAGGGCGAGATTGATAAAACGGACGCACCCGGACGCGCGGAGGCATTGGGCGCGGAATTCTAAAACAAACGGCAATTACGGAGAGGTAAAATGGCGCATACCTTTAAACGGACAATCCATGCATGTTACCGGGGATATATCGTACAGGCGGCGATCAACAACCTGGCGCCGCTCCTCTTTGTCATTTTCCAACAGCAATTTGGAATATCGTTTTCCATGATCGGGAACCTGATTTTCCTGAATTTTGGTACGCAGCTTGTCGTGGATGCAATCGCGGTAAGATTTGCGGACAAAATCGGTTACCGCAAATGCATGGTTGCGGCGCATATCCTATGCACTGTCGGTCTGGTTGCGCTTGGGGTACTCCCGGGCGTGATGACGCCGTATGCCGGGCTTTCCGTTGCGGTAATTCTCTATGCGGTCGGCGGCGGGCTGATCGAAGTACTAATCAGCCCGATCGTGGATGCGGTTCCGGGCGACGACAAGGCCTCCGCAATGAGCATGCTGCACTCTTTTTATTGCTGGGGGCAGGTGCTGGTCGTGCTGCTTTCCACGATGTTTTTACGGGCGTTTGGAAACGGGGCATGGACGATATTGCCCCTCTTGTGGGCGGTATTGCCCCTTATGAACGGCATCAGCTTCCTGAAAGTGCCCCTTCCCGCGCCGGAGGAGGAGCACGAAAAAATACCGGTCAGGAAATTACTTGCATCGAAAATATTTATGATTGCGATGATTATGATGCTGTGCGCGGGCGCGGCCGAGCTGTCGATGGCGCAATGGTCGTCCCTGTTCGCGGAAAAAGCGCTCGGGATATCGAAAATGATGGGCGACCTGATGGGCCCCTGCCTGTTTGCCGTGTTTATGGGCCTTGGCAGGACCGTTTACGGGCTGTGGGGAAAAAGAATCAACCTCACGGGCGCACTTCTGGTATGTTCGGTTTTATGCGTGTTTTCCTACCTGCTTGCCTCGCTGGCAAATATTCCCGTGCTTGCTTTGGCGGGATGCTCGCTCTGCGGCCTTGCGGTCAGCCTGCTTTGGCCGGGAATGCTCAGCTATTCATCGGAATGTTATCCGGGCGGGGGGACGGCAATGTTCGGCATCCTTGCAATCTGCGGGGACATGGGATGCTCTATAGGACCGTGGATTATGGGCGTTGTGTCGGAAGGCGCGCAAAGCTCGCCCGCGCTTATTGCGCAGGCCGCGGCGGATGGCTTCACGCCGGAGCAATTCGGCCTGAAGGTTGGCCTTTTGACCGCCGTTGTGTTTCCCGTCGTCATCGTGGGCGGGGTCCTGGGAATGAAGCGGTTGAAGAAAATAGAAAAATTACCGGGAAAAGCCGGGACTGAGCCGGGGCAATAGGGCGCAAAGCAGTCAAGTAAATACATTGCAATCTAAAAAATGGAAGCATGATGCTTCCATTTTATAATTCCGGCGGTGTAAAATATGTCAGTCCTGTTTATTTGACCTTGCGCAGTACATATACGGCCGGGTAGAGGCCGCCCGCGTCAAACGTCGCGCGTTTCAGCACGTCGAACCTGCCGCAAGCCCGGATAAGCTGTTCCGTCAATTGCTTCTCATGCGTATACAGCACGGCGAGCCCCTCGTCCGTAAGGATATCGGGCAGGATACGGAAATAGGATTTGTACAGCCGTTCGTTTTTGGAATGGCTGCCCACGCGCAGGCCAAAAGGCATATTGGCGATGATTTCATCATATTTTTTCGCGGTGAATTTCAGGCAGTCGATATAGTGGAACTGCGGATGGACGTGTGCATAGCGGCTGTTTTCCTTGGCCGCTTCCACCGCCGTCATATTGATATCCGCCCCGGTGAGGGAGTGATGCGGATAGAAGCCGCGTTCATACAGCATGGTGCCGCTGCCGCAGAAATTATCCAGCACGCGCGCGTCGGGATTGAAAAATTCGCTTGCATAGGCGCATACGCTGGCGGCGACGCCGGGATTGATGCTGGCGGGGATTGCCTTTTTGCGGTAGGCGAACCGTTCGTCCGTGAGCGGATTCAAAAATACCTGCGCCTTATCCCCGTCCATTTCAATCAGGATTTCGATGGAATAGGAGGAGGGGGTATTGATCAGCTCCTTCATTGCCGCGACGCACTTTTTGATAATGTCGAGGCGTACCTCGTGCGTGACGCTCCGCACCTCGAGGCGATAACCCGTTACGCCCGTCCGCTGGATAACCGCCCGTTCGCGCTGCGCGAGGAACGAGGGAAGCTCCGCGATGGGCGAGGCCCCGAGGTAAATATATGCATCCGTATAGGTGCGGAGCCGGTAAATATCATAAAAATCCGTCAGGTTGGAAACGGCAATATACCTGCCGAGCTTTTTTGGCAAAAGACCGGCGTCGAGGCATTGCGCGTAGGTAACGTTCGGGTTCGGCGAAGCGAGCATCACAATATCCGTCGGAAGGATACGTACGCGCGCTTTCCGGCGCATAATAAAGCCTGCGAGCGCCTTGTCGAGGGCCGCCTTTTCCTCTTCGCGGTGCTTCTCGAGGTCGCTCCTCAGCTGGTAGGAATCGAGGAAGCGCTTTGCCCGGTCGTTTTTTGCCCGGCCGATGGCAAGCAGGTAGGAGGGAAGCGTGAACATTGTCTGTTCGTGCATGATGGCGTCAATCAGGTCGTCGAGGTATTCGCCCGCGCAGGTGTTGCCGATGATCTGGGCGGCGTGCATGCGCACCTTTGCGTCGCCTGTCCGCAGGAATTTCAGGATACCGTCGATGTTGGCGCGGACAAAATCGGCCGCGCGGTTTCCCGTATCCGCAATCACGCGTAAAGCCGCCCGCGCGTTCGCGCCCTTGGCCTGGTTGTATACGGTCTGGAGTTTCCCTTCCTTCACAATATGGGAAAGGCCTTCTTTGCGTTCCGCCGCGGGAAGGGTGTGGTAATTTTCAACAAAATTTTGAATATTCATTTTACACCAATGCTCTCTAAGATAATATTGAGGACATTGCTTGTACCGTCTGCCTCAGTGCTTTGCGCCATGTTGAGCACAAGCTCCTGCCGGTGCGCTTCAAGGTCGCGCAGGGCTTCAAGGAGCGTATCGCGGTTCAGGTTTTCCTGTTCAAGCACCTTTGCATAGCCGCGTTTTTGAAAGTAATTTGCATTCAGGATTTGATCGCCGCGGCTTGCGGACAGAGGTAACGGTACCAGGAGCGCGGGAAGCTTCAATGCGAGAAATTCAAAAATCGCATTTGCGCCGGAGCGGGAGAGTGCGAGGTCGGCCGCCGCAAAAATATCGTTGAGGCCTTCTTCCACATATTCAAACTGCCGGTAATCAGGATTATCGTCCAGCGCAGGGTTAAGCTTTCCTTTTCCGCGAAGATGGACGATGCTGTACCGTTTCGTCAGTTCCTCGATTCCCGCGTCTACGGCGTCGTTTATCGCCTGCGCGCCCAAAGATCCTCCCATTATTAATAACACGGGTTTTGAGCCGCTAAACCCCAGTTTTTCAAGACCCGCGGCACGGTCGCCCGTCAAAAGGTCCCCGCGAATCGGGGAACCGGTCAGGATTCCTTTTCCGTCATGGGCGTCGCGCGTATCAAACGAAAGGCAGATTTTTTGCGCTTTTTTTGTGCACAACCGGTTGGCGAGCCCGGGCGTGTAGTCGCTTTCGTGCAGGATAACCGGGATGTTAAGCTTTGCCGCCGCCCATGCGACGGGCACGGATACAAAGCCGCCCTTCGCAAAGACAAGGTCGGGCCGGAGGCTGCGCAGGATTTTTTTGGCCTGCCCATAGCCCTTGAAAATCTTGAAAATGTCGCTGATATTTTTAGCGCTCGCATAGCGGCGCATTTTTCCCGCTTCAATAACATGGTAGGGAACGCCGTGCACAAGCGTATGCTCGATGCCTTCCTCCGTGCCGATGTAATGCACCTCAATGCCGTGCCCGGAAAGCCCGGGAATAAGGGCGAGGTTGGGCGTTACATGCCCGGCGCTGCCGCCGCCCGTCAATACGATCTTTTTACTCATAATATACCTGCCTGTCTGTGGAATGATAACCTTACCCATCATAGCACAATGAAAAGGCGCGGGCAAGAGCGCTGCTGCGGCTTTTCGAGCAAAAATAACATTCCGGCAGGTTCCATTCGGGGAGATTGCACAAAAAAAGAAACGACGGTTCAAAAGTATGGAATTTGTAAGAATTCTTTACGGTTCGTGCCGTTGATAATGACTTGTGTTTATGCTATATTGAATGCATTGGGGATAAAGTGAAAGGTTGGACAATGAAGGTACTTATATTAAGTATGACGGTTGGGCAGGGGCACAACTCGACGAGCAAGGCCCTGCGCGCGGCACTCCTGAAAAAAGGGCACGAATGCGATATTCTCGATACGTACAAATTTTTGAACAAGGCGATCGGGCTTGGGTTTGACAAGGGATATGTCGCCATGGGGCGGTTTGTCCCAAAGCTGAACGAGACGATTTACAAGGGAGCCGAAAAGGCGAACGGCCGTGCGGATATGAAGCTGTATTTTCCGTGGGCGTTTGCCAACCTTGCCAAAAGCAAGCTCCAGAAATATATCGATGAGGAAAAGCCGGACGTAATCGTGTGCTCGATTGTGATGACGGCAATGCTGGTTACCGCCTTAAAGGAGGCGGGCACCTATGACGACCGGATCAAGAGCATCGGCATTGTGACGGACTATTCCCTGCATCCATTCTGGGAGTATACGGCAATGGATTATTTTGTGGCGGCGAACGAGCTGCTGATTCCGGAGTTTACCCGGCGCGGCATTCCGGAAAATAAAATCCTCCCGACCGGAATTCCTGTGGCGCCCAAGTTCGCGCGGGCGATGCCCAGGAACGAGGCGCGCAGGAAATTGGGCCTCGACCTCGATAAGTTCACTGTGCTGCTCGCTTCGGGCGGCATGGGGTTTGCGGGCATGACCCCGGTGATGGAGGACGTGGACCAGATGGACGGCATCCAGCTTATCGCCGTCTGCGGGTCGAACAAGCGCCTGAGGAGCAGGCTTTCCTCCATGGAATATAAAAACGATGTCCATATCCTCGGATTTGTGGATAACATGGAGGAATATATCGACGCGGCGGACGTCGTAATCACCAAGCCGGGCGGGCTTTCGACCTCGGAGACGATTGCAAAAGGCAAGCCGCTCCTGCTGATGAAGCCGATGCCGGGCGTTGAAAATATGAACCTTGCGTTCCTGCTTAATAATTCGCTTGCGGTGCATTGCAGCCAGTACCAGTCGGTCAGCCAGGTGATTATGCAGCTGCGCCTCAACGACCTGAAGCTCAGGGAAATGGAACGGGCGCAGAAAAAATGGGGAAAAAAGCACAGCGCGAAAACGCTTGCGGAATTTATAGAAAAACTTGTGTAGTGCAAGGGAGGAGAAACAATGGAACGGTGTATGAAGTTTAAGGACAAAGTGGTGGTGATTACGGGAGCGGCGCAGGGCCTTGGGCAGGCGCTCGCGCAGCGTTGCTCGGACGAGGGGGCCAAGGTGGTTGTCGGCGACATGAATTACGAAGGCGCGCAGGAAACGGCGAAAATGCTGGCGGACGCAATCGCGGTGAAGCTCGACGTAACCAAGTATGCCGACTGTGAAGCGCTGATTCAGGCGGCGGTGGATAAATATGGCAAGGTGGATATCCTTGTAGCCAACGCGGCCATCGTGCTTTCCGGCGCGGTGGAGGAATTCGATCCTGAAAAATGGAAGCTCGTGATCGACGTAAACCTGTGCGGTTTCTTCAACACCGTGAAGGCTGCGGTTCCGGTGATGAAAAAACAGGGGTACGGCAGTATTGTGCAGATCAACAGCAAGTCCGGCAAAAAAGGATCGGCGAAAAATTCCGCATACGCTTCCTCGAAATTCGGCGGGATCGGCCTTGTGGAAAGCTTGGCGCTCGAGCTTGCGGAGGACAATATCCGCATCAATGCAATTTGCCCGGGCAATATGCTGGACAGCCCGCTGTGGGTAAACAGCCTGTTCAAGCAATATGCGAAGAACCAGGGAATCACGGAGGAAGAGGTGCGCCAGAAGTATATCAACCAGGTGCCGATGAAGCGCGGCTGCCAGTATGAAGACATTGCCAACTGCCTCGTGTTCATCGCGAGCGACGATGCGTCCTACATGACGGGCCAGGCGCTTAACGTGACGGGCGGCCAGCAAATGCAGCCGTAAATAGAGAATACTTTAAATCAAAAAACGGGCGGAAGGAAAGCACTCCTTCCGCCCGTTTTCGTACGCGGGCTTAATCCATATCCGGCGATTTCCGGTATTCCCGGGGCGAAACGCCGTATTGCTTTTTGAACAGGCGCGAAAAATAGTTGAAATCGCTGATGCCGCATTTTTCAGCGGCCTGGGCGATGGTGCATTTGGTATTTTTGAGCAGGTATTTTGCATATTTCAGCCTGCGGTGTAGGATATATTGGCCAAGCGTCATGCCCGTTTCGTCCTTCACCGCCTTGAAAAGCGCGTTGCGCGGGATCAGGAGCGATGCGGAAAGATGGTCTGAAGAAAGGTCGCCCGGGAGGTTGCGTTCGATGTATTTGCTTGCCGTGGTGAAAACGTCGTTTTGCCGGAGGCGCACATAATTTTTGAGGCGCACATAGCTGGCACAGGCATTGGTGAGGTATGCGCATGCGCGAATTTGCTCGTGCGTAAGCTGCGGCGTTGCGAAAAATTGGTCCCGCAGGTCGCTGATATCCGTGAAACCGGAACAAAGCCGGACGGTATTCTGCCATGAATCCTCGATGGATACGTCGCACGAAAGGCACTGGCCGATCATCATATAACCGATAATCTGCCGCTCGTCCGTAATGGGGGCGATGCCGTCGACAAGCCCGGCGTGGCAGAAATAAATATGATTGTTTTCCGGCTTTTCCTTGATATAGAGCTGGGCGGCAAGGTCACACCGGCGGCAGCGTTCGCGCCCGGCGTCGCTTTCCTTGATGCGCGCGCAGATGGGATTCGGCTGCTCGGGACACGACAGCAGCTCGTTAAAATCAAGGTCGAAAAGTGCGATGCGCAGCCCTGTGATCGTGTTGAAATGCTGTAAAAATCCCCGCAGGTTTTCGGTTTCCAGTGTCAGGCTCATGATTCACATCCGTAAAATTTCTGTAATATTCTCACGCAGAAAAGTACAATTTTGCTATTTCCCGATATTGATCTACTAGTATTATCCCACGAAAGGTTGCTATAATCAACCCATAAACAAGTTCTAAACGTTTCAAACGAATCAGACACCATAGAATTGCATTAGAGGAACTCGGCGAATTTTTAAGAGGATTTTCTGTTAGAAAGAAATAACGATTAAAGCGAGGCGGAGTTTTTTTATTCAAATAATTTTAAACGTTTCAAATAACCGGCCGGGGTAGAACGAATGAAGGTAACGATTAAGGATGTTGCAAGGGAAGCGGACGTATCGGTTGCAACGGCGTCGATGGCAATCAACAATAAAAGGGGCGTGAACGCCGAGACGAGGAATAAGGTCCTGCGGATTGCCGAAAAGCTCGCCTATGTGCCGAATTATTCCGCAAGAAGCCTTGTGACGAAGGACAGCAAATCCATCGGCCTGCTCGTTCCCGAGATTGTGAATCCGTACTACAGCGCAATCGTGGATATTATGGCGAAGCTTGCGGAGCAAAAGGGATATACGCTGCTCCTCGGGATATCGAACAGCAAAAGCCGGACGGAGAAAATGTACATTGAAAGCTTTATGGAACGCAGGGTGCTCGGCGTGATCGTCGTGCCGATGCTGCGGGACCACCCGGATATCGGGCACCTGGAGCTTTTGCGGTCGGAGAAAATTCCGATGGTGTTTTGTACGGAAACCTATGCCGGCTGCATGGAACCATGTGTAATGTGCGATTTTTCCAGCGGGGAATATGAGATGACCCGTTACCTGCTGGGAAAAGGACTTAAAAATATTTGTTTCATCAGCGTCAGGATGGATGTGAATTTCGCCAACATGAGGCTTCAGGGCTTCATGAAGGCGGTAGACGAGGCGGGCGTTACGGTGCCGGAGGAAAACCTGTTTTTTGTGGAAGAACCGAATTTCCAGGCGGCGTATGATATAACGGATAAAATCCTGGAACGTAAGCCGGAAGCGATCATATGTATCAACGACATGATGACGCTGGCGATTATGAAACGCCTCGACGAACGCGGCGTCCATATACCGGAGGACATTTCGGTGGCGGGGTTTGACGATATGATGTTTGCGGAGTTGGCGCAGAAGCCGATCACAACGGTACGGCAGCCGCTGTCCGATATATGCAGGCAGACGATGGATATCCTCGAGGACGAAATTAAAAGCGGCGTACCGAAGCCGCCGGTGGGACGGCAAAAGATCGCCCTGATCCGGCCGGAGGTCGTAATCCGGAATACGACAAAATAAAACATCTGAAAAATAAAAGCTTTTTTGAAAAGTGAATTGGAACTGGAAGTGGCTGAACCGTAAAAAATATACGTTTGCGGATTGGATTATTTTGTGTACCTTTTTAGTCATATACCACGAATGGCTTTTTTTATAAAAATTTATTATAAAAACGCATTACATGTTTTATTTCTATCGCTTCTTTTGCCCGGCCAATAAGGTACAGTTTGATGGCCAGCATGACTTGGAACGGGCAGTCTTTTACGCGAAACGCGTTTAGGAAATAAAAATAAAGAAAGAAGCGAGGAAAAAAATGAAAAAAACAGTATTCGTAACAGTTCTGGCAATTTTGTTGGTAACGGCGATGGCTCTGACAGGGTGTTCGGCACCGGCGGCGGAACCGTCCGCAAGCACGGAGGCGAGTGTGGAAGCAAGCGCTGAGCCGAGCGTAGAGGCGAGCACGGAAGCGAGCGCAAGCGCTGAAGAAAGCGCGGCAGAGCCCGACGCGCAGGCGACGCAGGCGGTGCCCGTGGCTTCGACGGCGAACGACGCGGTCATCAAGGCTGCCAAGGACAGCGGAACCGTAACGGTTGGCATGTCCATCCCGCAGCTTGCAAACCCGTATTTTGTTTCGGTTAAGAACGGCGTTGAGGCAATGTGCAAGGAATACGGCTACCAGCTGACGGTTGTTGACGCGGGATACGACGTGGCGAAGCAGGTTTCCGATTTCGAGAACTTCATGAACCAGGGCGTGACCGCGGTTATCGCCTGCCCGATCGATTCCAACGCGCTCGTCGACGTAACGCAGAAGATGAACGAACAGGGCATCCTGGTAATCTCGTTCGCGCAGCTCGTTCCGAACGCAAACGCGATCTTCACGCTCGATGAGTATACCTATGGTACGGTCATCGGCTCGAACGCTGCAAAGTGGATCAACGAGAAGCTGGACGGCAAGGGCAATGTGCTGATTATTTCGCAGGACAACGTGGAAGCGGTTGTGAAGCGGGCGGACGGCATCGAGGATACCATCAAAAAAGAATGCCCCGACGCGGTAATCGTAGCCCGTCAGGCAGGCGACAATCCTGAAAAAGGAATGCAGATCACGGAAGACGTTATGCAGGCGCATCCTGAAGTAAACGTTATTACAGGAAACAACGACGCAGGCCCGCTCGGCGCTGTGGAAGCCGTATACGGCATGAACCTCGACCAGGCGACGCTCGATAAATTCTACATCGGCGGCGGCGACGCGACCCCTGAAGCAATTGAAAAAATGAACGACGCGGCGAGCATCTACCGGGCAACTGTAGACCTCGGGCCTTACCAGACGGGTGAGGACTGCGTAAACGCGATTAAGGAAATCGTTGACAGCGGCAAGGTTCCGGTGAACGACGAAGTCAAGACGTCTTATTTCAGCACCGATCCGGTATGGCAGGAAGACGTCCTCGCAGGATGGAAACCGAAGGGCTGAATCCCCGGACGGTAACCATTTAATCCGCTTGTGCGGAAAACAACGCCGGGCAAACCGGCAAAATCAAAAGCCTTTGCGCGCCCCCTTCGCGGGGGCGCGGCAGAGGTAAGAGGAAATCCGGCTGTTCATTGAAGCGGAGGAAAAGAAATGCAAGATTATATATTGGAGGTTAAAGATCTCTGTAAATATTATCCCGGCGTAAAAGCGCTTGACGGAGTGTCGGTTGGCTTTCAGGAAGGCGAGGTCCACGCGCTTGCAGGAGAAAACGGCGCAGGCAAATCGACCCTGATCAAGATGCTGACCGGGGCAATCGAGCCGACCCGGGGAGAGATCATACTAAATGGCGAGACCTATCACAGGCTGGGGCCGATCGAGGCGATTGAAAAGGGAATTTCGGCGGTATATCAGGAATTCAACCTCATTCCCTACCTGACGGTAGCCGAGAATGTGTTTTATGGAAAAGAAATTATGAAGGGCGCGTTCGTCGATAAAAAAGCGATGGCCGAAGAGGTAAGCAAGGCGCTCGAAGAGTTCGAGATCGAGCTTGACCCGCTGGCCGTGATCAGCGACCTTGGCGTGGCATACCAGCAGATTACCGAGATTGTGAAAGCGGTGATGGCGAATTCCCGCGTGCTGATTATGGACGAGCCGACGGCGCCCCTTACAAGCAAGGAAACGCAGCTATTATTTAATATCGTAAAGAAACTGAAAAAGAATAAGGTGACAATCATCTTCATCTCCCACAGGATGGAGGAAATGTTCGAAATATGCGACCGCGTAACGGTTCTCCGCGATGGGAAATACATTTCGACCAAGGATGTGAAAGACATCACGCGGAAAGAACTGATTACCGACATGGTGGGACGCGAGCTTGGCGAAAATTACCCGGAGCGGGTGGCGGAGCTGGGCGAGCCGGTGCTGCAGGTCAAGGGTTTAACGAACGAAAAGATCAAGGACGTGAGCTTTGAGGTCAGGAAGGGAGAAATCCTCGGCTTCGGCGGGCTTGTGGGCGCGGGACGTACCGAGGTAATGCAGGCTCTCTTTGGGGCCGATCCCATAGAGGACGGGGAAATATTCCTGAACGGCAAACGGATCAAGATCAAAAACCCCGGGAGCGCGCTTAACCACGGGATCGGGCTTTTGCCGGAGGACAGGAAGAACCAGGGTGTGCTGCTTGGGCTTACCATCAAGGAAAACGTCACGTTCAGTTCGCTCAAGCAAGCCATGCGGGGGCCGTTTGTCGACAGCAAGAAGGATACGGCGATTGCGGAAGAATATGTGAATAAGCTCCAGATCAAAACCCCCAGCATCAATCAATTGGTGAAAAACCTTTCGGGCGGCAACCAGCAGAAGGTGGTGCTTGCAAAGATGCTTGCGACCCAGTGCGACGTTATTATTTTCGACGAGCCGACGCGGGGCATCGACGTTGGGGCCAAACAGGAAATCTATAACCTGATGAGGCACCTGGCGGACGACGAAGAAAAAACGGTCATCATGGTGTCGTCGGAAATGCCCGAGCTGATCGGCATGAGCGACCGCATCCTGGTCATGAGGGGCGGACGGATCGTTGGGGAACTTGGCAGGAATGAATTTTCACAGGAATTGATCCTGGAATATGCTTCCGGATTGATTGGAGGTTGAAGAAATGGAAAACGGAAAAAATAGTTTAGAGAAGAAAAGCCTGAAGAGAATCTTCGGCAATTATGGTATGGTGTTTGTGCTTATCGCACTGATTGTGATTTTCTCGGTGCTTTCCAACCGCTTCCTGACGGCGGATAATATTTTCAACATTTTGAGGCAGGTGTCGATTGTGGGCATCATTGCCGTTGGAATGACGTTTATTATGCTGACGGCGGGAATCGACCTTTCCGTCGGCTCGGTCGCCGGGTTTGCATGCGTCGGCGCGGCGCTGCTGATGACGCAGTTCTCGATGCATCCGGTGCTGGCGTCGATTATCATGTGCCTGTTCGGCATTGGCCTCGGGCTGGCAAACGGCTTCTTTGTTTCCAAGCTGGATGTGCCGCCGTTTATTGCGACGCTGGGCATGATGGTGTCGATCCGCGGGCTTGCTTACATCATTACGGGCGGCCTGCCGGTGTTCGGCTTTGACAAATCTTATACGCAGCTCGGCCAGGGATACCTCGGGCCAATTCCGATACCGGTGCTGATTATGGCGGGCGTGTTCGCGTTCGGGATCATTTTCTTGACAAAGACGCGCGCAGGCCGCCACATTTACGGCGTAGGCGGAAACGAGGAAGCGTCGCGGCTCTCGGGCGTCAACGTATCAAAAGTAAAATTCCTGGTGTATGCGGTCGGCGGCTTTATGAGCGCGCTGGCAGGACTTGTAATCCTGGCGCGGACGAATTCCGGCCAGCCGAATACCGGCGAAGGTTATGAAATGGACGTCATCACGGGCGTGGTGCTCGGCGGCGTAAGCATGATGGGCGGCCAGGGCAAGCTGTATATGGTTATCATCGGCGTACTGATTATGGGAATATTGACAAACGGTATGACGATGCTTGGTATCAGCGAGTTTGTACAGCAGTTTGTTAAGGGCTTTGTACTCATTGCGGCGGTTGCGTTTGACAGCTTTATCAAATCGCAGAGGACAAAAGAGGTTGCCGCATAAGGCGAACGGTTAAGCATATGCGGGCGGGATATCCGCCCGCGTGTGCAAACGGCAGAGAAGGGACAGGAATTATGAAAAGATCAGAGATCAATCAAATCATGAGGGACGCGGTCGCATTCATTAAAGAGCAGAATTTTGCGCTGCCGCCATTCGTGACATGGACGTACGACGAGTGGAAGACGAAAAACAGCGAATACGACGAAATTAAGGATTGCATGCTTGGCTGGGATATTACGGATTTTGGCAGCGGGGATTTCCACAAGATAGGTCTTTTGATGATTACGCTTCGCAACGGGAGCTTCAGCGATCCCAAATACAATAAGACCTATGCGGAGAAGCTCTTAATCAGCGAGGAAGGCCAGGTTACGCCCTATCATTTCCACTGGAAAAAGCAGGAGGATATCATCAACCGCGGCGGCGGGCTGCTGGTTCTCAGGTGTTATAATTCCGGCGAAAATGGAGAAAAGCTCGATACGCCCGTTACGATTTACCAGGATGGACGGGCCTATGAAGTGGCGGCGGGTTCAAGGATTGAGATTGGTACGGGCGAAAGCATTTCCCTGCCGATGGGACAATACCACACCTTTTGGGCGGAAGGCGGGAAATGCCTGATCGGGGAGGTGTCGCGCACGAACGACGATAATGTAGACAACCGGTTTTATGAAAAGACGGGACGTTTCCCGACCATCGAGGAAGACGAAGCGATTCTGTATCCGCTGTTCAGCGAATATCCGAATATGCCCGCGAAATAATGAAGCAGGGCCCGCTATGGTATGCGGGCGGCTCACAAGGGGTTAAGGAAATATGTATGTAATTGGGCTCGACATAGGGACATCCGGCGTGAAAAGCACCGTTTTTGACGGAAAAGCAAACGTGCTCGGCCACGCCTACCGGGAATACGACCTGATCTGCCCCGGGGACGGGATGTTTGAACTTGATCCGCGCGTGCTGATCGAAAAGGCTTACGAGGTGCTGGCGGAATCGGCACGGGTATGTGAAAAAAAGGAAATACGGGCAATTTGCGTTACCTCCTTCGGGGAATCGTTCGTTTGCTTTGACGAAAGCGACCAAATTTTGGGGAAAACGATGATCTATATGGATCATCGCGGCACAAAAGAGGCGGAAGAATTCAAAACGCTTTTTACGGAGCGGGAGATTTTTTGCAAAACAGGGGACTATGTCGACCCCATGTTTGCCGTATATAAGCTGAGATGGCTTAATAAGAACAGGCCTGAAATGATGGCCAGGGTAAAGCGCATCTCGTTTATCACCGATTTTGTTACCTATATGCTGGGCGCGGATCATATTTGCGATTATTCCCTGGCGTCGCGCAGCGGCATGTTTGATTTCAGGCAAAAGGAATGGTGGAAACCCGCGGTTGAATTCGCGGGAATTGATCCCTCCATCCTGCCCCGGCCCGCGCCGGGCGGCAGCGTCGTCGGGACGCTGAACAGGCGGGCGGCGGAGAAGCTCGGCATGCCGGGGGATGTAAAGCTGATTCTTGGCGGCCATGACCAGATACTTGCGGCGGTCGGAAGCGGCGCACGGGAAGAAGGGGATATCGCGAACGGTATGGGCACGGTTGACTGCCTCACCGCGGTGATGAAGGACGGGAGCATGGATATGGATAAGATGCTCCGGTATAAATTCCCCGTCGTTCCCTATTTTGGGGAAAACCAGTATGCCACCTATGCGTTCAATATGTCGGGCGGATGCACGGTGAAGTGGTTCCGGGATACGCTTTCAAAGGATATTGCGGGCTTTCCGGATGCATACGGGCTGCTTAACGAAGAGGCCCCGGCGGGGCCGACAGGCTTGATCGTGCTCCCATACCTGGCCGGAAGCGGCACCCCGTATTCAGACGCCCGGACGCCCGCGGCAATTGCCGGTATGCGGCTCAACACCTCGCGGGGGGCGCTGTTCCGGAGCTTTATGGAAGGCGAGACCTATGAAATGAAGCTGAATATCGATTGCCTCGAGGATATCGGTATCAGCCTGAAACGGATTATTACGGTGGGGGGAGGCTCCAAATCCCCGCTGTGGATGCAGATTCGTGCGGACATTTTCGAGCAGGAGGTATGCCTGCCCGAAAACAGCGAGGCGGGTACGCTTGCAAGCGCGATCCTTTGCTATAACCAGATCGGCCTTTACGACAGCATTGTGCAGGCGCAGGAAGACCTGATCCGGTATAAGGCCGCGTTCCGGCCGCAGCAGGAAAACGTATCCGCATACCGCAGCAATTATGTAAAATATAAACGGCTTTACGAAGCGATAAAGGAGATTTATAAATCATGATGGACGCAAAAGACGCAGTTTTGAGGGCGAAAAAGCACGGGACCGTAATCCCGGCATACAATATTCCGTACCTGCCCATGGTGAAGCCCGTCGTACAGGCGGTGACGGATATGAATTCGGTGGCAATGATCCAGGTGGCGCGGGTTGAATGGGAAAAATTCGACTCGCAGAGCCTTGAAGCGGTGGCGGAGGAATACGGGAAATACCGGAACCCGGAGCATACGCTCCTGCATCTCGACCATGTTCCGGTAATCGATGAAGACCAGAAGAAGGTGGACTACCTGCCGATTATCAGGCGCGCCATCGCGGCGGGGTACCAATCCGTTATGATTGACGCGTCCCGGCTTGACCTCGAAGGAAATATCCGCGCAACGCAGGAGGTTGCGCAGGTGGCGCACGGGGCGGGAATCCCGTGCGAGTCCGAGCTGGGTGCGGTGATGGGCCACGAGAGCGGGCCGAGGATTCCCTATGAAGAAATTTTTGCGACCAAAAAAGGATTTACGGATGTAGCGGAGGCGGAGCGCTTTGTACGTGAAAGCGGATGCGATTGGCTTTCGGTTGCGGTGGGAAGCATTCACGGAGCCGTCGCGGAAAACCTGCGCCACCAGAAAAAACCGGAGGCGCGGCTCGATATCGAACACTTGAAAAAGCTTGCCGGGGCGACGGGCGTTCCGCTTGTGCTGCACGGCGGAAGCGGGATCAACAAAGAATGCATCCGCGAGGGAATCCGTGCGGGAATTGCGAAAATCAACGTGGGTACGGAAATCAGACAGGCCTATGAAAACGCGCTTGCGGAGAAGGAAGATATCGAAGCGGCACGGCAGGCGGTATACGATAAGGTATGCGAGGTCATTACGGATATGCTGTGCATCCGGGATACGCGCAGCCTTTTATACGGGGACTGACGCTAGGAACGCGCCGGGGTGTTTGCGGGGCCCGGAAAGAAGAGTGGAGGCGGAAGCATGACGACATTTGCTTTATTTTATGGGAACAGGGCGTTTATGCCCGACGATGTGATCGATGAAGCGCGGCCGCAGCTTGAAAAAGCGGTGAAAGACGCGGGCTTTGATTTTATCAGCATGGATGTGGGCCTGACGAGCCATGGCGCGGCGGAGACCGTTGCGGAGGGAAAAATTTACGCAAGGTTTCTGGAAGAGAACAAGGGGAAATTCGACGGCGTAATTGTGTGTCTGGCGAATTTCAGCGACGAGTCGGCGGCGGTGGCCGCACTCAAGGATTGCGGCGTACCGATCCTGATCCAGGCCTGCCCGGACGAAATCGGGAAGATGGATTTTGCCGGTCGGCGGGACGCGTTCTGCGGCAAGCTTGCCATTACCGACCTGTTTTACCAATATGGCATTCCCTTTTCACTGACGCAGTCGCATGTTGTTGCCCTGAGCAGCGGGGAGTTCCAGGGGGAGCTGAAGAAATTCGGCGCGGTATGCCGGGTCGTGAAAAGCCTGCGAAAGCTTACGGTGGCGGCGATTGGCGCGCGCGTTTCGGCGTTCAAGACGATGCGGTTCGACGAACTGACTGCGCAAAAATACGGGATTACGGTGGAGACAATCGACCTTGCGGACTTTTTCCTGCGGATGAAATCGGCCGATCCGTCTTCCGCGGAATATAAGGGCAGGATGGATTTTTATGAAAGCTATGCGGACTGTACGCGGGTGCCCGCCGCTTCGATGGACAAAATGGTGCGCGCAAGCCTCGCGGCGGATCAAATTGCGGCGGAGCTTGAGACGGATTGTATGACGATCCGCTGCTGGGACGAATTCCAGCGCGAAATGCAGATATCCGCATGCAACCTCGTGAGCGAGCTTAACGACCGCGGCATCGTAACGGCGTGCGAACTCGACATTGCAAACGCAATCTCCATGAAGGCGCTTGCAAGCGCGTCGGAGCAGCCCGCCATGTGCCTTGATTTCAACAACAACTACGGCGACGACCCCAATAAATGCATCCTGTTCCATTGCGGACCAATCTGCAACACGATGATGAAGGAAAAAGGAATAATTGTGGAACACAAGATGTTTAAAAAGACCATGGGCGACGATGTAAGCTGGGGTGTAAACCAGGGCTGTATCAAAGCGATGCCCATGACCTATTCCAGCGCAAAATCCGACAGCGGAAAGATTGTCGCATATGTGGATAACGGAACCTTTACAGGGGAGCCGATCGAGGACGGCTACTTTGGCACGGGCGGCGTCGCGCAGATTGAAAATATGCAGAAAAAGCTATATAAAATTGCGAAAAATGGGTTCAGGCATCATGTGAGCGTTTCCTCGGGACAGAACAGGGACGCGCTGCTGGAGGCATACCGCGAATATCTTGGATTCGAGATCATGCCACTGTAAAGCATGGTGAAAAAATCATAGTGAGCTAAGAAATAGCAGCCAATAATCTTGCAGCTCTATTTCCTCTTAAAGGGACCGTCCGGTGGAAGCGCCGGGCGGTCCCTTGTCTATTCCGTAAAATATGACAGGGATGGCGGGGGAGTTTACCGTATAACCAGTTCGCCCTTGATGCGGTACGTCCCGGCCTGCCAATCCTTGCTGGTGTTTTGTGTTGCAAGGCAATCGAAAACCTGCTGCGCGAAAAGGTCGTACGGCTGCCTGTAAACCGTCAGCGACAGTTCTTCCGCCTCCGGAAAATCATCGATACCGGCAATCAGGATATCGTCGATTTCGTGGTATTGCAAGGCTTTTTTCAGCGCAACCCCGATTTCGCCGTCGCTGCATAAAAGGCTGCCCGGCCGGTGCGCCGGGTACAGGGTATCCAGGATGAAGCGGTCCATATGTTCGGAAAGATAGCCGGTGTGGAACCACGGGATGTGCAGGATCACGGAGTGTGGATTCATGGAAGAAAACGCATGTTCCCGTTCAAAAAAGCTGGTAGGGGCCGTGTTTTCCCGGCTTACATACGCAAGGGGAGGCCTGCCGTTATCTTCGAGGTATTGGCAAAGGGAAGAGATCGCATCCATATTATCCAGGAAAACGCTGTCGGCATATGGAGTCGATACCGGGATATCAAAAAAGACCATATTCATCCCCAGGGCGCGCAACCGCTCGATATAAACAGGGTCAAGCATTTTATAATCAAGCCAGATAACACAATTATGGATGCCGTGCAGGAGCAGGCGGAAGAGGGTGTCTTCGATGCGTTCGCGTTCCGACTGCTGGATAAAAAAGACGAGCGCACCCGCCGCGTCGGCAATTCGCTGGAAATGATCCAGGAAAAGCGAAAAAAATGTACGCTGCGCAGGAGCGACGAGAGCAACCTGGTCAAGCTTCCCCGGATGGCTGCCGCGTTCAAACGATACGATATTGCCAAAGCCGGTTTTTTTCCGGATGACACCTTCGTCCGCGAGCACCTGGAGCGTTTTCCTTACCGTTACACGGCTGAGGCCATATACCTCCGAAAGGGTCCGTTCCGAAGGAAGCGGCTGCCCCACGGCATAGGTTCCATCGTATATATTCCGCATGAGTATATTTTTGAGCTCGACATACAACAAATCGTTATCCATAATGCACCTCCCGGAGACAGGAAAACGCGGCTGGTTTATTGGTATTATATGACGATACCAAAAGAACGTCAAGCGGCAAATGCCTATTCGGCGTGATATTGTATTTTGGGCAGGCCGACGCCCTTGAAAATGCCAAGGAAACGAAGGCCGAGAATCAGGACAAAACAGATAGTGGTAATGAATTCACGCGGCAGGGAGCAATAGTCGTAGAGGAGGTACATGGCAACGGAGCCCGCAATGCAGCAGGCGGCATAGATGGTGCCGGAAAAAATAATCGGCATGCGCTGGACCAGCACGTCCCGCAGGATTCCGCCGCCGCAGCCGGTAATGGTACAGATGAATACACAGGTGAGCATATTGCCGCCCTGGTCTAAAACCATGAGTGCCGCGGACGTGCCGAAGGTTGCGAGGCCGATTGCGTCCGCCACATCGAGAATACGGCTGACATTATATTTACGCAGGGTTTTGTGCCGCGAATAGAGCTTATTGATGACGAGCGTGCCTACAATGGCGGCGACGACCGTGGTGATATAGGAATAGTTTGTAAAAAAAACAGGGATGCCGTTTTGCAGGAGAACATCGCGCAGGATTCCGCCGCCGCAGGCGGTGGTGATCGCGAGCACAATAATTCCCATCAGGTCGAGGTGTTTTTGCAGCGCGGCAATAACGCCCGAAACACTGAAAGCAAGCAGGCCGATGATTTCAAGGGCAGTGGGGAAGGTGGATATGATATTTTCCAAGCCGGTTCCTTTCCGGGAAAATCAATCTTTGAATTTTACAGCCGTGCCATATGCAATGATTTCCGCCGCGCCCTGCGTGATGGACGAGGAAGCATAACGCAGGCACACGATTGCCTCGGCACCAAGGTTGACCGCTTCCGCAACCATGCGCCCCGTGGCGATTTTCCGCGCTTCCTGCATCATTTCCGTATAAGATGTCAGTTCGCCGCCCACCAGCGTTTTAAAGCCGGCCATAAAGTCTTTCCCAATGTGTACGCTCTGCACCGTGCTGCCTGTGACGGTTCCCAGCTCTTCAAGCGTTTTTCCGGTAATGCTTTCCCGTGTGGTGAGTAACATGATTTTTCTCCGTCCCTTTATAATTTCAGATACAATTTTATTATACCGGACAAGGAACGGGCTTGTAAACGGATATTCATAAAAAATACGGCACAGCCCGCGTTGGGCTGTGCCGTAAAATTCAATGGGTTTGCGGTTATTTCAGGCTCTCCGGGATTTCCGTTTCCCTGTCGCACGGAACATGGCCGCAGTTGCCGCACGCGCTGGCGCCCTGGCCGTTCGTGGTATCAACCCTCTTATCCATCGCCGCGTTGATTACGCCGTTGAACGGGAAGTGGCCGCAGGACCAGATTTCATCTGCACGGACTTTCCAGTTTTCAGCGATCTTATCCGTCTTGGCCGTCAGCACGTCGACGCCCTCGAGGTCGAGGTCCTGCGTCGGATGTGCGCCGGATTCGTTGACTGCCTTGCGCAGGCCGTCCGGGTTATCGAGCAGCGGGCACGGACGCAGCAGGTTGTCGGAGAACGGCTGGCCTTCCTGGTACTTACGGAAGAGCGGGCTGCCGAGCGCTTCTTCAAGAGTGCACTCGTTGATGTTGTGCGTCGCATAATGGATGAACGCGCACGGTTCGCAGTCGCCGTTGGAATTGATGTGGAAATAGCGCCGTCCGCCGGCGATACATCCGCCGACATATTCGCCGTCGTTCCAGAAGTCGAGGATGAAGAGCGGCTTGTATTCGCGCATTTCACGAACACGCTGGTACATATGCGCCCTCTGTTCTGGCGTCACGCACAGGTCCATAACGGCGTCCTTGCCGATCGGCATATAGGTGAACAGCCAGCCGAACAGGCAGCCTGCCTCGATCATCGTATCGTTCCACTCGTCGCTTGCGATTGTCTTATAGTTCTGGCTGTGGTAGCAAGCGGAGTAACCGAACGGAATACCGGCGTCCTTCAAGAGCTTCATTGCCTTCATGACCTTATCATACGTACCTTCGCCGCGGCGGGCATCCGTTTCTTCCGGCGTGCCTTCCACGGAGATCATGAATGTAAAGTTGCCGACGCGCAGGAGGTCCTGCACAAAGTCTTCGTCGATCAGCGTCGCATTTGTGAACGCGCCGAACGCGCAGTCGGAATGCTTTTCCGCAAGACGGATCAGGTCCTTTTTGCGAACCAGCGGCTCGCCGCCCGAGAACAGGTATACATAGATGCCCAGTTCCTTGCCCTGTGTGATGATTTCATCCATCTTTTCATAGGACAGGTTGTAATGCTTGCCGTATTCCGCGGCCCAGCAGCCGATGCACTTCAGGTTGCAGGCGGAAGTCGGGTCCATAAGGATTGCCCACGGAACGTTGACGCCCATTTCCTTGCCCTTCGCCTGGGCGATCGGCATACCCTTTACGCCGGAGTTCAGGAAGAAGTTGAGGATAAAACGCTTCAGGTAATTTACGTTTACATCGGTGAGGACGCGTTTCATCAGGACGCCCTGCCAGGTTTGCTGGTCCCACCAGTCCTGGAAATTTTTGACCGATTTGTTCCACTGGTTGCCCTTTGTGAAACCGTCCGCCCATTTCAGGAGCTTCGGCAGGTTCTTGACCGGGTCTTTTTCCAGGTACTTGAATGCCGCAGAGAACGCAACGTTAGCGCCCGCGCTTTTGATCGTGTTCTTAATTGCCATAGTTAAACCTCCAAATATAAGTCCTTACATTAATAAATTTACAATATGCAAACGTCCGGTTTCGGACGGCCAATTGCAGGTCCGCCATCGGTATTTTAATACGAACCATAGTTCATTTAATAAAATAATACGGATTTCGGGAGGTGTTGTCAAGGCAAAAAATCCCTTTTTAATGCGGTATTTTGATATTTTAAGGCGCTGTGAACCGGCGTTCAATTAAAAAATGCGTAATGATCGCTTTTTGCGTATTTCCCGTTAGAATGTTCAAAAACAAAATTTCGAAAAAATTATTTGCCTTCCGTCGGAGCTAAATAAATAAAATGATCGAAAATGTCAAAAATTTTCATAAATTTGTTGAGAAATGAACACTTTTATGTTACAATATGAAAAAACAAACTGGAGAAACTGTTATGAACACAGAAAGACGGGAAGAGATCAAGGAACTGCTGCGGGAGCGCGGGGAAGTAAAACTCAAGGATTTGGAACAGCATTTTCCGGATTGTTCAAGCATGACGCTGCGCCGGGATTTGAAATACCTGGAAGACAACGGCTATGTGAAACGCACGCGCGGCGGCGCGGTAGCGATGAGCCGGCTTTCCATTGCGGCGGAGGATATTTATTCGGAACGCGCCCTTGAGAATGTGGCGGAAAAATATGTGATTGCCAAGAAAGCGCTTCAGTTTATTGAACGGGGACGGTCGATTTATGTGGACGCGGGCACGACGCTGATGCTGTTCACCCGGGAGATGGAGGACGAATACCTTTCCATTATGACGTCGGGCGTGAACATTGCCATGGAGCTGATTAAAAAGCAGAAGCCGAGCGTTACGCTGATCGGCGGGCAGGTGAACCGCAACACAATTTCCGTATCCGGCATCAATTCGTGTAATTTTATCCGCGAGGTAAACATCGATATCGCGTTTATGGCGGCGAGCGGGTTTTCGGTTGAGAACGGATTCACGAGCGGCACCTATACGGAATGCGAGATCAAAAAAGAGGTGGTAAACCGCGCGCGAAAAACGATTGTATTGATGGACAGCAAAAAAATCGATAAGATTATGCCGTTTACGTACGCATATATGGAGGATATCGACGTGCTTATTTCAGACGACGACCTCGACGAAGAGATTGTGCGGGAAGCAAAGCGCAGGAATGTCCAGATTGTATGAAACCGCTGACAGGCGCAGCGGAGTATTTAAAAATCCAGGGTTTGGAGGAAAACAATGAAAACAAAAGCAGTTAGGTTGTATGGGAAATCGGATTTAAGGCTGGAAGAGTTTGAGCTGCCGGAAATTACGGATGATGAAATGCTGGCAAAGGTGATATCGGACAGCTTGTGCATGTCGAGCTATAAGGCGGCCCTCCAGGGCGGCGACCATAAGCGCGTGCCCAATAACGTAGCGGAAAACCCGGTAATTATCGGTCATGAATTCTGCGGGGAGGTTGTCAAAGCGGGAAAAAATGTGGCGCATCTCGCGAATCCGGGCGATAAGTTTACCGTGCAGCCGGCAATGTTTTACAAGGGAACCCTCGATTCGCCGGGGTATTCCTATCCCTATTACGGCGGGGACGCGACGTATATCATTATCCCGGCTGAAGCATTCGAGACGGACTGCTTCCTGAAATATGAAGGGGATGCGTTCTATCACGGATCGCTCGCCGAACCCATGAGCTGTATCGCGGGCGGCGCACACGTGAATTACCATACGAAATTTGGCTCCTATGTGCATGAAATGGGCATCAGGGAGGGCGGAAAAATGGCGCTTCTCGCGGGGGTCGGCCCGATGGGCCTTGGAACCATCGATTATGCGCTGCATGCGGAAAGGAAGCCGTCGCTGCTGGTTGTGACGGATATCGACCCGGTGCGTCTTGCGCGTGCGGAATCCATCTTCACGGTGGAGGAGGCGAAAAAGCAGGGCGTTGAACTGCATTATGTAAATACGGCGGAAAAAGACGAGGCGTATGTGATGGGCCTTTCGGGCGGCACGGGCTATGACGACGTATATGTGATGGCCCCGGTGAAGCCGGTTGTGGAAATGGGCGATAACCTCCTCGGCATGGACGGCTGCCTCAATTTCTTTGCGGGCCCGACGAATACGGAGTTCAAAGCGGAATTTAATTTCTACGACGTCCATTACGCGGCGACGCACGTATGCAGCAATTCCGGCGGAAATACGCAGGATATGCGCGAGGTGCTGAAGATGATGGGCGAAGGGCAGCTTGAGCCTTCGGTCATGATTACGCATGTCGGCGGCCTCAACTGCGTGCCCGAGGTAACCCTTAAGCTGCACGATATCCCGGGCGGCAAGAAGCTTGTTTATACGCAGATCGATATGCCGCTTACGGCAATTGACGATTTTGCGGAGCTTGGAAAAACAGACCCGATGTTTGCGGAGCTTGCGAAAATTGTGGAAGAATCACACGGACTGTGGTCGGCGGAAGCGGAACGCTATCTGCTGGCGAATGCAAAACCGATCGACTGACCCATCCGGTAACAATACGGAAACGAACGGCGCGGCGAAAAGCCGCGCCGTTTTTATGTGCGCGCGGGAAGGACGTACCGCTAAAATCTGTTGAAACAATGAAAATATAATGAAAAAAATCAAAACAATTGCGCGGCGGAGAAGCGGTGTGTTACCATGAAGGCAAAATAGAAGCGGAGGGATGCCCTATGAAAAAAGAATGGGATATCATGCAGGTATGTATTGTGGTAAAAGACCTCAGGAAATATGTAAGGAATTATTGGGAGAAGCTCGGAATCGGGCCGTGGAAGCTGCGGCATTTCACAAATGAAATTGTGAAGGATTATAAGGTGGACGGCAAGCCGGTGGAGGAAGAGTTTGATTTCCATATCGCAATCTGCCAGGTTGGCCGGGTGGAATTTGAAATTATCCAGCCGATCAAGGGACCGAACTGCTATTTCAGGTTTTTGGAGGAAAAGGGCGAAGGACTGCACCATGTGAAGCTTCCGATTGAAAAGGAAGAGGTGGGGGAAATGGTGCAATATTTCGAAGCAAATGGGAACCCGATTTTGCAGACCGGCTGGGTAGACGGGGATTTCCATGCCTATCCCGATACGCGGGAAGACCTTGGCATGATGATCGAGCTTGGAGTCCTGGGGCCGATCGATGTGCCGTATGAACTTTATCCGCCGGAGGCGGCAGGCGGGGATAATTGAGCAGTTATGCGGGCGCAGAAATGCGTCCGTATTTTTTTGCTGAAATGCTTGACCCTAACGTTGCGTAATAGTTTATGATGAATCTATCGAAGGAAGGTGACGGAATGACGGTAAAAGAAATGTCCCGCATCGCAGGCGTCAGTGTGCGCACACTGCATTATTACGATGAGATCGGCCTCCTGCGTCCGGGAACGGTGACGGAGGCGGGCTACCGGATTTACGGGGAAAAGGAACTTGTGCGGCTGCAGCAAATCCTGTTTTTCCGGGAGCTTGGTTTTCCGCTGAAGGAAATCAGGAGCATTATGGAAAATCCGTCCTTCGATGAAAAAGAGGCGCTTTTGAAACAGCGGAAGCTCCTGGAATTAAAGCAGGAACGGCTTTCGGGGTTGATGCGCCTGATTGACAAAACGCTGAAAGGAGACAAGCATATGAGCTTTGAAGAATTTGACGAAAGCAGGCTGGAAGAGATGCGGAGGGAATATGCCCGTGAAGCCAGGGAACGCTGGGGAGAAACCGAGGCGTACCGGCAAAGCGAGGAAAGGACGGCAGGATACGGAAAGGGCGATTGGGCGCGCCTCGACGCGGAAATGGAAGGCCTGTTCCGCCGCTTTGCGGAAGCGATGGAATTCCCGCCGGAGGATGGAGCGGTGCAGGCGCTGGTTCGGGAATGGCAGCAGCATATCACCCGAAATTATTATGAATGCACCGATGAAATCCTTGCGGGACTGGGAAAGATGTATATTGCGGACCGGCGGTTCGCGAAAAATATTGACCGCTATGGCAAGGGACTTGCGGAATTCATGAGCAAGGCCATCGCCCATTACTGCAAATAGAAAAAACGGCCCGGGATGATTGCCCGGGCCGTTTGACGTCCGGCCGCTTTCGCCTGGCGGAACGCCGTATGGGATTCTTGGAGCGGTTCTTTTATCCGGCCGCTTTGCGCATGGCGCGTTCGCTTATAATTCCTTTGTATTTATATACCGAAAGGAAAAGCCCGATAAGGCACATACTGACGACAAGCCCCCAGCCCGTGCACAGGACCAGCGGCAGGGAAAAGGACCGTATTGTGAGGATGCCGAAATTGGTGAGGAAAAAAATCGCGCTTTGGATTGCGAATACGGACGATATCCCCAGCAGTACGAAGAACGCGAGTCTGTTGCGCTGGCGGAATGCGAGCGCGAACATACGGGCAACCAGTGCGGCAATTCCACCGATCACCAGGAGGCCGGGCCCCCAGCCGTATTTTGCAATGATATAAAGCAGCATAAAATCGCTCTGGAAGAAATTGATATTGCCCGGCTGCATGCCGGAAGGCGGAACGGACATCTGCCCGGCCAGGCGCGCGTTTGCGAATACATCCTGTATATTTTCCCAATTCAGTTCCGCGTTCATTCCGGTGTGGGACACCGTGTTATAGCGCATGATGCTGTCGAGGAATATGGCCCTGCTGTCGCCGGGCATGATTCCGGTGGCGGTGGCGGCGTTCAGGAGGCTTTGCCACCACAGCAAAACCGCGAAGAGCACCGCCGCGCCGACGAGCGGTATGACGGCAAGCAGGAAGGCATATTTATCCTGACGCCCAAACCACCCGCGCAGGACGGCGGCACAAAGGACAGTACAGCAGGAACCGCCGAGGATCAGCATTGCCGTGGGAGCGGGCTGGAGGAACGCAAGCCCGGACGGAAGCAACGCAAGCAGTCCGCAGCAAAGGACGCCGCGGCGGCCCTTGTCTTTGAACGCATAGATCACGCCGCAATACAGGGGAACGAACAAAAGAAGGGTATAGCCGAAGTATCCGGTAAACCACGGCTGGTGCGCGGGAAACGCGACAGCCGGCCACAGGAAAAAGAACAAGGCGGCGATCAGGTAAAAACGCAGGGGATATTTTGCCAGTAAGGTAAAATCGAGCAGGTAGGCCGCGGCCATGACGGCGGCGCCGACTGCCGCCGCTTCCGCAAAGTGGGGGAGGTAATGATATTCCGACCACGAGCCGCCAAGCACGATGGATTGGAGGTATACGCCCAGCAATACCAGCGCCATGACGGCCAGGAGCGTGGCAATGTCGGGCGTTGGCCGGTGCGTCCGGTCGAGCGCCATTCCCACGGTTACAGGATCGCCCATCTGCCGCACGGTTTCCCGCCGGGCTTCCGTTTCGGAAAGCCCCATCACCTCGTAAGCCGCCTGCTGGTCGTCCATGTGGGCGGCCAGCTCCCCGGCGATATCCGGCCGGGCCTTTTTGCAGCGCACCTGGCCGCAGACCTCGTCAATATACCGGTTGAATGCATCAGGTTGCTTCACAATGGGCACCTCCCATCACGCGGTTTACGGCAGAGGAATATTTTTTCCATTCACGGTGTTTTTCCCGGTAAAAACCAATTCCTTTTTGTGTGATCCTGTAGTATTTGCGGATGCGCGCACCGCCCGCTTCCTGCTCGTAAGATTCAAGCAATCCCTTCCGCTCGAGGGAATGGAGCAGGGGATAGAGCGTCCCCGCTTTCAATTCAAATACATTTTCGGATTCCCGCCTCAGGGTTTCAATCATCTGGTATCCATACATATCTTCCTGTTCCAGCAGCCTGAGAACCAGCATTGCCGTGCTGCCCGCCAAAAGGCCCTTATCGACTGTCATCGGTTTATCCTCCTTTATATATAGATGATCTATATATAATATATATAGACGGTCTATATATGTCAAGGAAAATAAGGCGGGAACAGAAGGTTTTTTGATTTCGTATGCAGGACACCGGCGGCGGTTTTGTGCAATTTGTCAGTTTGTAAGGACAATACGAGCGGCGCGGGCAGGAACGGGAAACGGCTTAAAAAGCGTTTAACAGAAAGGATTTTTCCATATCCTATTCCTTCATGGTTTTTTTACAAAATATTCTTAAAAAATCCCAAATAGAGATTGATATTTTATATGAAAAACGGTACAATAAAAGAACATGTTAAATATTTAACAATGTCAGCGCCGGGGGGCGAAATGAAAATCAGGAGGTCTTGGATTTGGACAACGAAGAGATGAAGCAGACTTTGGACGGGATTCTTAAGGAGCATCCCAAAAAATCGGAAATCATTCCTATTTTACAGGCGGTACAGAAGGAATACCGCTATCTTCCCGAAGAAGCGCTTTGCTATGTGGCCGAAAAGCTGCATGTCGGCGAAGCGAAAATATATTCCATCGCAACTTTTTACGAAAATTTTTCCCTTGAACCGAAGGGGAAATATGTAATTAAGATATGTGACGGGACGGCATGCCATGTCCGCAAGTCGATCCCGATCCTTGAAGCCCTCCGTAAGAAACTCGGGCTTTCCGAACAGAAGAAAACGACGGACGATATGCTTTACACGGTCGAGACGGTTTCATGCCTCGGGGCATGCGGGCTTGCCCCGGTGCTTACGGTGAACGACAAAGTATACCCGACGATGACACCTGATTCAGCATGCGAATTAATCGACACACTGAAATAAGGCAAGGTCGGCTTGCCTGTATGGATTTGTGGACCCGGATGCTGTTACCATCAATTACGGAAGGAACGGATTATGATACATAACGTAAAGGAATTAAATAAATTTAAGAATCAATACAAGAAATCTATGGAAGCGCAGTACAAAAAAGTATTGGTCTGCGCGGGGACCGGCTGTGTCGCGGGCGGCTCGCTTGAAATATTCAGCCGCCTGAAGGAGCTTGCGGAAGCGGCGGGGCTTCCCGTATCGGTGGAGCTGAAAGAAGAGCCGCATGAAGAAATCGCTTTCAAAAAGAGCGGATGCCACGGCTTTTGCGAAATGGGGCCGCTCTTGCGGATCGAGCCGTTTGGCTGGCTGTATGTGAAGGTAAAGCCGGAGGACTGCGAGGAAATCCTTGAAAAGAGCCTCAAGGGCGACGAACCGGTGGAACGCCTTTTATTCCACCAAGACGGTAAGGCGTACGCCGCGGAGGAAGAAATCCCGTTTTACAAAAAGCAAACGCGTATGGTCCTTTCAAACTGCGGGCATACGGACGCGGAAGCAATCGAGGAATATATTGCGCGCGGCGGCTACCAGGCCGTTGCAAAGGCGCTGTTTGATATGAAGACGGACGATATTGTCGGGGAAGTGATGGATTCCGGGCTCCGCGGGCGCGGGGGCGGCGGCTTCCCCACGGGCAGGAAGCTCCAGCAGGTGGCCAAACAAAAGGAAGTCAGGAAATTTGTCGTGTGCAATGGCGACGAGGGCGACCCGGGCGCGTTTATGGACCGGAGCATCATGGAAGGCGATCCGCACAAGATGATCGAAGGCATGATGATCGCGGGTATCGCAACGGGCGCGCATGAAGGCTATATCTATGTCCGTGCGGAATATCCGCTGGCCGTCAAGCGTTTGCAGACGGCGATTGCCGCCGCGGAAAAGCAGGGACTCCTGGGGGACAATATTTTGGACAGCGGCTTTGATTTCACGCTGAAAATCAACCAGGGCGCGGGCGCATTCGTATGCGGCGAGGGCAGCGCGCTCACCGCCTCCATCGAGGGCAACCGCGGGATGCCGCGGGTAAAACCGCCGCGTACGGTGGAACAGGGGCTGTTCGGCAAGCCGACGGTGCTTTCAAACGTGGAGACCTATGCGAATATTCCGATGATTATATTGAACGGTTCGGGCTGGTTCCGCAGCATGGGAACGGAAAACAGCCCGGGCACCAAGGCCTTCGCCCTCACGGGAAATGTCAACAACACCGGCCTCATCGAAGTGCCGATGGGCACGACGCTGCGGGAGGTTATTTTTGACATCGGGGGCGGCATCAAAAACGGCAAGAAATTCAAGGCGGTACAGATCGGCGGGCCGTCGGGCGGATGCATGACGGAAGAGCACCTCGATATGCCGATGGATTTCGATTCCCTGAAGAAAAAAGGCGCGATGATCGGGTCCGGCGGCCTTGTGGTGATGGACGAAGACAACTGCATGGTTGAGGTGGCGCGCTTCTTTATGAATTTTACGCAAAACGAATCGTGCGGGAAATGCGTTCCGTGCCGCGAAGGCACGCTCCGCATGCTTGAAATCCTTGAACGCATTGTCGCGGGCAAGGGAGAGCAGGAGGACCTCGATATGCTGGAGGAGCTTGCGGATATGATCTCCAAGACCGCGCTGTGCGGCCTCGGGAAAACCGCTCCGTCGCCCGTCATCAGCACGATGAAGTATTTCCGGGACGAATACCTTGCGCACGTGGTTGACAAGAAATGCCCCGCGAAGAACTGCCAGGCGATGAAGCAGTTTGTGATCGTGGAGGAAAAATGCAAGGGGTGCAGCAAGTGCGCGCGCCAGTGCCCGGTGAACGCAATCAGCGGGGAAATCAAAAAACCGTTTGTGATCGATGCGGAAAAGTGTATCAAATGCGGCGCCTGCGAAGAGGCGTGCAGTTTTGGCGCGGTCGCGGAGCAGTTCTAAGGAAAGGAATTTAGTGGTATGACTGATAAGAAACACATGATTATAGACGGGCAGATCGTCAATTTTGACGAAGAACAAAATATTCTCGCGGTAATCCGCAAGGCGGGGATCGACCTGCCCACCTTCTGTTACTATTCGGAGCTTTCGATTTACGGCGCGTGCCGTATGTGCGTGGTGGAAGATGAATGGGGAGGCATTATCGCCTCGTGTTCCACGCCCCCGCGTGACAAGATGAAAATAAAGACCAATACGCCGCAGCTTTTCCGTTACCGGAAAATGATTTTGGAGCTGCTGCTGGCGAGCCATTGCCGCGATTGTACGACATGCGCGAAAAACGGGAAATGCCGCCTGCAGGAATTGGCGCTTCGCTTCGGCATCGATAACGTACGCTTTGAAAACACGAAAAAGCAGGAGGAGATCGACGACTCCGCGCTCTCCATCATTCGTGATTCCTCCAAGTGCATTCTTTGCGGCGACTGCGTGCGCATGTGCAGCGAGATTCAGAATGTGGGCGCGATTGATTTTGCGTACCGCGGATCGAACATGACGGTTTCGACGGCGTTTAACAAGCCCCTTACGGAGACGAACTGCGTGAACTGCGGACAGTGCGCGTCGGTATGCCCGACGGGGGCCATTGTGATCCGTAATTGTACGCAGAAATTCTGGGACGCCATTTACGACGACACCAAGCGTGTGGTGGTGCAGTTTGCGCCCGCCGTGCGCGTGGCCCTCGGCGACGAGTTCGGCCTCGAGCCGGGCACCAACGTCGCGGGGAAAATTGTAGGCGCGCTTCGTAAAATGGGCGTGGACGAGGTTTACGACACCACCATGGGCGCCGACCTTACCGTGATGGAGGAATCCAAGGAATTTGTCAAAAAATACAAGTCGGGGACCAAGCTGCCGCTGTTCACGTCGTGCTGCCCGGCCTGGGTGAAATATGCGGAGCATGCGCATCCGGAGCTGGTAGAACAAATTTCCACCTGTAAATCGCCGATGCAGATTTTTTCGGCGGTCATCAAAGAACATTTTAAACAGGTGCAGGAGGTGGACGGCAAGGAAACGGTTGTGTTTGCCATCATGCCCTGTACGGCGAAAAAGGACGAGCAGGTGCGCCCCGAATTCCTGCATGGGGACGGCTCGCGGGATACGGACGGCGTAATTACCACGCAGGAGTTTGCAAGCATCCTGAAGCAGGCGGGCATCGTGTTCGAGGACATCGACCCCGAGGCCGCGGATATGCCGTTTGGCATTACGACCGGCGCGGGCGTGATTTTTGGTGTGACGGGCGGCGTGGCGGAAGCGGTGATCCGCAGGGTTGTGGATGACAAAAGCAATAATATGCTGCATAATATAGCATATACGGGCGTACGCGGTATGGAAGGCATTAAGGAAGCGAGCATCCCGTATGGAGACGGCCGCGTGAAGATTGCCGTGGTAAACGGCCTCGCGAACGCGGAAAAATTGATCGAGCAGATTGAAATCGGCGAGGCGGAATATGATTTTGTAGAGGTCATGGCGTGCCCGGGCGGATGTATCGCCGGGGCGGGACAGCCGTTTACGCGCCGGGAAGGAAAAGAAGACCGTGCGAAGGGGCTTTACGATGCGGATAAGCTGTCGCAGGTGAAGCGCTCGGAGGAAAACCCGGTGATGATGGGCCTTTACGGCGGGATTTTGAAGAATAAAATCCATGAGTTGCTGCATGTGGATTATAGTAAAGGGGAGGAGAACGCAAAATGATGACAATCAACATTTGTATTGGAAGCGCGTGCCATTTGAAGGGGTCTTATAACGTGGTAAGCGAGCTGCAGGAAATGATCGAGGAAAATAAGCTGGGCGACCAAGTGGAGCTTACGGGCGTATTTTGCCTCGGGCACTGCACAGACGCGGTTTCCGTGCAGGTTGGCGATGAAATTTTTTCCGTAAATACGGATAATGTCGGGGAGTTTTTCAAAAACCAGGTGCTGGCAAAAATTTGACGGGAACGGGTTGGAATGATGAACGTGCATCAGCGCGGCGGCGTAGGCCGGCGCGCTTTGCGCATCTGTGTATTTTAAACGGCCCTCCGCGGAACCCGAGTGAATGCCTGAGCTTCCAGGAGCAGAATGCGATTGGCAAAAGCGAAGGTATGCAAAGCTGCGAAGCGCAATGAGTTTCGTAGGGGGAGAGAAACCGCCTGTAAGCGAGGTTTTGCCCGAAAGGGAAACAACTTTAAGCAAAGGGGGCGCGCGGGGGAAATGCAATGTCCGCCCGCGAAGCGACTGAAAGGAGCGTTATAAGGTATGAGTATCATACAGTTTAAGGAAGCAAACTGTAAAAATTGTTATAAATGTATCAGAAGCTGCCAGGTGAAATCAATCGCCTTCAAAAACGAACAGGCGGAGATTACGGAAAAAGAATGCATTTTGTGCGGGCATTGCTTTTTGGCCTGCCCCCAGAATGCGAAATACGTAAACAGCAGCCTCGACAAGGTCAAGGGATTTATCAAAAATGGAGACAAGGTATATGTTTCGGTTGCGCCGTCTTTTGCGAGTTGCTACCGGAACGCAACTTTCCCGAAAATTTCCTCGGCGCTGAAAAAGCTTGGTTTCACGGGCGTGGAGGAAACCTCGATTGGTGCGGCGAAGGTATCGCAGAATTTTATGGAGCTTATGCGTGAGCATAAGATGAAAAATATCATTACCACCTGTTGCCCGACGCTCGTGCTGCTGGTGGAAAAATATTATCCCGAATTAATCCCTTACCTTGCGCCGGTGGACGCGCCCATGACGGCGCACGGCAAAATGATGAAGGAGGTATATGGTCCGCGCATCAAAACCGTTTTTGTCGGTCCGTGTATCTCGAAAATACACGAAGCGCAGGAATCGGACGGGGCCATCGACGCGGTGGTGCTGTTCGACGAATTGATGCAGTGGCTTAAGGAAGAGGGTGTGGACCTCGAGGCAGAGGACCCGGATGTTCGTGAAATGAAAGCGACCGTAAACCGCCTGTATCCGATTCCCGGCGGAATTATCCAGACGATCGACAAACCTGTCCGCCAGTCCTATAAATGCGTCGCCGTGGATGGAATCGACCGCTGCGCGGAGGTGCTGGATTCGCTGAAATCGGGAGAGCTGGAAAATTTCTTTTTGGAAATGAACGCCTGCCCGGGCAGCTGCCTCGGCGGGCCGGGCGCAAAGGAAATCGATATTCCGTTCCTGCACATCAAGGACCGTACGCTGCAATACGCGAAAAACCGCACCGCGTGCGGAGCGCCCCTGACGGAGGATGCGAAAACGGGAATCGGGCGGCAGTACCGCGACCGCTCCCTCCACCGCCGTATCCCCGGCGACGAAGAAATACAGCAGGTGTTTGTGCGCATGGGCAAGACAAGCGAGGACAAAATCCTCAATTGCGGCGGCTGCGGATATCCGACCTGCCGCGACAAGGCGATCGCCGTTTTGCAGGGCAAGGCGGATATCAGGATGTGCCTGCCGTTTATGCGCGAAAAGGCCGAGAGCATTTCCAATGTGGTGCTGGATAATACGCCGAATGCAATTGTTATCCTGGACAGCGATTTCAACCTGATGGAATACAACAAGGCGGCGGCGGAACTGTTCCACTTGAACGAAAGGAATTATGTCGGACGGCCGGTGTCGATGATTATCGATTGTGACGATATCGACGAAGTACGGGAAACGGGGGAAAATATCCTCGACCGCAAGGTGTTCTATCAGGACCTTGGAATCACGGTTAAGCAGTCCACGATTTTCATCAGAGAAAATTCAATGTACCTGCTGCTGATTAAGGATATTACGGAGGACGAACACCAGCAGAAAAGAATCAACGAAATGCGTGCGGAAACCATGGAGGTTACGCAGGAGGTCATCAACAAACAGATGCGCGTGGCGCAGGAGATTGCAAGCCTGCTTGGGGAAACGACCGCGGAAACAAAGCTTGCGCTCACAAACCTCAAAAAGTATATCCAGGAGAGCGAAGATGAGCGTATTTATTGAGACGAACAATGAGAGCCTGTTCAAGTACGGGGAGGAACTGTGCGGGGACAAGGTGGAGATTGTGCGCAAGGGGGATGTGACGACGATCGTCCTCGCGGATGGGCTCGGGAGCGGCGTAAAGGCGAATATCCTTTCGACGCTGACCAGTAAGATTGCCGCGACTATGCTTTCAGAGGGTGCGGACATCTATGAAACGGTGGAGACGGTTGCGTCCACGCTGCCCGTGTGTTCGGAACGCGGGCTTGCGTATTGCACGTTTACCATCCTGCGCGTTAATACGGCCGGGAAGGCCCATATGGTGGAATTCGATAACCCGCAGGCCATTATCCTGCGCGGCGGAAGGGAAGTCCCGGTCAAAAAAACAGAAATTGAAATTGGCGATAAAAAGGTTTTAGAAAGCCGTTTCTTTATGCAGGAGGACGATATGTGCGTCGCCTTTTCGGACGGGGCGATCCACGCAGGCGTGGGCCAGACCCTGAATTTCGGATGGCAGCGGGATAATATCGTGGAGTATGCGTGCCGCGCTTACCGCAAGGAAATGCCCGCGCGCGCGATGACGAAGCTGCTGCTTTCCGCGTGCAATTCGTTGTACGACGGCCGCCCGGGCGACGATACGACGTTTGTGACGACGAAAATACGGCATGCGCAGCCGGCGTTTATTATGGTGGGGCCTCCGGTGGATTCGTCGCGCGATCAGGAGCTGGTCGGCAAACTGATGGATGCGGAGGGAATCAAGGTGGTGTGCGGCGGTACGACGTCGCAGATCGTGAGCCGTGTTTCGGGAAGGGAGCTCCGCGTTAAGATCGATTATAAAGATACGGGCGTGCCGCCTACGGGGATGATCGAAGGAATCGACCTTGTGACCGAGGGCGTTGTGACGCTGGCCAGGGCATATGAAATTATGCAGAAATATATGTCGGAAGGAAGCGACATGGAGGAATTGTTCGATATCTTCAAGCAGGACGGCGCGTCGCGGCTGGCGCGGTTGCTTCTGGAAGACTGTACGAGCGTGCATTTCACCGTGGGACGCGCGGCCAATCCCGCGCACCAGAACCCGGACCTTCCCATAGACCTGAGCCTTAAATTGCGCATGGTGAAGGATATTGCCAAAATTCTCCGGCAGATGGGCAAGGACGTGGAGATCGAGTATTGCTGATATGGTGGTAAGGACGCTTGTTCTAAAACTGCATAAACCTTCGGCGGCAAAGCGGGAGCTGATCGACCAGGCGGTTTCCCGCTATAACCGTGCGCTTTCCTATTTGTTTGAGCATACCAAAGAGAACGTTGAACCGATCATGCGGGAAATGCAGGAGGGCGGGGCCTATCTTACGCGCCGCATTACCGGACTTCTCGGAAAAGATGTGATGGACCGGCTCAACCGGTTCGGCGTACAGCCGTTTAAAGACGCCCTGAAGCTGGATTATGCGATGGCGATGGTCGCGTGGCTGTCCCTGCGCAAAGCGCAGAAGGGGGCTCGCTATCCGCAATTGTTGGATGAAGAAAATTTTGACGGGCAGTTTTTCTCTGCCCTTGATGCGTTTGACGCGGGCGGAATCAGCCGGGAAGAGCTGCATCTGCGGATTGAACGCCTTTATAACGGCCTTAGGGTAAGAAAACCCCTGCTCTTTGGGCGATATGCAAAAAACAGGGATTATTGCCTGCTGTATGATGAAGAGCGCGGCAGGTTTTATGCCAAGCTCTATCTTTTAAGCGTCAGGGACGAAAACCGCCGCGGGGGAATCCCGCGCGGCAATGCGAAATTGCGGTATGTTTCGGACGGACATGAACCGCTTGAGCAGGACAATAAACGCGAACGGTATATTGTCGTGCCGCTTTCCTTCGGCAAGACACAGGAAACCGTGCTCCGCGAGGGCCTTAAAAACCCGCGTATATTTAAAACGGCGCGCCTGCTTAAGAAAAAAGGGGAATATTATCTTTCCGTAAACGTGGCGTGCGAATGCGAACAGGCGGAAAAAAGCAAAACCTATATGGGAATCACCCGCAGCCTCAGGGACGCGGTGGGATACGCGGTGACGGACCTTAAGGGAAAGCCGCTGGCGGAAGGGGGAATTCCTTTCCGGCAGGATACCTGCACAAAAAACGGGATGCATGCGGCGGCAAACGAGCTTGTGGAGATTGCGCGGAAAAACCGAAGCGCTATCATAACCTATCGGATGGGGAATATTGGGGACAAACTGACCAGCGGCGGCGAAACGGCAAAGCTTACCGCGGGACAGTTTAACCGCCTGGTGTCAATGGTTGCCTATAAAGCGGAGATGAAGGGCCTGAAAAAGCCCGTATTCGTCAGCGCACGGGGAATTTTCACCGCTTGTCCCCGGTGTGGCGCGAACACGCAAAAGAACCGCTTCCCCGGCGGAAGGCTCTTATGCGTGAAGTGCGGGTTTGCCGGTGAAATCGGGAAAACGGGGCCGCTCAATGCCGCGCGCCGCCTTTTGAAATATAATGGAACGGCGCTTTTGTTTTATGCCAGACACACGGGCGAAGGCCTCCTGATCCACAATGATATCCTCGGCCTTTTCTACATGGCGCAGCCGACGCAGGAGGGCATCCGGGACTTTTTCCGCTATGCGGAAAAGGCGGTGAAGGATATGAAAACGGGCAGGAAAATTCCGGGGGGAAAATCTGCGCGGGAGATCAGCTATCGTAAACGCTTTGCGAACCTCAGGGATGTGCGCGAAGAAATCACGATTGTGGATGAAGAATAGCCGGGCGGGTCATTTTATAGTATAATAAGAAACCAGGGCGCATTTTGCTGCCGCGCCATTCCTCTGGAACCCGGCCGAGAGACCTGTTTTGGGGAAATTCCGCCGAGCGGAGCGCGCGTATGCGCGTAAAAGAGCAGCTATCTGTCCGGAAGGGGCGGGGCAAAGGCCCCGCCTCTTCGACTATGCGAAACTCGAATTTTCACGAATAAAAATGTGGGGAAAAAGCAGTTATTGTTCCCGTATTTCGGTTTATTAATAAAGCGGATTACTTTTGGCTTTTGGCAGAGGGGGATTGAATGAAAAATTATTACCGGGCACGGCAGGCAGGGCGGCATACTTAGTGGGCAGCTTTTGTTTATGTCGTGCGATTTTTTTGGTAAAACCTCCGGAAGAGGAAAAGCGATCGATGCGGCGCCGCATCCGGGGCAGCAATTGTTTTCTCACGGTTCCCGATTGGAGATAAAGGAAATCAGATCACTATGAAGCGCAAAAAAGACCGGAAGGTAAAAAACATCAATGCATTGCTGATTGCGGTGGTGGTGGTTGTCATTTGTATTGGTGTGGCGGCGTTCGCCGGCGTGACAATTATGAATACGGATAACCTTGCCGTTTATACGGACGAAATTTATAAGCGGCCTTTTTCTGTGAATAATGCGGCGTGGAAGCTGCGTACGCAGATTTTATTTGCGCGCAGCACAATGCTCAACCTGCTTTCGGGGGATGACTATCCCGAAAGCCAGACGGCGGAACTGAATGTGATGTATGCAATGCGGGATAACATAGCCGTGCTTGAGGAAACGCTGGAGTCGCAATATGAGGGGAACCCTGAAACCGTTGACCAATTGGTCTCGGATGTAAACGAACTCCTGTCGATCCATGACCGCTGTATCCAGCTGATCAGGGATGGAAAGCAGGAGGAAGCGAAGACGCTTTTGTATGAGGACGCTTACCCACTCTATCTCCGGGCGGATGATACTGTGAGGGAAATTACGAATAATTCGAGTACGGCGATCGATAGGTATGTGAAACAGGCCCATGAACTGAATGAAAAGACCAACATGATGGCAATCGTATGGGGCTCGGCCCTGCTTGCGCTTGCCGTTTTGGCTTCAACCGTCAGCGTGCATGCGATCACAAAGCGCAATGAAGATATTTTCCATAACAATGCGCTGTTCCACATTATTTCGGAAAATGTTGACGATGTATTTATGATTTACGATCTCCTGGAAAACCGTGTGGAATATATTAGCGATAATGTGGAACGCATCCTTGGAATTTCAGCGGAAAGCCTAAAAAATAACCTTTGGATCGCGCGGGCTTACCTTGACGACGAAACCTTCCAAAGGCTTTCCAAGGGCTTCATGGAACCGAATATCGGCGAAATCGAGCAATACGAATTCATCATGACCGACCCGAAGACAGGGCATGAAAAAGAGCTTTGCAGCAGGCGTTATCCGATTACGGAGAACGGAAGGGTAACGAAGTTTGTATTCGTGACGAGCGACCTTACGGATGTAAACCGCGCGCAGAGTATGCTGCGCTCCGCCCTCGAACGCGCGGAAAACGCAAATACTGCAAAACGGGAATTCCTGTCGCGTATGAGCCATGAAATCCGTACGCCTATGAACGCAATGACGGGTATGATCCGCAATATGGGCTATGATATTACCGAGCCAGAGAAAATGAAAGAGCATCTGCGCAAGCTTAATATGTCTACCATGCACCTGCTGGACCTGATTAACGATATTCTCGATATGTCGAAAATAGAAAGCGGAAAAATGAAAATCGAGGTGCGGGAATTCAGTTTGAACGCCATGCTCAGCGAAATTACGGATATTATGCAGCCCAAGGCGGAAGAAAGCAAGCAGGCGTTTGACGTACTGCTGAAAAATGCGACCTGCGATATGGTCAAGGGCGATGATATGCGGATCAAGCAGGTGCTTTTGAATTTCCTTTCCAATGCGATCAAGTTCACGCCGGAACATGGAAAAATCAGGATGTCCGTGGAAGAAATGGACCGGAGGGGCAACCAGGCCTGCCTGAAATTTGAAGTCCGGGATACCGGCATCGGGATGCACGAGGAATTTTTGGAACATTTGTTTGAACCGTTCGAACAGGAACAGGGCTCCACATACCGCAAATATGGCGGAACGGGCCTCGGGATGGCGCTTTCCAAGACACTTGTGGAATCCATGGGCGGCGAAATTGAGGTGGAAAGCGTGCCGGATATGGGCAGCGTTTTTTCCTTCAGCCTGTGGCTCGAAATTGCGGACGCGGAAGGAATTTCCATTAAAATCTCCGACGAGGTCAAAAGCCTCTATGTGCTGATTGTAGAGGACGACGAAGAGATGCGCGAGCACCTGAAGCTCCAGTGCAGCCAGCTTGGGGTAGAGGCGGTTGCGGTGTCCTCCGGTATTGAAGCGGTTAAGTATATGAAGGAATCCGGGGAACGCTTTGACCTGTGCCTGCTTGACCTTTATATGCCTGATGTGGACGGCATCCATACTGCCGAATGGATTCGGTCGGAGGCGGGAAAAGACGTTTATATCGTACTTATGTCGGCTTATGACCATAAAAACGTCGAGCAGGAAGCGCTTGCGGCAGGCGTGGACGATTTCCTGACCAAACCGGTTATGCGGGCGGATATTTACCGTATCCTGCAGCGCCTGAGCGGCGAGCTTTCCCCTGCGGCAAACGGGGAAGAGAAGGCAAAAAGTTATGATTTCACCGGAAAAAGGGTGCTGATTGCAGAAGATAACGAGATTAATATGGAGGTTGCGCAGGGGCTGTGCGAGCATGTGGGCTTTAAGGTCGAAAACGCATACAATGGGAAAGAGGCGGTCGAGATGTTCCGGAAATCCCCGGAAGGCTATTACGACGCAATCCTGATGGACGTCCACATGCCCATTATGAACGGGAATCAGGCGGCGCGTACGATCAGGGGGCTGAAACGGAAAGACGCCCATACGGTCGCCATTATTGCAATGACCGCAAATGCATTTTATGAAGACGCCGCGGAGGCAATTAAAAGCGGGATGAACGAGCATCTTGCAAAACCGATTGAACCGGAGGCAATATTTGCAGCATTATATAAATTTTTGTATGATAAAAAGGACAAATCATGATAGGGGGAAAAGGGTATGGAAATGGAAACGCTGAACCGCGCCGGAATCAACTACAAGGATGGCCTGCGGCGCATGAGCGGCAATGAAGCGCTGTATCGGAAATTCCTGAAAAAGTTCCTGCAGGACGAGAGCATCGTCCGCCTGAAGGACTGCCTTTCGGAAGGCGATATGGAAGGGGTGTATGAAGCGGTTCATACGCTGAAGGGTACGAGCGGGACGCTGGGGATGTACGACCTTGCGGACAGCTGTGACGCAATGTGCAAAAAGATCAGGAACCAAGAGGCTGATTTTGATGTGAATGCGATATACAGCCGTTATGACGCCGTGGTTAAAGCGATTGGGGACATGGAGTAGAAAGAGGCCTGCAATGAAAGAAAAGGTGCTGATTGTCGACGACGCCGAGCTGAACCGTGCCGTTCTGGAAGAACTGCTTTCGCCCGAATATGATACGGTTTGCGCCTGCGGGGGCAGGGAAGCAATAGAAATCATGGATCGTGAACGCGATAATCTGGCGTTGGTGCTTCTCGATGTTATGATGCCGGATATGAACGGGTATGAGGTCCTCGAAAGCATGAATTTTAACGGAACCCTCAAACGGACGCCCGTTATTATGGTTACGGCGGCGGATTCGGCCGAGGATGAAGAAAAGTGCCTGCGGATGGGCGCGATGGACTTTGTGCGCAAGCCGTATGTAACCGACGTTGTCAAGCGGCGGGTTAAAAACGTGGTGGAATTGTACCGCTATCAAAACGGACTCGAGGAAGTGTTGGAGCAAAAAGCGGAAACGCTGTCCAACGTGAACGAAATTATCGTTGCGGTTCTCACCTCCGTACTCGAGACGAAGACCGCGGAGTCGAGGGAGCATATCCAGCGCGTCCGGCTATATACGCGCGAGCTGCTCAAATTTGTATACGAGCACAGCGACGACAAGAACGGCCTGACCCCGCAGACGATTGAAACGATTTGCATTGCGTCCGTGCTGCACGATATTGGAGAGCTGTTGATCCCGGAAGCAATTTTGCGAAAAAATTCAAGTGAACTGACGGACGAGGAGCAATTGGTCTGGCAGCAGCATACCGTAAAAGGCTGCCAGCTGATCGAGCCCCTCAGGAACATCGAAAATAAGGACTATATCAGGTATTGCTATAATATTTGCAGGTATCACCACGAAAAATGGGACGGCTCGGGCTTCCCGGACAGGCTTGTCGGGGACGATATTCCAATCTGCGCACAGGCGGTGGCCCTGGCGCATGATTACGACCGGCTGGTGGTGTCGAAGGGATATTCCCACGAGCAGGCGGTGGAGCGCATCCACGACGGATTATTCCATTCGTTTTCCCCGGTGCTTGTAGAGACCTTCCAGCTTGTGGCCGATAATTTCAGGACCATACTGGCCAGGAACCCGGAGCAGGGAAAGTAATAAAGTAAATTGTAAGGCAAATAAAAATCCATCCCGCGCGCGCGGAATGGATTTTTTGTGTACGGATGATTATGACGACCGGCCGGATGTTCCCGCCTGTGCCGCCGTACCGGCGGCGGGCGCGGGCGCTTCCTGCTTCCATGAAGGCTTGCGCAGCCGGTAGATGACCAACGGAATGGCAACCAGCACGATGATGCCGAGCAGCATGAACAGGATGTAAGTGGGATATTCGGAGGGCTTTAAGGATTCCGGCGGGATAAAGCTTGTAAAAATGACGAAGGCAATCCCGACGAGCCCTACGATTGAAGTAAGCCACATCCCGAATTTGCCTCCCGGAATCTGGAATGCGCGTTTTTCATTGGGATGGCGTTTGCGGTAAATAATGCCGGACAGAATAATAAAGATATATACGATACAATACAGGGCGACAGCCATTGTGAGGATTGTGTTGAACACGCCGTTGGTGCCCGGGATAAACACGAAAATGAGGGCGATGCCCGTCACGATAACCGCCTGCAGGATCATCAGCGCGACGGGAATATCGTGCCTGTTCGTTTTCTGGAACACGGGCGGAAGGGTGCCCTCGCGCGCGCAGCGCAGCATGCCGCGGGAAGGGCCGACGGTCCAGGCCGAAATTTCGGTGATGCACGAAAGGGCGATCATGCCCGCGATCACGGCGGTGACCCACGGGAGATTCCATCCGCTGAACATAACGGAGAAAACCTGTGCCGGATCGGCAAGGGCGATGCTGCCTTCCGCGACCAGCGCGTCGGTTACGAGGCCGGCATAGGTAAACAGCCCGGCGGTGAGGCAGGTGGCAAGGATAATGGCGCGCGGATAATTTTTGCGCGGTTTATCGATCCGGTTGGCGAAGTTTGAGGCCTGCTCCATCCCGGCGAACAGGAAAATAATGCCGGACAGCTTTGAAAGCGTTCCGAGGTCGGAAAGGTCGGGGAAAATTTTATCCGCCGTAGGCGGTGTAAAAACCCCGGGATTATGCGTAAACGCAAAGACCGTTCCGAAAATGAGCAGGACTGCCAGCGGAATAAAAAGGCCGATAATTGTGCCGTAGGTGCTGATTGCGGTAATGGGAACCCCCTTAATGATCAGGAATGTAATCAGCCAGAAGATGGAAATGACAATGATGCCAATGAAAAAATCATTTGAAAGCAGGCTCTTTGCGCCCACGATGGTGGCGATCATATCGGCAAAGGCCGCCCCCACGGTCACCATTCCAAAACACATTTGAATCCATACGAGCCATGCGGCAAGGAACCCGAAGCGCGGCGAAAGGGCGCGGCTGATCCATACGGAAAGGCCGCCGTCCTCGGGCATTGCCGTCGCAAGCTCCGCCGACACAAACGAAATTGGTATCACGAACATCAGCACGGCAAAAATCATAAAGAATACGGATTCCCAGCCGGCATACGCGATATTCGGAATACGCCTTACGGAAGCGAAATAGGCCATCGTAAGGAAAATAAGCTGCATAAATGAAATCTTTTTCATAACCCTGTTTCCTGTTAAGAGAGAACTACCTGACGTCAAAACTATTGATAAACTGCTGCTTTTCTCATAACCGGATATTTTTTGCTTAATCAAAAACTTTGTGGGTATCAATAGTTATACGAGGGGGAATGTATGATGGAACAATGTAAAACCGCATATGCGGAAACGACGCATATCGTGATGTCGGAGGACATCAACCAGCTTGGGAACCTGCACGGCGGAACGCTGATGCAGTGGGTAGATATTATAGGCGCGGTGGCGGCGACGCGGCATGCGCACAGCACGGTGACAACGGCGGCGCTCGACAGCATGGATTTTAAGCACCCGGTGCCCCTGGGGGCAATCGTAACGCTGCGCGCCGTGGTAACGTGGACGGGCCGCACGTCGCTCGAGGTACGGGTGGACGTGTACAGCGAAAAAGCCAATTGCGCGGACAAAAAACGCACCAATACCGCTTATCTCGTGTTCGTAGCGCTCGGATATGACGGGAAGCCGCACGAGGTTCCGCCGTTTACGCCGCAGACGGAAACGGAAAAGCAGGAATATGAACGGGCCCTCAAACGCCGCCAGGCGCGCCTCGCCCGGAAAAACAACGAAGGGGAATGACGGTTTGTTCACATAAGTGAAACAAACTGTCAACTGGGGTACGATTCTTTCAAAAACGCTTTAAACACTGGACTTGCGTCTCCGGTTTCATTAAGATAAAGGCATCCGGAGAACATTTAAAAGAGCAACTTTGTAACAAAATGTCGTTTGCCGAATTTATTCGGTCTGAACCATTACTTTAATTTCCAAGGAGGAAGCCACTATGGCCCGTATCAAAGATTTTATCGACACGACTGATTTTACAAAAAAGGAACTGATGGAGATCATCGACCTCGGAATCGCAATCAAAAAATGTATTAAACTTGGGTATTATCCGCAGCTGATGAAAAATAAGGTTCTGGGGATGATTTTCGAGCAGTCCTCGACGCGCACAAGGGTTTCGTTTGAAACGGCAATGGCGCAGATGGGCGGCCATGCGCAGTATTTGGCCCCGGGCCAGATTCAGATGGGAAAGCATGAATCCGTGGGAGACACGGTGCGCGTGCTTTCGCGCCTGGTCGATATCCTGATGGCCCGCGTGGAGCGGCACCAGACCGTTGTGGATATGGCCAAGGGAGCCGCCATTCCGGTTATCAACGGCATGAGCGACTATAACCATCCGACCCAGGAAATGGGCGACGCGATTACCATCAAGGAACATCTTCCGAAAGGGAAAAAGATGGAGGACCTGAAGGTTGTATTCGTGGGCGACGCGACGCAGGTATGCGCATCCCTGATGATGCTGACGACCAAGCTCGGCATGAGCTTTGTACAGTTTGGGCCCAAGGGCTTCCAGCTCAAGGAAAACTTCCAAAAGATTGCGGAAGAAAACTGCAAGGTTTCCGGCGGTTCGTTCCTGATTACGGAAGACGAAGACGAAGCGATGAAGGATGCGGATTTCGTTTATACGGACGTATGGTACGGTCTCTATGAAGCGGAGCTTTCCAAGGAAGACCGCATGCGCATTTTCTATCCGAAATACCAGGTGGACGACGCGATGCTGGCAAAGGCTTCCCCGGAGGTGAAATTTATGCACTGCCTGCCCGCGACGCGCGGCGAGGAAGTGACGGACGAGGTGCTCGACGGGCCGCGCTCCATCACCACGGACGAAGCGGAGAACAGGCTTACCGCCATGCGCGCGCTGCTCGTATATTTCATGTATCCTGAAAAACCCGTCGACATTGTGGAGCGCGATGCTTCCAAAGCAGGGCTTGAGGCTTACATGAAGGAAAAAGGCCTGATCTGACCAAAATCCTGTCAATTGGGGCGGTACCGCCCTTTGAACATATGCGGAGGCCATGCCCGCCCGCCGGGGCGGGCGGCCGATGCAAAATGGAATAATTCTGTTTAATCAAGAGAAAGAGGAGGAATGGCAGATGGCTACAAAGAAAAAGTTTAAACTGTTCGACGCCGTGCTGGCGGCAGTGTGTATCGTCCTCGTTGTCGAGGCGGTCGCCCCTGCGGCTGCAATCGGCCCGTGGCAGTATATCTGGTGGGCGATTATGCTCGTTGCGTTTTTCCTGCCGTACGGCATGATCTCTGCGGAACTCGGCACCACGTACGACGATGAAGGCGGCCTGTACGACTGGGTGAAGCGCGCTTTCGGGCGCAGGAACGGATCGCGCGTCGCATGGTACTACTGGGTTAATTTCCCGCTGTGGATGGCGTCCCTCGCCGTGCTCTTCACCGACATCCTGCTCGCGATTACCGGCGTGGAGATTAACTGGATACTGACGCTTGTGATCCAGCTTGCATTCATCTGGGTCGTAATCCTGATCAGCAATTACCGTGTCAGCCAGAGTAAATGGCTGATTAATATCGGCACCATCGTCAAAGTAATCCTGATCGTGGCAATGGGCGGCCTCGGTATCTACGGGGCGGTCGTGAACGGCTTCGCAAATTCCGGGTCTCTCGCGGATATTTCGCCGCTGATGGGTATTTCGTTCATATCGATTATCCTTTTCAACTTTATGGGCTTTGAGGTTGTGACGACCTTTGCGGGCGATATGCAGAACCCGAAAAAAGAAATTCCCAAGGCGATCGTCGTGGGCGGCATCCTGATTGCGATTTTCTACCTGTTTGGCGCATTCGGCGTTTCGGCGGCGATTCCGTACAATGAGCTGTCGGTGGACAGCGGCTTCATGGACGCCGCGGGCATCCTGCTGATGGGGGCGCCGGGCATTATCCTCTCAATTATCGGCATCCTGTTTATGTTCTCGCTGATCGCGAACCTTTCCTCGTGGTCGTTCGGCGTCAACTACGTTGCAATGTATGCGGCGCGCGACCATGCGATGCCCAAGGTGTTTGAAAAAGAGAATAAGGACGAGGTTCCGTCGAGCGCAAACATTATCAACGGCGTTGTCGCAACGGTGATTGTAATTGTTGCGGCAATACTCGGGCAGGTCAACCCCGACGCGGTGGACGCCTTCTGGACGCTTTTTGCCCTCAACGTGGTAACGCTCCTCGCCTCCTACATTTTCATGTTCCCGGCATTCCAGAAGCTGCGGAAGGTGGATGCGGACCGTGAGCGGCCGTATAAGGTGCCGGGCGGAAAAGGCATGATCGGCATTATGACGTGGGTGCCGTTTGCGCTGCTGATCCTGGCGATTGTGTTCCTGCTGTTCCCGTACAACGCGGATACGGGGATGCTTGAGCCGGATATCATACTCATCATCGGCGTAATTATTTCCGTAGTGCTCGGCGAGATTATTGCCGCGGTGACGACGAAGAAAGCGCCGAAGGAAACGGCGCGAAAGGAATAAGGTAAAATGCGGCGGCGGAAATGCCGCCGCAAAAATGGATATTGAAAGGTGTGTTTACAATGAAAAATTATACTTCCAAACCAAAGGCCGACGGCTTTAGGATGCCCGGCGAATTTGAACACCATGACGGCTGCTGGATTTTATGGCCGCAGCGCCCCGATAACTGGCGCATGGGCGGGAAACCCGCGCAAAAGGTTTTTGTCGAGGTTGCAAAGGCAATCAACAAATTCGAGCCGGTTACGGTCGGCGTAAACGAAGACCAGTATGAAAACGCGCGCGGGATGCTCCCGGAAGATATCCGCGTCGTGGAAATGTCCAACGACGACTCATGGATTCGCGATTGCGGCGCAACGTTTGTCGTAAACGACGAAACGGGCGAGGTGCGCGGCGTGGACTGGACGTTCAATTCGTGGGGCGGCCTTGTGGACGGGCTGTATTTTCCGTGGAACCTTGACGATGAAGTGGCGCGCAAAATGTGCGATATCGAATATAAGGGCCGTTACCGCCTGAACGATTTCGTGCTCGAGGGCGGCAGCATCCATTCCGACGGCGAAGGAACCGTTATGGTCACCGAGGAATGCCTGCTTTCCGAGGGACGCAACCCGCAGCTTACGAAGGAAGAGATTACGCAGGTGTTGTGCGATTACCTCGGCGCCGACAAGGTGATCTGGCTGAAAAACGGGATTTATCTCGATGAGACGAACGGACATGTGGATAACATCTGCTGCTTTGTAAAGCCGGGCAAGGTGTTGCTTGCGTGGACGGACGACGAGAGTGATCCGCAATATGCAATTTCAAAGGAGAACTATGACATCCTTTCGGCTGCAACCGACGCCAGGGGCCGTAAGCTTGAAATTGTGAAAATGTACGTTCCTTCCCCCGTGACGATCACAAAAGAGGAAGAAGAAGGCGTAGACGCCGTCGACGGGACGCTCCCGCGGCTCGAGGGCGACAGGCTGGCTGCTTCCTATGTAAACTTCTACATTGCAAACGGCGGCATTGTGGTTCCGGGCTTCGACGACCCGAATGACGCAAAAGCGGTACAGACCTTGAAGGAGTGCTTCCCGGACAGGGAAATCGTCCAGATTCCCGCCCGTGAAATCCTTCTTGGCGGCGGCAATATTCATTGTATTACGCAGCAGCAGCCATCCGGCAAATGACGCGCACACAGTATGGCGCATTTCTGCGTTAGGGCATCGGCTCCCCTTGTGCGGCGTATGTTAAATACGCCTCCGCGGGTCGCTCGCCCTGCCTTGAACTGCATCCATCCTGTGCACGCTTTGGGGCAGGTCGTTGCTTTTACCGGCAGGTGCATCCAACCTGTGCATGCTTCGTGGCAGGCCGTTGCTTTTACCGGCAGATGCATCAACCTGTGCACGCTTTGCGGCAGGCCGTTGCTCCTGCCGATATGAGACGGGCACGGATGAAACAACGGTAAACAAAACAATAAAGGGCCCCGCGCGAAAGGTTTCGCGGGGGGGCGGGCAAATCGATTGACGAAACGGCAGTACCGGGCGGGCGCGTCCCGCCCGGGAAGAAGCCGTGGAATTCACCTTGGAAAACAAAAAACAGGCAGGGAAACGGATATTTGATTCGTTTTATGGTTATTGTTACTTTAAAAGCTGTTATCCCCAAAAGGGAAATACCGGGAAAAGGCGGTAAAAAACAATGTGTAGAATGGTAATTGCACTCGGCGGGAATGCGCTTGGCAACACGCCTGAGGAGCAGCTCGAACATGCAAGATATGCGGCGAAAGCGATCGTTCCGCTGATTCTGGCTGGGAACGATATCATCATATGCCACGGGAACGGCCCGCAGGTGGGGATGATTAACCTTGCGTTTGAAAAAGGATACGAGGGCGGATATACGCCATTGATGCCGCTTGCGGAGTGTACGGCGATGAGCCAGGGATACATCGGCTACCACCTCCAGCAGGCGATAGATGCCGAGCTTGTCGCCAACGGAAACGACGATACGCCGGTTATTACAATGCTTACGCAGGTTATCGTGGATGAAAACGACCCTGCCTTTAAAAACCCAACCAAGCCGATCGGCGGATTTTATGACGAAGCAACCGCCAAAAAGCTGATGGAAGAGACGGGCTGCAAATATGTCGAGGACTCCGGACGCGGCTGGCGGAGGGTGGTGGCGTCGCCAAAGCCGGTCAGCATTTACGAATACATGACGCTCGATACGCTCATCAGCGCCCGCGAGGTTATTATTGCCGGCGGGGGCGGGGGAATCCCGGTTATTAAGACGGAAACGGGCTATCATGGCGTTGCGGCGGTGGTGGACAAGGATTTTGCCGCGGAAAAGCTGGCGGAGCTGGTGCATGCGGATTACCTGTTCATCCTGACGGCGGTGGACCGCGTAGCAATCAACTTTGGAAAACCGGACCAGGAGGAAATCCTGCACATGACGCCGGACGAGGCGGCCGAATATATCGCCCAGGACCAGTTTGCGCCGGGCAGCATGCTTCCCAAGGTACAGGCGGCATGCGAATTTGCAAAAAGCCGCGAAGGACGCAAGGCGATCATCGGTTCGCTTGAAAAAGCGCCGCTGGCGCTGGAAGGGAAAAGCGGGACGCTGATTGAAATGTAAAACAAACAGGAGAATAAAAATGCCGCCGCGGAAGGACGACTTCCGGAGGCGGCATTTTTTCACGAGGGCGAGGTGCGTGACAGCCCGCCTGTTTTTTATCCGATCCGGTATTATTTACCCCGTTCGATATGCTATAATAATAAAATTAGTAAACGGGAGAACAGGAAATGCTTGCATCATTTACGGACGTGACCGTCGCATACGGGGAAACGGAAATCTTAAAAAATGTTACCGCAAACATCAACGCGGGGGACAGGATCGGCCTGATCGGGCCCAATGGCGCGGGAAAGACGACGCTGCTTAACACACTGGTGAAACGGATACGGCCGGAAGAAGGCGCCGTGGCCCACAAGGCGGACCTTTCGGTTGGTTACCTCGAGCAAAACAGCGGGCTTGACGCGTCGAGCACGATTATCGGGGAAATGCGCAGCGTATTCCGGAAAGCGCTTAACGCCCGCGAAAGAATGCAGCAAATTGCCAAAAAAATGGAGCAGGCCCCGGACGACACCGCCCTCCAAAAGGAATATGCGCATGCCCAGAACGTGTTTGAGGCGGGCGGCGGCTATGATTTCGAGGTGGAAATCAGGAAAATACTCAACGGCATGGGCTTTTCGGATAAGGCTTATGAAACGGACATCGCCACGTTATCCGGGGGGGAAAAGACCCGCCTGGCAATCGCGCGGCTCCTGCTTTCGGACCCGGAGCTCCTGATCCTTGACGAGCCGACCAACCACTTGGATTTTAAAACGCTGATGTGGCTGGAGGATTATTTAAACGGATATAAGGGCGCGGTGCTGATCGTATCGCACGACCGGTATTTCCTCGATAAGCTGGCAAAAAAAATCTGGGAGCTGGATGAAGGGGAGCTTACCGAATATACGGGTAATTATACGCAATATAAACAGCTCAAGGCGGAATATGTTTCGTGGCAAATGAAGGAATATGAAAAGCAATCCCGGCAAATTGCGCACATGGAGGATTATGTGGCGCGCAATTTAGCGCGCGCGTCCACAGCGAAAAGCGCGCAGAGCCGGGTAAAGCAACTGAGCAAGCTTACGCGCATCAGGAAGCCGAAAACAGAGGCGCAGACCCCGTCCTTCAGCTTTACGTTTTCCCAGCGCCCGGTAAGCGACGTGCTTATGGTGCGTGACCTGGACCTTACGGTCGGCCGGGAGCAGAAGGTGCTTGCGAGGGATGTGAACATCGAACTGAAGCGCGGCGCGAAGGCGGCGGTGATCGGGGACAATGGGACAGGAAAATCAACGCTGGTTAAAAGGCTTGTCGCGGCCTCAAGGGAACCGGAGGATGGAATTGTTTTTGGAAAGAATACGCTTGTAGGGTATTACGACCAGGAAAACAAGAACATGACGCCGGAAAAAACGGTGGTGCAGGAGGTGTGGGACGCATTTCCATCGCTGCTGGAATATGGGGCGCGGTCCATGCTGGGGCGGGTGCTCATTACGGGCGAAGAAGTCTATAAACACATTGGCGACCTTTCGGGCGGGGAACGCGCGAAGGTGGGGCTTGCCCTGCTGATGTGCGGCGGGTATAATGTGCTGCTCCTCGACGAACCTACCAACCACCTCGACCTGCCCGCGCGGGAAAGCCTCGAGGCGGCGCTCAGGGAATATGAAGGCACGCTGCTTTTTGTATCGCACGACCGCTATTTTATCAACGCGCTTGCCGAAAGAATCTACGAGATATCGGACCAAAGGGTGCGCGGGTTTGACGGCACGTTCGATGAATACCGGCAGGTAAAGGAGCAGGAGGAACAGCAGGAAAGGGAACAAAAGGATGCGCCGCAGACGTCCGGCCGCAAGACGCAGGAAATGAAAAACCCCAGGCAGCGGCGCGCGGAAGAGGCGAAACGGCGGGAACGTATTTCGCGGCTGGAAAAGGAAATCGCCGCGGCGGAAGCGCGCGAAGAGGAGCTTGGTAGGCTGATTGCAGAAAATCCGGCGGATTTTGAGCTGGTCGGCAAGTGCTGCGCGGAGATGGAAGAATTGAAAGAACGGCATGAAAAGCTGCTTGAGGAATGGGTTGCGCTGGATTAAATATTAAAACATCCCTTTCGATATAAAAAAATTTCATTGCACATATTGACAAAAGGGCAGAAAAATATTATGATTATTGCAAACGATTGCAGAAAACGTTTGCAGAACCTATGGGGATGGGAGACTGCTCGCATGGTCAATTCAAATACGTTAAAAGATATCGCAGAAAAACTGAATGTTTCCGTTTCCACCGTTTCGCGGGCAGTGAACAACAAATCCTATGTCAAGGAAGAAACACGGCAAAAGGTATTGCAGGCGCTGAAAGAATATCATTATGTCCCGAACGAGATTGCCCGGTCACTGAAATCACAATCCACAAAAACAATCGGGGTGATTATCCCGGATATCTGTGAAATGTTTTTCGGGCAGATTATCAAAGGAATCGACGAGGTTGTCTCGCCGGCCGGTTATACCATTATCGTGTCTGATTCCGGGGAAAGCAAAACGAACGAAGCGCGCGATTTGGAAATGCTGTTTCAAAAAAGGGTGGATGCCCTTGTGCTGGCGACCGTCGAATTGAAGGGAAAAAAAATCCTGCAATTTTTGGATCATGATATTCCCGTAGTGTTCATCGACAACCTGCCCGTAATCGAACAGGAAATTGACGCAGTGATGATCGACAATGCGGAAGCAAGCCGGATAGCCGTGCGCCATCTGATCGGGCTCAACCATCGGGAAATTGCAGTCATTATCGGCTCGATTGAAGAAACCACCGGGTATGACAGAATGATGGGCTATAAAAGCGCGCTTGAGGAAGCGGGAATACCTGTCGACGAACGGCTGATCGCCTATGGCAACTACAAGGAAAACAAAGGCTATGAATGTATGTGCGCCCTGCTCGACCAGATCGGGGAAGTGCCGTTTACAGCCGTATATGTAACGTCCGAAATGATGACCTTCGGCGCAATCAAGGCAATTAACGACAGGGGCCTGCGTATCCCGGAGGATATTTCCCTGATCGGCTTCGACGTACATGACAAAACGGGGCTTGTGGTTCCGGGAATCACCACCATACGCCAGCCGGAAAGCCTGATCGGCACCAAAACGGGAGAGCTCCTTATTAAGCGCCTGAAGCAGAAGGGCAACAAAAAAAGCAGGCAAAAGGCGAAATGCCAGAAAATTCTCCTAGACCCTTATCTTGAAATCAAACAAAGCTGTAGAAAAAAGTAAAGTTTCATCCGGTAATTGTTTACAATCTAAAGACCTCTCTTATTTCAAAAAGCAAAAAAATGATTGAATGGAACCCTGGCATATTTTGAACCGTATGGCAGAGTTGGAAAAAACAGTTTTCTGCAAACGTTTGCAGAAACATTAAAATAATTTTTTGCAACGAAAAAATGATAAAAGCAGGTGAAAAATTTGGAAAAAGCGATATTAAAAATGGAGGGAATATCAAAGAGTTTTCCCGGTGTAAAAGCGCTGGACGGGGCCGCGATTGAAGTGCGGGCCGGGGAAGTGCATGCGCTGATGGGGGAAAACGGGGCGGGGAAGTCGACCTTTATGAAGATACTCAACGGTTTGCTTGAACCGGACGAAGGGAGCATAGAGTTTGATGGCAAAAAGGTGGAAATACACAGCCCGTCCGAAGCCCTCGGGCTTGGAATCGCAATGATCTACCAGGAACTGAATCCCATCAAAGACATGACAATCGCAGACAATATTTTCCTTGGGCGCGAATATACCAGGGGAAACAGCGTATTTGTCGACAAAGGCAAAGCCGAGGCGGAGGCCGACAAACTGCTGGAGGAATTCGGTATGCCGGTCCGGGCCAAAACCCATATGCGCGGGCTTTCCATCGCGCAGATGCAAATGATAGAGATTATCAAAGCGGTATCCTCCGGGGCCAGGCTGATTGTTATGGATGAACCGACTTCATCGCTCACGGATGAGGAAATTACAATCCTGTTCCAGACAATACACGACCTAAAGCGGAATAACGTCGCGGTGATCTATATTTCGCACCGGCTGGAGGAAATTTTCCAGATAGCGGATACGGTCACGGTCCTGCGGGACGGGAAATATATTGACAGCAAAAAGGCAGGAGAGCTTGACAGGGATTCGCTGATTAATATGATGGTTGGCCGCAGGCTGGATAATATCTTTCCCAAAAAAGAGGTTGAGATTGGCGGCACCGTACTGGAAGTGAAACATATTACGCGGAAGGGAGTATTTGAAGACATCAGCTTCCATGTGCGCGCCGGGGAAATCGTAGGGTTCTATGGCCTGGTGGGCGCGGGGAGAAGCGAAGTGATGCGCGCCTTGTTCGGGCTTGACCGCGCCGACTGCGGGGAAATATGGATGGACGGGCGCAGGATCAGGATAAAAAAGCCGCAGGATGCGATAGCGAACGGAATTGCCCTTGTCACGGAGGACCGGAAGGATACGGGGCTTGTCCTGTGCCGGTCGATCCGCGAAAACATCGCGCTCCCAAGCCTCGGGGATTTTTGCCGGGCGGCGTTTCTTGATAAAGAGAAGGAAAACAAAAAGTGCGATGAAATTGCGGGGAAACTGACGGTGAAAATGAGCGGGCTTTCCCAGGAAGCGGGAAATTTATCCGGGGGGAACCAGCAAAAGGTGGTTTTGTGCAAATGGATGATGAAAAATCCCCGGCTCTTGATTCTCGACGAGCCCACGCGCGGCATCGACGTAGGGGCAAAAGCGGAAATCCATTCCCTGATGGGGGATTTTGCGAAGGCCGGAATGGCGATCATAATGATCTCGTCCGAATTGCCGGAAATTATCGGGATGAGCGACAGGATTATTGTGATGGGCGAAGGAAAAATCAGGGGTGAATTTAAGATCGGCGAATATTCACAGGACGACATTTTGAAATGTGCATTGGGAGGTAAAAAGTAATGATGGCATTTGGAGGAAATAAAGAAGGGGCGTTAAGCGGGCAGAAAAACTTTAAGCAATACCTGAGAAGCTATGCCCTGGTAATCATATTTTTAGGCGTTTGCGCGGTTTTTGCAATTGCATCCCCGACATTCCTGCAACCCACGAATATCGTCGGCGTATTCAGGCAGATTGCAATCAACGGCGTCCTGGCCCTCGGGATGACCCTTGTGATTATTACCGGCGGGATCGACCTTTCCGTGGGTTCGCTGATGGCGATCACCGGCGTGGTATCGGCAATGATACTGGAAAACAACCCGAACATGCTGGCCGTGGCGCTGATTGTGGGAATCGGCGCGGCTGCCCTTATGAGCATGTGGACGGCGGTATTGGTGGCAAAAATGAGGATCGCCGCATTTATCGCTTCCCTTTCCACCATGACCATCGCGCGCGGGGTTGCGCTCGTCGTTGCGGACGGGATTCCCCATACCATCAAGGATACGGCCTACAGCGAGATCGGCAACGGATACCTGTGGGACCCGGCGGCGACGGGCGGCGTCGGCTTTCCGGTGCTGGTACTGATCCTGATCGTAGTGGCCGTCATCACGGCGGTAATCCTGTATAATACAAAATTTGGGCGCTATATCTATGCGGTCGGCGGAAATGAAAATGCGGCCGAAGCGTCCGGCGTAAACGTTGTAAAGGTAAAATTCTGGACCTACGTCCTGAACGGCGCCCTTTGCGGTGTCGCGGGCATGATGCTTGCGGCCCGCATTACGTCCGGCCAGCCAAACGCGGCGACAGGCTATGAGCTCGACGCGATAACGGCGGTTATTATCGGCGGGACCAGTATGGCGGGCGGAAGCGGAAAAATCAGCGGGACAATTATCGGCGCATTGATTATCGGGGTCCTCAATAACGGACTTGTTTTGCTGGGGGTGTCGTCCTACTACCAGCAGATTATCAAAGGTATCATTATTGCAGTCGCAGTGCTGCTTGATATGAAAACCAAGAAAGGGAATTAAGGAGGAAAAATGAAATGAAAAAACTGACAGCGGTAGTACTCGCCATCCTTTTGGTGGCAATGGTGGCAGTGGGATGCTCGGGAACGGCGGAGCCGTCCGCGTCTGCGGACCCGTCCAAGGCGGCGGAAAGCAGTGAATCCGCAGCACAGCCCGCGGAAGACGCGGGGAAGGTGTGGAAGATCGGCATTTCAACGCAGTCCTGGGAGCATGAGTTCCTGAAGAACATGGTCAACGCCCTGCAGGCAATCGACGAATCAATGCCCGATGTGGAGCTCGTGATCGTTGACAGCGAAGATTCTGTTGAAAAACAGCTGAACGACGTCGATACGCTGATCGCGCAGGGAGTGGACGGTATTATCCTGAATGCGGACAGCGTGGAAGGCAGCAGCCAGGCGGTCGTCGCGGCGAAAAACGCGGGGATTCCGCTCGTCGAGCTTGTCTCGCTGACTGAAAATGAAGATTACGACACATTCGTCGGGACGGACGTAAAGGCCTCGGGGCTCCTTGCGGGCGAAATGGTGGCCGATATGCTCGGCGGCAAAGGAAAAGTATTTGAAATCCAGGGCGTTATGGGGCACTCCGCGCAGATCAACAGGGGCGCGGGCATTGCGGAAACACTGGAAAAATACCCGGATATCGAGCTGGTTGAATCGCAGAGCGGCGAATTCACCAAGGATAAGGCAATGTCCGTAACGGAGGCATGGCTCGCGAAATACCCGGCAGGGGAAATCGACGCCATCATTGCCCACAACGACGGCATGGCCCTTGGCGCAATGAACGCATGCATCAGCGCGAACCGCCCGGAAATCAAGATCATCGGCATCGACGGCGATGCGGAAGCGCTGCAGGCGGTAATCGACGGAACGATGGCGGCAACGGTTGTGGACGACGTTGAAACGGAATCAAAGCTTGCTGTAGAAGAAATGGTGAGCATCCTGAACGGCAATGAACCCAAGGGCAAAATCCTTGCGGAATATATGCCGGTTAAGACGGCTGAAGAAGCAAAGGTATGGCTTGAAAAGAGACAGTAGTACGAAAGCGGAATGCCGTGGGGCGGGGAAAGCAAGCCTTTCCCCGCGGCCTGCGGCGGAAAGGGAGATAGCCCGATGAAAGTTTTAACAGGTTCCTTTCAGTGCGAATCAAATTCGTTTTGCGATGATGTGGCAACGGAAAACGATTTTGAGGTTCATTTTGGAAACGACGCGGCGCAAAAGCTTGCCGCGACACGATATTTTGAAGAAAACGGCATAGAGGCCGTACCGCTGGTGTTTGCCAGCGCCCTGCCGAGCGGGGAAGTCGCGTATTCCGCCTATTGCTATTTTGAACGGATATTCCTTGAGAAAATCAGGGAGCAGGAGGATTACGACGGAATTTATATCTATTTCCACGGTTCTATGTATGTGGAAGGGCACGGCTGCGGGGAAGAGCTCCTTACGACGGCGATCCGCAGGGAAATCGGGGATAAAATACCGATTTCAGCCGCTTGTGATTTCCATGCGACGCTGTCGGACCGGTTTTACAGGAATGTGAATGCCGTCAACGGATTCCGCACGGCGCCGCACACGGACCATGACGATACGGAGCGGCGCGCGGCGCGGTCGCTGATCGAATGCATGAAACGGAAAATCACGCCGGGGCTGCAGCGCGTCAGGGTTCCGTTCCTGGGGGCGGACGCATCCGTTACGGCAAACGAGCCCTATCTCTCCGTCACAAAGGAGCTTAGGAGGCTCGATGCGGAAGACCATGTCATCTCGTGCGCGTTTTTCAACGGCCACGCATGGTATGACGCGCCGCATACGGGGGCCTGCGCCGTGGTAGCGGATATGGACGGCGAAACGGCGTTTGAAGAGGCGATGCGGCTTGCAAAAATATTCTGGGAGCACAAGGAAGGCGCGGTCTTCGAGGGCGCGATGCCCACGGACGAGGCGATCGAATATTCGCTTGCGCAGCGGGACGGGCTGGTCTTTGTGGACGACTCGGGAGATAATACGACAGCCGGGGCATGGGGCGCGGGGACGCTTATGCTGCGTAAATATCTGGAGAAGAATGCGTCCGGCGTTCTTATATGCGGAATTTTTGACTCGGAGGTCACGGGTGAGCTTTTACAAAGCAAGCCGGGGGAGAAACGGCACATCGTATTGTGCAGGGGCAGGCACACTGCACAGGAGATCGAGACAGGGCTCGACGTTATCGTAAAAAGCTCCGGAATTGTATGCGGCTGGGCCGGGGACGAGGTAGGCGAAGGAGTCGTCGTAGAAAGCGGCGGCCTCGATATCCTGGTTACGAACGCCCGCGCGGCGTTTACGACCTTGCGCCATTTTGAAAAAATGGGGATTCAGCCGCACGATTACCGCATTATTGTGCTGAAGATGGGATACCTGTTCCCACGGCTGTGGGAAATATCGGAGCAGGCCGTGGTGGCGCTTACGCCCGGGCAAAGCACAAACGATTTTTCTCAAATCGATTTTAGGAGGGCGCCGGAGCGGCTGTATCCCGCATGCACGGATATCAGGTGGGAAGAAATTGAAGCGGAGGCAAAAAGGAGTCGGTTATGAAGAAAATTATGCCACAGCCCAAGGTCATGAAAGACCTTCCGCCGGGGACGGGGACTTTTCCGGGAATCCGCGTCTGCTCAAACTGTAAAAATATGGAAGGCGCGGAGGACTTGTTCCGGGCACGGTTCTGGAATATGGAAAGCGTGCTGTCGGACGGTCCGGACAGCTATCCTGTCCGTTTAAACGATAACCTGGACTGCGAAAACGGTGAAAAATTGTTTTATGAACAGGGTTATGTCCTTCACGTGCAGCAGGACGGGGCGGAGGTTTACGCCGCGACAAAGCAGGGCCTTGCCTATGCGGCCGCCGCGCTGAAGCAATTGATTTCCCATACCGAAAACGGATATGTGATCCATTGCGCACATATCGAGGATTACCCCTCCGTGGAAGTAAGGGGCATATCCATTCCCCTCACGTGGTATGCCGGATACGGGCGGATCGGCTTCGATTCCCAGCTTTGGAATTTCGGGCAGTGGAAGCAGTTTCTGGACATCTGCTCCGACTACCGGATCAACCAGCTCAACATGGTACTGTACGGCTTTTGGCCGTTTGAATTTCCGGAATATCCCGAGACCGTATTCCGGGGGCTGAAAATGCAGGTATACGACCCGGAGAGCGACGGCTGGATTACCGTCGAATACACGCATCCGAATGTGGAAAAGCCGTTCCTCAAGGAGCTCATCGAATATGGGCACGGGCTTGGAATCAAATTTTTCGCATATACGGGGCTCAACAGCTACAGCGGCGGATATGCGTGCAGGCACCCGGAAAAGCGGATGAAGAAAGAAAAGGGGAGCAAATTCATCAACGATTTCGACAGCCTGTGCCTGAGCGAGCCGGATACCATCGAATATTTGAAGGCAAGCATCCGTAAAATTGTAGAGCAGGGATTTGACGGGATCGATTTCGAGGAAAGCGAGGAAGCCTTCTGGTATTGCAACTGCGACCAGTGCCGGAAAACATTCTGGAAAGATGCGAATACGCCCGAGGAAGCGCTCCACGCGGCCAATACGGCGCTTTTGAAAATCCTCTATGAGGAAATCAGGAAAACCTCCGAGCATTGCGTGGTTGGCCTGAGGGCGTGGCGCCAGCCGCCGCTCATCCGCAGCCGGGAACTGATTGACAGCATGGTGAAAAGCATCCCGGAAGATATTGTGCTGTTCTGGGCCCCCGGCCAGTATGTGCCGGATGAGGAATTCCACAAATGGATAGCCGCCTTTGGCAGGGAACGGATATGGGGACGTGATACGGAGGCAATCGGCTTTGCGGCGTGCTTCGGCAGGCTCCTGCGGCCGTTCCGGTGGAACGGGCTGCGGGCGGAGGAAGAGACGATTACGCAGTTTGTGGAAGAGGACATCCGCCAGCACAGGGGCTCCGTAGAAATGAAGGTAAAAGGGATCAACGGATACCAGTTTGAATGGTATGGCTTTTTTATGGCGCTCTTTGCCCATTCCTATTATGGATGGGGCGGAACGATGGAAGCCGGGGAGTTCTACCGTTATTCCCTCGAGGCGACTTTTGGCGAAGCGGCGGACGACGTATGGTATGTCATGAAGAACATGCTGACAATCCATGAAAGCCAGATGAAAATATATACGGCTGAATTCCCCATGACGCGCAATAAGGTGGAAAAGCAGGATATTCCGCGCATCAGGCGGGCCATTGAAGAATACCCGGATATGATGGAAAGGATCGGCAGGATTCGCGAATCCGTCCGCGCGGATGAAAAGACGGCCCACTTCGACCTGCATTTCCAAAAATGGGAGGTCGCAATGCGGCGGCTGAGGGTTATTTACGATATGGCGCTCGCGTCCATTGCATACGATCATGCGCCGACGCCGGAGGAACGCCGGAAGCACCTGGAAGAAATGTACCTGCTGAATGAAAAGGAATTCGAGATCATCCGCAGCAGCTATTTCGATGTGAATCCGATGACCGAAGCCGGGGTAAAATCCTGCTGCTTCCCGTACCACGAGATGAAGCGCATTCTTACAAATGCCCTTTATCCCGACCGGGAGGACAACGAACCGATCTATGCGGGCGTGGAAGCGCTCGGGTGGCTATGGGCATAAAACGAAAAACGGAAAAGGAGAAATGATATGTCTTACTACAACGAACAGGAAACAAAAAACAGGATTGCAAAGGTAAAGGAAATCCTGAAGGACAAGGGACTTGACGCGGCTCTCATCTATTATGACGAGCTGAACATTGCAAACGGCTGGTATCTTACGGGATGGTGCCCGCAGTTCGAGAAGGGGGCGGTGCTCCTGCCGACGGAAGGCGAAGCGCTCCTTTTGGGCGGGCCGGAAAGCGAGCCCTTCGCAAAAATGAGCAGCGCGATCAAGGAAACGCGCAATTTCTCGGCCTTCATGGTGCCGGATGAAGAGTACCCGAACGCAACGATTATGGACTTCGCCGGGTTGGCGGAAGAACTGAAAGCCAAAGACTGCGTGCTTCGGAAGGTTGGTGTTGTCGGGACGAGCGCAATCCCTTACCAGGTATACACGCAGTTCAGGGAAGGCTTCGGGGACGCGGAGCTGGTTGACATCACCGGCGAGTATGAAGCGCTGCGGGCGCATAAATCCGCGTGGGAAGCGGAGAACGTGAGGGAATCCTTTGGAATGTGCTACGAGGCGTTTAAAGCCATGAAAGCCGCGGTGAAGCCCGGCGCATTTGAACATGAGGTCGCGGCGGAGGGCGAATATATCTGCCGCAAGCACGGCGCGAACAGCTTCGCCTACACCACAATCGTGGGCAGCGGGGAGCGCTCGGATGCGGTTGTCCCCACGGCGATCAACAAGGAAATGAAAGCAGGCGAATGGGTTATGATCGGCATTGCGCCGCGTACAAACGGATATGCGGGAACGATGGGCGAAACGCTTCCGGTTTCGGGAGAATATACGCCCGAGCAGCGCGACGCGGTCAACACCCTGAGAAAAGCGCTGCGCATTACAAAAGAAATCCTGAAGCCGGGCATGAGCGGCAGGGAGCTGGACGTTCCGGCGCGCAGGCTTTTCGAGGAAAAAGGGCTGATCGAATATCTGGTATGCCCGTTTGTGCACACCATCGGGCTGATGGAAGCGGAAGGGCCCTTCTATGGGCCGAACAGCGACGATAAGCTGGAGGAAGGAATGACGGTGTGCATCGACGTCAGCTTTTTCGGGCATCCGACGCTGCACGGCGCGCGCGTCGAGACGGGCTACCTGATTACAAAGGACGGCTGCGAGCCGCTGAGCCCTGAAATGGACGCAATTTTTATGGAAGACCTATAAGGAACAGGGGAGGACGAAAATGGAGCTAGGAAAGAAAGTTTGGGTGTTTGCAGACGGAGACCTGCCTCCGCAGGGCCAAAGCGAGCCGCTGGGGCATGAAGCGCTGATGGTCGTAAACAACTGCGGCGAACCCGCCGAAATCACGCTCGACCTGCTGTTTGAGGACAAGGAACCGAAGGAGGGAATCAGGCTCGCCGTCCCTGCAAAACGGGTCAATTGCTTCCGGATGGATTTTCCCATCGGCGAAGAGGGTTACAGCATTCCCAAGGGGCAGTATGCGGTGATCCTCACCTCGAACGTCCCGGTGGTGGCCGTGTTCGGCAGGCTGGACCGGAGAAAAGACATGGCCTACTATCCGGTTGCCGGCTACGGCGTATAATGACCCTCCCGATACAAAAGCGTTTTTCCAAGTGAAAAACGCTTTTGTCATGCAGGGGTAAAATGATAATTCACTTGTGAATTCAGCCGGCTTATATTATAATAACTGAGTATGGTAATTTAACGGAATAAGGGGTTTTGGTTTTTGAAGATTTACAATTCGATGACGGGTCAAAAAGAGGAATTGAACCCGCTTCATCCGGGACAGTTTAATATTTACGCGTGCGGGCCGACGGTATACAACTATTTCCACATTGGAAACGCCCGCCCGTTTATCGTGTTCGATACGCTCCGCAGGTATCTGGAATACCGCGGTTACAAAGTGAAATTTGTACAGAATTTTACCGACGTGGACGATAAAATGATCCGCGTGGCAAACGAGGAAGGCATCACGGTAGGGGAACTTGGGGACCGCTATATTGAGGAATATTTCAAGGACGCGCAAGCGCTTAACATTCGCCCCGCCACCGTGCATCCCAAGGCGACGGAGCACATCGGCGACATTATTGCGCTGGTGAAGAAGCTGGTCGATACGGGGCACGCTTATGAGCTTCACGGCGACGTGTATTTTGATACGCAGAGCTTCCCCGGTTACGGCAAGCTTTCCGGCCAGGATATTTCCGAGCTTGAGATGGGCGCGCGTATCGACATCAATGAAGAAAAGAAAAACCCGATGGATTTTGCGCTTTGGAAAGCAAAAAAGGAAGGCGAGCCCGCGTGGGACAGCCCGTGGGGGCCGGGACGCCCGGGCTGGCATATCGAATGCTCGGCGATGAGCATGAAATACCTCGGCGATACGCTTGACATCCATGGGGGCGGGCAGGATTTGAAATTCCCGCACCATGAAAACGAGATTGCCCAGAGCGAAGCCGCGACGGGGAAACCGTTTGCGAATTACTGGATGCACAATGGCTATATCAACATAGACAACAAGAAAATGTCGAAGTCGGAAGGGAACTTCTTTACTGTCCGCGATATTCTAAAGGAGTTCCGCGGCCCGGCGGTGCGCCTTTTCATGCTGAGCGCCCATTACCGCAATCCGATCAACTTTTCGCGCGAGCTTCTTACGCAGTCGGAAACGGCCTATGACCGCATACTCAATTGCCGCGAAAACCTGAAATTTATTATGGAGCATCCGAAGGACGAGCCGGTGGATATTGCCCCGGCGGTTACGTCGGCAGGTGAAAAATTCAACGCCGCGATGGACGACGACCTCAATACGGCGGACGCCATCGGCGGGATTTTTGAATATATCAAGGAGGTCAACACCCTTTTTGAAAACGGCGGGCGCGCGGAGGATGCAAAAGCGGCGCTTGCGGAGCTCGATACGCTTATGGATGTGCTCGGCATACTTCCGGAAGCGGACGAGAGCATCCCGGAGGATGTCAAAAAGATGGCGGAAGAGCGGCAGGCCGCCCGCGCGCAAAAGAACTGGGCCGAGGCAGACCGCCTGCGGGACGAGCTGAAAGCCCGCGGCTATGAACTGAAAGATACGCCGGACGGCGTTAAAATCAATAAAATCTAGGGGGAAAACAGAAAGATATGGAAGGCGCTTTTAATTTTATGATCATCTTCGACATCTTCATTGCGGTATACCTGTTATACTACGCAATCAAGGGGTCGGGCAAAGCGTATGAGAACGATTATCCGGAGGAAATGCAGGCGGAGCACAGGAAACTCCTGCGCACCTTTTGCTGGATTACGGGCGTACCGCTGCTGGTGCTGTCCGTACTGGAATATACGAGTGCGGACAAGGCAATGTCGATCTGGAGCATCATCAGCATTGTTTATATCCTCGCATGCGTGGTGGCCTATTTCATTATTTTCCGTGTGAAGTTTAAGGAATACCTGCGCGATCCGCGCAAAAACTTACCGAAAAGGTAATCGGCGCACAAAGAACTTACAAGGGCGAATAAAAGTCCGGCGGCAAAAGCGCCGCCGGGCTGTTTGCATTGAGCCGGAACGGGTATCATAAAATTGTGGAAAGCGGGGAAGGGCATGGAATTTTTTGCGCCATATCTGAATATAATCACAACGGTCCTGTACCTTGTTTCGGTCGCCATACTTCTATGGGGCTTTGTTTTATGCCTCAAAGACTTTTTGGCCCCGCACTTCAGGCGGATGAAAAAGGCGGAGCGGATGAGGAAGCTTGCCGATGTGAAAAACGGCCTCGGCGGATATATCCTGCTGGCGCTGGAAGTGCTGATCGTGGCGGATATTATCGACTCTATCGCAAAACCGACCTTCGAGGATATCCTGCGGCTTGCCGCAATCGTGGCAATCCGCACCGTTATCTCCTATTTCCTCAATAAAGAAATCAGGGATTCGGAACAGCAGGAAAAAATACAAGATAAAGAGAAAGAAACGGAGTAAATGAGATGAGTGAAGATTGTACACATGACTGCGGAAGCTGCGCCGAAAACTGCAGCTCGCGGGAGCAAAACCCGGCGGATTTCCTGGAAGCGCCGAACGAGGCGAGCACCATCAGGAAAGTGATCGGCGTGGTCAGCGGGAAGGGCGGCGTAGGCAAATCCCTCGTGACCTCGATGCTGGCTGTTTTACTGCGCCGCAAAGGGCTTAACACCGCGATTCTCGATGCGGATATTACAGGCCCGTCCATCCCTAAAATGTTCGGCATAACGGAAAAAGCGCGCGGGACGGAGGATGCGATCTTCCCGGTGTATACCAAGGATGGAATCCAAATTATGTCTGTAAACCTTCTCCTTCCGGACGAGAGCGACCCGGTGGTGTGGCGCGGGCCGGTGATCGCCGGGACCGTGACGCAGTTCTGGAAGGACGTGATCTGGTCCGATGTGGACGTAATGTTTGTGGATATGCCGCCGGGCACGGGCGACGTGCCGCTTACGGTGTTCCAGTCCATACCTGTGGACGGCATCATTGTGGTGACATCGCCGCAGGAATTGGTGTCGATGATTGTGGGCAAGGCCGTCAAGATGGCTAATATGATGAACGTGCCCGTTGTGGGGCTTGTGGAAAACATGAGCTACCTGAACTGCCCGGACTGCGGCAGGAAAATCCCGGTTTTCGGCGAGAGCCACGTAGAAGAAACGGCCGCAAAATTTGGGCTTAAGGTCCTTGGCAAGGTGCCGGTCGATCCGGAAATTGCCCGCGCGGCCGATGACGGCAGGATTGAGGCGCTTCCCGGGGAATGGCTTAAGGAAGCGGCGGAGCAAGTGGAAAAGCTATGAGCGAAAAGGCGCGGCTTGCCGGGCGTTACTTCAGGGAAGGATATAATTGCTGCCAGTCTGTGGTGCTTGCGTTTGCGCCGGAGGCCGGGCTTGACGGGAAAACGGCTGCGCTGCTCGGGTCTTCCTTCGGCGGGGGAATGGGCCGGCTGCGCGAGGTGTGCGGCGCGGTGAGCGGTATGTTCCTTGTGCTGGGCCTTGTGGACGGCTATGATTCCCCGGCGGATATCCGCGGGAAGGCAGCGCAATACGCCCGCGTGCAGAAGCTTGCGGAAAAATTCCGGGGCGAAAACGGTTCCATCGTATGCAGGGAGCTTTTGGGGCTCGCGGAGCATACGAGCGGGCCTGATCCTGAAAAACGCACGGAAGCCTATTATCAAAAACGCCCCTGCGCGGAGCTTGTGGAATGTGCGGCAGGACTTCTGGAAAAGGAACTGCAAAAATAATATTTGATTTAGTAAAATGCCCCAAATATTGCGAAGGAAGCGTTTGGGGCTTTTTTCTGCCCTTGCGGAGGGGAACGCAAAGTTTTAGCGATTTTATGAATAATCCCCGCGGCGGTTGAAAAAGCAGATGAAAATCACTATAATAGACACTACGGAATTGTAAGGCTAAACTTTGGATATGAGGTGGTTGAAATTAAGATAATCGATATTACCCATGAACTGAACAGTGAAACGAAGGTATACGAGGGAGACCCACACGTACGTCTCGAGCAGTTTTACACGGTGGACAATTACGGCTATGCCGTGACAAAGCTGACGATGGGCTCGCACAGCGGAACCCATATCGACGCGCCCGCACATGTTGTGATCGGCGGGAAAACCACCAAAGAGGTGCCGCTATCCACATTGATCGGCGAGGCAATCCTTGTGAACAAGAAGGACTTTCGCCTCCCGCGCGGGACAAAGCGCGTCATCCTGAAGGGCACGGAAGAGGCGGAAGGCCGCCTGACGGAAAAGAGCGCGCGCAGCCTTGCGGATGCGGGCATCCGCCTGATCGGCACGGACGCGCAGTCAATCGGGAACGATGCGGTTCATAAAATTTTGCTTTCGGAAGGGATTGTGGTGCTGGAGTCCTTAAAGCTGGACAAGGCGGAACCGGGAAGCTATATTTTGTGCGCGCTGCCTTTAAAAATTGATACGGACGGCTCGCCGATTCGTGCATGTCTTATTCAGGAGTGGGACGAGGAATGAGTGAAACAGGCCTGCGGGAGCATGGCTCCGGCTGGATACGGCTTATGGCCGCCGTTGGAACGGTGCTGGTTGTTCTTTCGGCTGCGGTAGCCTGCATCAGCGGGGCGGCGTTTGACAAGAGCTTTTACCGTGAAGAATACCGGAAGATGGATACGGCGGCGTATGTGGGCGTTACTGATCCCGTTTTGGAACAGGCGACCGATACGCTGCTTGATTATTTACAGGGGGCCGCGCCTTCCCTTGACCTCGCCATGGAAAACGGGGAGGAATATTACAGCCAGCGTGAAAAGGACCACATGGTCGACGTAAAGGCGCTGTACCAAAACGCCGTCCTGTTTATGACGGTTGGGTTTTGCGTGGGCGGGGCGCTGATTGCCGGATGCTTTGTATGGAAGAAAAAACATGCACTTGCCCCTGTGCTGCGCAGCTATTTCTGGGCGACCCTGGGCGTGCTTGCTTTTTTTGCCTGCATCGGCGTCTGGGCGGCGGCAGATTTCAACAATTTCTGGGTCAGCTTTCATCATGTGTTTTTCACCAATGATTTGTGGCTGCTCGACCCGGCGGTGTCGCGTATGATACGTATGTTTGCGGAAACGTTCTTTGCCGGGATGGTGGCGAGGATACTGGCGTGGTTCCTTGCAATCGCGGTGGGAACCGCGGCGGCGGCCGGAATTGTTTACCAAAGGATGAAAAAGCATGGAAGACCTTAATATACTCGCAATTGAAACCTCGTGCGACGAGACGGCGGCGGCGGTTGTGCAAAATGGCCGCAGGGTCGTTTCGCAGGCGCTTTATACGCAGATTGAAATCCATAGGGAATATGGAGGTGTGGTGCCCGAGATTGCCTCGCGCAACCATGTGAAGAAGCTTCCGCATGTCGTGGAGGCCGCAGTACGCGACGCGGGCGGCTTTGAACGGATTGATGCGATTGCCGTAACGAACGGGCCGGGGCTTGTGGGGGCGCTCCTCACGGGCGTCTCCTATGCCAAGGGGCTTGCGTATACGCTTGGCAGGCCGCTTGTGCCTGTGCACCATATTGCCGGGCACATTTGCGCGAATTATGTTTCCCATCCGGAGCTCGAGCCGCCCTTCCTGTGCCTTGTGGCGTCGGGCGGGCATACCCAGATTGTATGGGCAAAGGACTATACGGAATATGAAACGCTGGGGCGTACGCGGGACGACGCGGCGGGCGAGGCGATCGATAAGGTGGCGCGGGTCCTGGGGCTGCCGTACCCCGGTGGGCCGAATTTGCAGGAGCTTGCAAAGCGCGGGGACGAAATGAAATATAAATTCCCGCACAGCTTCCGCGGCGAGGATCATCTGGATTTTTCGTTCAGCGGGCTTAAAACGGCGGTCATCAACCTGCTGCATAAATTTGACCAGCAGGGGCAGGAATATAAAAAAGAGGACGTTGCCGCGTCGTTTTTGAAAAACGTTGCGGACACGCTCGTGAAAAATACGTTTGAAGCGGCGCGCAGGACGGATGCCGGGGTGATTGCGGTAGCGGGCGGGGTTTCCGCGAACGAACAAATCCGCGCGGCGTTTGAGAAAAAAGCGGAGGAAGCGGGCGCAGCCCTTTATTTTCCGGAACTCCGCTATTGTACGGATAACGCGGTGATGATTGCGTCGTGCGCATATTACGAATTCCTGAAGGGAAAACGCGCAGGGCTGGACCTCAACGCGCAGCCGGTGATGGAGCTTTAAGGAGAAATAAATGAGGCTGAAAAAATGGTTGTTTGTCCTGCTTGCGGGACTTATGCTGTTTGCGTTATGTGCCTGCGGGGAAGAAAAAGAGGGACAGAATCCGTACGCTTCCGCCAGCCTCGAGGGAATGAAAATCATTGTCGATCCGGGGCACGGCGATACGGATGTGGGAACCATCGGGGTTTCAACGGGGCGGTATGAGAAGGAAGTGAACCTTGAAATCGGCCTGAAATTGCGGGAAGCGCTTGAAAAAGAGGGCGTCACGGTAATCATGACGCGCGAATCGGACGAACCGGTTGCCGCGGCGGAAGAAACGGACATCGCGAAACGCAAGGAAGCGGATATGCAAAAGCGGGAGCAGATTATCCGGGATGCGAACGCAGATATGTACATAGGAGTTCACCAGAACAGCTTTGAAAGCGCGGACGCGTACGGCCCGCAAATATTCTATTATACGGATTCCGCAGAAGGCAAAAAGCTCGCGGAAAGCATTCAAACGGTGATGAACGAGGAGCTTGAAATCGAGACGCCGCGCAAGGTGAATTTCGGGCGGTACCGGCTACTTGCGCCGGGCGGCCAGCCCAGCGTGACGGTGGAATGCGGTTTCTTCACGAATCCCGCGGAGGAGGAAAAGCTCCAGCAGGGGGAATATCAGGATAAAGTGGTCGCCGCCATTGTGGACGGGATTAAATATTATAAAAGCAATAAGTAACGGGCAATAGATAATAGGAACCGGCTTCGCCGATGAATATGACCGGTATGCGGAGCGTGCACATTCTCTATTACGTATTACCGGTCAGCTATTACTTGGAAAGACTTGCGGGATGTTAAACGGACTCACTGAAAACTTAGTGCTCACGGAGGAAAAGGCGTCGCAGATGCCGCCGCTTACGCTCGCCTATATCGGCGACAGCGTATTTGACCTCTATGTGCGCACAAAATATGTGCTTGGGTGTTCTAAAAATGCGGGCGCGCTGCATTCCATGAGCATCCGGCTTGTGAACGCGCGTGCGCAGGCGGCGTTTGCGCACCGGTGGATGGAGCGGTTTACGGAAGCGGAAGCGGATATTTTCCGGCGGGGAAGGAACGCGAAGAGCCCTTCGCCGCCCAAAAATATGAGCATTGCGGATTATAAATATGCGACCGCCCTCGAGGCGGTAATCGGATACCTGTTCCTGACGGGGCAGGACGGGCGCATCGATGAAATACTCGGGACGCTCGATTTTGAAGTATGATTTGCGGGAGGAAAAGAAGATGCCAAAGACAAAGCTGAAAACAGTGCTGCTGGCAGCCACGCCCGACCCGGAGCTGATTGTTTCCATGGGGGCGAAGCTATGCTATTCCAAGGCGGATATTGCCGACCTTGAAAAAACGGCCAAAAGCCCGGAGTTTATTGACAGGCTGACGCAAATGGGGCATCTTTCGCCCATCGAGCACGCGTCTTTTTCCTTTGGCATTGAAGGCGTATCGCGCGCGCTGCTTGCGCAGATCACGCGGCACCGCCTGGCGAGTTTTTCCGTACAGTCGCAGCGGTATGTGAACCAGAGCGCTAAAAAAGGCGAATTTTCCTATGTGATTCCGCCCAGCATCGAAGCGCTGGGGCAGGAGGCGGTTCAAAAATTCGAGGAGCAGATGCGGACCATGCAGGGCTGGTACGAGCAGTGGGTGGAAGCGCTGGGAAACGCCGGGGAAAAATCGAACGAGGACGCGCGTTTTGTCCTCCCGAACGCATGCGAGACAAAAATGATCGTTACCATGAACGCGCGCGAACTCCTGCACTTTTTTGCACTGCGCTGCTGCAACCGGGCTCAGTGGGAAATTCGTGAGCTTGCGTGGCAGATGCTTGCGCTGGTGATGGAAAAAGCGCCGGCCCTTTTCAAAAATGCCGGGCCGTCCTGCGTATGCGGGGCGTGCAGCGAAGGAAAAATGTGCTGCGGCAGGGCGGACGAAGTGCGCGCCCGGCACCGGGCGCTGAAGGAGGGCTGCGGACATGAATGAACGGGAATATGTGATCGGGCGCAACAGCGTACGCGAAACGATTAAGAGCGGGGAGCAGATCGACCGTATTTTCGTCCAGCAGGGGCTTACAGACGGGAGCATCCGCGAGCTTTTGATGCTGGCGCGGCAGAACAGCCTCGTTGTGACGGAGGTGCCGCGCGCCAAGCTGGACGGCATGTGCGCGGGAATGGGGCCGGACGGACGCCCGGGGAACCACCAGGGAATTGCGGCGCAAATCCCGGCATTCCGCTACAGCGAGCTGGAGGACATTTTCGAGCTTGCCCAGGTACGCGGGGAAGAGCCCTTTATTGTAATCCTGGAGAATGTGCAGGACCCCCATAATTTGGGCGCGGTAATCCGCAGCGCGGAAGCGCTCGGGGCGCACGGGGTTATCATCGGGAAACGCCGGTCCGCGTCGCTGACCGCATCGGCGTTCAAGGTGTCGTGCGGGGCCGCGCAATACCTCCCGGTCGTCAAGGTGACAAATATCAACCAGACGATTGAGGAACTGAAGAAACGGAACGTGTGGACCACGGCAGCCGATATGGACGGCCAGCCCCTTTCCACCACAGACCTCACAGGCGCGATGGCGCTCGTGATCGGCGGGGAAGGCGAAGGCGTGGCAAAACATACCAGGGAACTGTGCGACCTTGTCGTGAAAATCGAAATGGGGGGCAAGACCAGCTCGCTCAACGCCTCGTGCGCGGCAAGCATCCTGATTTATGAGAAGCGGCGGCAGGAATTGGTCCGGTAGGAAAGGAAAGCAATTGACGGAAGAGGAGCGGCAGAAGCTGCCGGAAAAACTGGATTTGGAAGAAGAGCGGGAAATCATCGTGCATGCGGGTTTTGAAAAATATGCGCTTATGACGGACGAGCAAATCGTCATTATGGCAAATGAAGAAGAAGGAAGCCCGGCGCTCGAATACATCCTGCACAAATATAAAAATTTTGTGCGCGCAAAAGCACGGTCTTATTTCCTGATTGGCGCGGACCGGGAGGATATTGTGCAGGAAGGTATGATTGGCCTTTATAAAGCGGTGCGCGATTATGACGCGGAAAAAAAAGCTTCCTTCCGGGCCTTTGCGGAGCTGTGCGTTACGCGGCAGATTATCACGGCGATCAAAACGGCGACGCGGCAAAAGCACCAGCCGCTTAATTCATACGTATCCCTTAACAAACCGGTATACGACGAAGAATCGGAGCGTACGCTGGTGGATATTATTGCGGCGTCAAAGGTCTCCAATCCGGAAGAAATCGTGATTGACCAGGAAGACTATGCGAGCATGGAGGAAGAGATTTCGAGAATGCTCTCCAGCCTTGAAAACCAGGTGCTCACGTATTACCTGCACGGCCTTTCCTACCAGCAAATCGCGAAAATTATGGGGCGGCATGAAAAGTCGATCGATAACGCCCTGCAAAGGGCCAAGGGGAAAATTGACAAGTTTCTCGAAGCCAAGAACGGGGCGCGTGGATAGCAGCGGCGGGGCAGGCCGAAAAGCCCGAAAATAAGGCCTTTGCCTTGACAAAACGCGTATTTTCTATATAATAAATGACATGTAAATTGGAAGAGTGCGCACATGCGCACAGCGAGGAGTAAACGAATGGCGAACGAGGATGTAGTATTAACACATCAGGGTGTTAAGGAACTGGAACAGAAACTTGAATATTTGAAGACCGTAAGGCGGCTTGAGATTGCAGAGGAAATTAAGACGGCAAGGGCATTCGGAGACCTTTCGGAGAATGCGGAGTATGACGAGGCGAAAAACGAACAGGCCAAGATCGAAGGCGAAATCGTAATGCTCGAAAGCATGCTCAGGAACGCAACGGTCGTAGACCAGGAAGACGTGGACGTACAGCGCGTGAACGTGGGCACGACGGTAAAGGTACTGGATAAGGAATATGACGAGGAGATCGAGTACAAGATCGTCGGTTCTGCGGAAGCGGACCTCAGCACAAACAAAATCTCGAATGAATCGCCTGTCGGCCGGGCCCTGCTCGGCAAAAAAGTCGGCAACCTTGTCAAGGTGGAAACGCCCGGGGGGATTGTGAAACTGAAAATCCTGGACATCCACAGGTAAGGAGGCGGGCATGGCCGAGAACACAAACACTACGAAGGAACAGCAGCAGGAGTTAAGCGAGGTTCTGCGGGTACGCAGGGAAAAGCTTGCGGCGCTGAAGGAAGCGGGCCGCGACCCGTATGAGATTACGACGTTTGAGAAGACGCACAATTCGGATGAAATCCTGAACCATTTCGATGAAATGGAAGGAAGCACCGTATCGGTTGCCGGCAGGATTATTTCCAAGCGTGTGATGGGCAAGGCGAGTTTTTTTCATATCCTTGACGGAAAAGGAAAATTGCAGGTTTATGCCCGCCGCGACGTAATGGGCGACGAGCCTTACGCGGAGTATAAGAAATTTGACATCGGGGATATTGTAGGCGTTACGGGAGAGGTATTCAAAACGAATGCCGGGGAAATTTCCGTAAAAAGCCACGAAGTGGTCCTGCTGTCAAAATCCCTCCTTCCGCTGCCTGAAAAATGGCACGGCCTTAAGGATACGGATTTACGCTACCGCCAGCGGTACGTGGACCTGATTGTCAACCCGGACGTTAAAGATACGTTTTACGCGCGGTCTAAGATCATCAGGGGCATTCGTGACTTTTTAGACGAACAGGGCTTTATTGAAGTGGAAACCCCTGTTTTGCAGACGAGCGCGGGCGGCGCGGCGGCGCGGCCGTTTGTGACGCACCACAACACGCTCGATATCGATATGTACCTGCGTATCGCGACGGAACTCCACTTAAAGCGCCTTATTGTGGGCGGCTTCGAGCGGGTCTACGAGATAGGCAGGATTTTCCGCAACGAGGGAATGGACCCCAAGCATAACCCGGAGTTTACAACGGTGGAGTTGTACCAGGCGTATACGGATTATAAGGGAATGATGGACCTGTGTGAAAAGATGTTCCGTTATTGCTCGCGCCAGGTAAACGGCAGTGATGTAATCACTTACCAGGGAACGGAGATTGATCTTGGTTCGCCCTGGAAACGGATGACGATGATTGAGGCCGTAAAGGAATATTCCGGCGCCGACTTTGGCGCGTGCGCGACAGACGAACAGGCGCGCGAAGCGGCAAAAGCGGCGGGAATTCATTTTGAAGGCCAGCCGACGCGCGGAGAGCTTCTTAACGAGGCGTTTGAGCAGAAGGTGGAAGAAAACCTGATCCAGCCGACATTTATTTACGACTATCCCATCGAGGTTTCGCCGCTTGCCAAGAAGAAGCCCGGCTCGGATTCGATGGTGGAACGGTTTGAGCTGTTTATCACGGGCAGGGAACTCGCGAATGCGTTTTCCGAGCTCAATGATCCGGACGACCAGCGGGAACGCTTTATGGAGCAGGCGAGGAAGCGTGCGGAAGGCGACGATGAAGCCAATATGATGGATGAAGACTTTGTCACGGCGCTCGAGTATGCAATGCCTCCGACGGGCGGCATGGGCATCGGGGTAGACCGTATGGTCATGCTCCTCACGGATTGCTTCTCCATCCGGGATGTGCTTTTGTTTCCCACGATGAAGCCGAAGGACACGCTCTGATCCTTAAAACGAGGTAATTATGGTGGCAAAAGAAGGCGGAAATAAGCCAGCCAGAGGTATTTTATACGTACTATCGCGGCTTGCAATCGTTGTTGTCGTTGTCGCGCTCGTAATCGTCGCTTTTTATGCCGCGATGAATACGATGAATATCCGGATGGTGGCCAAGGACGCGCTTTCGCTGCGCGCGGAGGTCGTGCTTGTGCATGATGAAGAAAAGGTGGATTCATCACAGCTGCAGGGCTTTTTTACAGAGCATTTTCTTGCGGTCGATCCGGCTTTAACGGGAACGACCTACAGCAATTTCCAGATTACGAATTATTATCAGCGGGCGGATATCAATCCCCCGATCGTATGGCCGTGGCAAACGGAGGTCACCGTACCGGCGGATGATATTATCACCGAAATTGCGGGGCACAAGGTCACGGTGGATGAAAGCGGAGGAACCGTCCAGAGCGATGAAAAACCGCCGGAATGGATGAGCGGCACATATGAGCTTTCCATGGTGAAGGTGGGGGACGTTTGGATGATTGACGGGATGAAGCTTGTGAAAGCGGCCCCGCCGGAAGCGTCGGAAACACCGGCCGCAGAGGAATCCGCAGGAGCCGGTGAAACCGCGGCACAGTCGGATGCAGCGGGAAGCCCGGAAGCGGAAGAATAGGAAAAAAGCGCGCCGCGAAGCGCGCTTTTTTTTGAAGGGGATGGAAAGCGGGAGGCGGTTCCGGCGAACCCTTGCCCTCTGTGTGCCCGGAAGCGTAAAGGATAAGCAGTCCGACGCACAAGCGCTGGCTGAAGGAAGAAGACAGGAATGGATGAACCAAAGATTTACCTGGCCCCGATGGCGGGGGTGACGGATGCGGCAATGCGCGAGGTTTGCGTTTCGTGCGGCGCGCAGATGACCTTTACCGAAATGGTAAGCGCCAAAGGAATCGCTTATCAAAACGTGCGCACCCATGAGCTGCTCGAGCTTTCGGATGCGGAGGAAAAAGCCGGGGTACAGCTTTTTGGGCGCGACCCGCAGATTCTTGCCGATACGGCGGAAAAAATATGCGATTTATTGGAGAACCGTTTGTTTATTATAGATGTGAACATGGGATGCCCCGCGCCTAAAATTGTAAATAACGGCGAGGGGAGCGCGCTTATGCGGGAACCCGCGCTTGCAGGCAGGATCATTTCGGCGGTTAAGAAAGCGGTCAACGTCCCGGTGAGCGTCAAATTCCGTGCAGGCTTCACGGAACGGGACAAAAACGCGGCCGCTTTCGCGCGGGTGATGGAAGACGCAGGCGCGGATGCAATTACGGTGCACGGCAGGACGCGCGAACAATATTACAGCGGAAAAGCGGATATGGGAATCATCGCCGAAGTAAAACAGGCTGTGAAAGTCAAGGTGATCGGCAATGGAGATATTTTTACCCCGCAGGATGCGGCAAATATGTTCCGGGAGACCGGATGCGACGCCGTGATGGTCGCGCGGGGGGCGCAGGGCAATCCGTTCCTGTTTACCCAAATCGATGAATTGCTGCGGACGGGGAGCGTGCAGACGTTCCCCACGGTGGAAGAACGGATTTCCATGTGCCTCAGGCAGGCGAAAATCGCCGTAAAGAGGAAAGGGGAGACGCTTGCCATAAAGCAGATGAGGGGGCACGCCCCGCATTACATAAAAGGCATGGCCGGGGCGGCGCAGCTGCGCGCGCAGGTTGTAAGGGTGGAGACCTATGCACAGCTTGAGGAGCTCTTGCTGTCCTGTTTACAGAAAAAATAGGTTGCAATTTGCGGCGTGACATGCTATCATATTTCTGTTATGTATTTTAATCGGAGGTTATTATGGAGATATTAGCTCTCATTATTAAAATAGTATTGGTTGTTTTTTCAGGCTTCCTGATTGTCGTGGTGCTGCTCCAGTCCGGTGCGAAGACAGGCGTGCCCGGCGCGGTGGGCGGCGGCGCGGAAGCAATGTGGGGAAAGAAAAAGGCGCGTGGTATGGAAGCGACCTTGGTGCGGCTTACAAGGGTTGCGGCAATCGGTTTCATGGTACTCGCGGTTCTGCTTGTCATCATGCAAAAATATTGGATGTAGGCAAATACGGATTTAGAATGGAAAAACACCCACACATATGCGGGTGTTTTTTTTATGAAAGACAGGAGAATTTATTTGGATAAAACGGAACAGGTTTTACAAGTGGTCGGGGACCGGATTTATATTGATATCGACGAGCTTGCGGAAGCGGTGGATATGCCCAGGGGAGCGCTGAAGGGCGTTCTTGACGAGCTCGAAAGGGAATACCGTGTGGCACGGACCAAAAGTGGGAAATATGCGCTTGCGTCCACGCTGGGGTTGTTTCGGGGAACGCTCGACTGCAAACAGGGCGGCTTCGCGTTTTTGCGTACGCCGGAGGATATGGAAGATATATTTGTCCCGCCTTCCCACAAGGGCGGCGCCTTCAACGGGGAGGATGTCCTTGTCAGGCTGTCGAAGAGGCAGCAGGACGGAAAACATCTGGAAGGTAAGGTGATAAAGGTTTTGTCGCCGCTTCCGGTGGAAACGGTGGGAACGGTGCAGGCGAAAAACGGAACGGTGTTCGTTATCAGCGATTCGCCCGGTATGGACGATATTTATATTCCGAAGAAGCGTGCGCGCGGTGCAAAAAACGGGCAGAAGGTTGTGGTTAATGTTACGCAGCGCGCTTATAAAGGGAAAAGCCCGGAGGGAGAGGTCATGGAAGTCCTCGGAAGGGCCGGGGAAGCGGGTGTGGACATCCTTGCTTATGCGCGGCGCTTTGGGCTTGTTTCCGAGTTCCCGGACGCATGCAGGCGGCAGGTGCAGGCCCTCGGGCAGGATACGCCGGATTTTGAAGGGCGCCTTGACCTGCGCAGCCAGACGGTGTTCACTATCGATGGAGCAGACGCGAAGGACCTTGACGACGCGGTATCGCTCCGCATGCTGGAAAATGGGAATTACGAACTTGGCGTTCATATTGCGGATGTGAGCCATTATGTGCGCGAGGGCTCGCCGCTCGATCAGGAAGCGCTTCACCGGGGAACGAGCGTTTATATGGTGGACCGGGTGGTGCCGATGCTCCCTGAAGAGCTTTCCAACAACCTTTGTTCGCTGAATGCCGGGGAAGACAAGCTGACGCTTTCCTGCATTATGGAAATTGACGCGCAGGGAAACGTGGCGGCCCAGAGGGTGGAAAATACGGTAATCCGGTCTGCCCACAGGCTGACCTACGACGGCGTGAACCGTTTGCTGGAAGGCGGTGCGGAAGAGCGCAGGCAATATGCGGACATTGCGGATACGCTCGCGGAAATGAACAAGCTTGCCAAAATATTGCGGAAGCGCCGGTTTGAAAGGGGCAGTATTGATTTCAACATCGACGAACCGGAAATTATGCTCGACAGGAAGGGCGTCCCCGTAGAGGTAGCCGTCCGGAAACGGGGTGAGGCGGAAAAGCTGATCGAAGAATTTATGCTTCGTGCCAATATCACGGTAGCGGAGCAGTATTATTTCATGGAATTGCCGTTTTTATACCGGATACACGAGCAGCCCGATGCGGACCGCATGAAGGAACTGGCAATTTTCCTTGGAAATTTCGGGATACACCTGAAAGGGTTCCAGAACGTCCATCCGCACGCAATCCAGGAAATACTTGAAAAGGTGGCCGGGACTACGGAGGAAACGATCGTTAATACGGTTACGCTGCGCGCGCTGAAAAAGGCGCGGTATGCGACGGAGCCGATTTCGCATTTCGGACTCGCGGCAGATCAGTATTGCCACTTCACGTCCCCTATACGGCGTTACCCGGACTTGCAGGTGCATCGGATTATCAAGGCGCTTTTAGACGGCCGTATGGATGACGGCTACCAGCGGCACCTGGAAAAAATACTGCCGGAGGTAGCGGCGCGGGCAAGCGCACGGGAACGGAACGCGATTGAAGCGGAACGGGCGGTGCAGGACCTTAAGATGACGGAATATATGTCGAAGCATATTGGGGAAACGTTTCCCGCCGTGGTATCGGGCGTAACAAAATTCGGCATCTTTGCCGAGCTCGATAACACCATCGAAGGGATGATTCCGCTGGCGCAGCTTGATGATGATTATTATGTATATTACGAGAAGGAATATTGCGTGATCGGCGAACACACGAAAAAACGGATTACGCTTGGGGACAAGGTAAAGGTGAAGGTTGTGGCGGCGGATGTCGCCCTTGCAAAAATTGAATTTACCTTTGCGGATAATTAAAGTATAATAGTGTTTACAGGAAGTAGTAAGGGAAACGGTATGGCTGGTGAAAAGCTGCTTGCGCAAAATAAAAAGGCGCGGCATGAATATTTCATAGAAGATTCTTACGAGGCGGGAATCGAACTCGTGGGCACGGAAGTGAAATCGTGCCGCATGGCGAAGGTGAACCTGCGCGATTCGTATGTGCAGATCAGGAATGCGGAAGCGTTTGTTAATAATATGCACATCAGCCCGTATGAAAAAGGAAATATCTTTAACCGCGATCCGCTGCGCGTCCGCAAGTTGCTCCTACACAAGAAGGAGATTACAAAACTGCTTGGGCTGACTGCGCAAAAAGGCTATACGCTGATTCCGCTGAGGATGTATCTGAAGCACGGGAAGGTGAAGCTTGAGGTAGGCGTGTGCCGCGGCAAGCATCTGTATGACAAGCGGCAGGACCTGAAGGAAAAGGCCATTAAACGTGATATGGAACGGAGGATATGAATCCGTTTTAATATAAGCGCCGGCATTCATTATGGTGCCGGACAAAAATTGAATATGGGGATGTACTGGTTTCGACGGGGGCATTTGTGAGGGTAATAAGCAAGCCGCAGTTGAATACTCTGCGTTAAAAAGATTCATCTAAATATAAACGCAAAAACAAACAAAACGGCAGAGGTGGGTTCTCCCGCTCTGCTCGCTGCTTAATTTAAAATAGCAGCCTTCCGACCTCTCTTTCCCTGTTTGGGAGGGGACCGGGAGCCAATTTAAAACAGGCTACTGCTTTGCCAAAGCTTTGCGGCAATCGCGGAATTTATGAAGCTACCTTTTTCCGGTTTTTGTGGCCAGGGGCCTTGAAGAGGGAAATAAACAAAGGCCAATAAGCTTGTAGAAAGTTGCCCGGGCAGGCTTTCGGACAGGGGTTCGACTCCCCTCATCTCCACCATAATAAAAATGCTGCGCGTTAGCGTGGCATTTTTATTATGGCGAAAACGGGAGGAGAACTAAATTGCGGAGCAATTTCGGTTCGTCTTTAGCCCGCGCGAAGCGCGGGACTCCCCTCATCTCCACCACGCATGAAATGCGAAAATCCACCGAGCCATAGGCGACAGTGGATTTTTTGCAGTTCAGCGGTTCTTTTTGCAAAGCAAAAAGAACTCCCTGTTTTAAGTTGATTCACGCGTTAGCGTGGCATTTTTATTATGGCGAAAACGGGAGGAGAACTAAATTGCGGAGCAATTTTGGTTCATCTTTAGTCGGAACAAAGCTTGCTTTGTTCCGTTTTTCTTTGCAAGAAAAACTCTATCCGCGCGCTTGCTCCAGCCCTGCATACTTCACTTTACCAATGACGTCGCGCTTTCGCTTGCGCTATTGGAAGTTCATGCATCCTTTTTCTCACCGAACCCATTCCGTTTCACTTCATTGGGCTTCTCGGTGAGGTCCCATTTGCCTATGCGCTTATACAAAAACCGCTGTATTATCTATCGAAAATGCAGCAGTCTTTAGTTGCTTGAAAATTTGATTTACCCCGGGATTAATCCCTTTTTGTTTTGAGGCTTTATTCAGTTCGCTATTGACAAGTTCCGTTGCACTCAAAACCTTTTGCCTGTCACCTGCGGCCACGCCCCCTGCGGCGGGTATTGATGCTGTGGAACGATTGGCCGCTTACCCGGCCATGCGATACCCGCTTGACGGGTTCGGGAAGGGCGGGCGAATCTGCCGTTGGGGATATATCGATATTCAAATTCTTGATCATCTTTCGCAGCCGGTCGATTTCGTCCTCATCCTGGTTGATAAACGTATAGGCGATGCCTTCCTGCTCGGCGCGGCCCGTGCGTCCAATACGGTGTACATAAGTTTCGTCATCCAAAGGCGCGTCATAATTGATGACGGCGTCGATATTCTTGACATCAATGCCGCGGGCGGCGATGTCTGTAGCAACGAGGATGTCAAGCTTGCCCGATCGATATTCTTTCATCACCCGGTCACGCTGGTTCTGGTTCATATCCCCATGCAGGGCGGCCGCCTTAAATCCCTTTTTGCGTAATTGAGCCGCCAGCTTATCCGCCCTGTGTTTCATGTTCACAAAGATCAGTGTCAGAGGAAAATCATTGTTCTTTAACAGTGTCACCAGAATATCGTTTTTATAGCCGGTAGGAATGATCGTATAGTATTGCTTGACCGTTTCCACCGCCAGGGATTCCTGCTCAACCCGGATTTCACGCGCGTCCTTTTTTAAGAATTGGTTTGCGATCATATATATCTCTTGCGGGATGGTCGCGGAAAAAAAGACGGTCTGCCTGTCTTTCGGCGTAGCGCGCAATATTTTTTCCATATCCTTGCGAAAACCCATATCCAGCATACGGTCGGCTTCGTCCAGCACAACGGTGCGGATATTCTTGAGCTGAACGGTTTGACGGTGCATATGGTCCATCAGGCGGCCGGGTGTGGCCACAATGATATGCGGCGTTTTGCGCAGCAGGTCAAGCTGCTTCCTGATATTTTCGCCGCCATATAGAGTGACGATACGTATGCCGGGTTTGCTTTTTGCAAGATTACGAAGTACGTCTGCAACCTGTACCGCCAATTCCCTGGTCGGGCAAAGGATAAGCGCCTGGGAAATTTGCTGCGTCCGGTCGATCTGCTGAACGATAGGAACGCCGAACGCGCCCGTTTTGCCCGTTCCGGTCGGCGCCTGTACCAGCAGATCGTTTCCTTCCAGAAAACACCCGATCGTCAGCTCCTGCACCGGCGTGGGTTTTTCAAAATTCATGTTACGAAGGCTTGTTTGGATATCATCTGAGATACCAAGGTCTTTAAAAGGTGTTGCTTGCATTTATTGTCTCCCCAAAAAAATAATCTTTAAGCCATCCGGAGAACAATAAAACAGAATGTTTCCCTAACAGCTCACCGTATCTTCCCGCAACGAAAAACGCATATTTCTGTAAAACCATACTGGGCTTACAAGAATATGCGCGACAGTGCGGAATAAATACTATTATTATGATAGCACAACCGTTATGATAGCACAACCAACAGGGCGCTTCTGTAAAAATTTTTTTGTAAGCAGTCGGTTTTAAGGCATAAGGACAATTGATACACATAGCGCAGTATTGGAGAAATTTTGTTACTGTGCACATACAGCGCTGTTGCCAAAATATAATCAGGATACCCGTCGCCGAATAATATCCTGGGAAGTATAAAAAACTAACGAGAATCTAACATAGCGTCTGTTATCCTAACCATAGTACCTGCGCCGCCCCTGGAGCGGCGCATGCTTGAAAGGAGACAGAAATGGGTAAAAAAACAATGATAAAATTGATCGCGGCGGTGGTGGCAGTCATGCTGCTGACGGCCTGCGCATTCCAAAATAAGGATGCGGGCAGGGCGCCTGCCGCCGCGGGAAGCGGTACAAAAAACGGCGTAGTTACGCTGGGACAATTGGCGGACTACTTTATCAAAGCGGCGGATGATTATAATCCGGGCGCGGACCGCGCGGCGGTATTGGAAGGGCTGGAGGAATCCGAGCCTGCGACAAGATTGAAGATGTATGTGGTGGCCAGCCGGGCCTTTGGCAAGCTGCCCGCGCCGGAAGGAAACGCGCAGGCAATCGCACCGCCGGAGGCGGACCTCGCCGGGGTGCCGGACTGGGCAAAGGAAGAATTGCAGAACCTCACGGACAGCGGGGTGCTCAGCGCGTCGGATTTAGGACTTCCGGAGAAGGCGGAAGGAAACGAACCGGGCGATGCGCCGCCCTTTGAAGACGGCGGCGATATAGGAAACGAATTGCCTTTTGCGGACAGCGGCGACGCAGACCGGCCGAATGATTTCTTTTCGGAGCCGGAGGAAGACGGCGGATACCAGGTCCCGGAGGGAGCGGTGCCGGACGTCGTTGGTGCAAAGCCGGGAAACGAGCCGGGGCAGGCGGTAAAAACCTCTTCCGGCGTTTCTGGGCAGGGAGCTTTGGCGGACCGCAGCGGCTTCGAGGTCACGGACGAGATGGAACCGGACATTGTAGCACCGGCGCCCGAGGGAGAACCGGACTTCCCGCTGCCCGGAGGCGGGGAAACGGAGTTTTCGGAAGACGAGATGGAGCCCGATACGGGGATGCCGCTGCCCGATGATGGACAGGAAAAACCCGGGGACGCTCCTTCGCAGGATGCAAGCGGAGCGGAAGGACCCGCTGCGGACGGCGGGGAAGAAGCCAAGGGCAAGGCAGGGGAGGCGCACAAAATGGACGATCCTGTCACAATGAAGGATGCGGAAATCCTTGCGGCGAGGATATTCGCGGCATATGGCACGAATCTGAGGGATGATTTTTACACGGCAGTCAATAAAAACGAGCTCGACGCGCTTAAAGCGGGCGGGGAGGAGGTTGCCGGCGGGTCGAGCAGCGTCGCGGCGAACACGGATAAGCAGCTTCACGACCTGATCCTGGGGATCGTGAACAGCGGCGAGGATTATCCCAAGGGAAGCCCGGAGCAGAAGATACGCGACCTTTACAACAACGTTCTTGATGCGGAAAAGCGCGAAAGCGCGGGGATCGAACCGCTGCGCGAATACCTGGACGCGGCGGACGCCGCGCAAAGCATGGAGGAATTGTATGCGGCGATCGCGCAGGCGGTCGGTGAGCTGGGCAACTTCGGGAACGGCATCTTCCCCATGATCCCCGTGACGGACGCAAACGACAGCACGAAACGGGTCATGCAGCTGATGACGGCCACGCCGCTGCTGACCTCCCAGGAGGAATACGATGACCCGGAAAACGAAACGCTGAAAAGCTATCGGGAAACCATGGTCAAACAGCTGGTGGCGGCGGGGGAAAGCGAAGCAGACGCGCAGCGTCATGCGGACGAGCTTCTCCGGCTGGAACGGGAACTCGTCCCCAGCATGATGGGCGCGGAAGAGGCGGCGGACCTCAAGAATGCCGGCAGCTACTATACGCCGCAGGACCTGGACGGGCTGATGCCGCAGGCAAAGCCGTCGGGACTGCTGTCCGCGATTGGCCTCCCGCCGGACGCGCAAATGCTGGCCTATGACGCAGGGCTGTTTGAGGCTTATGCCAAATACTTCACGGACGAGAACCTGGAGCTGTTCAAATCCATGCAGAAGATGGCGCTTGTGTCAGGGTACTGCAAATCCTTAAGTCCGGGGCTGGAAGAAAGCATTTACGGGCCGGAACAGGCGCAGTCGCCGGAGGAGGCGGCGAACGAGGCGGTGCAAAGCCTGCTGTCCGACGAGCTCGGCCAGATGTACGTAGCAAAATATTTCCCGCCGGAATCCAAGGCGGAGGTTGAAAAGATGGTGGGTCAAATGATCGACGCGTTCAAGGCGCGCGTGAACCGGCTTGATTGGATGGACGAGAACACGAAGAAGGAGGCCTTGAAAAAGCTGGATTCCATTACGGTGCTCATCGGGTACCCGGACGAATGGGAGTTCAACGACGCGGAGATCAAAGGCACGCAGGAGGGCGGCAGTTATTTTGCAAACACGGCCGCAACCGAAGTAAAGAAATGGGAAAAAATGGTTGCGTCTCTGGATGAACCGGTCGATCCGCGCAGGTTTGCGCTCTCGGCGTACACCGTGAACGCGGCGGCGAGCAGGAACACCAATACGATCGTTTTCCCGGCGGGTATCCTGCAGGCGCCCTTCTACGATAAAAACGCTTCGTTTGAGGAAAACCTGGCGGCGATCGGCTCGACGATCGCCCACGAGATCACGCACATGTTTGACGACGGCGGCGCGCAATACGACGCGAACGGCAATGTAACCGACTGGTGGTCCAAGGAAGACTATGAACACTTCCGGGAACTGTGCAAAAAAGCGGAAGCGTTCTACGACGGACGCGAAGCCGCGCCGGGGATTCCGACCGACGGAAAGGAAACCCTGAGCGAGAATATCTCGGATATCGGCGGGATCGCATGCGGGCTGGAAATCCTCGCGGGCATGGAAAACCCGGACTACGACGCATTTTTCCGCAGCTATGCACGGCAGTGGACGCGGGCGGCAAATCATGCGGCGCTCGCGGATATCGCGGAGGGCGACGTGCACGCGCCCAACAATTTGAGGACAAACAGGGTGCTTGCGAACTTCCAGGAGTTTGCGGACACCTACGGGATCGGGCAGGACGACGGGATGTATGTCGCCCCCGAAGACCGGATCGAAATCTGGTAAAACAAGATGGGCAGCGGGGCCGGGGAAGCAACCGGCCCTTTGCCGTTGACAAGCGGCGTGCAGTCCGTTACGCTTAGAATAATGGAAGGTATGTGATTTCGTTCAAGGCTACTGGCCATTAGCCATGGGGCGCAGCGAAAGGCGCAGTTGCCTCTTGCTCAGACAGGCAGCCTTCGGCTAAACTCGCAACCCGGCAATCAGCCCCTCCCGCTGCACTGGTCGTCCTGCCACCGCATAATTCCGCCGGATCAAGCGCCACTGGAACGAAAAGGCGTGGAAGATTGATGCCGAGGCGTAGTCGCCGGGAGCACGCCTTTTTACTTGTTCTGCTCTTCGTGCAGAACTGCGTTTGACAGGCGGCCCCGTCTCTTCCCCCACGAAACTCACTTCGTTCGAGTTCCGTGGGGAAAAGGAGGAAGCGCCCGGTATGCGTAAATTTCCTGCGTAGCGGGAAATGGGAGCTAAGAGGGCAGCTTTCGACGTGCCGAACGAAATCACATAATTTCAAACGCCAAAAAGGCGGGGGGAACACGCATGAAACTACTTCTGGTGGAAGATGAAAAGCTGCTGTCCAAATCGATTGCCAAGGGGCTTACGATGCTGGGATACGCGGTGGATTGCGCCTACGACGGCGAGGAGGCGCTTTATTTGTACGAGCTCAATGAATACGACCTGATGATCCTCGACCTCAACCTTCCAAAGCTGGATGGGATGGAGGTGCTTCGGCGTATCCGCGCACAGGACGCGGACTTCCGCATCCTGATCCTGTCGGCGCGCAACTCGCTGGACGATAAAATAACCGGCCTTGACAGCGGCAGCAACGACTACCTGACCAAGCCGTTTGAATTCGCGGAGCTGGAAGCGCGCATCCGCAGCCTGCTGCGCAGGGATTTCACTACGCGGGATACCACGCTGCGCTGTGGAGCCCTCAGCATGGATACCGCCGCGCGCCGCGTGCTTTGCGGAGGGAAAGAGATTGAACTGACGCGTAAGGAATATGCGCTGCTGGAATACCTGATGACGCATGCGGGGCGCGTCGTGAGCGCGGAAGAGCTGATTGAGCACGCGTGGGATAGCGAAAAGGACCTGTTTTCCAATTCCTTTCGCTTCCACATCCATTCCCTGCGCAAAAAGCTGGAAGCGGCGGGTGCGGGAGACTATATTGTGACCCAGCGCGGACAGGGCTACCGCATCCAAAATCCGGAGGAAAAACGATGAAAAAGTGGACATTACAGGCCCGGATCACCCTGATCGTGGGCGTGATTCTCGCGGCGGCGTGCATATTGCTCACGGCAAATTCGCTGTTTGCCGCGAACACCTATTATGGGGATTACGCGGCCATGATGGAGGCCGGGCTTATTGAAGTCGATTCTGCCGCGCCCGGCGGCGGGTCGGAATTGGTGGTTTCAGAGGCGAACGAAGGCTACAGGGAGGCTACCGATAAGTTTTCCGGCCAGTCCGTCCTGGGGCTGGTGTTGATCGCAATCGCGGCGGTGGCAATCACCTATTGGGTCACCGGCCGCACGATGAAGCCGCTGCGGGAGCTTACGGGCTCCGTGGGAAAGGTGGACGACCGGAACCTGCATGAACGGCTGGAGCTTCCCGGGGCGCAGGGCGAAGTGCTGGCGCTGGAAGAATCCTTCAACCGCATGCTGGGGCGGCTGGAGGACGCGTTCCTGATCCAAAAGAATTTTGCGTCCAATGCGGCCCATGAATTAAAGACGCCCCTTGCGGTCATCAAATCCTCTTTGCAAGTGCTGGAAATGAACCCGCGCCCGGGGGAAGGGGATTACCGCGAATTTATGCAGGATACGAAGGAAAGCCTTGAGCGCATTATCAAAACGGTGGACGGCCTGCTTGCGCTGGCGACGCCGGACGCGGGCTCCGCGGACGAAGCGGTTGCGCTGCGCCCGCTGCTAAGCCAGGCAGCAGGCGAACTTTCCGCACAGGCAAAGGAAAGCGGGGTATCCTTATCCGTTTTAGAAGGGGAGGATATGACGGTGCGTGGCAATCCGAACCTCCTTTACCGCGCGTTTTATAACCTGGTCGAGAATGCCGTCAAATACAACCGCCCGGGCGGAACGGTTAAGGTGACGCTGGAGCGGCAGGGCGGCAAGGCCGCCGTCCGGATCGAAGATACGGGGCCCGGCATAGGGGCGGAAGAATTGCGGCATATTTTCGAGCCGTTCTACCGCGCAGACCCGTCCCGTTCCCAGCGCATCCCGGGCTCCGGCCTCGGGCTGTCCGTGGTGAAGATGATTCTGGAACGGCACCACGGCGAAATCGAGGTACAGAGCAAACCGGGGGAAGGAACGGTCTTTACCGTCACGCTGCCGCAGGCTTGACGGCTTGGCGGACAATATACCCGACAATACAGGGTGCATTTTTGAAAACCCGCATAAAACAGATGAAATCGGGAGTGTGACAGATATGTGCTTAACCCGTCCAATGTCTCGGTTTTCATTGTTATCGAGTTGATATTTGCGGCACGGTTTGTTATACTTCATAAAAAGCTGGTATATTATGAGCAAGATTCGCAAATGTTTTCACGGGAATATTCTGTAAGGATATAGGAAACAGGCGAATGGGCTCTACAGGATATATCCGGCGGAGGATATGAAGCATGGATAAGCGATACGGCTTTGATTATAAAACTATTTTGGAACATATTCCGGGCGGGGCGCAGCTGCGCCAAAATGACGAAGATTTTACCATAGAAGAGGTCAATCAGGAATTTTTAGAGATGGTCGGGTTCACCCGGGAGGAAATTTCCGGCAGGTTTTGCAACCGTTTTTCCGAAATGATCCATCCTGACGACCGGGAGAAAATCCGTGAAGAAATAGCAGAACAGCTGGCAACAGGAAATAAGGCAACCCTTCAATACCGTGTGATCTGCAAAGACGAAACTTATAAATGGGTGATGGAAAGCGGGCGCCTGGCTTGCACCGGAGACGGGAGGAAACGGATTTTTTGCGTGCTGTTGGATATTACCGGCCCCGTAAATAAACGTGAAAAGATGCGCATGTCGCTGGAACGTTACCAGATTGTCATGGACCAGGCGAAGGATATTATTTTTGAGTGGAATATTGTGGAAGACACGGTGATATGTTCCGCAAATTGGGAAAAGAAGTTTGGGTATACCCCCCTTCGCAGCGGGCTGAGCCATCAACCGATGCTGCTCCGCCACATCCATCCGGAGGACGTGCCCGCCCTGCTTGAGCTGATGGAAAATATGAAGGCCGGTGCGGCCTATGCGGCCGCTGAAAGCCGTTTCCAAAATGGGAACGGCGATTATTTCTGGTGCCGGGTCAGGACGACCAATCAATATGATGCTGCCGGAAAGCCTGTGAAGGTAGTCGGCATCATTACGGATATTGACGAAGAAAAACGGATGATTGACGACCTCCGAAAAAGGGCGGAAAAGGATGCGCTGACAGGATTATACAACCGGGAAGAAACGGAACGGCAAATCCGCGGCCATCTGGAGAATGCGCCAAATGAACGCTGCGCACTGTACATCATCGATACTGATAATTTCAAACTGATTAATGACGGCCAGGGTCACCTTTTTGGGGATGCGGTCCTGTCGGAACTCGCGGCGGGTATGAAAAAGATAACGCGCCGAAACGACGTAGCGGGCAGGATTGGCGGGGACGAGTTTATGATTCTGGTCAAGGATATTCCTTCCAGGGAAGCGGCGGAGGATAAGGCGAAAAAGCTGGTGGATATGTTCCGGAATTTGTTTCTGGATGAAAAACAGGCCGTTGCGGTTACGTGCAGTATTGGCGCGGCAATTTATCCGGACGACGGCGAGACGTTCCAGTCCCTGTACCGCAGCGCCGACCTGGCGCTTTATGAGGCGAAAAGCCGGGGAAAAAACCGGTATGTGTTTTTTGAATCCGACAAGACGCTGGCGGCGGGAATGGCGGGCTATTCTTCCCTGGGCTCGGCGATTGATTCGGACCAACGGAACTCCGGCGTGCCCGGAGACCTGGTCAGCTATGTGTTCCAAATCCTCTATGATACCGGGGACATAAGAAATGCGATCCAGCTTATTTTGGAAATTGTGGGGAAACGGTTCGATGTCAGCCGTGCATACATTTTTGAAAACAGCGAGGACGGAAAATATACGAGTAATACCTATGAGTGGTGTAACGAGGGGATTGTGCCGCAAAAAGAAAACCTGCAGAATTTTCCCTATGAGGGGATGGACGACTATGAGGCCCTGTTTAAGGACGATTCCGTTTTTTACTGCCGTGATATCCATGCATTGAAGCCGGAGCAGGTCGCATTGTTTGAAAGCCAGGGAATTTGTTCCACCCTCCAGTGTGCAATCCGCGAGGATGAAAAATTCCACGGTTTCGTCGGGTTTGACGAATGCACCGGTACGCGGCTATGGACGAAGGAAGAGATCGGTATGCTCTCCCTGGTTTCCCAGCTGCTGGTTACATTTTTACAGAAAAACCGGATCGCGGAGCGTGATTACCAACTGGCGGTCCGGCTTAATACAATTCTTGACGTGCAGGACGCATATATCTATGCGATTGACCGGGAAAGCTACCAGCTGCTTTATATTAACCACAAAACAAAGGAACTGGACCCGGAAGCAGAACTTGGAATGACGTGCCACAGCGCATTTTTCGGGAAAAACACACCCTGTGAGAATTGCCCGCTGTCCGGAGGAGCCGGGGAGATTTACAATCCGCGGTACGGGGTCTGGACGAGGGTGCGCGTTGCGCCCATGAAATGGGGAGACAACGACGCCTATCTGCTCACCTGCTTTGACATTACGGAGTACAAAAAAATGTAGATGCCGGATGCCGAAAAGGGAATCGGCAAAGGGCTTTTATATCCTTCAAGAAGAACCGGCCTGTAATAGCCGGGCCATTCTGAAAATGTATAACGATGGGGCAAAGGATAAGGGCAATGATTTCCTGCCCCCGTATTCCGGGGTAAATTTTTTTTTTGTTTTTTTAAAAATTCCTGAATGGATTCCGGGACCTGAATCGTATTCGTAGTGAAAACAAATTCAGGAGGGAAGAAAAAATGAAAAAAAGATGGATTGTATCGGTAGTGGCAGCGGCGGTCGCTGCGGTTGTAATGGTTACGGGAACCGCAATGGCGGCAGGACCGAAACGGGTGGATTACCGTCCGCAGGCGATAAAAGAAAGCGCCCGGCCGACGGTGGAACAGAAGTCGGCAAGCGAGCCTTCCCCGCAGGAACTGCCGAAGGAGGAAACGGCAGCAGCGCCGCAGGCAGCTTCCGCAAGCGGCGTTTCCTGTCCGGAGCATGGCGGCAATTGTCCGTCGGGCTGTACATGGGAAAGCGGAACGGCAGCCGGACAAACGGAAAACGGCGGATGCCCGTATCACGGAACGGATTGCCCCGACGATTGTATGTGGTCCCATGACGGCGCCGGATGTAGTTGGTATGACAGCAGCACGGGAACATGCCCGAAGCACGATGGATATTGCCATAACGGCAGCAACGGCGGCAGTGCCCCGACGGGGAACGGATATCATGATGAAGACCACAGTGCGGATCATGAGGAATACCATGACGCAGATCATGATGTGGATCATGGAGTAAATCATGACGAGGTTCACGATACCGGCCACGAGGAAGACCATGTTAACGGCCACAATGAAGACCATGATGCGGGCGATGCCAAAGACCACGATATAGATCATAATGAAGACCATGATACGGGCCATGACGCGGGGCATAATGAAGACCACGATACGGGCCACGACGCGGGGCATAATGAAGACCACAATGGAGATGGGCAGCATCACGGCGGAAGGCATCACTAAACCAGACTGGGGCGGCGCATGAAAAGCGAGGATGAAATACGGGACACGGTGGAATGCTATTCGGATATGGTTCGGCGGGTCTGCTTCGTGTATTTGAAAAACCATGAGGACTGTGAGGATATTTTCCAGGATGTTTTTATAAAATACGCAACATCCACAAAGCGCTTCGAGGACAGCGGCCATTTAAAGGCGTGGATTCTCCGTGTAAGTATCAACCGGTGCAAGGACTGGTTAAAGCGTTCCGCACGGCGGGACCGCCCGCTGGAAGAAATTTACGGGCTGGCGCTTGAGGAAACCGACGGCAGGCGCGAGGTGCTTGAAGCGGTCACCCTGCTGCCGGAGGACTACAGGACGGTTGTTTACCTGCACTATTACGAGGGATATACGGCCCCCGAAATCGGAAAACTGATACGCAAAAACACAAATACGGTATACACATGGCTCGGTCGGGCGCGGGATATGCTGAAGGAAAGGCTGGAGGGTGAAGCGTATGCGCGATAAAGATATAAAAGACGCATTTGAAGTAGTTTCGGCTTCGGATGAATTGAAGCAAACAGCTCTTTCCGCCGCCCTGAAAGCAGCGAAACCGGCAAAGAAAAAACCGCGCCTTATGCTGGCGGTGGCGGCCGTCGCAGCGGTGTTTGTACTTGCGGTCGGCGGCTATGGCATGTATATGCAGCCCTCGGCATATATCAGTGTGGATGTGAATCCGAGTATCGAGCTCGCCCTGAACAAAGCCAATAAGGTTGTGGGTGCCCGCGCGCATAACCGCGATGGTGAAAATATCCTGAGCAGCCTCGAGCTGGAGGGGGACTATTATGAAGATGCGATCGACCGTATTATGGATAAGGAATTTGAGGCCGGCTACCTGGGGGACGACGCCTATGTTGTGTTTGCGATACAAAGCGACGATCCTTCGCAGGAGCAGGAGCTGATGGAAGGAACGCAGCAGTGCGCCGAGACACATCACGGCAATGCCCAGACGGAGTGTATGTCGGTTAGCGCGGAAACCAGGGAAGAGGCGCATCACCACGGGATGTCGCCCGGTAAATACCAGACCTTCCTTGATTTACAGGAGGTTGATCCCACGGTAACAATAGAAGACAGCCACCATATGAGTATGCACGATATGAAGAGCAAGATCGATGAATGCTCGCAGGACCATGAGGCGAACCATGAGGAAGATGATCGCGAAGCGGAAGATCATGAAGTGCAAGGCCATGGAACAGAAGAGCATGGGGCGGACGATAACGAAACCCATAATCAAGGCAGCGGCCACGGGCATTAACGCTGGTGGCTGAATAAAGGCAATACATTCACACTGCGTATCAAAAGAGGCGGGAGCTCCCGCCTCTTTTTGATATATGAAAATTATGAAGCGGGTGAGTTTTTAAAGAAGCTGCGGCAAAGATGCCGGGAACTGTAAATCGCAGTATGGTTCCCGGCATAATAATTCGTGAATGTTTTTAAAACAACTTACTTAAATGCCTTGAAAAAATGGATTGGCTATTATAGAATATTAATAATTGAAATTGGAGGGCTGGGTGCTTGAAAGTAGATCAAAGCGTTATCAAAGACATTAACAGAAGAAAAATTATGAGTTTGCTGCGGCGGAAAAAGAAAATGACGAAAAGCGAATTGGGAAAAGCGATCAATGTCAGCCTGCCTACGGTAATTTCAAATGTAAATGAACTGATTGAAATCGGCGTCCTGAAGGAAGCGGGAGTCGCAAGTTCTACGGGGGGGCGGCGTCCAACCATTGTTGAATTTGTCAAGGATGCCAAATATTCGATTGGCGTGGATTTTCAGATTGGAAAGATTCGCTTCGTGCTGATTAACATGAACTATGAAATTATTTGCGACCGGCTCATAGAATTCGATATCCTTCGTGATATGGATAAAATGATGGAGGATGTCAAATGCGAAATAGATGAGATGCTGAAGATAATGAATATTGATTCTTCGCGGATTATCGGCATGGGGATATCGCTTCCGGGTACGGTAAATGAAAAAGAAAAAATTCTTGAGTTTGCCGCCAATTTAAAGGTTGATAATATCAATTTTACCAAATATGAGAAGCTGTTTGATTTCCCGATTTATGTTGAAAACGAATCCAATGCCGCGGCGATTGCGGAGTATAAGATCGGCGTGTGCCACAACAGGAATGACATGGTTTATATTTCCATCAATGAAGGAATTGGCGCGGGGATTATCTCGCGAAATAAGGTATATAAGGGTTACAACAAACGGGCGGGCGAATTGGGCCATATGATAATTGTGAAGGATGGGGCGGTGTGCGTCTGCGGGGACAAGGGATGCTGGAATGCTTATATTTCCGAACGCGCCCTGCTTGAATTATACTGCAAAAAATCCGGAAAGTCGGTTGCCTCGGTGCGTGCGTTTTTTGAGATGTATGACCGGAAGGACGAAACGGCAATTAAAGTATTGGATGAATATATCGAGTTTTTATGTGCCGGACTGAAGAATATTATACTGATTTTTGATCCGCGTTATATTGTGCTTGGCGGAGATATGGCAAACTATGCAGGAAGGTTTATCGAAACGGTAAAGGTACGGACCTTTAACGAGGAGAAGCTTTTTTCTGAAAAAGACGTCAGGATTGTCGTGTCCGAGGTGGGAATGAACGCTTCTGTTATGGGTGCTGCCATCATCCCGCTGAATCTTTTTATGGAAGTGGAAAAAGTTTATTGACTTTTTTTCAAATCTCCCTCCGGCGGGGAGATTTTTTTTTGACATTTAATTAAAGATACTTTAAAAAGTGACTTGACGAACTGGGAAATAGATGCTACAATTGGAAACATATTAAAAAGCATTTAAAAACATATCGAGACATTTCAAATGTATAAAATTCTTAATTAAAGGTGGTGTGTAAATTAAATTGAATAATGAATATATTTTGGAAATGACCGATATCTGCAAATCATTTCCGGGAGTAAAGGCACTTGAAAATGTGAACCTGAAACTGAAACGCGGAACAGTCCATGCCCTGATGGGCGAGAACGGCGCGGGGAAGTCTACGCTTATGAAGGTTCTCATGGGAATGTATGTACCGGATAGCGGAAGGGTAGTCTATGACGGCAGGGAAATATCCAAATATACCCAGGGACAGGCAATCGAAATGGGAATTACCATGGTGCACCAGGAATTGTCGTACATACCCTACATGACAGTTGCGGAGAACATGTTCCTTGGACGGGAAATACTGAAAAATGGGGTGGTCGATAAAAACGCTATGTGCGAAAAAGCGGGGGAGCTGCTTGCGCGGGTCGGCGTTGGCCTGGACCCCAGATTGCTTATGAAGGACCTCAGCGTTTCCGAAAGGCAAATGGTCGAAATTGCAAAATGTGTTTCGTATAACGCGCAGATTGTGATTATGGACGAACCGACCTCCGCAATAACGGATAAAGAGGTGGAACGGCTTTTTTCAGTCCTGAATGATCTCAAAGCAAAAGGAGTGGCGATCATCTATATATCCCATAAGATGGATGAAGTCTTAAAAATATCGGATGAAGTCACAATTTTGAGGGACGGGAGCTTCATAGACACCTTTTCAACAAAAAATATCGATATTGACAAGATTATCGTTGCGATGGTCGGCCGGGAATTGTCCCAGGTATATCCTGAAAAGCATAATAAAATCGGCGAACAGATTTTCGAGGTAAAAAACCTTAAACGGGATGGAGTATTCCATGATATTTCATTTTCGCTGAGGGAAGGCGAAATCCTTGGATTCGCGGGCCTGATGGGCGCGGGAAGGACGGAAATCATGCGCGCGGTTTACGGGATCGACAAGCTGGACGGGGGAGAAATTTATATTCACGGAAAGAGGACCGTTATCAGGAATCCGGGAGATGCGATTAGGAACAGGATCGGGCTGGTGAACGAGGACCGGAAAGGAGTGGGCCTCGTACTGCCGATGTCAATCAAGAATAACCTTACCCTGTCGAACCTGAATAAATATTTCAATGGAATTGTAGTCGGAAAGAAAAAGGAAGCGGAACTCGCGGACAGGATGATAAAGCTGCTGGCCATCAAAGCGCCGTCAAAAGAACAGCTTGTCAAAAATCTTTCGGGCGGAAACCAGCAAAAGGTGGTTCTGGGCAAGCTGCTTCTCGATGAAGCGGAAATACTCATTATGGACGAACCGACGAGGGGAATCGACGTCGGCGCGAAATCAGAAATTTATAAGCTGATCTGTGAACTGGCGGAGGATGGAAAAGCGGTTATTGTCGTTTCCTCTGAAATGCCCGAACTACTGGGGCTGTGTGACAGGATCATCGTTTTACATGAAGGGAAAATGATGGGTGAGGTCCGGCGGGAAGACTTCGATCAGGAAACGCTCATGAAGTGGGCGTTTGCCCAGTAATAAAAATCTTGTAATAAGACGAAAGGATAAAAAATGTTTCAGAATTTAGATGCCAAGAGCAATATGTTGAAAAGAAATGATGCAAAAAGCCTGCTGTCAAAATATGGAATACTGATCGCGCTTGTCGTGCTTATCGTGGTTTTATCCATTGCGACGCCTAATTTTTTGCAAGTAAAGAATTTCCTGAATGTATTCAGGCAAATCTCGATTAGTGCAGTCCTGGCGATCGGGGCGACCTTCGTTGTGCTGACGGGGGGGATCGACCTTTCGCTGGGGGCGGTTGTTGCAATTACCGGTGTATCTGCCGCAATCTTTGCGCACCCGGGCGAATATCCGACGGTTGTGCCGGTCCTGGTCGGCATCGGCGTAGGCGTTTTATTCGGACTTTTTATTGGCGTAATTGTTGCCAAAGCAAATGTCGCCTCCTTTATTGTAACGCTGGGAGTAACGACGATTGCGCGGGGCGGAGCCCTGCTGATTGCAGACGGACGCCCGGTTTCAAACCTTGATCCCGCGTTCAACTGGATCGGCAATGGGGAGATCGGTGGAGCCGAAGGGCAAATCGGTTTTCCGGTCATGATATTGATTATGCTGGCGGTGTTCCTGATTGTCTGGTTCATCCTGAATAAAACGAAATACGGCAGGTACGTATACGCGATCGGCGGAAACGAAGACGCGGCATATGCGTCGGGCGTTAAGGTTGACCGTGTGAAAATGTCGGTCTATGTAATCTGCAGCGGGCTTGCAGGCCTTGCCGGCGTGATGCAGGCGGCGCGTATAGAGGTGGGCCAGCCAAGCATCGGCGTTGGCTATGAGCTGGACGCCATCGCCGCAGTAGTAATAGGCGGGACAAGCCTTTCCGGCGGGGTTGGAACTGTCGTTGGGACCTTGATTGGCGCGTTGATTATCGGCTTTATCAACAACGGGCTGGATTTGCTCAACGTATCGTCGTACTACCAGCAAATTATCAAAGGGCTGATTATTATCGGCGCGGTTTTGCTTGATGTGAAAACAAAGCAAAAAAGATAAGTAAAAAATTAATGTTTCAAATTTATGATAAGCAATCCAAGTAGCCAAAACAACTCAATAAAAATAGTGGAGGATAATTATGAAAAAAATAGTAGTGTTCATGATGGCTGTTGTATTTGCAGTAATAGGATGCGTGGCATGCGCGGCGCCCGCGGCGCAGCCGGAAACTGCAACGGAAGGCGCAGCGGCGACAGAAAGCGCCTCGGCGGAAGCGGCGGAGCCTGCCGGGGAAGCGGGGGAAGGCCTGGTGTTTGGCTTTACGACCATAACAAATTCAAACGAGTTTATGGTAAAAATCCAGAAAGGGATTGAGGATAAATGCGCCGAGCTTGGTATCGAAGTGATTTGTAATGATCCGGATATGGATGCAAACAAGCAGATTTCCCAGGTGGAATCGTTTATTGCCCAGGGCGTCGACGCAATCATTATGGACCCGTGCGATGCGGATGCAAGCTCGCCTGCAATTACGAAAGCCCAGGAAGCGGGGATTCCGATCATTAATGTAAATTCGGTTACGACAACCGCGCCGGATGTATTTGTCGGATCGCGGGATGAAGAATCTTCGGAACTGGCAATTGAATTTATTGCCGAAAAACTGGGAAGCAAAGGAAATATCTGCATGATTCACGGCAATCCGGGCCAATCCGCTGAAATCAAGAGAAGCGACGGGGCTTATTCGGTGCTTGAGAAATATCCGGATATGACGCTCCTTGCCGAAGATACCGCCCATTGGTCGAGGGAAGAGGCGATGGCCCTTACGGAGAACTGGATTCAATCGTACGGGGATCAAATCAACGCTATTTTCTCGCAGAATGACGAAATGGTGATGGGCGCGCTGAAAGCCGCGGAAAACAACAATATGAAAGAAAATATGATTATTGTAGGGGTAGACGCAATCCCTGACGCGCTCCAGGCGATAAAGGACGGCAGGCTGGACGCCACCGTATTCCAGGATGCTTACGGCCAGGCGACAATGGCGGTTGAAATGGCGTATAAGATGGTAAACGGTGAAAAAGTCGAAGCGGAGACCTACGTTCCGTTCCAACTGGTAACCATTGATAATGTTGACGACTATATAGAATAATTTCAGCGTAAAAATAGAATTACTTGGTTGCTTATTACGCTGGAGCCTGAGAATAAAAGAACCTCAAATATTGAGCGAAACAGATAGGAGATATAAGCATGAAAAAGAAAGCTTTGATCGTGTGGGGCGGCTGGGACGGCCACGATCCGCAGCAGGTTGCAAACGCATATAAGGATATTCTTGAATCGGAGAATTTTGACGTAGAAATGGCGGATACGCTTTCCGCCTTTGAAGATGAAGAAAAACTGATGGGCCTCAGCATTATCGTTCCGTGCTGGAGCCACGGCGAGATCACGCCGCAGCAGCACGGGCCGGTTATCAAGGCCGTTGCAAGCGGCGTGGGAATTGCAGGGTGCCACGGCGGAATGTGTGATTCCTTCCATGATTGTATGGACTGGCAGCTCATGACGGGAGGCCAGTGGGTTGCCCATCCCAACGGACAGCATGTACGGTTCCAGGTGCATTATGTGGATAAAACGCATCCGATCACACAGGGACTGGAAGATTTTGAAACGGTTTCCGAACACTACTACCTGCTTGTCGATCCGGCGGTGCATGTGCTTGCGACGACCCGGATGCCGGTTGGCAAGGGAGCGTTCACAAATATAGGCGATACCTCCATTGATTTGGATTCGACATATGGCGTGTGGAATTTCGATGAAAATGAATTTAACGATTCGATGGAAGCGGCCGGGCCGCATATTACAAATGGGGTGTTCGATATGCCCGTTATGTGGACGAAATATTTTGGAAAAGGCAGGGTCTTCTATAATTCGTGCGGCCATTCCATCGGCCATTTCATGGAGGAGCCGAACCTGGAGGTTACGAGAAGGGCGCTGCTTTGGGCGGCAAAATAATAACGAGGTAAGAAAAAATGAAAAAAGTAAAGGTTGGTGTTGTCGGGTGCGGCAATATCAGCGATATCTATTTAACGAATAGCAAAAAATACGATGTGCTCGAGGTCGTCGCTGTTTGCGACCAGCTTCGGGGGCGGGCGGAATCCCAGGCTGAAAAGTATGGAATCGGAAGGATATACGGCAATGTAGCGGATATTATGGCAGACCCGGAGGTCGAGGTCATACTCAACCTTACAAACCCGAACGCACACTATCCGGTCAATATGATGGCGCTCGAAGCCGGGAAACATGTATATACGGAAAAATCGCTTGCCATTACGACGCAGGAAGGAAAGGAAATTGTTGCGCTGGCAAAGGAAAAAGGCCTGCGCGTCGGCGCCGCGCCCGATACGTTTCTGGGCGGAAGGCTGCAGACCTGCCGTAAATTGATCGATGAGGGATGGATCGGGAAACCGATTGCGGCGACGGCGTTTATGACCTGCCACGGCCATGAAATATGGCATCCCGGCCCGCAGTTTTATTACAAAATTGGCGCCGGTCCGATGTTTGATATGGGACCGTATTATGTGACGGCGCTGCTTGCGTTGCTGGGGCCTGCAAAAAGGGTGTGCGGTTCTGTGCAGAAAACATTTGAGCAGAGGCGCATTACAAGCGAACCATGCTTTGGCGAGATTGTCGACGTCGAAGTGCCTACGCATATCGCCGGAACGGTGGAATTTGATATCGGGGCAATTGCAACAATAATTACCAGCTTTGATATCTGGGATTCGCATCTTCCGCGGTTGGAAATTTACGGAACGGAAGGCACGCTTACCCTTCCGGACGCCGACCCGCTTGCAGGTCCGAATCTTTTTGAAGGCCCGATTCTCCTCAGGAGGAACGACGAAGCCGACTGGAACGACTTCCCAAGCGCCCTGCCGAGGAAAGAAGCAACCGCGTGGAGGGAAATACCAACCGCGTTTGGTTATAACGAAAACAGCCGTATCCTTGGCCTTGCGGATATGTGCGCGGCAATTGATTCGGGAAGGATGCACCGGGCCAACGGAAATATGGCCTTGCACGCGCTTGAAATTATGCAGGGAATCCATGACGCTGCCGAAAGCGGAAAGTACCATGAGATGGAAAGCACGTTTGAAAGGCCGGAACCGATGCCGATGAATCAACCGGAATATGTATTCGGCGAATAATCCGACCTTCTGAGACACAAAAAAATCCGGCCAAGCCTGACAGGGCGCGGCCGGATTTTCCATTTTCTATTGTTGTTTTTGTTCCCGCATGGAAAACCTGCATCCGCAGTATTCCTGGCGGTAGAGGCCGTATTGGCGGGAAAGCTCCAGTGAACGGAGGTATCCGTTCTTTTTTTTGAAATCGGAGACCAGGTATTCCACCCCATATTCCACGGAGAGCGCGAGGCCTGTTTCATTTAATTTTGCGGCGTCCTTATGCGGGCTGATGCTGAGGGTAGTGGAAAAATAGTCGAAGCCGCCTTTGGCGGCGCATTTTGCCGCTTCCGCCAGCCTGAATTCATAACAGCGCGCGCACCGCGGCCCGCGTTCGGCATCGGCTTCATGCCCCCGGGCAATTTCGGAAAAAATGTGCGGCTCATAGGCTCCTTCAATCAGCGCTGCCGGGTGGTTCATATCCCTGAGCATGCGGCGCAATTCTTCCAGGCGGCGGTAATATTCCTGCGGCGGATAGATGTTCGGATTGAAAAAAAGGATGGAAATATCAAAATAAGGGGAAAGGTATTCTAACACATAGCTGGAGCAGGGCGCACAGCAGGCGTGCAGCAGCAGGGAAGGCTTTGTACCCGCCTCCCGAATCGATGCAAGCGTCTGTTCCAGAATAATCTGCGCATTCATAACAATAGTTCCTTTTTTCCTGATAATTGTATTATACAAATCCCGGACAAAAAGCACAATCATTATATCCCTTATAACGCCGCGGCTCATTTGTGGAAAACGAAATGTAAAATAATCCGTAGAAGGAAAGGTTTTCACCGGCGGAAAGGAAGGAAAAATGGCGAAACGGAGGGAAAATTCATAATATATTTACATTTATAAAAATACGTATTTGAAAATTATAAGCCGGGCGGATTTATCGTGGAATGTGTGAATAAAACAGCAAAAACGGCATTTGGACAGAGAATTCCACAACAAAAAGCATTGCTTGACAAGGGAATGCGGTTTTCCTATAATTACAAAAAGATGCATATGGAAATGTAATTCAGCCTATGCGCATTTTAGAAACGCGGCTATAAAATTGAGAGGAAGGGGGGGCCGTTCATGCAAATCAGTAAAAAGAGCCTGGAGATTATCCCGCATGATTGTGTCGTTCGGCTTTTTTCGGTTTACGATACGCTGAAATCAGCTGAAAAAAAGGCGGCGGACCTGCTGATCGAGGACCCGGAATTTGTCCGCACCTCCAGCATTGTCAAGGTTGCACAGCGCGCGCAATGCAGCGAGCCCACCTTTTCGCGCCTCGCAAAAAAATTGGACTATACCGGTTTCCCTGAATTGAAGCACGAACTCGGCAAAGCGGACGGCGCGCGCGATTTTGCTTTTTACGACGGGGTCCAGAAAGGCGACTCCACGGATGAAATCATTAAAAAGGTGTTTCATTCCGCCGCCCAGGGCCTTGAAGACACCGCGAAAACATTGAGCGGGGAAAAAATAGAAAGCGCCGCGGACGCGCTCATCGGCGCGCGCACATGCCTTGTGTACGGCGTAGGAGATTCGAGTGTGGTCGCGCGGGCGATACAATATAAATTTGCCAGGCTTGGAATTCCGATCCAGTTTGCGGAGGACGTGGCTTTTACCGCGACAATGGCGCTCCAGCTCGGCGAAAACGACATTTTTTTTGCCGTGTCCCACTCCGGAAAATCAGACCCGACGCTGCGGATGGCGCGGTACGCAAAAACGCGCGGCGCACAGGTAATCAGTATCACAAATTTCCCGGCGTCGCCCCTTGCGCGAATATCCGATATTGTGCTTTTGACGGCGGTATTTTCAGAGTTGATTTACGGGGAAAACACATCAAAACGTACGGCCGAAATGTGTATTCTTGAAATTCTGGCCGAATGTATGGAACTGCGCGGGAAAAGCGGACTGCTTCCGCATCCGGCATGCGAAAAAACAAATGAGGATGGACAATTATGAACCTGACCAAAGAACAAATGCAAAGGATATACTACCAAATGTTCAGTTCCAGGACGTTTGAGGAACGCGTGAACGAAATGTTTATGCAGGGAATGATACACGGGACGGCGCACTTTGCGGTCGGGGAAGAGGCGACGGCCGCCGGCGGGATCAACGCGCTGCATCCGGACGACTATATCATGAGCTGCCATCGCGGCCATGCGCACTGCATCGCAAAAGGCGCGGATATGAAACGGATGATGTGCGAGCTTCTTGGAAAGCGGGACGGGTTCTGTAAAGGGCTTGGCGGTTCTATGCACATCGTGGATATTTCCACAGGGAATTTTGGGGCCAACGGCGTGATGGGCCCGTCCATTCCCATGGCGACGGGCGTGGCGCTTGCCATCAAAAAGGAAAAAAGCGGAAAAGTGATTCTGGATTATTTCGGGGATGGAACCTCGAATTCCGGTCTTTTCCACGAGGCGCTGAATATGGCGGCGCTGTGGAAGCTGCCCATCGTATATTTATGTGAAAATAATTTATACGGGATGTCGACCCCGGTATCGAAAAGCGTTTCCGTGCCCGATATCGCAATCCGCGCAAAGGCATACGGTATTCCGGGCGTCATTGTCGACGGGATGGACGTGCTTGCGGTCATGGAAGCGGTAGGCGAGGCGGCGGGCCGCGCGCGGCGCGGGGAGGGCCCCACGTTGATCGAGGCGAAGACGTACCGTTATCTCGGGCATTCCAAAAGCGACAAACGGGCCTACCGTACGCGGGAGGAAGAAGAGGAATGGAAGAAAAGGGATGCGATCGTTTCCTTTGCCCGATATATGATGGAACATGGTTTCGGGCGGCGGGAGATCGATGAAATCGAAGACAAGGTGAAACGGGAGTGCGAAGAAGCGGTGCGGTATGCGCAGGCGGCGGAACCGCTGACCATGGAGGAAGCAAAAGAGCTGGTGTTTGCGGCGGAGGAATGCAAATGAGTGAGATTACATATGCCCAGGCGGTTTCAGACGCATTGCGGGAAGAACTTCATCGGGACGGGAAGGTGTTCCTCCTCGGGGAAGACATGGGTGTTTACGGAGGCTGCTTTGGCGTAACGCGCGGCTTTTTGGAGGAATTCGGCCCGGAACGCATTATGGATACTCCGATTTCCGAGGGCGGATTTATGGGCGTTGCGGTGGGCGCCGCGATGGCGGGCTACCGCCCGGTTGTGGAATTAATGTATTCCGATTTTGTCACCTGCGCGATGGACCTGATCTGTAACCAGGCGGCAAAGCAGCGGTTTATGCTTGGCGGGCAGGTGAATATGCCGCTTGTGGTGCGCGCACCGGCAGGGTGCGGAACCGGGGCGGCGGCGCAGCATTCGCAAAGCCTGGAGGCGTGGTTTTGCCATGTCCCGGGGCTGAAAGTAATCATGCCCTCTACGCCATATGACGCCAAGGGGCTCCTGAAGGCGGCAATCCGGGAGAACAATCCGATCCTGTTTTTTGAGCATAAGCTCCTCTATGCGACAGAAGGGGAAGTGCCCGACGGGGATTATGTGCTTCCGATCGGAAAAGCGGACGTAAAGCGGGAAGGGAAGGACCTGACGATCATCAGCTATTCCATGACCCTGCAAAAGGCGCTGCGCGCGGCGGAAATGCTTGAAAAAGACGGAATCGATGCGGAGGTGCTCGACCTGCGGACCCTTTCGCCGCTGGATGCGGACGCAATCATAGGCTCGGCCAAAAAGACGGGCAGGGTACTGATTGCCCACGAGAGCGTTCAAAATTTCGGCGTCGGCGCGGAGGTTGCCTCCCTTATTGCGGACAGCGAAGCGTTTTTCCGCTTAAAGGGGCCGGTCCGGCGGTTCGGCGGAGAAAATATTCCCATTCCTTATTCCCCCGGCCTGGAAGCCCAGGCCGTTCCGCAGGCAGAGACGATCTGTGAAAAAGCGAAAGAGCTGTTGAAATAGAAAGCGCCGGACAGAATGGCGGCGTCTGTCCGCGGAACACGGGAAGGCGCCCGGAATATGGAAACATCAGGCCTTCGGGATATCCGAAGGCTTTTTTGCGGAAATAATCCCATTCGGGCCTGGTTGCGGGCGGCGGGAAAGCGCTGCTTTTGTTCATTCGCAAAAAAATCCCGGAAGGCCGCAAAATGGCGCCTGTTTCTGGTATAATCAATAATATGGATGAAATACATGGAAATACGGCGGGGCTGAAATCCCGCGTCGTAGAAGAATTGAAAGAGTTGTATGAAATAAAGCTTTCCCCGCAGGAATTTGTTTCGGGGGAATTGCTTGCCGGCATGGCGCGGGGAACGGAGGCCACGGGCAGGGAAATTTCCGTGTTCCTGTCGCGGAGCGGCCGGGTGCTCGACGTTTCGGTCGGCACGGATAAAAGCGTAAAGCTGCCGTATATGCGTGTGAGACGGGGCGCCGCGGGCGTATCCGGAATCCGCGCGGTCCACACGCATCCGGGCGGAAGCCCGATGCTTTCGGATGTGGACGTCGGCTCGCTCATTTCCAGCCGTTTTGATGCGATGGCGGCAGTTTCCGTAAAAGATGGAAAGGCAACCGCCATGTGCGTCGGATTTATCGGCGATGCGCTCGGCGAGACGAAAATTACGGGGCCCTTCCGCCCGGGACGTATTCCGCAGCAGGCGCTTATGCATGAAATCGCTGTGGCGACGGAACGGGTCCAGAGGCTTGTGCGCATGCACGAAACGGAGGATGCGCCGGAAAAGGCTGTCCTTGTGGGCCTCAATGCCCCGCGGCAAAGCATGGAAGAGCTTGCGCGCCTTGCGGAGACGGCGGGCGCGGAGGTCGTCGGGAGCCTCACGCAAAACAGGGACCGCGACCGGGCCTATTATATCGGTAAGGGAAAGGCGCAGGAGCTTTCCCTGCAAATGTCCGCCATGGATGCGGATATCGCAATTGTGAACGACGAGCTTTCGCCGCTTGAAACCCGTAACCTCGAGGAAACGCTGGGCGTAAAGGTAGTGGACCGGACGATGCTGATCCTCGACATTTTTGCGGCGCATGCCCGCACGCGCGAGGGGCGGCTGCAGGTAGAGCTTGCCCAGCTTCAATATACGCTTCCGCGGCTTGCGGGCGAGGGCGTGTCATTGTCGCGCCTTGGCGGCGGGATCGGCACGCGCGGCCCGGGGGAAAAAAAGATTGAAATCGACCGCCGCCGGATTCGCCGCCGGATTTTTGAATTACAGCAGGAATTGGGCAAGGTCGCGGAGCAGCGGGAGCTCCGCCGCGCGGCAAGGCGGGAAAACGACGTGAAGGAAGTCGCGCTCGTCGGGTATACCAACGCGGGAAAGTCAAGCCTGCTGAACGCCCTTACAAACGCCGGTGTGCGGGCGGAGGATAAGCTTTTTGCAACCCTTGATCCCGTAACGCGGCGGGTCGGTTTGCCTGACGTCGGGGAAACGGTGTTTACGGATACGGTCGGCTTCATTGAAAAGCTGCCGCACGACCTTGTGAGCGCATTCCGTTCCACACTTGAAGAGGTGACCCGCGCGGATTTACTGCTCCTTGTAACGGATGCAAGCAGCCCGGATGCGGACGGGCAGATGGAGGTTGTGCGCGGGCTGCTCTCCTCCCTACACGCCAATGAAACGCCGGCAATCGTGGTAATGAACAAGATGGACAGGCTCGGCGAGGTGCCCGAAGCGGGGAAAGACACCGTCTACATCTCCGCAAAAACGGGGGAAGGGCTTGAAACACTGCTTTCGCTTGTTACGGAGAAACTTGCGCCGCGGCTTATGACGTACCGCGGGACGCTCGGTTACGACCGCGGAGACCTCCTTGCGCTCGTGAACCGCGACGGAAAAGATATCTCCATGGATTACCGGCCGGACGGCGTATATGTAGAGGCCATGCTCCCTCTGGAGACCATCAAAAAGCTAAAAAACTAAGCGGCAGGGAGCCGTTTGCCCGGCTTGCGGAAGGGGCGGTTTTTTGATATGATGTACGGTAGGAATTGAAGGGAGTTTCATATGTACCGCGAAGAAATGGCCCATAAAAAAATAGGGACTCTTGCAGGAATATTCATCACGCTCGCGATTGTCGCGGCAATTTTGGCAACGATGTTTGTCCTGTCTTTTATCGGTTTTTTGCTGAACCTTCCGTGGCTGCAGCTTTTTGCCTTCGTAATCGTCGTGCTTGCGGGCTTTGTCGTGGTCAAGCGCTACATGACCGATTATGTATATATAATCGGGGAAGGCAAAATTCTTTTCGGGCGCAGGATCGGGGCGCGGGAAAAGGAACTGTCCACGATTCCGCTCCGCAATATCAGGAAGATGGGCGCCTATCCGGCGATGGAAAACGAGATTGCCGGACGGAAAAAATATAAATATACCTTCCGCAAAAAGGCGGACAGCTATGCCATCGACTGCGGGGATATTGCGATTTTGTTCAGCCCCTCGGAAGAACTGAAGGAAAAGCTGAAAGAGCGGTAAAAGGAGGCCGGCGCGATGGAAACACCGATCGTAGAAATGCTGGAGCGCGTTTCCCGGGAGGCGCGGTCGCGCTTTTGTATGCCCGGCCATAAGGGAAAGGCGGGCTTTTTGCCCGCGTCGGTGAACGCCCTCGATATTACGGAGCTTCCAGGCGCGGATAACCTTTATCATCCCCAAAGCGCCATCAGGGAGGCCCAGAAGCTGCACGCGGAATATACGGGCGCGCGGGAAAGCCATTTTTTGGTAAACGGAAGCTCGTGCGGCGTGCAGGCGTCGGTGCTTTCGGTCTTGGAGCCGGGAGATACGGTGATCGTTGCGCGGGATATCCACCTTTCCGCGGTCAATGCCTTTATTATGGCGGATGTAAAGCCGGTTTTTGTCTATCCGTCCGCGCGGGAAACGGATGTGCCCGGCGTGGTGAGCGTGCAGGACATTGCCTCGGCGGTGGCGCTGCACAGGAAGGCGAAAGCGGTCTACCTGACCTACCCGAATTATTACGGGCTGTGCGCGGACCTGAACGGTATTTGCGCGGTAGCGCACAATGCGGGAATGAAGGTGATTTGCGATGCCGCCCATGCCGCCGCCTTTGATTTTTCGGAGCTGCTGCCTACGGCGCCCGCGCATGCAGGATGCGATATCTGGACGTGCAGCCTGCATAAGACGCTTGGCGCAATGAACCAGTGCGCCGTATTGAATGTAGGGATGGAAGCGGGCCTGCAGCCGGAGGTGGTACAGTCGCGGCTCAATATGCTCCAGACGACGAGCCCTTCCTACCTTTTGCTCGCATCGGCCGACGATGCGCTGGGATTTATGCGCGGCGAAGGGAAGCAAAAGCTTCACACGGTGATCCAGCTTGTGGAGGAAAACATGCGCCGGATCGAGGCGCTGGGGGGCTACCGGTGCGTTTTCCAGGACGTTCCGAAACAGACGGGGGCCTTTGACCGGGATATCCTGCGGCTCGTGATTGATGTGACGGACCGCGGCGTAAGCGGTTTTGGCGCGGCGCGTTTCCTGCAGGAAAAGGGAATCGCCGTGGAAACGGCGGATATTGTAAATATTGTGTTGATCTGTACTGCCGCGGATACGGCGGAGGACTTTGAACTGCTGAAGGCGGCGCTTGGGGAAATCAAGGGCTCGAACTATAAAATCCGCCGCATGATGACGGCCGAGGATTTAAAGCAGGTATACCTGCCGCAGGTTTCGGTGCCCATGCGCAAGGCCTTTTTTGCGGAACGGCGCAGTATGCCGCTTGAGGAAAGCGTCGGATGCATTGCGGCGGCGCCTGCCGGGGCCTATCCGCCCGGCGTACCCGTTATCCTGCCCGGTCAAAAAATCACGGAAGACATGGTGGATTACCTGATATTGCTGAGGAACCGGGGGTACGGACTTTTCGGCGTTTACCAGAATAATATAGAGATTGCTTGTGTTTAGGAAAGGACATATAAGGTTTGAAGGGACTGTTTATTACATTTGAAGGCGTGGACGGCTGCGGCAAAAGCACGCAGATGCGCCTTTTATCGGAATACCTGATGGAGGAATGGGGAATCGAGCCGGTCCTCACGCGCGAGCCGGGCGGCTGCAATATCTCTGAAAAGATTCGGGACCTCGTACTCGATATTGAAAACAAAGAGATGGGCGACCGGACGGAGGCGCTCCTTTATGCCGCCGCGCGTGCGCAGCATGTGGAGGAAGTGATCGCCCCTGCCGTGCGGGAGGGGCAGGTTGTCCTGTGCGACCGTTTTATCGATTCGTCGCTTGCATACCAGGGAGTGGGCCGGGGCCTCGGCATCGAGGCTGTGATGGATATCAACCGTTTTGCCATGGGCGACGTAATGCCGGACAAGACGTTTTTCCTCGATTTCCCGCCGCACCTCGCCTTCGAACGGATGAGCAAAAAGCGCGTGCACGACAGGCTCGAGACGCAGGAAGAAGAATTTTATATTATGCTCTATAACGGGTTTGTAAAATTTTCGGAAATGTACCCGGACCGCATTGTCCGCATTGACGCGTCGGGCGATAAATATACCACGCAGGATATTGTGCGTTCCCGGATGGAAGAAATTCTCAGGGAAAATGGCTTTTGCAATGAATGAAATACTGGAAAATGCGCTCAGGACAGGAAATATTGCAGGGGCTTACCTGATTGCGGGATCGTCTCCCGAGGCGACGCAGGAACAGATCGACGAATTTTTGCTGCGCGTGTTCTGCAAGGACGGAACGGGCTGCAAGACCTGCCCGGGCTGCCTGAAATATCTGCACAGGAACCATGCGGACCTGTTTATTATTGAACCGGCGAAAAGCACCATCAGCATCGGCGATGTACGCGGGATTCCGGCGGCGGTCGCCAAAAAACCGTATGAAGGCGGATACCAGGCGGTTGTGATCGCCCATGCGGATGCAATGACGCCCCAGGCCCAGAACGCGCTTTTGAAGGTGATAGAAGAGCCGCCGGCCCATACCGTGTTTATGCTGGGGGCCCAAAACACCAAAAATATATTGCCTACCATACTTTCGCGGTGTATAATTTTAAAGACGTCATTTTCCCGCGGGGAAACGGAAAAATTGCTGCACGAAGAGCAAAATTTGCCAACGCTGCGTGCACGCGTTCTCGCCGGCGCCGCAAAAGGAGATTATCATTTGGCGGTGTCGTATCTCGAAAAAGGTTTTTTCGAGATAAGGGACGATATGATCCTCGCCTTAAACCGCCTGTTTACAGCAAAAAATATGGCGACAAGCGCCACGCTCGAGCTTTTCACAAAGCATGACGGCGCAATCGAACTGTGCCTGCAGGCGGCGCTCCAGTACCTTGCCGACGTGCTGCTTTATAAGCATACGGGGGAGGTTTTGGTGAATGAGGATAAGCCGGGGGAGGTTGCCCGGCATGCAAAGCTGCGTGATTTTGTATTGGTAAATACGCAGCAAATATTGTTTGACTGCATGGTAAAGCGTGCGCAGTGCGCGGGGCTCAATACAAAGCTTGCGCTCGAAAGTATGCTTTTTCATATATTGGAGGTTATTTTATGAGTTTCATTATCGGCGTAAGGTTTGCCGAAGTAGGAAAGATATATTATTTCGATCCAGGCAAGCTGGAACTACAATTAAATGATAAAGTTATCGTTGAAACCGCACGGGGCATGGAATTTGGCGAGGTAGTCCTCGCGCCGCGCGAGGTGGAGGAGAGCCAGGTCACAAAGCCGCTCAAAAAGGTATTGCGCAAGGCGGATGAAAAGGATATCCGGAAAATCGAGACAAACCGGCAAAAAGAGCGGGAAGCCTTCCGGACCTGCAACGAACAGATTGCAAAGCATAAGATGGATATGAAGCTGATCGACGTTGAATACACGTTTGACGGCAACAAAATCATCTTCTATTTTACCGCGGAGGGCCGGGTTGATTTCCGGGAGCTTGTGAAGGATTTGGCCTCGGTTTTCAAAACGCGGATCGAGCTCCGGCAAATCGGCGTGCGCGACGAAGCAAAGAAAATAGGCGGCCTCGGGCCGTGCGGCCGCCCGTGCTGCTGCAGCGCGTTTTTAGGGGATTTCCAGCCGGTTTCAATCAAGATGGCAAAGGAACAGGGGCTGTCCCTTTCCCCGACGAAAATCAGCGGGCTGTGCGGCAGGCTGATGTGCTGCCTTAATTACGAGCAGGAGCATTACCATGATATGTGCCGCAGGCTGCCGCGTACCGGCCATACCGTAAAAACCCCGGACGGGCAGGGCGAAGTGGCGGATACGAACGCGCTTACCGGAAAAGTAAAGGTGAAAATGCCCCTTGAAGACGGGACATTTGAATATGTAAGTTATGATTATTCCGAGATTCGCGTGAAGGACGCGGGGCCCAGAAAAGGCAAAAAGAAGGAAGGGAAAGACTCCGGCGCGAATGAGGAAATAAAATCGCCGGAAGGCAAATAAAACTATTGCTTTTTTATGGGTGGATAGGTAGAATAGAGTTGTATTAAGTATGGAGGTGAAAGGACATGGCATACAAAATTTCGGACGCTTGCATCTCTTGCGGAGCTTGCGCGGCAGATTGCCCGGTAAACGCGATTTCCGACGGCGGCGATCAGTATCAAATCAATGCCGATGAGTGCATCGATTGCGGCGCTTGTGCTGCTACGTGCCCTGTGGAAGCGATTTCCGAGGCGTAAGCGAAAGTAGACAACACCAAATAAAAGAGACCTGCTTTTGCGGGTCTTTTTTTTGCGGGTTTTCCCCGGAAGGGGAAACGGGTATGGTATAATACACACATGGAACGAATTGACGACCTTCAACTGAAAGGCCTTTCCATCATACAGGACCCGGAGCTGTTTTGCTTCGGGACGGATGCGGTGCTGCTGGCGGATTTTGTGCGCCTGAAAAAGAATGCGCGCGTGGCCGACCTCGGCACGGGCACGGGGATTATTCCCTTGCTTTTGTACGGGCGCAGGGAGGATATTTCCGTGCAGGCGCTCGAGCTGCAGGAACCCCTTTGCGCCCTCGCGCGCCGCAGTGTGGAAAGGAACGGCCTTACGGCCCGGATCAAAATTATCCACGGGGATATTAAGGAAGCGCGCGGCCTGCTTACGGGCGACTTTGACGCAGTGGTTTCAAACCCGCCGTACGAAAAGGAAAATGCGGGTATCGGCAGCAAAACGCAGTCCCACCGGCTTGCGCGGTTCGAAGTTGCCGTTACGTTTCCGCAGCTTTGTATTTCGGCGCGCGCGCTCCTGCGCTCGGGAGGGCGGTTTTATTGCATCCACCGGGCGTCGCGCGTGGCGGAGCTTCTTGCCGTGCTGCGCGAAAGCAGGCTGGAGCCCAAGGAACTCCGGTTTGTCCATAGCTTTGCGGATCGGCCTGCCGCCCAGGTTTTGATTTCGGCGGTAAAGGACGGAAATGAAGGAATCGAGGTTCTTCCGCCGCTGATTGTGTACGGCAGGGACGGAAGCGAGACGGAAGAAATCAGGAAAATATACCATCGGGATGGAATTTAAAATGAATTGTGGAAAACTGGCGCTTGTGGCGACTCCAATTGGGAACCTCGGGGATATTACATTGCGCGCTCTCGAGGCGCTGCGGCAGGCGGACGTGATTGCGGCGGAAGACACCCGGCGGACGGTAAAGCTGCTGAACCATTACGGGATCAAAAACAAATTGGTGAGCTTTCACGAATACAGCAAAGAAGCGCGCTTTGAGGAAATTATCGGCTTTCTGACCGGGGGGAAAAATGTAGCTCTCGTTTCGGATGCGGGAACGCCCGTTATTTCCGATCCCGGATACGAACTTGTCCGGCGGTGCATCGCAAAGGGAATTGAAGTGGAAAGTATCCCGGGGGCGTGCGCCGCGATTACGGCGGTGACGCTTTCCGGGATGGACTGCTCGCGTTTTATGTTCTGGGGGTTCCTGAATCAAAAGCAGGCGGCTCGCCGGAGGGAATTAGAGGAAATACGGGAAAAAGGCGTCCCCTGCGTTGTCTATGAAAGCCCCAACCGCATCCTGAAGCTGCTTGCGGATATGTGCGATGTGTGCGGGGAAGATACGCCCGTGTGCGTATGCCGCGAACTTACGAAACTCCACGAGGAAAGCCTGCGCATGACCGCGAAGGAGGCATGGGCCGCGCTTGGGCGGCGGGAGGCCATAAAAGGGGAGTTTGCGGTGGTTTTTTATCCTCCGGCCGCCTCCGGGGAAAGCCTTTCGGAAGAACAAATCGCGCGGGAAGTGGAACAGAGGATCAAAAACGGAATGACGAAAAAATCCGCGGCGGCGGCTGTGGCCGCGGAATATGGGCTTCCCAAAAACAAAGTTTACGGAATTGCGCTCGAAAGCGGAAAACGCGGATAAATCAGTGCGAAAGGGGTGGATTTCATGAAAATCGCATAAGAAACGCATTTTCGTGAGCAGTACACTTGTATTTCACTCGAAAATATAGTAAAATAAGGCATCATACAACATAGGCAAGGGGTAATTATGAAAGTAGTATGTTCGGCGGTCTTTCGGGACCTTCCAATCCATGAATTGCAAGACAGGACGGCTGTAATGGTAGATGCGCTTCGCGCGTCCGCGACCATCATTACGGCAATTTCAAACGGGTGTGACAGGGTGGTTCCCACCAGCGAAGCGAATGAAGCCGCCGCGATCAAAAAGATTTCGGAAGGCAACGTTCTTTTGTGCGGCGAAATTGCGGCGCAGAAGGTGGGCGGGTTTGACCTTGGAAACTCGCCGCTGGAATATACGCAGAACGTTGTACAGGATATGGTTATCCTGTATTCCACCTCCAATGGTTCCGTTGCCGTCAAAGAATTGGCGGCTGCGTCCGATATCCTGGTCGGCACGTTTATCAACGCGCAGGCGGTTGCAAAAAAGGCGTTGTCCCTCGAAAATGATATTACCTTGGTTTGCGCGGGCACAAAACGGAAATTCTCGATGGACGACATTATTGCAATGGGCTGCATTCTCGACCGAATGCTGAAGCTCGACGATACGCTCGAGCTTGATGATATGGGAAGAGTCGCCCTGAAATTATACCACGACGCAAACCACGATATCCTCGGCGCGCTGGAGGGCAGTACGCAGTTTGAATATCTGAAACAGCTTAAGCTGTATGACGATCTGGAGTATTGCACGCGGGAGGATATGTTCGATGTCGTTCCGGTATACCAGGAAGGAGTTATCATCAAAGGGTAACCCGGCCGGAAGAAATTCCAGGGCACAGTCTGCATGGGCTGTGCCTTTTCTGTTCACGGCGTGCGCTTCCGCCGCGTGAAAAGCGGGGCGCCGTATTGAAAAGAATGCCGCAAAAAGCTATAATGAAAACTATGCTGAAAAAAGGAGCCACGGAAATGAGCGAAAAATTTTATATTACCACACCGATTTATTACCCGAGCGATAAGCTGCATATCGGGCATGCATACTGCACAACGGCCGCAGACAGCATTGCGCGCTTCAAGCGCCAGACGGGTTATGACGTTATGTTCCTCACGGGGACGGACGAGCACGGCCAGAAAATTGAAAAGATTGCAACCGAAAAAGGCATGTCGCCCAAAGAATATGTGGACGGCGTGGTGGCGCAGATCAAGGATTTGTGGAAGCTGATGGATATCACAAACGACGATTTCATCCGCACGACGGATAAGCGCCACGAGGAATGCGTGCAGAAAATTTTCCAAAAGCTCTATGACCAGGGCGATATCTATAAAAGCGAATATGAAAGCTGGTATTGTACGCCGTGCGAGGCGTTTTGGACGGACCGCCAGCTTGTGGACGGGAAATGCCCGGATTGCGGGCGCGAGGTCCATAAAGTAAAAGAGGAAAGCTATTTTTTCCGTGCGTCGAAATATGCGGACCGGCTGATCCGGTATATCGAGGATAACCCGGAATTTATCCAGCCCGAATCCCGTAAAAATGAAATGCTCAACAATTTCCTGCGCCCCGGGCTCGAAGACCTGTGCGTATCCCGCTCATCCTTCAAATGGGGCATCCCCGTTCCGTTTGACAAGGAGCACGTGATGTATGTCTGGATCGACGCGCTGTCCAACTATATTTCCGCGCTCGGATACCTTTCGGACGACGACAGCAAATTCCAAAAGTATTGGCCGGCGGATTTGCATTTGGTGGGGAAGGAAATCGTGCGTTTCCATACGATCACCTGGCCGACGATCCTGATGGCGCTGGGGCTGCCGCTTCCGAAGCGGGTTTACGGCCACGGATGGCTCACCCTGCAAGGCGGGAAAATGAGCAAGAGCCGCGGAAACGTGGTAGACCCGGTGGTGCTCGTAGGACGCTATGGCGTGGACGCCATTCGTTATTTCCTGATGAGGGAGGCGCCGCTCGGCAGCGACCTCATGTTCTCGAATGAGCTCCTGCTTTCGCGGATCAACGCCGATCTCGCAAACGACCTCGGCAACCTGCTCTCGCGCACGGTGGCGATGGTCGGCAAGTATTTTGGCGGGGAAGTGCCGCAGGCGGGCGGGGAAGAGCCCGAAGACAGGGAACTGGTTGGTTTTGCCGAAGCGTTGCCCGCAAAGGTGGATGGGCTCGTGAGCGAATGGAGGGTGTCCGAGGCCCTGACCGAAATCTGGCAGTATATCGGTATGCTGAATAAATACATTGATATTACAATGCCGTGGGCGCTTGCGAAGGACGAAACGAAAAAGGAGCGCCTTGGAAGCGTAATGTATCATCTGGCGGAGGGGCTTCGCATCGTAAGCGTGCTCATCGAAAGCGTTATGCCGCAGACGGCCGTGAAAATGAGGAGGCAGCTCGGTGTGGAGGGAAGGCCGGAGCTTACGAACTGGGAAAGCGTCGGCAGCTATGGCCGGCTTCCGGCGGGAACACATGTGGAAAAGGGAGAGGCAATTTTCCCGCGGATCGATATCGAAAAAGAGCTTGCGGAGCTGGATAAGCTGATGGCTGCGGCGCAAACGGAAAAAGAGCCGGAACAGAAAGAGGAAACGCCGCAGATTACGATCGACGAGTTTAAGAAGATACAGCTGAAAACCGCTCTTGTGACGGCATGTGAAAACCTCGAGGGATCGGATAAGCTTTTAAAACTGACGGTGAAATGCGGGGAAGAGACCAGGACTATCGTTTCCGGAATCCGGGAAAGCTTTACCGCGGGGGAAATGGTCGGGAAAACGGTTGTGATTGTCGCCAACCTGAAGCCCGCAAAGCTGCGCGGCACGCTTTCGGAGGGAATGATCCTCGCCGTGGGGGATAATCCGGAGATCGCACTTGTGACGGCCGATGCAAAGGATGGAATGATCGTTGGATAAGAAGGAAATGCTTTTTGATACGCACGTCCATCTCCTGGACGAACGCTTTGACGGCGACCGGGAAGAGGTTGTCGCCCAGCTTACAGGGCACGGAGTGGGGAACGTGGTGGAAGCGTCCTCCGACCTCGAAAACAGCGTCTGCGCCGCGGCGTTCGCGCGGGAGCACGATATTGTGCATGCGGCGGTGGGAATCCATCCGCACAGCGCCGGGGAATGGGACGGGCATACGGAAGAAGAACTGCGGACCCTGCTGCAGGAGCCCAAGGTGGTTGCGGTCGGGGAAATCGGGCTTGATTATCATTACGATTTCTCACCGCGTGAAAAGCAAAAAGAGGTATTTGAAAAGCAGATACGCCTTGCGCTGGATGTGGATATGCCCATTGTGGTGCACAGCCGCGAAGCAACGGCGGACACGCTGGAAATCCTGAAAAAATACCCGGGTGTACGGGGGGAACTGCACTGTTTTTCAGGGAGCGCGGAAACAGCCGTGGAGCTGGTGAAAATGGGCTTTTATATTGCGTTCGGCGGGGCGTTGACCTTTAAAAACGCCCGGAAAACGATTGAGGCGGCGCGGGCCGTTCCGACGGAGCGTTTGCTGGTCGAGACGGACTGCCCCTATATGACGCCCGTCCCCTTCCGGGGCAAGCGAAACGAGCCGGCCTATGTGAGGTATGCGGCGGAGAAGCTTGCGGAGGTAAAGGAAGTGCCGGTGGAAGAAATCGTTCGTGTCACAGAGGAAAACGCAAAACGGTTTTTCGGGCTTGCATAAGGTTTATCGTAAAAAGGAAAGAAAAACAATTTGCGCGTTGTGTACGTGCGGAAATGGAAAATAGTTTTGGATACGTATATTTACAAAATAGGGGACAAAAATTATATTAACCTGACGAACCGGTGTACCAATGATTGTGAGTTCTGCGTGCGCAGGACGGAAAAAGGGGTCGCGGGATATGAACTCTGGATGGAGAAGGAGCCTACGGCGCAGGATATTATCGACCTGCTGGACAAGGACCGGACAGACGTTGTGTTTTGCGGCTATGGCGAACCGACAATCAAAATCGACGAGTTAAAAGAAATTGCCGCATATGTTAAAAATTACGGCGGACATACGCGGATCAATACGAACGGGCATGCGAGCGTCTATCACGGACGGGATATTGCAAAAGAGCTTGTGGGCCTGATTGACGAGGTGTCGATCAGCCTCAATGAAGCGGATGCAAAGAAATATGAAAAGGTTGTACACAGCCGTTATGGGGAAGACGGATTTCGCTATATGCTCAATTTTGCCAGGGATTGCGTGAAATACGGTATCAAAACCACACTTTCGGTGGTGGACGTCATCAGCCCGGAGGATATCGAAACCTGCCGTAAAATTGCGGAGGATATCGGCGCTCATTTCCGTGTCCGGCATTATATCGCTTAAGCGGAACGCCTGCCGCCTTTGCCCGGTCATATTTCCGATGCCAGAAATGCGGGAATTTAAAAGTATACCTTAGAATACTTGTAATATTTAATGTTTTGTTTATAATAAATCATAGGAAAACCGCTTCCTCAATGGAAACGGCAGATAGGATGACCCCCAAAAAGGCCGTACATAAAGGTATACTTTAGAATATACCGGGAAAAATGACGGCGAAACTTTCCGGGGCAAAAATGTACTCTATGCTCCTGGAAAAAGCAGGCCTGCAGGGCATCTGGCGGAAGGGAAACCGTATGTTCGATCTAATCGATGAAATTTCAGAACTGCTTTATGTCAGCGACCCCGGGACCTATGAATTGCTGTACCTGAACCAGGCGGGCAGGAAGGTGTTTGGGCTTTCCGATATTTCCGGGAAAAAATGTTATGAGGTTCTGCAGGGAAGGGATAAGCCCTGTGAATTTTGTACCAACGGCAAGCTGTCGGAAGATGAATTTTATGTATGGGACCATTATAATCCGGTTGTGGGCAGGCATTACCTTGTGAAGGATAAGCTGATTCCGTGGCAGGGAAAAATGGCGCGTATGGAAATCGCGCTTGACGTCACGGAAAAGGAAGAGCAGCGCATCCGGCTGGAAGAAGCCCTTGAGACCGAAAACCTGATTCTTTCGTGCGTAAAAAGCTTGCACGAAATAAAGCATGTGAACGAGGCAATCGGCTGCATCATGGAGCGGATCGGAACCGCCCTGCAGGCCGACCGCGTTTATATTTTTGAATTCGCGGGCAAAAAAATGACCAACACCTATGAATGGTGCGCGCCCCTTGTGGTTCCGCAAATAGAGAATCTCAAAAATATGCCGGTGTCGGTGGTAAGGCGCTGGATCGAGGCGTTCAAAGAGAACAAATGCATTTATATTGAGGATATTGAGGAAATCAAAAACCAATATCCGGAAGAATACGCTCCCCTGAAAGCGCAGGAAATTAAAAGCCTTGTGGTGGCGCCGCTCAATTCTAACGGGCGCCTCATGGGGTATATCGGGGTGGATAACCCGGGAGCGGAACCCGGCAGCCGCATCGAACCGGTGCTGGGAACCCTCGGCTATTTTCTGGCCTCCAGTATAGACCGGGTTCGCGCGGATATCATGCTGGAGAAGCTGAGCTTTGAGGACGTCCTGACCGGCCTCAATAACCGGCACAGGTTTATCCGCGATATTGATAAGCTGCAGGCGCAGGAAGTTCGCTCCATGGGCGTCGTATACCTTGATATCAACGGCCTGAAAACAGTAAATGACAGGCAGGGCCACGCCGCAGGCGATGAACGGCTCAAAAAAACGGCGGAATTGATCCGCTCTGTTTTCCCGGAAGAAAACGCCTACCGCATCGGCGGGGATGAATTTGTGGTTTGCTGCCCGGACGGAAGCGAAGGGGAATTTGAACACAAAGTGTTTGAGCTTAGAAACGGACTGCTTCTGAGCACGGAATGCAGCGCCTCGGTGGGAAGCAAGTGGGCGGAAGGCGCTGTCGACGTATGCCGCCTTATAACGGAAACCGAAGAACTCATGTATGAGAACAAAAAAAAGTATTACCACAACCAGTCCGTTGGCCGTTACCGCTGCTATACCGACGATACGCTCGAATTGAAAAAGGGCGAGGCGCTGGTTCGTGCGCTGAAAGAAAACAGGTTTATTGTCTACTTCCAGCCCAAGGTCAGCGTGGAAGACCGCAGCCTGATCGGGGCGGAAGCGCTTGTCCGGTATCTGGGCCACAGCGGAAAAATTGAAGAGCCCGACCATTTCATCCCGGTGCTTGAAAACGCACGGCTAATCAGCAATATCGATCTTTTTGTCTTGGACAAAACCTGTGAAATGGTCTCGGAATGGCTGGAAAATGGCTATCGGGTTCCGCCGGTGTCCGTCAATTTTTCGAGATATACGCTGCTCGAAAAAGATTTTGTGGGAAAAATAAGCGAAACGTGGAAGAGGCACGCCATCTCGCAGGAAATGATTGAGATTGAAATCACGGAGAGCGTCGAGGATGTGGGCGAAGAATATATGGAATGGATTATCCGCGAGATCAAGAAAGCGGGGTTCTCCGTTTCCATCGACGACTTTGGCGTAAAGTATGCGAATCTTGCGTTGCTTAAGAATGTGGATATCGATACGCTGAAGCTTGACCGGAGCATGCTTGTAAACATTGGGGAACAGAAAAAAACATGCAGCCTGATTGGCTCTGTGGTGCAGTTTTGCGCGGAAATGGGAATACAGTTTATCGCGGAAGGCGTTGAAACGGAAGAACAGTTCCGGATTTTGCAGGAGTTGAAATGCACGGGGGCGCAGGGCTTCCTGTTCGGCAGGCCGATGCCGGCGGAGGAATACCGGAAATTGCTGTCCGTCAATTAAATAAAAATGGCGAATGCGGTGCATTCGCCATTTTTTGTACGGTTTTAAGCCGCGGCCTGCTGCTGCCTGACGCCTGCGCGCCGGGTGACGAGCCAGCCGAACAGGAAGAAAAGGGCGGCGAAAACGATCCAGAAGAGGGCGGCGTTCATGAGACTGGAAGCCATCCATATAAAGATTTGCGCAAAGGCGGAAAGTGGCATGCCGGGAACCTCGGCGGCGCTCACGGTAAAGACCGCAAGCACGATCAGCCCGGCCGGAATGCAGATAGAGACGATCCACCTCGCCGCCTTGTTCATCCTGTAATATGCCCCGGCAATGAAATATCCAAGCGCCATCAACGCCATGTTGAGCGCAAGGAAGAACAGGAACTGCGCCCACGGGCTTTCTGTAAACAAGGGCTGCCATGTGGCGGGGGACAGACTGGGAATCGCGTCCACCGCGACGCCGAAGGCCGCTGTTACGGCGCTGGCAATCACGGAAAGAAGCAGGAAGCTGAGGAAATGCGTCCTGCGGGACACGCCGTTTGCAAAGGCGATATGCAGGTTCTCCGAAAAGGAGGAACAGCCGACGACGAAGAGGAAAAAGGCGCCGATGGCCGCGGCCCCGAAATTAAACGTACCAGTATAGCCCGACCCCGCCAGGGAGAAAAAGACGATCGTTAGGGTGACGGCCAGCGCCAGGAGAATGCCGTAAAATATCAGGAATGCGGTTGAATTTGCCTTCAATTGCCACAGGGTCATCTGTTTGAGTTTCATATTGTTTTCCTCTCTTTCTTACGCGTTTGTCAGGTGGATGAAGAGCTGCTGCAAATCAAGCGGGGTAACCGTAAGGTTTTCCGGCACTGCACCGCGGTCGCCGAGTATATGCGCTAGCATCAGTCCGCCGATTTCCTGGGTGCCCAGTATGTTTTTTCCCGAAGACCAGGCAAGGACGTCCTCTTTCCTGCCGGATACCGTAAATCCCATATCCTGGATTTCCTCGGCGGGCCGGTCAAGGAGGATCGTGCCGTCCTTGATGATGACGACATGCCCGATAAGGGCAGACACCTCTTCGATCAGATGTGTGGAGAGGATCACAGTGCAGGGCTTTTCCGCATAGCGCGCGAGAAGTTCTTCATAGAAAAGCTGCCGGTGGTTTGCATCCAGCCCCAAAACCGGTTCGTCGAACAGGAGGTATTCCGCGCCCGATGCAAGCGTCGCAACCAGCTTGGCAATGGAACGGTAACCTGTGGAAAGCTGGCCGAATTTCTTCCCGGGGTCGAGCCCGAATTTTGCCGCGAGCCCGTTTGCGTAATCCGTATCAAAACCGGGATTGAAAAGCTTCGACCATTCAAACATGCGCCGAACCCGTACGGAAGGCTCATACAGGGTATCTTCGCTCATGTAAGAAATGCGCCCGAGCGCCGTGTCGTTTTCCATCGCGGGCATGCCGTCCACATACAAAAAACCCTCCGACGGGATAAGGCGGTTCGTAATCAGGTTCAAAAGGGTCGATTTCCCGGCTCCGTTCCGCCCGAGGAGGCCGTAAATACGGTTTTCCCCAAAGCTTACGTTAAGCCTTTTAAGCGCGGTAACATGCCTGAATTTTTTGGTAATATTTTTTGCTTCGATCATTTTCCTGCTCCTTCCGTTATCATGCGTATAATCTCATCCGGGGTGATTTCCAGCTTTTTCGCTTCCGCCAAAAGTGCGCAGACGTAATCATCGAAAAAAGCCCGCCTTCTTTTGGCGCGGACTTTTTCCTTTGCGCCCTCCCTGACAAACATGCCGACGCCGCGCCTTTTATAAAGGATACCGCCGTCCACAAGGAGCGTCATGCCCTTCAGCACCGTCGCCGGGTTAATCTTATAAAGCGTCGAAATTTCAGTGGTGGACGGAACCTGCGTATCCTCGGGAAACACGCCCGAAAGGATAGAGTCTTCAATTTGATCCGCGATTTGAAGGTAAATGGGAATCCCGTTTTCAAAATCGAGCTTCATGGCTGTCTCCTTAATTAGTTAGTTACTTATGTAATTAACTATAAAGGCGAAAACAAAATCTGTCAAGAAGTTTTTTTTACTTAAAGCGCAAGGGGGTCAAAAGCGGGAACGCATGGAAACTGGTATAAAAAAAGCCCTGCGCAGGCAGGGAGGGGCTGTGTTCCGGTTAAAGAACCATAACAAGGGTACCCAGCGTAATCAGGATTCCGCCGATTACCGTTTTGGCGGTGACCGCTTCCTTCAGGATGATAAAAGCGAGCACCATACTGATTACAACGCTGAATTTGTCGATAGGCACAACCTTTGAAGCATCCCCAAGCTGGAGCGCCTTAAAGTAAAAAAGCCAGGAAAGGCCGGTTGCAATTCCGGACAGGATCAGGAAAATCCAGGATTTTGCCGTAATATTTGGAATCTGGCACTGCGAACCCGTTACAAATACAATGCCCCAAGCCATTATGAGGACGACAACCGTACGGATTGCGGTGGCGAGGTTGGAATTCATATCCTGGATGCCGATTTTGGCAAGAATTGCAGTGGCGGCGGCGAAAACCGCAGAAAGGAGCGCGAATACAATCCACATGTTTTTTCCTCCTCGCAATGTATTCACAAAACCACCCCATTAAAAAAGCCGCATAACTGCGGCCTTGAAAATCTGTTACAGTTCCTTTTGCAGCATAAGGATTTCTTCACCGTTCAGGATTTCGCTTTGCATGCTGTCGCTTGCGACGAAGCCGAGCTGCTCGCGGTAAACCTTAAGCGCGCGGTAGTTGGAAGGATCGACGTTAACCTCCACAAGCCGGATGCCGAACGCGCGCATATCCGCAAAGGCAATATTCAGCAGGGATGTCCCGAGGTTCGGGTATGCCTGCGGATCAATGATGTTGATGCTGTGCAGGAACACCTTGTCCGGATTGTCAAAATTGCGCATAAAATAAACCGCGCCGAGAATTTCGTCATATTCCACAGCGACATAAACGCGCGCATGGCGCAGCATCGCAATCAGGTCAAAGACGTCGAGGGCGCCGCTGTCGTAGGAAGAATTTTCGATCTGGATCAACTGTTCCACCAAATCAAAATCCCGTTCTTTTATATGAAAATATTCGATTGCCATTCCTTTATCCTCCGGTTGCGCAGAAAATGCACGCTAAAATTCTCTGATACAAAAGAATTATACCCAAAAACCTCGTATATTGCAAGCGCAGCGTCCTATTCCCCTGATTTACCCGGCAAGGGCGGCTGGGAATCCGGCGGGGGGTATTGTGCGGCATGAACCGCATCCGCGGGCGACAGCATTTTCTCCGAAAAGCTGAACGCGTCTTTTTCACCGATAATAATATGGTCGAGCAGGGTGACGGACACCGTATCCATCGCCGCCGCAACCTGCCGCGTCATGGCGATATCTTTTTTACTCGGCTGTGCGCTGCCGCCGGGATGATTGTGCGCAAGCAGGATTTTTTCGGCGCCGGTGCGCACCACGACTTCCATAACCTGCCGGATGGAAACGGGGGCCTCGGTTGCACTACCGCGGGAAAGGCGCTCGGTGTGCCGGACGCGGAAACGCGGATCGAGGCATACGATATAAAGCTCTTCCTTCATTTTTCCCCGGAACAGGAGGCACGCATAGTCGATTGCGGCCTGGACCGAGGAAAGGGCGGCCTGCTCTTCCATATCCTTGAGCCAGTATTTCCGGGCAAGCTCCGACTGGAGCTTTATGAGCACCGCCGCGCTTTCGCCGATTCCCGCGGTTTGCGCCAAGTCCGCGGGGTCCGCGTCAAACACATTCCGCAGGCTTCCGAAACGGTCTAAAAGTTCGTGCGCGAGGGCATTGGTGTCACGGCGGGGAAGCGCATAAAAAAGCAGGAGCTCGAGCGCCTCGTGCTCCTCAAAGGAATCGAGGCCGTGCCCCAGGAACCGGTTTCTGAGCCGTTCGCGATGTCCGTCATGAATGGAAATGCCGCTCACCTCACTGGAAAATCTTTCAAATAATTAATTCGCCGCGGACTCCGGCGATTCCTTGTCGTGCGGCGCATACGGTTAAAAAAGAAAAAAACGGTGTATATCCGCTATAAAATCTGTTATAATATATCATGTTTCTTTTTATGTTGCAAAGATAGATAAAGGAGAGGAAAACAATGCTCGAGTTTTCACTGGCACCGCGCAAAGATGAAATGATAGAAGCCTTGTGCAAAATACTTTCCATTGAAAGTGTGAAAAGCGCGCCGCAGGGAAATATGCCCTACGGGAAGGGTGTGTTTGATGCGCTCATCAAAACCCTTAACATTGCGGAAAAACTCGATTTTGACAGTGTGAATTTCTACTCCCATCTTGGATATGTGGAATATGGCGACGGAGACGAGCTCTTTGGAATCGTGACGCACCTCGACGTCGTGCCCGCGGGGGACGGATGGACTTTCCCGCCCTTTGAGGGAACGGTAAAGGACGGCCGCATCTACGGACGCGGGGCAATTGACGACAAAGGCCCGGCGATTGCCGCGCTGTTTGCGCTTTCCGCGATAAAAGAAAATTGTATCAGCCTCAATAAACGCGTACGCATTATTTTCGGGTGCGATGAGGAAAGCGGCTGGTCGGATATGGATTTTTATAAGGCGAACGGAGGCGAAATTCCCAATATGGCGATTTCGCCGGATGCGGAATTCCCCATTATCAATGCCGAAAAGGGGCTGCTGCAGCTTAAGGCGGTAAAGAAGGCATATCACGGGGAGGGAGACGGCCTTGCCGTGGAATCCCTGCAGGCAGGCGAGCGCGTGAACGTCGTGCCCGCGGTATGCACCTGCAAAATCACAGGCAATACCAAAGCGGTCCGGCAAATGATGGACCTGTTCAATGAAGATTCCCCCGTAAAGATCGCTGCGGAGGAAGCGGCAGATGGCCTGCTCCTGACCGCGCACGGCGTTTCCGCACACGGCTCAAAGCCGGAGGACGGGAAAAATGCGCTTGCGTTTATGATCCTGTTTCTGAATACGCTGCCCCTCAAAAAGAACGCGGTTTCCGATGCGGTTTACGAGCTGGCGGAGTATATCGGGATGCAAACGGACGGCACGCACCTTGGAATTGCCGCAAAGGATGAATCCGGCGCGCTTTCGCTGAATCTCGGTTATTTCAAGACAACGGAGGAAGGCGTTGAAGCGGGAATCGATATCCGCTATCCGATCCATACGAAAAAGGAAACGGTTATGGATGCGATTCGCAGCCGGATGAAAGAGCTTTCGGTGGAAGAGGTTTTTTCACGTCCGCCGCATTATGTGCCCGAGGATTCGCCGCTTGTCGCAGGGCTCAAGCAGGCGTACGAGGAAGTGACGGGCGAGAAAGCCTATTGCATGACGATGGGCGGGGCGACCTATGCGCGCGCCTTTCCGAATTCCGTCGCCTTCGGGGCGCTGTTCCCGGGACAGCAGGGGACGGAGCACCAGGCCGACGAATATATTGAAATCGATTCGCTGCTGAAAACGGCGGATATCATTGCCAACGCCATTTTGGTGCTGTGCAAATAGAAATGACGACAGGGGAGTTTTTGGATGAAGTGCTTGACAAGTGACGAACTGAGACAAATGTATCTGGATTTTTTCAAGAGCAAGGGGCATGCGGTAATTAAAAGCGCGTCCCTGATCCCGGAGAACGATCCGACGGTGCTCTTTACAACGGCGGGAATGCATCCGCTCGTTCCATACCTGCTGGGGGAGACCCATCCGGCGGGAACGCGGCTTACAGACGTACAAAAGTGCGTGCGTACCGGCGATATTGATGAAGTGGGCGACGAAAGCCACTGCACGTTTTTTGAAATGCTGGGCAACTGGTCGCTCGGGGACTATTTTAAAAAAGAGGCGATCACGTGGAGCTTTGAATTCCTGACGGATGAAAAGTATCTTGGGATCGATAAGGATAAACTGTATTTCAGCTGCTTTGCCGGGGACGGCGACGCCCCGCGCGATACGGTGGCATATGATACGTGGCGTTCCCTTGGCGTTGCGGAAGACCACATTTTTTTCCTGCCCAAGGAAAATAACTGGTGGGGGCCGGCAGGCATCACCGGGCCGTGCGGACCGGATACCGAAATGTTTATCGATACGGGGAAACCGGCTTGCGGGCCGGATTGCAGCCCGGCGTGCGATTGCGGGAAATATCTCGAAATCTGGAACGACGTATTCATGGAATATAACAAACAGGCGGATGGGACTTATGTGCCCCTCGAGCAGAAGAACGTGGATACGGGCATGGGGCTCGACCGTACGATTGCAATTTTGCAGGGAAAAGGCTCCGTTTATGAGACGGATGTCTTTGCTCCCATCATTGCTAAAATCGAGGAACTTTCCGGCAAAAAATACGAGGGCGCGGACGAAGACACAAGGAAAGCGTTCCGCATTGTTGCGGACCATATGCGCTGCGCAACCTTCATGATCGGCGACGAGCGGGGAATTACCCCTTCCAATGTAGACCAGGGCTATGTATTGCGGCGGCTCCTGCGCCGGGCGATCCGGTTTTCCGGAAAGCTGGGGATTGCGGAAGGCAGCCTGCCCGAAATCGCAAAGGTCGTTATCGAAAAGTATGCGCATGCATACGGGGAACTGAAAACCAATGAAAATAAGATACTGACGGAGATTGCCAAGGAAGAGGAACGCTTCCAAAAGACGATCACGCAGGGCCTGAAGGAGTTTGAAAAGACGGTTGAACGCCTTGAAGGCGACACCATAGACGGGAAAAGCGCCTTCCGGCTGTACGATACGTTTGGATTCCCGATTGAGTTCACGCTCGAGCTTGCCGCGGAACGCGGCCTCAAGGTGGATAAGGAAGGCTTCGACAAGGCTTTCGAGCATCACCAGGAACTTTCCCATGCAGGGGCGGAACAGCGCTTTAAAGGCGGCCTTGCAGACACCAGCGAGCAGACGGCGCGCCTGCACACGGCGACCCACCTTCTCAATGCGGCGCTGCGCAAAATCCTGAGCGAAGATATCGTGCAGAAGGGCTCCAATATCACGGCGGAGCGCTTGCGGTTTGATTTCAACTTCCCGCGCAAGGTGGAGCGCGATGAGCTCGACCAGCTGGAAGCATACGTGAACGAGGCGATCGACGCCGGGCTCGATGTGATCGAGGAGGAAATGTCCGTGGAGGAAGCGAAAAAGCAGGGAGCAATGGGCGTGTTTGATTCCAAATACGGCGACCTTGTAAAGGTATATACGATTCCGGGATATTCCAAGGAAATCTGCGGCGGTCCGCACGCAAAGAATACGTCGGAGCTGGGGCATTTCAAGATCAAGAAGGAACAGAGCAGCAGCGCGGGCGTGCGCAGGATCAAAGCCGTGCTGGATTAAGGACAGACAGAATACTTTAAAACAGCCAAAGGCCGGTTTCACCGAAATGTGTGAAGCCGGTCCTTTTTATGTACGCGGACCCTTGCACAGGTGTGCGGGCGCCATCACCGCAAAGCATAAGGCAGTTTAGCGGAAGGAAAAGAAAAATTTGAAAAACGGCTTTTTTTTTGAAAAAGCTATTGACAGATGAAACATGAGGTGGTAAGTTAGATACAAAGATACCCACGAGTGCAAATTGAATAAACTGAAGTAATGGATGGCCAGATATGAGTGAAATGAGCAAGCCTGCCGCAACGCTTAAGGATGTTGCACTTCGTTCCGGTTACGCGTTGAGAACGGTAAAAAAAGTAATGAACGGCGACACAAGCGTCCGGGAGAAAACCCGTGAGGCCGTACTCCGGGCCGCAAACGAGCTGAATTACAAAAAGAACCGCCTGGCAAGCGCGCTGGCACAGCAAAAAAGCGTAAAGGTCGCTATCGTTTATTCAAAGGTGACAAAGACATATTTCCCGGAAATCAAGGAAGGTTTTTTACAGTTTACGGAAGAGTTTAAAGACTTTGGGTTATCGATAGAAATATCTGAGATTCCTGTGAAGGGATGGCAATACCAATACCAGGTATTGGAGAAACTGCTTTGCAGGGAGGATATCGACGGGGTTATCCTGCAGCCGACCAACACGACAAAGCTCAACGACATCATCCACGAGCTTACCGCCAATGGCAAGCCTGTAATTACCTTCGGGGCGGACGCCCCGGCGAGCGACCGCATCTGTTATGTGGGGCCGGACGCTTACCGGGCCGGGCGCATCGGCGGGCAGCTGCTTGCGAATTACATCGGGAAAAAGGGAAACGTATGCGTGGTGATGCAGACAATCGAGCATATGCAGACGATCTACCGCAAGCATGGCTTTACCGATTACCTGCAGGAGCATTGCCCCAAAATCAGTATATCCGAGCTTACGATAGCGGACGATTCCGGCCTTTATGTGGATACAGTCCACAATTTTTTAAAGGAAAACGATGATTTTTCCGGAATCTTTTGTACAGACGCGAATACATACCTGATCGGCGAAATGATACGCGAGACAAGGAAAAAGGACGTAAAGCTGGTCGGCTTCGACCTTTCAGCGGAGGCGATCGAGCTGATGAAACAGGAATATATCGACGTAATCATAGACCAGAAGCCAAAACTTTTTTCGTATGCGGCCCTGGAAACGATGTTCCGGTATCTCTATAACAACGAACAGCCGGTGAAAAAAATCATTCATACGGATTTGTCAATTCTCACAAGCGAATGCTTTAACGGACTCTCTCTATAATTAAAAAAAGTAATGCGTTCGGGGGCGTGTTTTTTTGATAAAAAATGCACTCGAGTGCAAAAATAAAGTTTCTGCGGGCGGTACAAGTTCAGGCTGCCTAAATAATAAGAAAGGGGAATATGGCACAGGACCGGTAGCCATATAAAAAAGGAAACATGAGCAGGCAAGGAGCAGAAAACACATTACAGATCAAAAAAAGCGGTTTTAAAAAATGCATGGAGGCAAGGGAATTCACGCTGGCGGTTTTATTACTGGCGATTATCGTATTGCTCTCGGTTACAACAAAGGATTTTGCCAATCCGGCAAACGTCAGGGTGCTGCTTCTGGGAATGACGTCCGACCTCATCATCGCCGTGCCGATGGGCATATCGCTGATCGCGGGGAACATCGACTTCTCTGTCGGCTCCACAATGGGGCTGGCCAGCGTGCTTGGCGGCATGATTATCAACGCAACGGGAAACGCGGTGGCCGGGATCGTGGCGGCGCTCCTCATAGGCGCGGTGTTGGGCATCATCAATGCGGTCATGATCTGCCACCTTCATGTCACCCCCCTCGTGGCTACGCTTGGCACGTGGATGGCATATAAAGGACTGCAAAAGGTTATTGCGGCAAATGCCATTGCAAATTTCCCGTCAGACTTTTTTGCGCTCGGCCGCACGGAATTCAATTTCTTTGGCGTAAGCGTGCCGATCAGCATCATTTATATGCTCGCGGTGTTCGTCGTGGGAATATTCGTGCTGAAAAAGGTCAATTTCTTCCATAACGCCTACTTCATCGGCAGCAATAAAGATTCCGCACGGCTCGCGGGCATCAACATCACGAAGTTCACTTACGTCTCCTACATGATTACGGGTATCCTGGCGGCGTTCGCAGGGATGGTGCTGGTTTCAAGGCTTGGCACCGCAAGCCAGACGATCGGCTCGGGCCTCGAGTTCCGCATCGTGGTTGCGCTCCTCGTGGGCGGCCTTTCGATGGACGGCGGCGAAGGTTCGATGATCGGGATCGGCATGGGCGTCTTGCTGATGCAAATCATAAGCAACGCGCTGGTGCTGACGGGGATCAATCCGAACTATTCGGAGGTTATCATCGGCGCGATTCTGGTCCTGTCGGTCGGTATCGACCAGATCAACAAGCGGCGGCGTGCAAAGGCGCGCGCATAGGGTGGTGATACTATGGCAAATGCAATCGAACTGAAAGATATAAAAAAGGGATTCGCCGGTGTGCAGGCCCTGAAGGGCGTGAGCTTTGCGATCAAAAAGGGAAGCGTGCATGCGCTGATCGGCGAGAACGGCGCCGGAAAATCCACGCTGATGAAGATACTGTCCGGCGCACAGCGCGCGGACTCGGGCGAGATATTTGTCGACGGCAAAAAGGCGGATATTGCAAACCCGATCGTAGCGACAGAGCTTGGCATCGGCATCGTATACCAGGAGCTGAACAACTTCATGCACCTGGATGTTGCCAGCAATGTGCTTTCGCACGGGCTGCCGCAGAAACACGGCATGATTAATTACGACAAAATGTATGCGCAGGCGCGGGAAATACTCGATAACATCGGGCTTACGCACATCAGCGAGAAGGACACGATGAGCAACCTGAGCCTGGGGGCGCAGCAGATGTGCGAAATCGCGGGAATCGTTTCCAAAAACGCGGATATCGTAATCCTTGACGAGCCGACCTCGGCCCTCACGGAAACGGAAACGAAAAAGCTGTTCGAGATCATCGCGGACATCAAGTCCCGGGGGGTTACGGTCATTTATATTTCGCACAAGCTGGACGAAGTATTATACCTCGCCGACGAAATTACCGTATTAAAGGACGGGGAGCACGTAACAACCTTTGAAAAAACGCCGCAGACCACCAAGGAAGAGCTGGTGCGGTATATGGTCGGGCGCGATGTGGAATACGATTACAAGGTGGGAACCAGTGAAATCGGGGAAGTGATACTCCGCGCCAACAAGCTGAACAGGGGAAAAATGGTACGGGACGTCGACCTCGAGCTTCACAGGGGCGAGATACTTGGAATCGCCGGGCTGGAAGGCTCGGGCAGGACGGAGCTTTTGGAAACGCTGTTTGGATGCTACCGGGCGGAAAGCGGGGAAATCGAGGTCGAAGGCAAAAAGCGCACGATCAAAAACCCCATGGAAGCCAAAAAATGCAAAATGGCGTATATCACCAAGGAGCGTAAAATACTGGGGCTGTTCCTGGGGCTGAGCGTCAACAGCAACATTGTGGCGGCAAGCACGGAGCAGTTCAGTAAAAACGGGATGGTGCAGTACCAGGACATCAGGAAAAATACGGAAAAGTATGTGGATGCGATGTCCATCAAAATCAGCGATATAAACCAGAACGTGATGGACCTATCGGGCGGCAACCAGCAAAAGGTGCTGCTTGCAATGTGGATGACCACAAATCCGGACATTATCATGATCGACGAACCGACCCGCGGCGTGGACGTAGGCGCGAAAGCGGAAATCCATGCGCTGCTCCGCAAAATGGCGGTGGACGGCAAGGCAATCATACTGGTGTCGTCGGAAATGTCGGAGCTGATCGCCTCGTGCGATAAGATCGTATGTATGTTCGAAGGAAAAATTACGGGCATACTGGATAATAAGGAAGCCGGCGAGGAATCGATCATGAAGCTGGTATCAGGACTTTCCTAGGAATAAGAACTATTTTCCTAAGATATAAAAAATAAGGAGGAAATGATTATGAAACGGAAAAAGACAATGGGCCTGGTCGCAATGTGCCTTATCATGGCAATGCTGGTCCTGGTGGGCTGTGCAAACGGCGGAGCCGCCACACCCAGCGAGGGCACGGGCGAGAGCGGCGCAGCGGCATCGGCCGGCGGCGCGGCGAGCGGGGCGGACGAGGAATATGCCGTCATCATGAGCCTCAACCAGCTCGAGTTCTTTGATGCTCTTAAGGCCGGCGTGAACGACGCGTGTGCGGAAACGGGCGCAAAGTGGTACTTTGCAGGGCCGCAGGAGGCGCAGCCGGATAAAACGGCGGAAGCGATCGACCAGGCGGTTGCCAAGGGTGTTACGGGCATTATCCTGCACGGACAGTTTGAAGAAACCGGCCCCTCGGTGGACGCGGCGATTGCGGCGGGCGTGCCCGTGATTATCGTCAATTCCGACGTAACGTCAAACCGGCTTTCCTTCATTGGCTGCGAACCGTATAACAACGGTTACAACATGGGCAAGGAACTCGCCGAGCGCGTCGGCGGAAAAGGAACGGTAATCGTTGCGAACTCGCTTTCCCTCGGACAGAAATCCGCGGAAGACAACCAGGACGGCTGCCTTGCGGCGCTGGCTGAATACCCGGACATCAAGGTTGTGGAAGTAGACGATAAGGCAGACTCGACAATCGCACCGACGGCGATCGGCACGGCGCTGCAGGCAAATCCCGACGCAGTGGGCATCGTAGGCGTAGATGCGGTATCCGGCGTAGGCGCGGCGACAGCCGTACGCGAAGCGGGGCTCAGCGGCAAGGTGACAATCGTGTGCAGGGACAGGGACGCGGCGACCTTGGAACTGATTAAGAACGGGGAAATCGCGGCTTCCTTTGCACAGAATTCCTATGTGGAAGGCTACATTGCAACCAAATGGCTGCACGACTATGTGAACGGGAACTTCAAGGTCGTGGAAGATTACCTCGGCGCGGGGATCAATCCGATTCCGCCGAATGTGGACTCCGGGTCGATCATCATCACGCAGGACAATGTAGAACAGTTTGAAAAGAAATACGAATACCAGACGACGGCTTAACACAAAATTTGTATGGGATGGCGCGGGCATACGGGAAACGGGCCGTATGCCCGCAATGAGGAAACGTTATGAGGGATACCAGAATAGGGCTGCTGCCGCTTTACGTGGAGCTGTACGACAAGACGGTGCCGCAGGTGCGCCCGCAGATCGACGAATTCCACCAAAAAGTGGTCAGGGCGCTTAAGGGCGCGCAGCTTACCGTGCACACAAGCAGTGTGTGCAGGACGAAAAAAGAATTTCAAAGCGCGGTACAGGCATTTGCCGATGCGGACGTAGACGCGATCGTCACGCTGCACCTTGCCTATTCCCCGTCGCTGGAATCGGAGGACGCGCTGAAAAACGTGGACTGTCCGATCTTGATATTGGATACGACGCCGAGCTATTGCTTCGACCAGTCTACGGACGAAGCCCAGATCATGCTCAATCACGGCATACACGGCGTACAGGATATGTGCAATCTTTTGAAACGCAATAATAAGGTATATTCGGTGTTCGCGGGGCATATCGAACATTCGGACGTGATCGCCCGCATCAAAAAAGCGGCGGATATGGCAAAAGCGGCCAAAAGGTTTAAAACGGCGCGGGTGGGCATCATCGGAGAACCGTTTGAAGGCATGGGGGATTTCCAGGTGCAGGAGCGCGAGATGCGCGACCATTTGGGAATCGAGGCCGTGCGGTACGACTGGGAACAGGGCGCGAAGCGCATGCGGGAAGTATCCCAGGAGCAGATCGACGAAGAATTTGAGAAAGACGTGCAGGACTTTGAGGTCGATAAGGGCCTTAAAAAGGAGGTTTACGACCGCTCGGCGCGAACGGGGCTTGGCGTGCGCGAATGGGTACGCGACGAGGAACTTTCGGCATTTACGATCAACTTCCTTGCAACCGCAGGCTCGCGGCCGGGGCTTCCGGTCATGCCGTTTGTGGAGTGCTGCAAGGCGATGACTGCGGGAATCGGCTACGCCGGGGAAGGCGACGTGATTACAGCGGGGCTGGTGGGCGCGCTCCTCAGCGCGAATCCCTGCGTGACCTTCTCGGAAATGTTCTGCCCGGACTGGAAAAACGGCAGCGTATTCATGAGCCATATGGGCGAATTCAATTATAACGTCGCTTCCGGGAAACCCTTCCTGACAGAAAAGGAATTTGAATTTACGGATGCGGAAAACCCGACCGTAGCCTACAGCACCATGAAGGGCGGCAAGGCGGTCCTTGTGAACCTAGCGCCGCTTGAAAACGGAAGGTTCCTGCTTCTCATCAAAACGGGGGAAATGATTCGTATCGACGGGGAAAACAAGCTGGGCGAAGCTGTAAACGGCTGGTTCAAACCGGAAGGCGGGCTCGGGAATTTCCTGGAAGAGTACAGCAAAAACGGCGGCACGCACCATAATGTGATCGTGTATGGCGAAACGCCGGAGGCCCTTGAATATTTTGCGGAATACTGCGGAATGGAAGCAATTATACTGTAAAGGGAAAAGGCGGATGCCTTGGCTTACAACGAAGGGGGATTGGAAATGCCTGTCATTGGAATCGATGTCGGGACAACAGGGACAAAGGCCATAGCGGTTTCCGGGGACGGGACAATTCTCGCAAAAGGCTACAGCGGCTATGCGCTTCTTGGGGAAGGGCGGCAGGTGGAGCAGGACGCGGACGAGTGGGTCCGGGCGAGCGCCTTCGCGGTGAAGGAATGCGTCCGCGCCCTTGGGGAAGCGCCGGTGGAGGCAATCTCCCTTTCCACACAGGGCGGCAGTACAGTCGCCGTGGACGGGCGGTTCCGCCCGCTTGGCATGGCATGGACGTGGATGGACGGACGTGCGCAGGAAGAAGCGAAACGGCTGGGAGACCAGCTTGGAGAGACGTATTTCTACCAGACGACCGGCTGGAAGCTGAATCCTGCGCTTGACGCGGCAAAGGTGCCGCGCATGAAAAAAGAGAGGCAGGCAGGCGAAAAATACCTGACGACCCTCGAATATGTGAATTATTTCCTGACCGGACGGGCGGCGGTTGATCCGACGAACGCCGCAATGCGCCAGTTGTTCAACATTCGGCAAAACGATTGGGACGATACGATTTTGCAGGCGGCGGGCATACGGCGAAGCGAGCTTCCGGAAATACTTCCCACAGGGGCCTTCCTCGGCGGACTGCGGCGCAGGGCCGCGGAGGAAATGGGGCTTCCCGAAGGTACGCCCGTTTACAACGGCGGGCACGACCAATACTGCGCGTCGATCGGCGCGGGCGCAACCAGCGCCGGGGATATGCTGCTTTCCACCGGGACCACATGGGTTGTGATGGGCATCGCGCACAGGCCGCTTTTTACGGATACCTTCATCGCGCCGGGCATACATCCCATAAAAGGGCTGTATGGTTCGATTGCGTCGCTGGCGTGCTCGGGCGCGTCGCTGCAATGGTACAAAAACCGCTTCCTTGACGAGGATTTCGATGCGGTCAACCGGGGCGTGGAAGAGCGTTACGCGGAGAAAAGCGACCTGTTTTTCTATCCCTACCTTGCCGGGGCAAACTATCCTGTCTGGCAACCGTCGGCGAAGGGAACCTTCACCGGCTTTGACCTTTCAAGCGGGAAGTTCGATTTTGCAAAAGCAATCATGGAAGGCGTTTCGTTTGGGTTGAAACGAACGCTTGCCGATTTTGAACGGAACGGCTGTCCGGTACGCAGCCTTAAAATTATGGGCGGCGCGGCCAAAAGCGGGATATGGAAAAGGATCATCGCCGCGGTGACGGATATTCCCATCACGCAGATGCGCGAGCCGGACACCTGCGCGCTTGGGGCGGCGATGATCGCCGCGGTGGGCGCGGGCGTCTATCCGGACTATAAAACGGCGGCAGCGGCAATGGTGCGCGCGGACCGGGTGGAACCGGCTGCCGCGAAAGAAGCCGCGTATTACAGCGGAAAATATGACAGGTATATGAAAATGTGGGATTGCATCGAGCGTTTTTACCGATAGGAGGATTGCATGGGCTGCGAATATTTTGAAAAGACCGCTCTGGATGAGGCGTTTTACGGGGAAAAACTTCTCCCGCGCCTGCCGCAAGAGATATTTGACGTACATACGCACGTTAATCTATGGGAGCATGTAAAAGACGTCCCCAAGGAACGTATCATGGACGACTGGGCGTTCCAGTGCGGCTATGTGATGAGCGCGCAGGACGCGCGGCATTATTTCGATACGATGTTCCCGGGGATCAAATATGAGATCAACGCTTTTCCGTTCCCGATCAGGGAAGCGGATATTGAAGCGTCAAACGAATATGTCGCGCAATGCGTCCGCACACAGGCGGTACGCAGCGGCTTTATGTGCATCAAGCCGGAATACAGCGTGGATTATATGGAGGAAATGCTGACGAAGCATGGCTTTTCCGGCGTGAAGCCCTACCCGGATATGGTGTCCGGGAAAAAAGGCGCAGAGGTCGGCATTTTCGACTTTATGACGCGCGAACAATTTGCATTGGCGGAAAAGCTTGGCATGGTGGTGATGATGCACCTGCCGCGCGCGGGCCGCATGCCGGACGACCGCAACATCGCCGAGCTTAAGGAGATACGGAACGAGTTTCCAAAGCTTAAATTGTGTATCGCGCATTTCGGGCGCTGTTTTACGCCTTATCATTTCAGCCAGGCAATTGAAAAAATGGGAGAAGATATCCATTGGCTGTATTTCGATACGGCGGCGGTGCTCAACCCCGGGGTTTACGAGCTTGCGCTCACAACGCTGTCCCCCGGGCGTATCCTTTTCGGGACGGACGAACCGATCTTCCTGTGGCACGGAAAACGGACGTGGACAAAGACGGGTTACCAAAACCTTGCGCGCGAGGATTTTGCGTGGAACACGCACCGCGAAGGCAGGGAAGCGGAGGCGGGATATACGTTTTACGTGTACGAACAGGTGAACAACATCCTGGATACCATCGACAAGCTGGGACTTGGCGCGGAAGTAGCCGGACAAATTTTCGGCGGGAACGCAAAAAAGCTCCTCGGCAAATGAAACGGGAGGGAAAAAGTGCTTGAGCAGGAAGCGCGTACGCGCAATTATGGATGCCGCATCCGGCGCTATATACAAAACGGCGTTGAGATGGCGTCGCTTGAAAACAACAGGATAAAGCTGGTAATCGCACTCGGGAAGGGCGCGGACATCGTGGAAATACTGCATAAGGAAAAGGATATCGACTGCATGTGGCATTCCTTCAACGAGCTGCGGCCCGCGGGATATCCGAAAACGAAGGCGGCGGAAGGCGGAAGCTTTATCGACGCCTATGCGGGGGGCTGGCAGGAGCTTTTCCCGACCTACGGTGCGCCCGCGGATTACTACGGGGCGCAGATCGGCATCCACGGAGAGGCGTGCATCTATCCGTGGGAGTGCAGCGTACTGGAAGACAGCGTGCGGAAGGTCAGCATCGTCTGCACGGCGGAAATGATGCGCTCGCCGTTTCGCCTGGAAAAGATTTTTTCCCTCGAGATGGATTCCTATGGTTTTTCGATCAGCCAAAGCGTGACCAACACCGGGTCGCTGCCGCTCGAATTCATGTGGGGGCATCATCCGGCCTTCGGGTTTCCGTTCATTGAAAAAGGCGTCACGGTTGAGCTTGCGGGAACGCCGGATGTAAGCGTGCCGCAGGAGACGATTGGCGAAAACTGCCCGTTCGACAGGGCGGTAAGCGGTAAATGGCCGCTGCTCGCCGGAAAAAACGGGGAACCGGTGGATGTGAGCAGGGCGGCAGGGATGCAGGAAAAGGTATATTTTGAGTGTGTGGCCAGCGGGCTTGCCGAGGGCGAATACAGGATATTCAACCCGCGGAAAAATATCGGGGTCCGTATGAACTGGGATAAAGAGGTTTTTCCTTACCTGTGGATATGGGGAATGTACGGCGGCCATCAAAGCGCGCCGTGGTTCGGCAGGGCATATACCCTTGCGGTGGAGCCGTGGTCCAGCCTGCCCGGGGATTTCAAGGCTGCGCAAGAGGCCGGGCAGACCCTCGTGATCGGCGCAGGGGAACGCAGGGAAACACAGGTCCGGTTTTCCTATTACAGCAAATAAGGCTGCGAAAACGAAAACGGAAGCATGGGCAGAGATAAACCTTTTCCCGTGCTTCTGTTTTTTTAGTTTTTAAAACAGGGAAAGCATCGGATAAAAATCCGGGATCACATGGTCGGCATAGGTAAGGTCGCCGAAGGCTCCCGGTGTTTTTTCGATGGCGAACACCTCAGGGACGCCCGCCCTTTTTGCGGATTCCGCGCCAAGGGGCGAGTCCTCGACCACAATGCAGTCCCCGGGGGCAACGCCTATATTTTGCGCGGCCTTCAGGTAGAGGTCCGGCGCGGGCTTGCCGCGCACCGTTCCGTCGATATATGTAATTTTATCTACGTCAAACCAATTGGCAAGGTGAAATTCGCGGATATAAAAATCGAGGTTGGACCATTCGGAAGCAGTCGCAATATTCCGCGGGATTTCACGCTCCTTCAAGCGGTCAAGAAAATCGGTGAGGCCGTCCACAAAGTGGAAGGAATCGCGGTCGGCAAGGCAGAGTCCGCGGTAAATCCTTTCCTTTTCCTCGGACAACTCATACAGCCTTTGCGCGGAAAGGCCGTCGCCCAAATAGTGCCTGATGATCGATTCGTTGCTGCGTCCGTGCGGGTTATATTCCAATAATGCTTCCAGCGAAACGTCGCTCCTGCCGAATTTTGGCAAAAACGTCTGCCATGCCCGGTCATGCTTGTCCGAGTCGAAGAACATGGTGCCGTTAAAATCGAATAAAATTGCTTTCATGGCCTCTCCAATCCAAAAAAATGAACGCGGGTTCAAATAAAAAAGCGTGGTACCCGAAAAGCAGGCCGCGCTTTTTTATGCCGCCGCAATCCGCCCTTATTGCACGGAATGAATGTTATCCAGCGGCCAGATTACATATGTCGCGTGCCCGACGATTTCAGACCGGGCAATCGGCCCGATATAGGACGTACGGCTGTCCAGGGAATGCGCACGATTATCCCCCATTACAAAGACGGTGTCCTCGGGAACCGTTACGGGGGCCATATCGATATAGGGTTCTTCGCTGTTGATATACGGCTCGGATAAAGGCTCGCCGTTCAGGTAAACGGTGCTGTCCTTTACTTCAACGGTTTCGCCCGGCAGGGCAATGACACGCTTCACATAGGTCCCGCTCATGTTGGGGTAATGCACAATAATGATATCCCCGTGCTCGGGCAGGTTAAAATAACGGCTGACCTTTTCCACCGCCAGCTTTTCATCCGATTGCAGGGTCGGGAGCATGGATTCGCCGTCCACCATGATAATTTCAAAAAAGAAGGTGCGGACGATAAAAGCGATGGCCACCGCCGCAATGATGGAAATAACCCAGCCCCAGATGGCGCGGGATTTTGTCATCAGTTTTTCTTCGTGGATACGCTTTTTCTTGCGCTTGCGCCCGAATTCGTCATAGGTCACAAGGTCGTCGTCCAAAGGCTCGATTTCCGGGAACGGATTCCGGCGCGCCTTATTGGGATTAAAATATTCTTCCGGTTCGTCATATGGCTCCGGTATCGAATCGTCTTCATAATAAGGCTCTTCAAAGGGCGCCTCAGGCTCGAAATGGGCGCTTAAGGGCTCCTGGAGCTCGTCTTCATACTGCGGCTGTGCGTTTGTATGGGGATGGAAAATATGACGGCCCGTTCCCGAAGCCAGCGCATCGGAATCGGATTCGTATTCGCGGGGCTCCGCATAGGGATTGCTGAGCTTGCGCCCATATTTTCTAGGAGCGTCCGCATGCGGAATATTCCGCTGCCCCACCCGGCGCGGCCCGTTATAGTCTTTGTTATTGTTCATCTATTAAAACCTTTTTCACTCGTTTTATAAATGCCGCGTAATCGAGCATCACAATATGCCCGCAGCCAAGGCATTTCAATTTGATATCGGCGCCGGTCCGCAAAACCTGCCACCTGTCGCTTCCGCAAGGATGTTTTTTCTGCATGACGACAATATCGCCGCACGAAATTTTCTCCGCCATTTTGCCATACCGGTCCGTTCCATTCTCAATCCAATCTATTATACTATACGGCGGGGGAAAATCCTAGAGGAATTTCATACAAAGTCTGCAAAATGAGGCTTGCACAAGCCGCTGGCAAGGGCTATAATGATAAACGGACGGTTAGTGTTATCAACTCACAGGAGGTGAGAAATAAGTGGACGCAGACCCTAAACGAACGAACTTAAAATACACGGACAGCGGGATGCGTGCAGTATTTCTACGCCGTTAACCGCTGCCTGCTTTTGGAAGTAGGTGAAGCATTTGATTAGAATTTTCAGCTCTGCGGAAAACAATAATTTTAAAGAGATCGACAAACTGGAGCCCGGCGCGTGGGTGCATCTTCTTGACCCCACGGAGGAAGAACTCGTACAGGTGCGGGACACCCTGCACATTGAAGACGAGTTTATTCGTGCCGCGCTGGACGAGGAAGAAACGGTGCGTATCGACGCGGAAGACGACCAGACGCTGGTGCTGGTGGATATCCCGGTTGTCAGTGCGGAGCGCAATTCGTTTATGTATACGACGCTCCCGATGGGCATCATCATTACGGCGGATAATATTGTCACGGTCTGCCTGGAAGAAACCTCGATCCTGGAGGACTTCTGGAACAAAAATGTGCGGGGAGGGTTTGACACCTGCAAAAAAACCCGCTTCCTGCTGCAAATCCTGTATAAAAACGCGGGGAAATATTTGCAATACCTGAAACAGATCGACAAGGCCTCCACGCAGGTGGAAAATGCGCTGCACAAATCGATGAAAAACAGCGAGCTCATCCAGATGCTCCGGCTTGAGAAGTCGCTCGTTTATTTTTCAACTTCCCTGAAATCGAATGAAATTGTGCTGGAAAAGATGCTGAAATCAAAAGTAATCCAGCGCTACCCGGACGACCTCGACCTGCTCGAGGACGTAATTATCGAAAATAAACAGGCGATTGAAATGGGAACGATCTACAGGGACATCCTTTCGGGAACGATGGACGCGTTTGCCAGCGTGATCTCGAACAACCTGAATATTGTCATGAAAATCCTGACCTCACTGACAATCATACTTGCTATCCCGACGGTATTTGCAAGCCTGTGGGGAATGAACGTCGGGGGAATTCCGTTTGCCGACAATCCGTTTGGTTTCCTGTGGGTAACGGTCATCGCGCTCGGCGGAACGGGCGTGGCGACCTGGTTTTTATGGAGGAAGAAGATGTTTTAGCAGGCGAAAAATAAAATTTCGCGCAGCCGCGGGGCTTCCCGGCTGCGCCTTTTGTTTGCGGGAACAGCTATGCACAGCGAATCACGAAGGCCGCGTCCCAATGCCGGAAAGCCTGCTTGAAAAAATCGGCGCCGGATGGTAAAATGGAAAACAAAAACAGCAATCAGAAATTGTGAAATAAAGGAAGTATCCAATTTTATGACAGAGAAAATTGTGATCAACGGCGGGGTACCGCTTAAAGGCACGATTGAAGTAACGGGTGCCAAAAACGCAGCGGTAGCGATTCTGCCTGCCACGATTCTTGCGCGCGGGATGTGCGTGATCGAGAATCTTCCAAATATTGCGGACGTGCTGATTATCAAGCGTATCCTGGCGGAAATCGGCGCGGAAGTAGAGTTTGAAAACGGGACAATGACGGTGGACACCACCAATATCAATACCAGCAAGGTAACGATGAACCTTGTTAAGAAAATGCGCGCCTCCTACTACCTGCTGGGCGCGCTGCTTTCGCGTTTCAACGACGCGGAAATCAACCTGCCGGGCGGCTGCACCATCGGCGAACGTCCGATAGACCTGCATATCAAAGGAATGCAGGCGCTTGGCGCAAACGTCAAAACGGAATACGGGCGGGTAATCGCGACTGCTCCGGACGGGCTTCACGGTTGCGATATCTATATGGATAAGGTTTCCGTGGGCGCTACGATCAATGTGATGCTTGCGGCAGTATGCGCGGAGGGGCAGACGTCCATCATCAACGCGGCAAAAGAGCCGCATGTTGTGGATGTGGCCAACTTCCTGGTGTGCATGGGCGCGAAAATCAAGGGCGCGGGCACGGATGTAATCCGCATTACCGGCGTGGAAAAATTGCATGGGTGCAACTATTCGATCATTCCCGACCAGATTGAGACGGGAACCTTCATGATTGCGGCTGCGGCGACGCGCGGCGACGTGACGATCAAGAACGTGATCCCGACACATATGGAGGCCCTCACGGCCAAGCTTGAGGAAATGGGCGTCACCATCCAGGAAGGCGCGGATTTTATCCGCGTAACCTGCGACAAGAGGCCAAAGGCGGTTAAAATCAATACGATGCCGTACCCGGGGTTCCCGACGGACCTGCAGCAGCCTGCGACGGTGCTTCTTTCCACGGCCAAGGGCACCAGCATGATTACGGAAACCATTTTTGAATCGCGCTTTAAGCACATCAAAGAAATCCGCCGCATGGGCGCGCAGATCACGACGGAAGACCGCGTCGCGGTTGTGGAAGGCGTGGAACGCCTTACCGGCGCGCCGGTAAGCGCTTCCGATCTACGTGCGGGGGCGGCCCTTATCGTCGCCGGGCTGATGGCGGACGGGACGACGGAAATCCAGAATGTAAAGTATATTGACCGCGGTTACGACCACATCGAGGACAAAATGCGGAAGCTGGGGGCGGATATCCGGCGCGAGGAAGTCGTGCATACGGAGGACGACGACCTGTATTAAGCTGTACGGTTTTGGAACCGGGGCGCCCTGTGCCCCGGTTTTTTTGTTTAGAAAGTGTTTATATGAAGAAGCAGGACTTGTGGTATAATATCGTTAATTATAAATCAATGTTTTCTTGATAAGGAGGATGTTTTCTTTGGACGACCCTTTAATATGGCAGCTTCTTTTGCAGGTGGTTTTGATTGCGGTCAACGCCTTTTTCGCGTCCACCGAAATCGCGGTAATTTCCCTTAACGCAAACAAGGTGCGCCGCATGGCGGAGGAAGGGGATAAAAAAGCGAAGCAGATGCTGAAGATGGTGGAGGTGCCCGCGGGCTTCCTCTCCACGATACAGGTTGGCATTACGCTCGCCGGTTTCCTCGGGAGCGCGTTTGCGGCGGATAACTTTGCCGGCAGGCTGACCGACTGGATGGTCAACGTACAGAAGGTTACGATCCCGCCGGATACGCTCAATACCATTGCGGTTATCCTGATTACCCTGATCCTGTCCTACTTCACCCTTGTGTTCGGGGAGTTGGTGCCAAAGCGTATCGCCATGCAGAAACCGGACAAGGTGGCGCGTGCGTCCGCGGGAGTCATAACGGTTCTTTCCATCGTCATGAGGCCGGTTATCTGGCTGCTTTCAGCCTCGACTAATGGTGTCATGCGCCTTTTGCGCATGAATCCGAACGAAGAAGAGGAAGCTGTTACGGAAGAGGAAATCCGGTTGATGGTAGACATCGGCGAGGAGAAAGGAGCGATCGAGCCTGCGGAAAAGGAAATGATCGAAAATATCTTTGAATTTAACAATACCACGGCCAGGGACGTGATGATGCACCGCACGAATGTGACGGCGATCAGGAAAGACGAAACGCCGGAGGAAATCCTGAAAGTGATCCGTGAAAGCGGGTTATCCCGCTTCCCGGTCTACGGCGAAGATATAGACGATATCGTCGGCATACTGTCTACGCGCGCCTATCTGCTCAATGAAAAGAGCGACCGGCCAAAGCCGCTCGAGGAAATCATCTATCCGGCCTATTGCGTGCCCGAATCGGTCCATACGGACGTGCTGTTCCGCGAGATGCAGCGGCAGAAAATCCATATTGCCGTCGTGGTGGATGAATACGGCGGGATGAGCGGTATCGTAACGATGGAAGACCTCCTGGAGGAGATCGTCGGGAATATTTACGACGAGTTTGACCCGCAGGACGAGCAGGACATTACCGAAGCAAAACCCGGATTGTGGCGCATCTCCGGCGCGGCGGAGATCGACCGCATTGCGGAGGCGCTCGATGTAAAGCTGCCGGAGGATGAAGATTTCGATACGCTGGGCGGCCTTGTATACAGCCGTTTGAGCACGATTCCCGTGGATGGCAGCCATCCCGTGGTGGAGGCGTACGGACTCCATATCCGCGTTGAAAAGCTGGAAGACAGGCGGGTGGAATGGGCGCTTGTTTCCAAAACGGAAGCCAAACCAAAGCCGGAAAATTCAGGAAAGCAATAGAATCCTGTCACATTCCTGTCACATACGGAAGATATTATAAAAAATAGTAATCTTCTTTCCTTTGTTTTCTAAACCGAACGGGCCGTAGGAATTTCCTTACGGCCCGTTCGCATCCCCGGAAAAACTTTTTGAAATTGCTTCCGCAAACGAACGAAGCCCCTCGGTGACGCTGCGCCGCTCTTCGGCCGTCATGCCAAGGAAGGCGCGGGCCTCCGCATGGCTAAGCTCCGCGAGAAGCGCCTGCGCGTATTCCCGGCCTTCTTCCGTAAAAGATACCAGCTTGTTGCGCCGGTCCCCCGGGCTTTCACCGCGCCGGATATAGCCCTGTTTTTCCAGCTTGGCAAGAAGGAAGGAGACCGTCTGCTTGGGAAGGAAAAGCTTCCGGCAGAGCTGTTGCTGGGTGCATCCCCCCTCCGAAGAATCAATTTCATACAAGGCAAAAATAATATTCTCCGTTGTCCCGCGCTGCTGGGCCCATACGGAGTAAGCCTGGTTAATACGGAACCAGCTTTCGTAGTAGGCGTCGATATCCTTTTTAACTGCCGTGATATCTTCTTTCATCCGATTATACCTCCGTTGTGTTGATCGTCCGGAACCATTTTGCGGTGCCTGCGGAAATAAACTGCCAGCAGGATTCCCGCCGCCCCCGCCAATACGCCCTGCGCGGCAGGAATGGAAAGCCATATGCCCGTTACGCCGAAGTTAAGGGGAAGCAGGTACAGGAACAGCGGCGTAAGAACGAGCGGGTCGGCATAAATGATAAAAGCGGAATCGCGCGTTTTTTGCACCGCATAGAAAAAGGAAGACGCAAGCCGCGTGATTCCCGTCATGGGAAAAGAAAATGCGGCAATCAGGAGCGCGCCGGAAACAAGCGCGGCGGTCTCGCCGGACGAGCCGAAAATTGCGGGAATCGTATCGCGGAAAACGATTGCGGCCGCGCATAAAATTCCGCTGAGGGCAAGCACGAGGACAAATGATTTCCGCAGCAGGCGGTGAACGCTCCCGGGCTTCCCGGCGCCGCTGAAATAGCTCAAAAGCGGCTGGACGCCCTCGCCGACGCCCTGGAGGAGCAGCTGTACGGACGCAACGAAATACATCAGGACTGCGTAAGCAGCCACCACGCGGTTTCCGCCGTATGCAAGGCATTGCCAATTGGCGAGGATAATGATAACAGACGGCGCAAACGTCATACCAAAAGGCGACAGGCCGATTTTCACGAGCCTGGCAATGGTTTTGCCATGGGGCAAGAGGTCTCGCCTGCCGAGGCGGTCCTCCTTTTTGCGGAACAGCATGAAAAGGCTTAAAACAGCAACCAGCGCCTGTGCCGTTACGGTTGCGAATGCCGCGCCGAACATTCCCCAATGGAATACCATCATAAACAGGGCGTCCAGGATAATGTTGGTCACGAGGCCGCATACCATGGCCGCCATGGCGGAAATCGTTCTCCCCTTGTTGCGCAGCAGGGGAACAAGACCCGTTCCGAGAATCTGGCAGGCGCTTCCAAGGGCCACAATCCGAGTGTATTCGGCGGCCGCCGAAAGAAGCTCGCCTTCCGCGCCAAGGAATTGCAGGATTGGCCTGTAAAATAAGAGAAGGCAAACCGTCATGACGGCGCTGAAAACAATCAGGACAAAAAGCGTGTTGCCGAGCGCCTGCCGGGATTTTCCGGGCTTTCCCTCCCCGAGGCGCGTGGTCATCACCACAGACCCTCCCGCGCCGATTCCCGTTCCGGAAGCCAGCAGGAAAGAGGCGATGGGCCATGCGATGTTAATCGCCGCAAGCCCCGTGTCGCCGAGGGTATGGCCTACGAAAAAACCGTCGACAATTGCGTAAAAACCGCTTAAAAGCATCGCCAGCATAGACGGAAGCACGTACCGCAGGAACTGGTTTTCACTGGGATTCCCCTGCATTTCACACCTCACATAAATGGTACAATGTCGTACCAATTAGTACAATATTGTACAGTTTAACAGAGGCTTTTTTTATTGTCAAGCATTAAAACCACGCAGAGCAAAGCAGTCCGGCGGCTTCGCGCAGCTCTTCCGCGTGATATCCGGAATAGCCCGCAACCACAGCCGCGGAAGGTGCCCTGCCATTCGTATAGTAAGAGGAAAGCGGGGTAAGCCGCACGCTTTTTTTCTCCGCCGCCCGAATCAAATCCCGTTCGGGCATGCCGTTTTTTACGGTCAGCAAAAGATGGGGACCGGAATCGATTCCCGAAATTTCCAGTTTATCGAGGTGGCTGCGGAATCCGTCTATAAAAGCGTCGCGCCGTGATTTGTAAATTTTCCGCATGCGGTGCAGGTGGCGCTCAAAATGCCCGCGGCCGAGAAACAGGGCAAGGGTGTGCTGCTCAAAGCTCGGGATCGTACAGGAATAGAAGAGCAGGGTCTCCCGGTACCTTTGAAGCAGGTGCGGGGGCAGGACCATATAGCTGATCCGCAGGGAAGGAGCGAGCGTCTTGGCAAATGTATTCAGGTAAATTACCCGTTCCCGCATATCGAGGCTTTGCAGGGCGGGAATCGGCCTTCCCGAAAAACGGAATTCACTGTCGTAGTCGTCTTCAATGATGTAGCGGTTTCCGCGCGCCGCCCACGAAAGCAGCGTTTGCCGCCTGCCAACGGGCATTACGATACCGAGGGGAAAGTGGTGGGAGGGCGTAACGTGCGCCACATCCGCGCACGACGCTTCCAAAGCGTCCGCGTCCATGCCGGCGGCGTTGAGCGGCACGGGAACGGTGCGGATGCCGTTTGCGTGGAGGATATGCTCCGTCTTCCGGTAGCCGGGGTCTTCGAGGGCATACAGGCCCTCCCGGGGCAGGAGCTGCGTAATAAGGCTGAGCAGGTATTCCGAGCCCGCGCCCAGAACAATTTGCTCCGGCTCCGCTTCGATTCCGCGGAAATCGTGCAGGTAACGGACAATGCCCGCGCGCAGGGAAGGATCGCCCTGCGGGTCCACCGGACGCAGCAGGTGGCCGCTCTCCATGCTCAACACCTCGCGCATGAGCTTCGCCCACGTTGAAAACGGGAAATGCTCCGTATCCACACGCCCGGTCGAAAGGATGAACCGAAAATCGTTTTCCATGGGGGCGGGAACCGCCGAAACAGCCTTTTTTTCACGGTGGAGCAGGGAGCCCTGCTCCACGGCGTTTACATAATAACCCCGTTTTTCCATGGAATAGATATAGCCCTCCGCCAAAAGCTGGGAATAGGCGGTTTCCACCGTTCCCTGGCTGATTTTCAGGTGTGCGGAAAATTTCCGCTTGGATGGCAGGCGGATTCCTTCGGACAGCCTGCCCGTTTCGATTTCCGTGCGAAGATACCGGTAGAGCTGTTCATAAATAGGGGCTTTGCTGTTTGTATCTAAAATCGGCGTAAGCATTTTTTCCTCCAAGGCTAAACTGGCATTGTTAAAAAAGCGAAAACTGGCCGTTGAAACAAGATCAGTTTTGTTTATAATCATATCTGTAATTCAAGTGGCTGTCAATGAAAGGAAGGTTTGAAAATGACACAGGAAAGATATGAATTGAACAAAAACCTGGCGCAGATGCTCAAGGGCGGAGTCATCATGGATGTCACCACCCCCGAGCAGGCGAAAATTGCGGAGGGCGCGGGCGCATGCGCAGTCATGGCGCTTGAACGGATTCCGGCGGATATCCGCGCGGCGGGCGGCGTATCGCGCATGAGCGACCCTAAGATGATTCGCGGAATCCAGCAGGCGGTGAGTATTCCCGTCATGGCCAAGGTACGGATCGGCCATTTTGCGGAAGCGCAGATTTTGCAGGCAATCGAAATCGATTATATCGATGAAAGCGAGGTGCTGTCCCCGGCGGACGACGTTTACCATATCGATAAAACAAAATTTGACGTTCCCTTTGTCTGCGGCGCCAAAGACCTCGGGGAAGCGCTGCGGCGAATCGGCGAAGGCGCTTCCATGATCCGCACGAAGGGCGAACCGGGCACGGGGGACGTCGTGCAAGCCGTGCGCCATATGCGGATGATGGCAAGCGAGATGCGCAGGGTCGCGGGCCTCGCCGGGGACGAGCTCTACGAGGCGGCAAAGCAAATGCGGGTGCCGCTCGGCCTGCTGGAATATGTGCACGAAAACGGACGGCTTCCCGTGGTGAATTTCGCGGCGGGCGGGGTGGCAACGCCTGCCGATGCCGCGCTTATGATGCAGCTTGGCGCGGAGGGGGTGTTTGTTGGCTCCGGAATTTTCAAATCCGGCAACCCGGCAAAACGCGCTGCGGCGATCGTGCAGGCCGTAACCAACTATAACGATGCACAGCTTCTTGCCGAACTTTCGGAGGACCTTGGGGAAGCAATGGTGGGCGTCAACGAACAGGAAATAGAACTTTTGATGGCGGAGCGGGGAAAATGAGGATCGGAATCCTGGCATTGCAGGGCGCGTTTGCGGAACATGCGGCAATGCTGCAAAGAATTGGAGCAGAGTGCTTTGAGATACGCAAAGTGGCCGATCTCGACGGGCAGGAGATGGACGGACTTGTGGTTCCCGGCGGCGAAAGCACGGTGATGACCAAGCTGCTGCATGGCCTTAAATTGTTTGAACCTTTGCGCAGGGAAATTACAGGCGGCCTTCCCGTGCTGGGAACGTGCGCGGGGCTGATCCTGCTCGCCGGGAGGGTGGAAGGCGGCAGGCCGTGCTTCGCCTGCATGGATATTACGGCCAAACGGAACGCCTACGGGCGGCAGCTCGGCAGCTTTGAAACGGAGGCGCCGTTTGCCGGGCTCGGAACGGTTCCGATGGTGTTTGTCCGCGGGCCGTATATCGAAAGCGCAGGGAAGAACGTGCGGGTCCTTGCCCGCGTGGACGGGCATATCGTCGCGGCGCGGCAGGGAAATATGCTGGTAACGGCGTTCCACCCCGAGCTTTCCCGGGATGAACGGATTCACCGCTATTTCCTCAAAATGGCGGAAGGGTACGGACGGGAAAAAAGCGCTGTGGAAACCCATTGCGGTTGACAAGGCCGCGTTTCCTGTTATAATCATTGTAATAAAACGGAAGGTGGTGTCTTTTTGGCGATTGTCCTGTAAGGTATGGAGTGTGCGGCAACATATGCCGTATGTTTTGGTTTGCCTTGCGGAAAACGCCGGACAGATACCGGACTTGGGCTGGTCCGGCAGATTGCGTTTTTGCGCAGTCTGCTTTTTTGTAAGCAAAAAGGTAATTTCCGCGGGGGATTGGTCTTGAGGGAAAGGATAAAAAATGGAATTTGATTATAACAGTGAATTTTTCAGGGGCGCGATGATGGGGCCGAACGCAGTCAGGATACTTGCGGAGCTTGGCGCGACGCTCCGGCTTGAACCCGGCAGCCGTGTGCTCGACCTTGGATGCGGAATGGGGCTTACGTCAATGTATCTCGCGCAGACATTCGACGTGCAGGTGTTCGCCACCGACCTGTGGATTTCCGCTACGGATAATTTTGAACGCTTTCGCGCGTGCGGGCTCGGGGAGAAGGTGGTTCCCATCCATGCGGACGCCGTCGCCCTGCCGTATGCGGACGGCTTTTTCGACGCGGTTGTCAGCGTCGATTCCTACCATTATTTTGGGGCGGGAGAAGGATTCCTCGATGCGCATATCGCACCGCTGGTAAAGGAAGGGGGGACGCTTGCGATTGCGGTCCCCGGACTCCGGCATGAACTGGAAACCGTGCCGGAGGAAATGGAACCGTTCTGGACGGGCGATATGAATTTCCACGACTGTGCATGGTGGAAATCATTGTGGCAGAAATCAAACATGGTAAAGGACGTTCGCAGCTTTTCCCTGGAGTCCCATGCCGCGGCATGGGCAGACTGGCTGGCGTGCGACGAACCCCATGCGAAGCACGATGTGGAAATGATGCGGATCGAAAACGGAAATTATTTTGCTACGGTCGGAATTACGGCGCGGAAGAAATAAAATCAAAAAAAGCGGACGCTGTTTTCACCGCAGCGTCCGCGTTCAATTTTGTCTACTTTGAAATAATCGGCGAAGGCGTGGAGTTATAGACCGTGGTATGCGGTTCTATGGAATGGGTAAGCCATACATTTCCGCCGATTACCGAGCCCTCGCCGACCACGGTATCGCCGCCAAGAATCGTCGCCCCCGAATAAATGACGACGTTATCCCCGATATCGGGATGGCGCTTCACGCCCTTTATGGGGTTCCCGTTGTCGTCCAGCTCAAAGCTCTTTGCGCCCAGCGTCACACCCTGGTAGATTTTCACGTGCTTGCCGATGGTGCACGTCTCCCCGATCACTACGCCTGTGCCGTGGTCGATGAAAAAATATTCGCCGATGTGCGCGCCCGGATGGATGTCGATGCCCGTGGCGCTGTGCGCCTGCTCCGTCATAATGCGGGGCAAGAGCGGGATATGCCTCTCGTATAACGCGTGCGCCAGCCGGTAAATGCTCACCGCCTCAAACCCGGGGTAAGATAGAAGGATTTCCTCGTTGGAAACTGCCGCCGGGTCCCCGCAATAAGCCGCCTCGATATCTGTGTTCAGGAGGCAGGCAATATCCGGAAGCTGTTTCATAAAATGAAGGGTAATCCTGCGGGCGTTCTCCCTGCATTTGTCGCAATCCGTGCGTTCGCGCTTTTGCAGGTGGCACTGGTTGACCATAACCTCCGCCACAATGCAGTCGAGGAGGACCGCCGCCTCTTGGAGCCGCTTTTCCACAATTTTTTCAAGGTCCGCTTCCTTCACAATCATATTGTCGTAAATATTGGGAAACATTGCGCTGCGCGTGAGCTTGATAAACGCCGCGACCTTTTGTTTCATCCCGAATCCGCTGATCGTTTCCCCGGTAATGTTGTGCGCATTGATGGAAATGATTTCGCGGGCAAGCTCTCCCGCGGCCAGTTCGTTTAAGTCCTTGAGCATTTTCCCCTCCATATGTGGAACACCGGGCCTTCCGGCATCGGCAAAAGAGATTACATTTTCATAAAAAAGTGTATTTATAGTATAAGGTGTTGTATAATAGATGTCAAAAGACTTTTCCAAACCGTAAAGAAGGAGGTATGCGGATATGCCTATTAATATCAATAGTCAGCTGCCCGCGGCAAAAATATTGGCGCAGGAGGGCATATTCACGATGCCCTTCGAACGTGCGGAAACACAGGACATTCGTCCGCTGAGGATTGCGATCCTGAACATTATGCCCACCAAGGAACAAACGGAGACGCAGCTGATGCGCCTGCTTGCGAATTCGCCGCTGCAGATTGAGGTGGTGCTGCTGCACCCGGCGACCCATGTGCCCAAAAATACGCCGATCGAACATATGAATGCGTTCTACCAAACGTTTGAGGATGTAAAGGACCAGAAATTCGACGGCCTGATTATCACCGGGGCCCCGGTGGAGCAAATTCCGTTTGAACAGGTAACCTATTGGGACGAGCTCAAGGAAATCATGGACTGGAGCCGCAAAAACGTTTATTCCACAATGCATATCTGCTGGGCGGCGCAGGCCGGCCTCTACTATTATTACGGAATACCGAAGCATCCCCTCGAGCAAAAGCTTTCGGGGATTTACCTGCATAAGCGGACGGACAACAACAGCCCGCTCATGCGCGGGTTTGACGATGTGTTCTGGGCGCCGCATTCCCGCCACAGCTACGTGAAGATGTCAAATGTAAAAGAGCATCCCGAGCTGAGCATATTATGTGAATTCGGGGAAAACGGGCTTTATCTTGTTTCCGCCAGGAAGGGGCGGCAGATTTTTGTGACCGGGCATCCGGAATACGACGCGAATACGCTGAAGACGGAATATGTGCGCGACCTGGCAAAAGGCCTGGATGTCCCCATGCCCGCCAACTATTTCACGGACAACGACCCGAAAAAGCCGCCGCTTGTGCGCTGGCGCGGGCACGCCAACCTGCTGTTCAATAATTGGCTGAATTATTATGTATATCAGGAGACGCCATATGATCTCCAGGCAATTCAAAACGAGGAGTGATTACACATGAAATTGGCAAAACAACTCACAGAACTGATTGGGGATACGCCGCTTTTGCAGCTGAATCATGTCAACCCGGCGATCTGGGCAAAGCTTGAAGCTTTCAACCCGCAGGGAAGCGTGAAAGACCGCGCCGCCTATTATATGATAAAAGACGGAATGGAAAAAGGGCTGATCCGGGAAGATACGGTAATTGTGGAATCCACGAGCGGAAACACGGGCATTGCGCTTGCGTATATCTGCACGTGCATGGGCCTGCGGCTGATTATCACCATGCCCGAATCCATGAGCGTAGAGCGCAGGAACCTGCTTGCGGCGCTGGGTGCGGAGCTCGTGCTTACGCCCGCCGCGGAAGGAATGCGCGGCGCGATCAAAAAAGCCAGGGAAATTTGCGAAAAAGAAAACGGCTATATGGTCGGCCAGTTCGAGAACCCGGCCAACCCGCAGGCGCACCGCGAAACCACGGCTGTCGAAATTATGCGCGACCTGGTGGACGACGTCGATATTTTTGTAGCGGGCGTCGGTACCGGCGGGACGATTACGGGCTGCGCGGAAGTATTTAAGGAAAAACTGTCGGATGTAAAAATTGTGGCGGTTGAACCGGCGGAAAGCCCCGTGCTTTCCGGTGGGAAGGCCGCGCCCCATAAAATCCAGGGAATTGGCGCGGGCTTTGTCCCCAAAATCCTGAAGCGCGAGCTGATTGACGAAGTAATGCAGGTAAGCGCGGAAGAGGCGTATGAAACGGCCCGTATGCTTGCCAAAAAGGAAGGCGTGCTGTGCGGCGTATCATCGGGCGCGGCGCTCGCCGCGGCAATAAGGCTTGCCGGACGCCCGGAAAATGCGGGAAAGAAGATTGTGGTCATCCTTCCGGATACCGGGGAACGCTATCTTTCCACCGACCTGTTCGCAGGAAAATGAAACATTTACCTCAAAATAAAGAAAATTAAAAAAGGAGTGTTGTTATCATGTTGAAGAATATTCCGGATATTATTTCACCAGAGCTTATGTATGCGCTCATGAGTATGGGTCACGGCGATGAAATCTGTTTTGGCGATGCAAATTTCCCGGCAGATTCCATGGGCCAGCGGGTCATCCGCGCGGACGGCCATAAAATCACGGAGCTGCTGGACGCGGTGCTGCAGCTTTTTCCGCTGGATGCCTTTGTGCAGAAGCCGTGCGTGCTGATGGACGCCCCGGTCGGGAACGAACCGGCGGTATGGGGAAAATATGAAAAAATTATTCGCGAAAACGATTTTGCAGGCGGTTTTAAGCACGGATTTGAAAAAATGGAGCGCTTTGATTTTTACGACCGCGCCAAGGAATGCTATGCAATCGTCGCAACGGGCGAATACGAGGGGTATTCAAATATTATTTTGAAAAAAGGCGTGATATTCAAATAAGTCCGGCAGGGAGGAAAGCGTAATGGAATTCCAATTGCAGGTTCCTACAAAAGTGATCGTGGGAAAGGATTGCGTCGGCAGGAATGGCGCTTTGTTTTCGTCGTTTGGAAAACGTGCGGCAATTATCAAGTCGGGATCGGCGGGAAAAAACGGCGCGCTGAGTGATGTTGTAAAGGCGCTCGAAGGACAAGGAATTTCCTACCATGTGTGCGGTAACGTGCCGCCGAATCCTTCGCCGGAGGATGTCGCGGCGCTGCTTGGCTATGCGCCGGGCTTTGATTTTATCATAGCGGTCGGCGGGGGCAGCGCGATGGATGCGGCAAAAGGGGTGGCCGTCCTTGCGGTAAACGACCTCCCGCCTATGGGCCTGTTTGATAAAAGCTATGCGGTAAAGCCGCTCCCGGTTGTTGCGGTTCCCACAACATGCGGCACGGGAAGCGAGGTTACGGCGATATCCGTGCTCGAGGTTGGCGATACCAAGAAATCCTTCCTCAGCCCCGACCTGTTTCCTGCGGCGGCTTTGCTCGATGCGAAATATTTAGAAACACTGCCCGCGCAAGTCGCGGTAGATACGGCGCTTGATGCGCTTTCGCATTGCGTGGAGGGCTACCTGATCCAGGATTCCTGGGCGACGGAGCTGTTCGCGGAACGTGCGTTCGCCAATTTTGCAGCTTACAAAGACGCGCTTTACAAACGTGCCTTCTCCGGGGACGAACTCGAGCTGATGCTTTTCACGGCGACGCTCGGCGGCATCGTCATCAGCATGGCGGGTACGTCCGCCGTCCATACCATCGGCTATCCGCTTACCGTCCGGAAGGGCATCCCGCATGGCCGTGCCTGCGCGTTTACGCTCGGGGAGTATGTGGCGTTTTCTTACGATACGAAAAAAGAGAAGATCGACCGGATGTGCACGCTTCTCAAAGTCAATGGAGTAGAGGGCTTCCAGGAAATGATACGCGGCCTGCTGCCCGGAAAACTGGAAATCAGCAGGGAAGAGCTCGAACAATATACCGATATTTCCGCACAGGCTGCAATCGGGAAAAAGAATACAAAGCCGATCACAAAAGGCGATATTTTGAATATTTATCTTGCCTCGCTGCTTGGCTGATCTTGAAAAGGGGAAACCATGAACAAATCGTTAGGAGAAGTGTTCCGCTCGGCGTGGAGCACAACAAAAAATAATTTTGTACCGCTGCTTGTGGGAATTCTGGTTTATACGGTTCCGACGATGGTGCTGTCGCTGATTGCGACGTCGCTCCCGCCGGTGGCGGCCGGCGCGGGCCTTGCGGTGGGGCTGGAACTATGCGTGCTTTTGTATGTGATTTTTATTTCCCCGCTTTATATGGGATATATCACATCCGTCCTGCGCACATGGCACCTTACGGGTACGCCCGCCAAAATGCCTACCGCGTGGGCGGCGGCAAAGGCCAATTACGGGCGGTACATGACGACCCTGCTCGCGACCGTGGTCATCTCGTTCGCGGCGATTTTAATCATTGCGCTCATTTCGTCCGTTGCAATTGTCGGCTCCGTGTTTTCATCCGCGGGAAACTTTTACGGCAGTTCTATGGCCCCCCTTATGGTGCTTTCGGCCATGATGCCCGCACTGGTCGTAATGGTTGTGCTGATCCTGTTCTACACGTTCTGCCTCAGCTTTGTCCAGTTTATCCCCGGCATGGAATTCCCCAGCGGCTTCCAGGCGGTGTTTAAGTCCTTCCGTTATATTTTCCGGGGGAATTTCTGGAAGAACCTCGGGCATACGCTTATCATCGGGCTGATTACCGTAGGAATTGAAATGGCGGTTATCCTGCCGTTCTATATTCCTTATTTTTCGGCCATTCTGGCCCCGGGTGCGACGCTTTCGGATATTACGTATGCAAGCACGCTGCTGACGGCAATAATGCCGCTTTATACGCTGCTGATTACAGTTCTCGGGATTTTCCTGCAAACCTTCACTACCCCGTATATGTTCGAGGTTTACGTAAACGCCAAAAATGTATGCGACGGGAAGGATTCGCAGCAAATGCAGCGGACCTATGGCGACCCGTATACCAATTTTACGCAGCAAAACGGCAACATGCAGCCGCCTTACGGCGGGGGGCAGAATCCGCCGCAGATTCCGCCGGATAACAGGAGATAATCAAAAACGCCCCTTTAAGGGGCGTTTTTTCAGCCGGACAAGTGAAAAAATACCCTGCCATAATCCGGCAGGGTATTTCTCTTTTTTAGAATTCCACGTCGTTTCCATAGAAAGCGCAGTCGAGAACCTTGCGCATTGCGGCGACGTCCGTTTCGCGCGGGTTGCTGCCCGTGCACGGGTCGGTCGTTGCGTTTTCGGCAATAAAGTCCGCGACCTTCCTGTAGTCCTCCTCGGTCACTCCGTTCTCCTGGTACGACTGCCTGATTCCCAGCTTTGCATTCAGGGCTTTGATTGCGTCCACGAGGGAATTGATAAGCTGGCGGTCCGTTGCTCCCGGCAGGCCGAGCGCCCTTGCGATGTCCGCAAAGCGTTCCGGAACAGCCTTTGCGTTATATTCGATTACGAAAGGCAGCAGGATTGCATTGCAGCGGCCGTGCGGGATTTCAAATTGCGCGCCCGTTTTATGGGCAAGGGAATGACAAATTCCCAGAAGCGCGTTCGAGAACGCCATACCGGCCATGCATTGCGCAATATGCATTTCACCGCGGGCCTCCTCGTCGCCGTTTACAGATGAAATAATGTTTTCATAAATCATCTGGATCGCCTTTAAAGCCAGAGCGTCGGAAATGGGGCTGTGCAGCGCGGCGACATAAGCCTCGATTGCGTGCGTAAGCGCATCCATGCCCGTATCGGCCGTCAATGATTTCGGCATGGTGAGCGGGATGCTGCTGTCGAGGATGGCGATATCCGGCGTAATCTCAAAATCCGCCAGGGGATATTTAATTAATGTTTTATAATCCGTAATGACGGAGAACGCGGTCACCTCCGTCGCAGTGCCCGAGGTGGAAGGGATGGCGACGAAAATTGCCTTTTGGCGCAGCTTGGGCATTGTGAACGGGTCCTTAATATCGTCAAACGTTTTTTCCGGATGCTCATAGAACACCCACATTGCCTTTGCCGCGTCGATGGGGGAGCCGCCGCCGATGGCGACAATTACATCCGGCTCGAATTCCCGCATCGCTTCCGCGCCGCGGTAAACGGTTTCTACGGACGGATCGGGCTCGACGCCCTCAAAGAGCTTTGTCTTGAGTCCGGTGTCGTGCAGGATGTCTTGCAGCTTATCGAGAAACCCGAATTTTTGCATCGAGCTTCCCCCCGTTACGATAATCGCCTTCTTGCAGCCCTTAAGGCAGGAAAGCTCGCTTATTGCGTCGGGTCCAAAATAAAGGTCGCGTGGGAGTGTAAATCTTGCCATAATAAATTACTTCCTTTCTATACTTTGTAAATTCTTACCGTGGTATTGGTAACCACGGAATACATTTTTCTCACAATTTTCATTGTACTATTTGTTAAATAAATATCAATCTTTGTTTTGCAGACCTCAAACAGGGCGTTGCGCATTGGTTATATTTAATATGGTAAAAAGCGGAAGCGGAAGAAAAATGTTACAAGGTATGCATTTTGTGCTAATATAGTATTGTTTGAAAAAAGTAAGGAAATGCCTATGTGGAAGCTTGCCAAATATCTGAAACATTACAAAAAAGAAGTGATTCTGGGACCGGCCTTTAAGCTTACGGAGGCCATCCTGGAATTGATCGCGCCCCTTATTATGGCAAATATTATCGATGTGGGAATCAGGAATTCCGATTCGGATTATATCCTGCGGATGGGCGGGCTGATGATCCTGATTGCAGCGGTCGGGCTTTGCTGCGCGCTCATATGCCAATATTTCGCGGCCAAAGCGTCGCAGGGCTTCGGCACTAATCTGCGCAACGAGATGTTTTCCCATATTGCTTCGCTTTCGCATGCGGAAATCGATACCCTGGGCACGCCGTCGCTGATTACGCGCATCACCAATGACGTGAACCAGCTGCAGGTGGCGGTGGCAATGCTGATCCGCCTTGTAATCCGTGCGCCCTTCCTCGTGATCGGCGCCACCGTGATGGCCATGATGATTGATTTCCAGATGTCGCTTATCTTTGTCGCCGCCGCGGCCGGGATTGCCGTAGTGCTGTACCTGGTTATGTCGCGGTCCGTGCCGTTTTACCGGGCGATCCAGAAGCTGCTGGACCGTATTTCGCTGGTTACGCGGGAAAATTTGGCGGGGGTGCGGGTCATCCGCGCATTTTCCAAACAGGAAAAGGAGCAGGAGCGTTTTGACGAGGGAACGGACGAACTGAAAAAGGCGTCGGTGCGCGTGGGAAAAATTTCCGCCCTGCTGAATCCGTTTACCTACCTGATCGTTAATGCCGGCATTATTGCGATCATCTGGTTCGGCGGCGGGGCGGTCAATACGGGCGCGCTCGAGCAAGGCCAGATTGTCGCGCTCGTGCAGTATATGACGCAGATACTGCTTGCGCTGATTGTCGTTGCAAACCTGGTCGTCATTTTCACGAAGGCTTCCGCATCCGCCGCGCGTGTAAACGAAGTGCTCGAAACGCAGGCGAGCGTGGCAGACGGGAAAAATGCCCCGGAAAATGCGGATAAAGGCGCGGACATCCCCAAAATCGAGTTTCAAAACGTATCGTTTTCTTACGGCGGGGATGAAATGGACCTCGAAAATGTTTCCGTAAAAATTATGCGCGGGCAGACCATCGGCGTAATCGGGGGCACGGGTTCCGGAAAATCGACCTTTGTAAACCTGATCCCGCGTTTTTACGATGCAAGCAAAGGACGCATACTCGTCGACGGCGAAGACGTACGCGAATATCCCTTTTCCGTGCTGCGCGGGCAGATCGGCATGGTGCCCCAGCAAGCGGTGCTCTTTTCGGGAACGGTACGGGAGAACATGCGCTGGCGGGACGATTCCGCGACGGACGACGAAATCTGGGCGGCGCTGCGGACTGCGCAGGCCTGCGGGTTTATTGAAAAATTCCCGCAAAAACTGGATACGCCTGTTTTGCAGGGCGGTAAAAATCTTTCCGGCGGGCAGCGCCAGCGCCTTACCATTGCGCGCGCTCTCGTGGGCAGGCCGGAGATACTGATTCTTGACGACAGCGCCTCCGCGCTCGATTTCGCAACCGACGCAGCGCTGCGGGAAGCGCTCCGGGAATACGGCAGGGAAATTACCGTCATTATGGTGTCCCAGCGGGCGACTACCCTTAAAAATGCGGATAAAATCATTGTATTTGACGACGGGCAAGTGGTGGGCGTGGGGACGCACGAAGAGCTTTTTGAGACAAACGCGGTTTACCGCGAAATTTGTCTTTCCCAGCTTTCGGAAGGAGAGGTGCGGCATGGATAAAAACGTGATAAAACGCCTCGCCGGGTTCCTTAAACCATATTACGGCTACCTGGTGCTCGCCCTTGCTTCCGCGGTAATCAGCGTTGCAATGTCGCTGTGGGCGCCGGTGCTGATCGGCGGCGCCGTAGACCTCATCGTCGGACCGGGAAATGTGGATTTTCCCGGGATTGTGTCGATCCTCATAAAAATCGGCGCGGCCATTGGGCTGTCCGCATTATTCCAGTGGCTTATGACGCGGTGCACCAACCATGTAACCTATTTCGCGGTGCGCGACCTGCGCGTGCGCGTATTTGAAAAGCTTAAAACAGTTCACCTGAAATATGTTGATTCCCATGCGCACGGCGATCTCATCAGCCGTGTTGTAAACGATATCGACCAGATATCGGACGGCCTGCTGCAAGGCTTTGCACAGCTTTTTACCGGCGTGGTCACCATTGTGGGAACGCTGCTTTTTATGCTTTCGATTAACGTAAACATCACGCTTGTGGTCGTCCTCATCACGCCGTTATCCCTGGGGATGGCGGCATTCATCGCAAAAAAATCTTTCCACCTGTTCCGCGAACAGGCCGCGGTGCGCGGCGAGCTCAGCGGATATGTGGAAGAAATGGTGGGGAACCAAAAGGTAGTAAAAGCCTTTGGCTATGAAAAAGAGGCGCAGAAGAAATTTGAAGAAATCAACGAAAGGCTGCAAACGAGCGGCGTCAAATCACAATTTGCTTCCTCGCTTACGAATCCATGCACGCGCTTTGTGAACGCAATCGTATATGCGACGGTTGGAATCGTGGGTGCGCTTACCGCAATCAGCGGGGGAATTACGATCGGGCAGCTTTCGAGCTTCCTGATTTATGCAAACCAATACACCAAGCCGTTCAATGAGATTTCCGGCGTGGTAACGGAGCTGCAGACGGCGTTTGCGTCCGCCCGGCGGGTATTCGAGGTTTTGGACGAACCGTCAGAAACGCCGGATGCGCCGGGTGCCGCCGTAATGGAAAGCAGCGGCGGCAGGGTAGAAATCGAGGACGTGTCATTTTCCTATGTGCCGGACCGGAAGCTGATCGAGGGGCTTAACGTTTATGCACAGCCGGGGCAGCGGATTGCCATTGTGGGGCCGACGGGCAGCGGAAAGACGACGATCATCAACCTGCTGATGCGCTTTTATGATGTGGATAAGGGAACAATCCGTGTTGACGGAACGGATATCCGCCTGATAACGCGTAATTCAATGCGCGCCCTGTACGGCATGGTTTTGCAGGAGACGTGGCTGTTTGCAGGCAGCATCCGGGATAATATCGCGTACGGGAAGCCGGACGCGACAGAGGAAGAAATTATTGCGGCTGCAAAGGCGGCGCATGCGCATGGCTTTATCCGCAGGCTCCCGGATGGGTATGATACGATTATCGCCGAAGACGGCGGCATTTCCCAGGGGCAAAAACAGCTCCTGTGCATCGCGCGCGTCATGCTGACGCGGCCGCCGATGCTGATTCTCGACGAGGCGACCAGCAGCATTGATACGCGCACGGAAATGATGATCCAGAGCGCGTTTAGCAAGCTGATGAAGGGGCGCACCAGCTTTGTGGTGGCGCACCGCCTGTCCACCATCCGCGAGGCGGATTGCATCCTTGTGATGAACGAGGGCAATATTGTGGAGCAGGGAACCCATAAAGAACTCATGATGCAAAACGGCTTCTACGCCAATCTTTATAACAGCCAGTTCGAGCAGGTAAAATAAAAAATTTCCATACAGAGTCTTGGAAATATATGTAACCCTTGACTTTCGTTTTTTACCGGAATAAAATAAATGTATCCCAGTAAGGTTTTGCATATTATCGAATTACCAGTATGATGGTTTCTATTATTCAGCAGTGTTATTCGTGAAAATTCGTGAATTTGAGGAAGAGATGGCCAAGCAAATCAGCAGCACCAATTCGAATGCCGAGCCCCATAGCGAAACACCGCAGCCCCCGGGCGCTCCCAAAAAGAAAAAATTTTTTGTTTGGATTGTAATCGCGGTAATTTGTATTACCGTTATTGTGGCGTGCGGTTTTCAGCTTGGGCAGGCAGGCCGGGAAAGGCAGCGGAATGAGCAGGTAAAAGAACTTGCGGGGGAGGCGCCGTCCTCCGTCCGGCCAAAGTCGGCTAAGACCGGGGAACCCGAAGCCTCTGCCTCAGCGACTTCCACGCCGTCCAAAAAGACCATTTATTATGGAAAACAAAAAAAAGAAAATGAACGTGAAATTAATTTCACAGAGCTGTCGGAGCAGAATCCTGATACGGTTGCATGGCTGGAGGTCCCCGGAACGAATATCGATTATCCGGTTGTGACAACAACAGACAACGACCATTATCTTCATTATGATTTTCTGGGGAAAAAAAGTGAGCATGGGGCAATCTATATGGATGTGTCCTGCGATTTGAACTTTGAGGACCCTGTCAGTATTTTTTACGGGCATAATATGAAGGACGGCACCATGTTTGCGGACCTGCACAAATTCAGCGATCCAGAATTCCTAAAGGAACATTCGCTTATCAAAGTCTATACGCCGGAAGGCGAAATGGATTACCGGATTTTTGCAGTGTATAAAAATGACGACGGCCACCTTTTAAGCGGGAGAAATCTCAGGAACCCGACGCTGTACCAGGAGTTCCTGGATGAAATTGCGGCCAAGGAAGGGCCGGACGCGCAGGTTGATATGACAGGCATATCGATCCGGGATTCGCTTTTGACGCTTTCCACCTGCGTGCGCGGGGAAGATGAAAACCGCTTTGTCATCCAGGCGGTGTTCATAGCGCCGGAAGGCGCAGGGGATAATTAAATACGTATCAATTCCGTGTAAACGGAAATAATAAAGGGGAAGAAGAAATGAAAAAAATTGTAGGAATTATGTTGGTTTTGGTAATGGTTCTCGCTTTTGCAGTACCGGCTCTTGCAGAGCCTGTGGATTTGGAGAATGGGTCGAGCTTCGACATTTATGTTCCCGACCCGGATAATCCGGATGTTGCGATTCCCGCGGATGAAACGAACCTGGATGTTTTCTATGAGGAACTGACGCCGGAGGCGGACGAAGCGCTTACCAGCATTGCGGAAGGCGTTGTAGAGGCAGATGAAGATGTGGATGAACCCGACGAAATCAAACCGGTCGTGGGCGTGGAAGCCGGGCTTGGAACGTATGACGAGAACGGCGAGATGGTTGGCTGGGAAACCTATACGGGCGGCGGCTATTTCACCTTCTGGGATGACAGCATTAATTCCTATGATCTCGTACAGATCATGCAGACCTGGGAAGACGAAGACGGCGGATGGTACAATATGTATGATGCGGCCTACGATGAAAGTGACGGCTCGTGGAACATCTGGGTCGACGATATCGGTTACTTCTCTTATTATGTGGCGTTGATCCAGCGCGGCGTAGCCCCGGAGGAAGCGGCGGAACTGGCCCAGGAGCAGGCGCAGAAATCACCTAAAACAGCGGATAACGGCGCAGGTGAGGGGCTTCTCCTTATCATCATGGCCCTCGGAATTGCAGGCGCCGCGGTTTCGATTAAGAAAGTGGCAGGAATGGCAAAATAAGATAAGCAGGCAGGCGGAAAGCCCTTGATTGTACGGAAAAATAAGACTCCCTCATTTATTTTGAGGGAGTCTGTTTTTTTGCCCGAAATTTAATAAATATCGCCGCCGCCGTATTCCTCGATAAATTCATCATAAGTTCCCAGCCGGTCAATCAGCCCATCCGGCGTGAACCGGATAATACGGTTGGCAATGGTGTTTATAAACTCATGATCGTGCGAAGCAAACAGCACCGCGCCTTTGAAATCCGTAAGGCCGTTGTTTACCGCGGTGATGGATTCGAGGTCAAGGTGGTTGGTCGGCTGGTCCAGCACAAGCACGTTCGAGCCAAACATCATCATACGCGAAAGCATACAGCGTACGCGTTCTCCTCCCGAAAGCACATCCACCCGCTTGAAGACGTCCTCGCCCGAAAACAACATCCGGCCACAGAAGCCGCGCAGGTAAGTTTCCGTCGTATCCTTCGAATACTGGCGGAGCCAATCGAGGATATTCAGGTCACAGCCGTCAAAAAATGCCGAATTGTCCTTTGGAAAATAAGATTGCGAGGTGGTGCCGCCCCACTTGAAGGCGCCCTCGTCCGGCTCCATTTCCCCCATCAAAATCTGGAACAGCGTGGTTGCGGCAATTTCCGTATCGCCGAGAAACGCAATCTTATCCTCCCGGTTCATGCGGAAGGAAACATTGTTCAATACCTTTTCCCCGTCGATTGTCTTGGACAGGCCCTCCACAACCAGCACTTCCTTGCCAATCTCCCGGTCCGGGGCAAAGCCTACGAACGGATACCGGCGGGAAGAGGCGGGCATTTCTTCAAATTCCAGCTTTTCGAGCAGCTTTTTACGCGAGGTTGCCTGGCGTGATTTTGATTTGTTGGCCGAAAAACGCTGGATAAAGCTTTGCAGCTCCTTGGCTTTTTCTTCGCTCTTCTTATTCTGTTCGCGCAGCATTTTCTGGATCAGCTGGCTTGATTCGTACCAGAATTCGTAATTGCCCACATACATTTTGATTTTTCCATAATCGATATCCACCATATGCGTACATACCGTATTGAGAAAATGCCGGTCGTGCGATACGATGATAAGCGTCCCTTCATAATCGAGCAGGAAGTCCTCCAGCCAATGCACGCTTGCCACATCGAGGTGGTTGGTCGGCTCGTCGAGCAGTATAATATCAGGTTTGCCAAACAAAGACTGCGCGAGCAGCACCTTGATTTTCTCATTATCGGGCAGGGAAGACATCGTTTGGTAAAGGATATCCTCGGAGAGTCCCAGCCCCTGGATCAGCTTGGATGCATTGGTTTCCGCTTCCCATCCGTCGAGCTCCGCAAATTCCGCTTCAAGCTCGCCCGCGCGGATGCCGTCCTCTTCGGAAAAATCCGGCTTCGCATAAAGCGCATCCTTTTCTTTGGTAATCTCCGCCAGGCGCGGATTTCCCATGACGATGGTGTCCAATACCGTAAGATCGTTATATGCGAAGTGGTCCTGCTTCAAAACGGACATGCGCGCGCCCTCCTGGATATGCACGTCGCCCGTGGTGGAATCGAGGTCGCCGGACAGGATGCGCAGGAAAGTAGATTTGCCCGCGCCGTTCGCCCCGATAATTCCATAACAGTTTCCGGGTGTGAATTTGAGGTTTACCCCGGAAAACAGGTTCGTTCCACTGAAATTCAAACTTAAATTTGTAACCGTAATCATTGCTTGCTCCTTTTTTGCCCAAGTCCGTCCATTATACCATAAAACCGGGAAATATGGTAAAATAGACATATTAATTTCACAGAAGGCAGTTATGGATTTAAGAGAAAATATTTCCCTGTGGGAGCGGCTTAAGCGGACAGGAAAACCGGTTGTGCTCTATGGCATGGGAAACGGTGCGGACAAAATACTGGACGAGCTTACGCGGCGCGGGATAAAAGCGGCGGGTGTTTTTGCGAGCGACGGGTTTTGCCGGGGGCAGGTATTCCGCGGCTTCCCGGTCGTCAATTATGAACAGGCGCGCGCCAGGTTTGGCCAAATGGTCGTGCTTATCGCCTTCGGGACGCAGCTTCCGGAGGTAATGGACAGGATCGGGAGAATCGCGCGGGAGCAGGAGCTCTATGTGCCGGATGTGCCCGTTTATGGCGGCGGCGTATTCGATATGCGCTATTATGGGGAACACGAAAGGGAGCTGCAACAGGTTTATGATATGCTGGCCGACGATCCTTCCCGGGCAGTTTTCCGGGATATGATCGATTATAAGCTGAGCGGAAAGCCGGAATACCTGTACCGCTGCGAAAGCAGCCCCGGTGAAGCATATGAAACCATCCTGAAACTGGGGGATGACGAGTGCTATGTCGACGCAGGGGCCTATACGGGCGATACGGTACGCGATTTTTTGGAGGCCGTGGACGGCTATGAAAAGATTTTTGCAATCGAACCGGACGCGAAGAATTTTGCCAGGCTCAGGAATGCGACGGAGGGCATTGGAGGCGTTACCTGCCTGAATGTGGCGGCCCATGAAAAAGAGGGCGAACTCCTGTTTGCCCAGCGCGGCGGGCGAAATTCCGCGGCTTCGGGGAAAGGGAGGGCCGTTCCCGCGAACAGCCTTGATAACCTTCTTGCGGGGCAGCGCGTCACCTATATCAAGTATGATGTGGAGGGAGAGGAGGAAGCGGCCCTCAAAGGCACGGAGCGTATCATCCGGGAACAAAAGCCGAAGCTGCTCGTTTCCGCGTATCACAGGAATGAAGATATATTTCGCATTCCGCTGCTGGTAACCGCATTGCGGCCGGATTATCAAGTATACCTGAGGCATTTCCCCTGTATTCCCGCGTGGGATACCAATTACTATTTTGTATGATGAATAAGACAGCAAAGGGGCCGGAACAGGATTCCGGCCCCTTTCATATTACATGTGGCAGCGAGGTGCGCTGCAGCCCTTCTTAGGGCCCCGTACGGGCCTGACGGAGCCGGGTCGAAATGCGTTGCGGCGTTATTCGGTCCGCAGCGCTTCAATCGGCGGCATTTTCGCGGCCTTGTTCGCGGGGTTGATACCGAAGATCACGCCGATTGCCATGGAGAAGAAAACGGCGAGCAGGGCGACGCCCGCGGACATCGTATAAGCCGTATCCATCGCGGCGGAAAGGATGGAAAGCAGGAGCCACGAAAGCCCGAGGCCAACCAGGCCGCCGAGTGTGCTCACAACCAGCGCCTCGATCAGGAACTGGAGCAGGATACGCTTCCGACCCGCGCCGATGGCCTTGCGGATACCAATTTCCCGCGTACGCTCCGCTACGGATACCAGCATGATGTTCATGATTCCGATCCCGCCGACCAGCAGCGATATTCCGGCAATCCCACCGAACATCATGGCCATGGTGTTTGTAATGGAATCCATGGATTCGAGGATAGTGGATTGGTTCATCACAGAAAACGCATCCTCGTCCTTGAACCGGGACATAAGCTCTTTTGTAAGGTCTGCTTCCGCCGTGTTCACCAGCTCGCTCGACTGCGCGGCGGCTGTAAAGGAGGTCACGCCGGAAATGTAGAACATGCGCTGCGCCGTGGTGTAGGGAATGATGATGTTGCTGTTTTCACTGCCCATCAGCGACTCCCCCGCGTCCGCAAGCACACCGACGACAAGGAAGCTGCGGCCGTCTACGGAAATCGTTTCGCCCGTAACATCCGTCCGCCCGAAAAGGTCCTCCGCCACATCGCTTCCCACGACGGCGACTGCGGAATTGTTGCTCACATCCGGGGACTTGATGAAACGCCCGGACTGGAGGGACAGGTCATTGATGTCCGCATAGGCCGAAGTGGTCCCGACGACCGCGGCGGTGGTGCTTGTGTCGCCGGCTTTCAGCGTGGCGTTCTGCGTTGCCGTGGGCGCGGCATAGCCAATGCTTTCATATTCATCCGGAAGACCTGTGATATCGCCCACGGAAAGCGGCTGGTAACGCGAGCTTGTAACGGTAACGGAAAGCGTTTCCGCGCCCAGGCTCTCGAGCTCTCCCTGGACGGAATTTGTGGCGCTCGAAACGATGGACACCAATACCACTACGGCCATAATACCGATGATAATGCCAAGCATCGTAAGAAAGGAACGCATTTTGTTTGCCGCAATAGAGGCAAATGCCATGCGGAATGATTGTAAGATCATGATGCGGTGTCCTCCATTACCTGTCCGTCAAGGATGCGCAGGCGGCGCCCGGCCTTCCGGGCGATCCCGTCGTCGTGGGTGATGAGCACAATAGTGTTGCCGTTTGCGTGCAGCTCATGGAATAAATCCAATATCTCCGCGCCTGTTTTATGGTCAAGGTTTCCCGTCGGCTCGTCCGCGAGGATGAGCGAAGGAGCGGTGACGATGGCACGCGCGATGGCCACGCGCTGTTGCTGCCCGCCCGAAAGTTCGGACGGGCGGTGATCCATGCGCTCGGCAAGGCCCATGCGGATCAGCGCTTTTTCAGCGCGTTCCCGGCATTCCTTCCGGGGAACGCCCTGGTAAACCAGGGGCAGCTCCACATTTTCGAGCGCCGTATTTTTGGGCAGTAAATTGAAATTCTGGAATACGAAGCCGATTTTAAAATTGCGTACCCGCGTCAATTCATCCTCCGTATAATCCTCGATGGCCTGCCCGTCGAGGAGATATTCCCCGCCGTCCGCCGTATCAAGGCAGCCAATGATGTTCATCAATGTGGATTTTCCGCTGCCCGAGGGGCCGATAATCGCTACAAACTCGCCGTCGCGGATGGTCAAAGTCGCATGGTTCAGCGCGTAGAGCTCTTCATTTCCAATGGTGTATATTTTTGAAACGTTTTTCATCTGGATCATGAAAGCCTCCTTTCCTCAGCCCATGGGTCCGCCGCCCATGCCCATTCCGCCGCCATCCGGAGGCATACCGCCGCCCATGCCGCCGTCCGGCATTGCGCCGCCCATTCCGCCCATGCCCTGCATCATCGTCTGGGCGGATTCGTCGGAGGTGTTTTCCGTGTAAACCACCTGCTCGCCCTCGGAAAGCCCGGAGGTAATCTCAACATTGGTGCCGTCGGAAAGTCCGGTTTCCACCACGCGCCGTTCGCCAAGCCCCTCTTCGCCGTCCCCGGCGATGTATACAAATTGCTCGCTGCCCATTTCCTGAAGCGCGTCAAGGGGAATCAGCAGTACGTCTTCACTGGTGGCGATGGAAATGGTTGCGGTCGCGTTCATCCCCGCAAGCGCCCCGGACCCGGAAATGTCGTCAAGCGTGATCGTCACCGGATAGGTGGTCACGCCCGACTGCGCGGTTCCCGCGGTTGAAACCTTGGTTACCGTTCCGTGGAAGGAATTATCCGGGAGCGCATCCAAAACAACCGTCGCTTCCTGTCCGGGTGTAATCGTAAGGATATCGAGCTCGTCCACATTGACGGTGAGGGAATTGGCGTCGCCGGTCTGGATCGTGAACGCGGTCTGGAGAAGCGTTTCCTCACTGTCCGAGGAAGACGAATCGGCTGAGGAAGCGGTGGACACCGCCGCCGTCCCGGAGCCGGACACGCCGGTGGATGCGCCGCCGGAGGAAGAGCCGGACGGCATACTGCCGCCGACAGCTTCCTGCCCGGTATTGTCCTGCACGGCACTGCCTGCGGCGGACGGCTGTTCCTGCTGCACATCCGCCGCTTCCGTTGCGGCAAATATTGCGCGGAAGGAGAGCGTATTCCCCTCGGCTTCCGCACTGACACTAAGGTTTTCGACGGCCGCGCCCGTAACGTTTACGGCGGCGTCCGGTGCAAAATGATAGCCGGAGGCGGCCGTGAGCGTTACGTTTGCCGTATAGGCCGTACCCGCTTCAAATTTTGCCCCCGCAGGTTCCCAGGAGATCGTGCCGGTATACCCGCTTCCCGGCATGATTGTGCTCTGCGGCGTGCTGCCGATAACCGGGTTGTTGATGAAAATTTCAATGCTTCCTCCAAGTTCGGCAGCAGTTCCCGAATTTGCGGGAACAGTATCATCTGTCCCGGCAAGCGCGGCGGAAAGAAGCTGTATAGAGCCGTCCGTATCCCCGGAAAGGGCGGATACGGCCTTTGCGGCGGATGCGGTGGATTGCGTGCCTGTGGAGGACTGGGACGACGAAACGCCGGAGGCGCTCACGGACACCTCGCCGATCGTCCCGGCGTTTTCAGCTATGATGGAATTGGTTTGCGCATACTTAAGCAATATGCGCAGGGCTTCTTCATATTCCGTGCGTTCCGTAAGCAGCGCTTGATATTCGCGGGTTGCCGCAGCCTCCGTGAGCGTAAACAGCGTATCGCCGCTGTCAACGCTTTCATTGAGGGAAACGTCTACGCTTTCCACGGTGCCGGAGCCGCCGAGGACCGTGATCGGCGCGTTGATTTCCAGCGTTCCCGAACCGAGCGGTACGTCCTCCAGGGATACGGTGACGCTGTCGCCGTAGGCAGGGCCGTTATCCGTCAGGGTAACGGTGCAGGATTCCGCGGAAAGGGAACTCACGGTTCCTGTTTCCGTACCGCCGTCGGGCAGAGTGACCTCTACCTCTGTGCCCACGCCGAGGCCGTCCATGGAAGAAGGAACAAATGTAACCTTCATTTTCCCGTCGATGGAAATTACGGCCAGCGAGCCGTTCTCATCGATTATGCTGCCCGTATTGCCGCCCTCCGCTGCAAAAATTTGCTTGACGCGTCCGCTGACGGAGGAAGTGATGGTTTCGGATTCCGTATCATCCTTGGCGTCATCGATTTCCGTGTCGAGGGAAGAAAGCTTATCCTGGACATTCACGATTGCATTTTGGAGGGAAGCGGCGTTTAACGTCGCGAGGGTATCCCCCACGGCTACGGTGTCGCCGGCCTCCGCCAATACGGACTCCACCGTAACGCCGGAGGGAAGCTTTATGCTTACGGCGTCGTCCGCGGCAAGGTTGCCCGAGCCGACTACGGTGGTTTCAATCGTTCCTTTTTCCACGGCTGCGGTACGCACCGCGGCTGCTATTGACTGCATATTCGCGCGGGAAAGGAACTGCGGCAATAAGAAAACCGCCAGCAAAACGCCGGCAGTAACGACAGCCGCCACAATGATCCATTTCTTTTTCGTCATTTTTCTTGTTTTCTCTTTCGTGCCCATGAAAGCCTCCTGGATTTTTCATTATTGCGATATTCTGAGTATGGAAGTTTTATGTGAAAACGGCATGAAGTCCATGTGACGAAGGACTAAAAGTTTTGGACAGATCGCCCGCCGGACCAATTGACTTTTTTCATTTGCCATGCTATTATTTGTAGGTCGACTTTCCATGCCGAAGTGGTGGAACTGGCAGACGCGCTGGACTCAAAATCCTGTGGTAGCAATACCGTGTGGGTTCGATTCCCACCTTCGGCACCACGTCGGAGTAAGCTCCGCGGACGAAACCCCGCGCAAATGCGCGGGGTTTTTGTCTGCTGCGCTGCTCCTGCTGTGCATACCTTCCGCTTGCTAAACGCTTCTCGTTTAGAGCGTCAGGCATCCTCTTTCCCGCTAAACTTATTTCGCCAACGCTCCATTCGAGTTCGGCGGGGGGCGCGGCAAGCGGCGTTAACAACGGTCATGCAAACGCATGGCCCGTTTGTTTTGTGGCGCCGCTGTTCTTTTCCATGGGCAAACCATTCGGGCTTGCAGGGGCCCCGTTCCGCCTGAATCTGTTGAACCTTAAGGGGCCGCGGCGGGGGAAAGTCCGCTTCTTCTTGTTTTCCGGTAAACGGAAAACATCCGGCGGCCTTTCCGGCCCTGTGCCTTCGATTTATTGTGTTGTCCTCACCAACGCGCCACGGCGTGCCGGGACGACACGGAGGGAGCGGCTCTTTGGCGGTTATTTCGTAAGGCAATATGTGCTTTTTTGCATTCACATACTTGTGGGGGATATGAAATGAAAAAGACAATCACGGCTGTGTTTCTGTGCGGACTTTTTATCATGGCGGGATGTGCGGTACAGGAGGCAGAGGAAACGGCGGCGCCAACGGTGGTTTCCGCGCCCGTGGACAGCGTCTCCGGTCCTTCTCCTTCCCCGGAACCACAGGAGCCGGAAACGAAGACGGCTGCCGGAACGGTGCTGGCCGCGGATGATACCGGGTTTTCATTGGAAAATGACAACGGGGCGCGGCAGTCCTTTTCCTTCAGCGGGGAGGATTCCGGCGTGCCCCTGGTACGTACGGTTAAGCCGGGGGATACCGTCCGGGTAACGTACATGGAAAGCGGCGCAAAGCCTATTGTGCGGGACGTTGAGGTTACGCAGGACGCGCCCAACCCGCCTTTTAATTTATACGCAGGCCGCGCGGAAGAAATTTTGCAGGGCATGACCACGGAGGAAAAGGTGGGGCAGATGTTTTTTGCCCGCTGTCCGGAAGGGGATGCGGCCGCGGTTGCCGAAGAATACCAACCGGCGGGATATATCCTGTTCGACCGCGATTTCAAAGGAAAATCCAGGGATGAGGTAATCGGGAGCATCGAAAGCTGCCAGCAGGTTTCCAGGCTTGGAATGCTGATCGGCGTCGATGAAGAGGGCGGAACGGTAAACCGCGTCAGTAAATATGAGGAATTGTGCAGCGATCCGTTTTTATCCCCCCAGGAGCTTTACAGCGAGGGAGGAATGGAGCGCATCGTCAGCGACACGGCCGGGAAGGCCGAGGTGCTGAAAGGGCTCGGCATCAATGTAAACCTTGCCCCGGTATGCGACGTATCCGTAAATCCTGATGATTTTATCTATAAGCGGGCTTTCGGGAAAGATGCCGAAGAGACCGCGGGCTATGTGACGGCGGTTGTCCGGCAGATGAATGAAAGCGGGATTGGCTGTACGCTCAAGCATTTTCCGGGCTATGGCTCCAATACGGATACCCATACGGGCATCGCGCACGACACGCGGGATTACGGCTCCTTCCTGGAAAGCGATTTCCTGCCTTTTGCCGCGGGTATTGAAGAAAATGCCGGCAGTATACTCGTATGCCATAATATTGTAGAATGTATTGACGGGGAATATCCGGCGTCGCTGTCGGAAAAGGCGCACGATATTTTGCGTTCCGACCTCGGGTTTTCGGGGGTCATTATGACAGACGACCTTTATATGGATGCCATCCGGGACGAATATGGCGTCGGCGAAGCGGCGGTGCTGGCCGTACGGGCGGGAAACGACCTCATTTTAAGCTCGCAGTTTGAGGAACAGTACCAGGCGGTGCTGGATGCGCTTGGAGACGGCTCGATCAGCGGGGAGCGGATCGATGAGGCGGCAGGGCGCGTATTGTGCTGGAAATTATCGCTCGGAGTGATCGAATAGCACGGTTCCGCCAATAATAAAACGAGTTTTTTTTCGCTTTTTTCATTTTTTAATATTTCACTGCGGGAGTCCGGTTTATATATTAATGAAAAGGTGAATTTTAAAAGAGGGAATAACAAACATGACAAAACAACTGGTAACACCACTTGCGTATTTAATGGATATGCTGTATATCCAGGGAACCCAACTTGCAAAGGCTGTCCATGTAGACCGGACGATTATCAGCAGATGGAAAAACGGGCGCACAGAGCTCAATATGAAATCGCAGTATTTCAGCGACATTGTGGATGCCATTCTGGATATCAACGAACAGCAGGGAATTAAAACGTTAGAGCGCTTTTTTTCCTCTATTGACGATGTGGAAATCAACAGCAGGGATGAACTGTACGAATATGTTGCCCGTTGGCTTGTATCAAAAGACTTTGAAAAAAAATTCAAGGAACCGGATAACGGGAACAGCCTGTATAACGCTTCCTATAAAATTTACAAGGGTCCCTCGGGCAAGCGGGAGGCAATCCTGTACCTGTTGAAGGTGGCGGATTCCCTTCCGGGCGGCGAAACCATCTGGGGCTATGATGCGGATTCGCATATCTTTTACTCCGGTTCGCATCATTCTTCAACCTCCCAAAAGCTGTTCCTGGACGCGCAGAAGAAGGGACATAAGCTCAAGACAATGTTCTATATGAACCGTCCGGCAGAGCAAATTTACAATATGTCGGCCTATTGGCTTCCCATGTTGTTATCGCCGCAGATGGAGGCATATTATACGTACGACACAGAAGTTCCTTTTTATTGCTACATCTATGCAATCAAGGGAAAACTCGCCCTGGTGGGAACCAATCACAATGACAACACGGCGGATATGTATACCGCGGTGTATGACGATCCCATGACGGTGGCACAGTTTGATTTCTATCTGGAAAATCACCTGAAGAGCTTTAAGCCGCTGATGAAACAGCTCAGCCATAAGGATTTGTGTGATGATTTTAAGGAGAATGAAATAGCCGAGTTCCTAAAAAAAGATATGAACCAATATGTCAATGTCGCGTCGTCGCCCTTCATCACAATCAGCAAAGAGACGATTGAAAACGTTATTTTTGAGCTCGAGCTTACGCCTGCGGAAGAACGAAAGGTAATGCGTTTTTACCGGACCTGCAATGCAAATTCGAAGAAGTTCCTGTCGGAGAACCATTTCAGCCGTATTATTTTCAGCATGGAATATATCCATTCCCTGCTTCCGTCGCATAAGGTTGAAACGCCGGTTTTTTCGTCCCTGCTTGGAAGGAAAGCGGAGATATCGAGCAAATATATTGCGCGGGAAATCAAAATTTTTATGGATGAAATTAAAAATAACCCCACCGTGGAGGTGGCGCTGCTGCCCTATGGCACGACGGCCTTCCTTCCGGAGGTCAACCTGTGGGTCAAGGAAAATGCCATCGCCTATTTCTCACAGGCAGCCGACACGGCGGTTCGCGTACTGACGGATGAATTCCTGTCTGTGAATACATTTTATTCCATGATCGATAAGTATTGGGAACAGCTCCCGATCCAAAGCAAGGAAAAGGAGTGGGTGTACGACCAGATCACCCGCGCGGTCACCGGGAAATAAGCTCAAAAGGCCGGCAGGAGAATCCTCTTCCCGGCCTTTTTTGGTTCCGGAATTTCGAACTCCGGTTTCAGGACAATACAGGCGGGGTAATACCCAATAAAAAGCAAACGGGCCCTATTTGTTAAATTTTTATTAAAGTAGATTATAGGGGTGCTTTTTGTCACCAAAATGCGGTAGAATAGAAACAGGGCAAGGGGATTGAAACAAGGCCCGGCAGAAAAATGTGTCTTAAGATTAATGCGAAACGGGGGAAGTTTGGGCTTTTTCTGTTGCCCGGAAAAGCAAATGAATATTTTATGAAAAAATTATCGATAATTATTCCGGTTTATTACAATGAAGAAAATTTGAAGGACATGTATGCGGGCATGAAGGAAAAAGTGCTTGGCATCCTGCCTTGTGAATACGAAATTGTTATGGTTGACGACGGCTCGGGGGACGGCTCATACGGTATTATGGAAGAGCTTGCCGCGCAGGATAGCCGTATCACGCTTGTAAAGCTTTCGCGGAATTTCGGCGAGCATGCGGCGCTTCTGGCCGGGCTTAACCTGTGCACCGGGGATTGCGCCGTCAAAAAATCGGCGGATGCGCAGGAGCCTGCGGAATTGATCCTTAGCCTGCTGGAAAAGTATAACGAAGGAAACGACGTGGTACTGGCCGTTCGGGAAGACCGGAACGAGCCTGCCATGCAGCGCTTTTTTTCCAACCGGTATGCGTCCATGATGCGCAAATATGCGCTGCCGGGCATGCCGGAAGGCGGTTTTGACAGCTTCCTGATCGACCGCAAGGTGATCGATGTCCTGGTTTCCATGGACGAGCTCAATACGTCGTTGATGAGCCAGATATTGTGGAGCGGGTTTAAAACCGCCCAGGTGGGTTATACGCGGCTCGAGCGTAAAGCAGGGAAGTCCCGGTGGAGTTTTTCCAAAAAGGTAAAGCTGACGGCGGATTCCCTGCTGGGTTTCTCGACCGTTCCGCTGAAGGCAATCAGCGTTGTGGGCGGCATATCGTTTGCGGTCTCGCTTGTATGGCTGGTTTGCTATTTGATTTACAGCCTTGCTACGAAAACGCCGCCCGGAAGCCTTGCGGTGGTTATCCTGCTGTTATTCCTGCTGTTTGGCATGGCCATGCTGGCGATGGCAATCCTGGGCGGATACCTGTGGCGTACCTTTGACGCGGCACGGAACCGGCCGGTGTTCATCGTTGAAAAGGTGAAGCGGCATGAATGAGCTGGCGTCACGGAAGCGTTCGTTTGGGGATGTGGTCAGGCAGGAGCACTTGATTTTTATTGCGCTTGTTTTCGTGTTCTATTATTTGTGGAGCCTGGTTTTACCGCCAAATGTGGCGCCGGATGAAACAATGCGCTATAAAATCCCGGCTTTTATATACCAATACGGAACATTGCCGCATGGCGCGGACCCTTTGGTTCGGGACCCGCTGTGGGGCATTTCTTATGGCTTCACACCAATTTTGCCGCAAATAATCGGCGCGGGCTTCATGAAGATCGCCAGCCTGTTTACAACCAACGAATTTGCACTTCTCATGGCGGCCCGAATGGTGAGCGTGCTGAGTGCGACGGCAACAGTATGGATTTCCATAAAAATTTCCCGGGAACTGTTAAAGGGAGCGATCCGGTGGCTGTTTGTGGCGTTGGTTGCCTTTCTTCCGCAGTTTGTGTTCCTGGGCAGCTATATTAACAACGACTGCTTTGCGGTATTTTCAACGGCGATTATGTTCTACGCGTGGGTGCTGGGGCTGAAATATAAATGGCCGATGAAAAGCTGCATCCTGCTCGGGGTCGGCATGGGCCTGTGCGCAATGTCGTACTATAATGCCTACGGCTGGCTTCTCGCAAGCGTCGTTTTGTTTTTTATTTCCAATCTTGCGATGGACCGCGCGCGATGGAGGGACCGTCGTTTCCGCACGAAAATTTACGTGGTTGCGGGCCTGTTTGCAGCCATCGCCGCATGGTGGTTTATTCGCAGCTATATCATTTACAACGGCGATTTCCTGGGACTGAATATCACGGAGCATTACAAAGAACTGTATGCGATAGACGAGCTGAAGCCATCCACTGCGCTGACCATTCAGGAGAAGGGGATTCCCCTGATCGGCATGCTTTGGAATATGGAATGGGCGGCGACCACCTATTACAGCTTTATCGGCGTTTTCGGCTCAATGAGCGTATTGATTCCGGGATGGATTTATAAGGTGTACGCAGTTATCTTTCTGGCAGGATTGGTTGGATGTGTCGCGCGTTTTATCCAGGTCCTGAGAAAACGTGATGCGAACAGAGGGAAAAAATTGCTGGCGGGTATTTGCATGCTTCTTACCATGATCGTCCCGGTGGCGCTCAGCATATATTATTCCTATACGAGCGATTTCCAGCCGCAGGGCAGGTATGTTATGTCGATGCTGATTCCGCTGATGCTGTTTACTGCCATCGGGATTGAAACAATACTGAAATGGATTTTCAAGGGCAAGGGCGCGGCGGTGCCGGCCATTTTCCTCGCAGCCGGGCTTACGGCGATTACGCTTTACGTCTTCATCGGCGTTTACCTGCCGCTTTATCCATAAATTGAAAGGAATTTGAAATGATAAGCTTCAATGTCCCGCCGTGCGGGCCCAATAGTTTCAGGTATATCAAGGAAGCCGTGTTCCGGAGGCATACGTGCGGCGACGGGGAGTTTACCCAACGGTGCAGCCAGTGGATCAAGCTTAATTGTGAGATATCCAATGCATTCCTGACGACCTCGTGCACGCACGCGCTTGAAATGGCGGCCATGCTGTGCGGAATCGAAGCGGGCGACGAGGTGATTATGCCGGCCTATACCTTTGTTTCCACCGCGAATGCATTCGTACTGCACGGCGCGAAAATTGTGTTTGTGGATATCCGGCCGGATACCATGAACCTTGATGAAACGCTGGTTGAACAGGCGATTACCGAAAAAACGAAGGCCGTCGTGCCCGTACATTATGCGGGAGTAGCCTGCGAAATGGAGGCTATTACGGATATTGCCAGGCGCCATAACCTCATGGTTGTGGAAGACGCCGCACAGGGCGTAAAATCCACATACCACGGGAAGCCGCTGGGAACGTTGGGGGATTTCGGGTGTTTCAGCTTCCATGAAACAAAAAATTACAGTATGGGTGAAGGCGGCGCGCTTCTGTGCCACGGCTCCCGGTATACGGAGCGGGCGGAAATCATCCGTGAAAAAGGCACAAACCGCAGCAAATTTTTTCGCGGACAGGTTGATAAGTATACGTGGATGGACTGCGGGTCCTCCTACCTGCCCAGCGACATCAACGCCGCCTTTCTGCTGGGGCAGCTTGAAATTTCCGACGTAATCCTCCTCGACCGCATGAAAAGCTGGGAGCGTTACTATAACGGCCTGCTCCCGCTGGCGGAGGAAGGATTGATCGAGCTCCCGGTGATCCCGGAAGGCTGCACGCACAACGCCCACATGTTTTATATCAAGGCGAAAGACCTTGAGGAACGTACGGAGCTTATTTCCTTCCTGAAAAGCAGGTATATAGAAACGGCTTTCCACTATATTCCCCTGCATAACGCCCCGGCGGGGAAACGGTTCGGCGTGTTTGCCGGGGAAGACCGGTATACGACCCGCGAAAGCGAACGGCTGCTGCGCCTTCCGATGTACTACGAATTGCAGGAAGACGATGTTGACTATGTCGTTTCCGCCATACGCGAGTTTTACAGGAACCGGGAGACCCTTGTATGAAAAAAATTGTGGTTATTGGCGCGGGGGAATTCCAAAATCCGCTGATTATGCGCGCGAAGGAAATGGGATATGAAACGCATGTATTTGCGTGGAAAAGCGGAGATATCGGGGAACGTACCGCGGATTTTTTCTATCCGGTCAGCATTGTGGACAAAGAGGCCATTTTTCGGCAGTGCCGGAATATCGCGCCGGATGCCGTCGTAACCATTGCTTCCGACCTGGCGACGCATACGGTGAACTATGTCGCGCAAAAGCTTGGATTGCCCTGCAATGACGAAAAATGCACGGAATGTTCCACGAACAAATACCAAATGCGGAAAGCGCTGAAAAAAGCGGGCGTGCAAACACCGGAATTCGCGCTGCTGGAAACGCCGGAGAGCGTCGTTGGCCTTGATTTAGAGTTTCCTTTTATTATAAAGCCGACAGACCGCTCCGGAAGCCGCGGAATTGCAGAGGTACATACCGAAGCACAGGCCAGGGAAGCGGCGCGCGCGGCAATTGAATATTCGTTTGAAAAAAAAGCGATTGCGGAGGAACTGATTTCCGGGCCGGAATACAGCTGTGAATGTATTTCCGAGGGGGGAAAGCATCACTTCCTGGCGTTCACCCAAAAGGAAACGACGGGGCCGCCGCATTTTATCGAGACGGGGCATACCGAGCCGGCGGATATTCCGCCTGAATGGCAGGACGGAATCCGGGAGAAAATTTTCCAGGCGCTGGATGCGCTTCGGATTACAACGGGTGCGTCGCATGCGGAGTTCCGGTTATCCGAAGACGGCGATGCGCATATCATTGAGATCGGGGCGCGTATGGGCGGAGACTGTATCGGTTCCCACCTGGTGCCCCTTTCGACAGGATATGACTTTCTTGGAATGGTAATTGATGCCGCGGCTGGAAAACCGCTTGATATGACGGCAGGGCCGCATTATGAAGCGGCGGCAATCAGGTTCTTGTTTTCGCAGGAGGATGTGGAGGCCCTAAAAGCTGTTAAAGCGCATTGTCCCCGGGGTATCATTGAGGAAAGCCCGGTAAAGCGGGAGAATCTTTCCAGTGTGGAAGACAGCTCGACCCGCGCCGGTTTCTATATTATGGCCGGTTCAAAAAAAGAAATCGAACAGGTAATGCGGCTCACGGGAAAGGATGGTTAAATGCCAATGAAAAAGCAATGGATACTGGTTGTTCTGGTGGTTTTAACAGGCGCCCTTGTTTTAGCCGGCTGCGACAGCAGCGCGGTCACGCCGGGCGCGGAACCCACGCCCACGCCTGCGGCGACACAAAGCGCCGCTCCGGCGGTCACGGAAACGCCGGATATTGCGAGCGAATCCCCGGCAATGACGGATACGGCGTCCGCTGCCGCGGCAGCAACTGACAGCACATTGACGGTCAGCGCGACGGAATCCGTAAAAAAAATGCCGGATATCGCCTATGTCAGCATCGGCGTGCGCACGACGGGCGCTACGGCACAGGCGGCGCAGGAAGAAAATGCGCGGATCACACAGTCGTTCCTTGGCGCGGTGAAAGCACAGGGAGTGGCGGAAGACGACCTTGAAACGCAAAGCCTGAACGTCTATGAAGATTATGAGAATCCGCAGCAGACGGTGGTGGAAAACACCTATCGCGTGACAATACGCGATATTGATACCGTAGGCGCGGTAATCGACGCTGCGGTTGCGGCAGGCGCGAATTCCACCTATTCGCTTTCGTTCGACCTTGCGGACAGGGATTCCGTTTATATGGAGGCACTGGCCAAGGCGATGGAAAATGTGGGAAACAAGGCCAATGCGGTAGCGCAGGCGGGCGGCTATGCCATTGTCCGTCCGGCTTCCATCACGGAAGGCAGCGCCGGATACAGCGCGGAGCCGTATATGACGGCGGAAGCCGCCGCAATGGATACGGGCTCCAGGGCCGGCGGCGCGACGCCTGTCAGCCCGCAGGAAATTGAAGTTTCCGCAACGGTTACGGGAACCTATATTATCAAATAGCAAAGGAAAATATCCCGCATTTATATGCGGGATATTTTTTTGCCGTTTCCGCCTTGGGGAAACTTCGCCAAAAAAGGGTTGTTCCCCGGGTAAAAGAGGACTATAATGCCATAGGGATTATTTTAGCAACATGGGAGGAAGCCAGTGAAAAGTTTATTTCAGGTAGGGATTGTGCTCGCGGTCTGCCTTGCGGGCGAGTTGATCTCGGAAGTGATCCCGATTGCAATTCCAACAAGCGTCATCAGCATGATCCTGCTGCTTGCCTTACTGCTTACGAAGTGTATCAAACCCCGCCATATCGAACGGTTTGGTGATTTCCTGCTGAAAAACATGGCATTTTTCTTTATTCCTGCAGGAGTGGCAATCATGGAGCAATTCGACCTCCTGAAAAATTACCTGCTGCCGTTTTTGCTGATTTGCTTTGTGACGACGGTCCTTACTTTCCTTGCAACGGCCTATACGGTCAAGGCGGTTATGGCGGTGCAGAAAAAAATCCGGGAGGGCAAGCGGTATGAATGAACTCATAAGCTCTCCCTTCTTTGGCATCGTGCTGTGCGTCGGGACCTATGCGGTAGGCCTCTGGATCAATCGCAAAACGAAATCCCCCATTGCAAATCCGCTGATGATCGCGATTGCGCTCATTATTGTAATATTGCTTGCCTTCCATATCCCGCTTGAAGCGTTTAATAAGGGCGGGGATTTCATCGCGTTTTTCCTGATTCCGGCAACCGCGGCGCTCGCCCTGTCCATTTACCGGCAGGTGTGGCTGCTGAAACGGAATTTCCTTCCCATCATCATAGGCAGCGCAGTCGGTTCGCTTGTATCGATGGGAAGCGTATACGGGCTGTGCAGCCTCTTCCGGCTTGACGAAGTGCTTACGCATTCCCTGATCCCCAAATCGGTCACCACGCCGATTGCAATGGATGTTTCCATTCAACTGGGCGGGGAACCCTCCATTACGGTTGCGGCGGTCGTGGTAACGGGAATCGTCGGGGCGATCCTCGCGCCGACGTTCATTAAGCTGTTCCGTGTGGATAATTCCATCGCGGCGGGCGTTGCCATCGGAACCTGCAGCCATGCGCTCGGCACCACAAAGGCGCTCGAAATCGGGGAGGTTGAGGGCGCCATGAGCGGCATTGCCATTGGCGTTTCCGGGATTTTAACGGTTCTTTTCGCCATGATTATCATGTAACCCGAAGGGGATATCCGCCGCCCTTTCCAAAGCTATGGAAGAGGCGGCATTTTTTTATGGAAGCAAAAGATGGAAAAAGTTTAAAAAGTTTTTACAGGATCATGGCGCATATCCGGCGTAAACGGCCGGGCGCAGTTTGATTTTAGACCTGGAACATGATAGAATATTAGCGCCGCAATGCGGCATTTAAGGAGGATTTTCATGGCGGATACATTGCTTGCAATTGACGGGAACAGCCTTGTTTTCAGGGCCTATTGGGCGCTGCCATTGGCGATGCAGGATAAAGAGGGAAGGCCGACGAACGCAATGTACGGCTTTTTTACAATGCTCTTCCACGTGGTGGAGGAATACCGCCCGACTTATGTTGCGGTTGCCTTTGACCGAAGCGAGAAAACGTTCCGGCATAAAAAATATGAGGATTATAAGGCGGGAAGGCGCAAAACGCCGGACGAGCTGCTTGCGCAAATTCCCATGCTCCAGGACGCGCTCGGGCGCGTAGGGGTGCCTTGGGTGGACCAGGCAGGCTATGAAGCGGACGATATTATCGGCGCGCTGTCCGTACAGGCGGAAGGAAGGAACATCCCTTCCTATATTTTTACTGCGGATAAGGACCAGCTTCAACTGATTGACGACCATATCAGCGTAGTGCTCACCAAAAAAGGCGTTACGGAAACCAAGCTGATGACGAAAGAAACGTTGATGGAGGAAATGGGCCTTACGCCCGCGCAGATACCGGACCTGAAAGCGCTGATGGGGGATGCTTCGGATAATATCCCCGGGATTGCCGGAATCGGCGAAAAAACGGCCCTGAAGCTGCTGCGCGAATATCCGACCATTGAAGCGCTCTACGGGAACATCGACGAACTCCCCAAAAACAAGCTGCACGAAAAGCTTGTCCAAGGAAAAGAGTCCGCGTTTATGTCGAAGGACCTGGCAACGATTGAAACGGATATGCCGCTTAAAAAAAGCCTCGATGATTTCCGCTTCGCCGGTTTCAATATGGACGGCCTCCGTTCGGTGAGCGAGCAATACCGGTTTACTTCGTTCCTGAAACGGTTTGACCTCGGGAGCGAAAAAATAAAAACGGTAAAAACGGAAACAATTTCCCCGCAGGAATTGAGCCTCCTGGACGACGCCTATGAATTTGCTTTCCTCGTAAAAGACGGCGTGCGCCTCGCGATCGACGGGGAAACGGAATATGTAATTCCTTTAAAGCAAACCCTGCTCGACGAGGGATATGACTTAAACGACGTCCTGCGTGGGTTAAAGCCCTTTTTGGCGGACAAAAAAGTAATTGCGCACGATGTGAAGGCGCTGATGCACGAATGGGGAAGCCTGTTCCATGAATTTTACGACACCATGCTCGGCGCGTGGGTGTTAAATCCTTCTTATTCCAAATACGATCTTGCCAGCGTCATGAAGCGGGCGGAGATGGAAGAGAATGCGGCGGGGCTGTTCGCGCTTTCGGAACGCCAGCGGGACGAGATCGAGCGCACGGAGCTTGAAAACGTCATGTACGAAATTGAAGAACCGCTTCTCCGGGTGCTTTACGACATGGAGGAAGAAGGCTTCCGCGTCAGCGGGGACGAGCTTGCGAAGCTTGGGGAAAAATACGATAAAGAAATCAGCGGGCTTACCGCGAAAATTTTTGAGCTTGCGGGGCAGGAATTCAACATCAGTTCCACCAAACAGCTTGCGGAAATTTTGTTTGAGAAACTCGGGCTGCCCGTTGTGAAAAAGACAAAAACGGGTTACTCAACGGATATCGAGGTGTTGGAAAAGCTGGAGAACAAGCATCCGATCATTCCCTATATTGTGGAATACCGGGCGCTCACCAAGCTTAAGGGCACGTATATCGACGGCCTGATCGGCATGATCCGGGGCGGGGTCATCCACACGACCTTCTTACAGACGGCGACCGCAACGGGCAGGCTGTCGAGCGCGGAACCCAATCTGCAGAACATCCCAATCAAATCCGCGATGGCAAACGATATCCGCAGCGCGTTTGTGGCGCCGGACGGCTATAAGATCGTATCGGCGGACTATTCCCAGATCGAGCTGCGCATCCTTGCCGCAATTGCGGACGATAAGCACCTGAAGGACGCGTTTATGAAGGGGCAGGACATTCACGCGCGGACGGCGGCCGAGGTGCTTGGCAAGGAAATTGAAGAGGTGACCCCCGCGGAACGCGCAAGCGCCAAGGCGGTTAATTTTGGCATCGTATACGGCATCAGCGATTTCGGCCTGGCGCGCAACCTCGGCATTACGCGCAAACAGGCGGCGGACTACATCGCGCGGTATTTTGAAGAATTCAGCGGGGTCCGAAAATACATGGACGAAATCATTGCCCGTGCGCACGAGGATGGCTTTGTGCGCACGCTGTGCGGACGCATCCGGTATATCCCGGAGCTTTCCTCGGGAAATTACAATATTCGTTCCTTTGGCGAGCGGGCGGCGCTCAATACGCCCATCCAGGGAAGCGCCGCGGATATTATCAAGATTGCCATGAACCGGGTGGAAAAAGCGCTGAAAGAACAAAAATATGAATCGAAACTCGTATTGCAGGTACACGACGAACTGATCCTTTACGCAAAGGACAGCGAAGCGGAAGCCGTCACCGGGCTGCTGCGGGATTGTATGGAGAATGCAATGGAACTGAGCGTACCGCTCCGGGTGAATGTGGCGCAGGGAAAGACGTGGGCGGAAGCGAAATGAAACGTACCATAGGCCTTACGGGAAACAGCGGCGCGGGGAAAAGCACGGTTGCGGAATATTTGAAGGAGCTCGGGGCAGAGGTCATTGATGCGGATCAAATTTCGCGGGAGATATGCGATCCCGGGCAGGCGGGCTACCTTGCGGTCAGGAAAGCGTTCGGACCGGAGTTTTTCCGGGAAGACGGCGCGCTTGACAGGCATAAACTTGGGGCCCATGTGTTTGCCGACCATGCAGAGCTCATGCGCCTGAACGGGATTCTGCATCCGCTTGTGCTCGAGGAGGTGCGGCGGCGCAGGCGGGAGTCCGAAAAAGACACGGTGGTGATCGACTGCGCCCTGCTGGTCGACGCGGGGCTTTCGCGTGACGCCGATGAAATCTGGCTTGTGCGCGCGGGGGATGCGCAAAAGCTGGAGCGCATCCGCAGCAGGGACGGCATTGACGAAACGCATGCGGGAAACCGCCTCAAAAGCCAGTCCCGGGAAGAGGAATTGCTGGCGCATGCGGATGTTGTGCTGGTAAACGACGGGACACTGGAACAATTAAGAAAACAGGTTGAGGAATATTTTTATGGGAAGAATGGATTATAAGCGCCGCAAAGGCGTGAACAAAGCGGTCGTCGCCGTCATCTGTATCGCCGTCGCGGCCGTGGTGGTTCTGGCCTGCATCTTTGTGCTGATGCCGCAAATTGAGCGGAACCAATATAAGCTGGAATATGCGGACCTGATTGAGAAATATTCGGACCGGTATGGGCTCGATCCCTATTTTGTCGCCGCAATTATCCATACGGAAAGCGGCTTTGATCCGGAAGCGGTGTCGGGTGCGGGCGCTATGGGCCTGATGCAGGTGGTCCCGGAAACAGGCGAATGGATCGCCGGGAAGCTCGGACTGGAGAATTTTACAGCGAACGACCTTTTGAACCCGGAAACAAATATAGAGATGGGCTGCTGGTATCTTCAGTTTTTGCAGGAACGTTTTGATACGCTTCCGGTCATAATGGCGGCCTATAACGCGGGCCACAACAAGGTCAAGGAATGGCTTGCGGACCCCCGGTATTCGGATGACGGAACGAACCTGACAAATATTCCCTATGGGGAAACGGACAACTATGTCAAAAAGGTGACGAAAGCATATGAGAAATACAAGGAACTGTACGAGCTTGGGTAAGAAGTTTATCGCGCTCCTGCTCGTTTGCATGGCGCTTGCATTGTGCGCGTGCGGAAATTTGGCGAATGGAACAAAGGAAGAAGAGGCGTCGTCGTCCGCTGCTCCTTCCGCCGTCCTGGGCGCAGGCCAGCAATCCGGCGGCGACCTTTTTATTGCCATGCCGGCGGACACCGGCTCGCTCGATCCGCTTACCGCGACGGACGAGGACCTCGTGAACCTGCTCTCGCTGATCTATGAACCGGCGATACGCATCAGCGCGGAGGGGCAGCCGGAAGCCTGCCTGATCGAGTCGTGGGAGGTGGACGAAAGCGGCCGGGTATATACTTTCAAGGTGCGCCAGAACGTTATGTTTACGGACGGAAATACGCCCCTCACGGCTGAAGATATTGTATACAGCGCCGGGCAGGTCGGCGGGCTTACGGGCACGCAGTTTGACGCTCCCGTTCCAGAGGAACCAAACCCGGAGGGAACGCAGGCGCCGGACAACCCGGAAGGAACGAACGAGCCGGATGGAACGGCGCCCACCCCCGAAGCCAGCCCCACCGGTTCGCCGGACGCGTCGGGAAGCCCGGAGGAATCGCCGGTCGTGGAAATCCCGCAGACCAACCGCTATGCGCAGTATAATTCCCTGGTCGAGAGCATCGAAATGGTGGACAGCGCCACGGTCAGGCTGACGATGACAAAGCCGGGCGTGGAAGCGCTTTATTTCATGTCGTTTCCCGTTATGAACGAATTCCTCCGGGACGACGGGCAAACGGCCGGAACGGGTCCCTACCGGATCGATTCTTTCGATTCAAGCACAGAAATGGTGCTTACGGCAAATGAAGCATGGTGGGGCGGCAGGCCCAATATCCCGACGATCGTGGCAAAGCCGATGACCGGCAGTACGGCAAAGCTGGAAGCGGTATCGACCAGCGTCCTGGATTTCGTCACGACGGACGTCCTGTACGCAGGGAAATATAAAATTGCGGGGAAAACGCAGGTAATCGATTATATGACGAATTACTACGACTGCCTGGTGCCCAATCTCGGCAATCCGGCGCTGGGAATTACGGGGGTGCGGCAGGCGCTTTCCTACGCAATTGACAGGCGCGAGCTGATTTCAACGGTGCTCATGGGTCATGGCGTGCCGGCAAATATGCCCATTTCTCCGGATTTTTATGCGTATGATTCCAAATATAACCAGGATGAAAACCTGAAAACGGCGCGCGCCCTGCTTGAAGAAGCAGGGTACCGGAGCAGCATGGAGGGCGAGGGAAATATCCTCCAGCTTTCGCTCATCGTGCCCGACGACCGGGAGATATACTATAGGGTAGAGGCTGCAAAAGCAATTAGAAAGCAGCTTGAAGAGGTAGGCGTCGAGGTTACGGTGGAGGAACTGAACCAGCAGGAGTATTACGACCGCCTGCAGGCCAAGAACTTCGACCTCGCGCTGTGCAGCTTTTATCTGGATGAGGACCCGGATGTCGGCTTTATGTTCAAGCCGGGCGGTTCCGCAAATTACGGCGGGGTGGACAGCGCCGAGATCACAGCCGCGATCGATGCGGCGCGCGGCGCGTTCAGGGAAGAGGATATCAAAGCCAATTACAGCGAGCTGCAAAGGCTGCTTACGGAACGCGTCCCGCAGATCGGCCTTTACTACCGGATGAATTCCATTGTGTGCAGCGAGCTCCTGACGGATATTAAAAATCCGCGCCAGGGACAGGTATTTGCGCAGGTGAACGAGTGGTACTATAAGAAAAGTTAGCAATGCGCCGTTTTTGTTTATCAGAAAGATAACCGGGTGGGATTTGTATGAAGGGACTTTTGTATGAACACCGAAAAAAACGGAACCATGATGCAGTATTTCGAGTGGGAGCTTCCCGCCGGAATCCTGTGGAAACAGGCGGCTGAAAAAGCCGGGGAGCTTGCGGACGACGGCATTACCGCAGTATGGCTTCCGCCCGCCTACAAGGGCAGCGGCGGGGCGAACGACGTCGGCTATGCCGTCTACGACCTGTACGATCTTGGCGAGTTCGACCAAAAGGGCTCCGTTGCCACAAAATACGGAACCAAAGAAGAATACCTGCGCGCGGTAGACGCGCTTCATGCGGCGGGCCTGCAGGTTTACGCCGATATTGTACTTGACCATAAAATGGGTGCGGACGGCCTCGAGGAGGTTTCCGCATGCGAGTTCGCCCAGGAAAACCGGTATGAGCAGGTCAGCGGGGAAGAAATGATTTCCGCGTGGACGAAATTTGATTTTCCGGGAAGGAACGGAGCCTATTCCGGTTTCAGGTGGAACAGCGAACATTTTGCGGCAATTGACCGTGACGAAAAAACGGGACGGTCCTCCATTTTCCAGTTTCGCGGAAAACAGTGGCAGGATGAAGTCGATAAGGAATTCGGGAATTTTGAATATTTGATGGGCGCAAGCATCGACCTGAGCAATGAAGAGGTGGTCCGGGAGCTTACGGAATGGGGAAAATGGTATCTCCGCGAAGTTCCCCTCGACGGCTTTCGGATCGACGCGGTAAAGCATATGCGGTTTACCTTTTACAGCCATTGGCTTGCGGAGCTCCGCAAGGAGGCGGGCCGGGAGCTGTTTGCGGTCGGGGAATACTGGAACGGGGACGTAGGGAAGCTTTCTAATTATATCGATATTACCGGGGGGACCCTTTCCCTGTTCGATGTGCCGCTCCATTTCCGTTTCCGCGATGCGGCGGATTCCGGGAGCGCCTTTGATATGCGCACGGTTTTTGACCGTACGCTGGTGCGGGAAAATCCGCTGCTGGCGGTGCCGTTCGTGGATAACCACGATACGCAGCCCGGGCAGTCCCTGGAGTCGTGGGTGCAGGATTGGTTCAAGCCGCTGGCATATGCGTTGATTTTGCTGCGGGAGGATGGATATCCCTGCGTATTTTACGGGGATTATTACGGAATCCCGACGCACGGCATTGCGCCCAAACGGCAATGGCTCCGCCCGATGGTTAAGGCGCGGGAACTGCTGGCGTATGGAGCCCAGCACGATTATTTTGACGACCCGCACCTTGTGGGCTGGACGCGGGAAGGGGACGAAGCCCATCCGGGTTCGGGCCTTGCCGTGGTCATGAGCAACGAGGTCGGCGGTGAAAAGACGATGTATGTGGGGGAACGGTTTGCGGGCAGGACGTTTTACGATGTCCTTGGAAACCGCAAGGGAGTCGTTACCGTCGGCGAAGACGGAAACGCCGCCTTTTCATCAGGGGACGGCAGCGTATCGGTCTGGGCGCCGGTGCTGCGGCAATAAAAAAGAAAAGCAGCAATGCGTAAAAAAAGGACGGCCTTTATGGCCGTCCTTGCTTGTTTCCCATGCCTACTGCCCGGCGCGGACCACCGCCTGGATATGCTCTTCATCCGGGAGTGCGGAAACATCCGTCTTGCTGTTGTTGAAATACAGGAACGTATGCCCCTGCATTCCGCTTCCGTAAAGGTCGTCTCCACCTGTAGGCATACCAAACAGGGACGCCGCATAGGTATGCCCGTCCACACTGACGAGAACGGAACGGTGCTCCCATGTATCGCCTCCTCCGAATATGGCGCGGTACGTATCGTAATCCGCCGGAGAAGGCGTCGCCACATAAGCGCAATTAACCCCGCCCGTACGGATCAGCTGGAAGGTCTTGCCGGTATTGAAATCCTGTACGGAAAATTGTGTTTCTACCGGAATCAGCGGATCGATGTTTTCCCAGGAAAGAAGCTCTCCCTTTGTTTGCACCGTACCCGTATAGGCGGGCCCGGACACCTTTTTTATGGAAGAACTGATCGGCGCGCGTTTTGCGTCGCTGGAAAACAAAGCCTGGTAGGTTGCGTCGCCAACCTGGCCGTCCGGGGCAATGCCGCTTTGCGTCTGGAACCGTTTAACGGCCTCCACCGTCATGTCGCTGAACTTCCCGGTAGGGCGGTAGTTCAGGTACCCAAGATCGCGCAGCCGCATCTGCACCAGCGCCACCTCGTCGCCCGTTGCGTGCTGTTTAATTGCCGAATCCCCTTCTGCCGCCGCAATAACCGGAAGGGTGATTACAAAGCAGGCGAGGAGTAAAATTCCAATCCATTTTTTCATACCGCTATTTTACAAAATAATGGGAAAAAATGCAAATTTGTTTCAAATTCCGGGGCTTTCCAGTATAATAAATCTATGGGTAAAATTACGGATATGCAAAAAGGAAAGCGCAATCAAGACCGCATCAATATTTATGTGGACGATGAATTTGCGTTTGCCGTTTATATTGATACGGCCCTTGCGAACCACCTCAAAATAGGCGCGGATATTTCCGGGGAAGAGCGTGAGCGCATCCTGCGCGAAGACGGGGCGAAATATGCGCTTGCGTGCGCGATGAAATTCCTTTCCTACCGGATGCGGACGGAAAAGGAGCTGCGCGATAAGCTCCGCGAAAAAGAGGTTCCGCAGGACTGCATTGAAGGGGCGGTAGAAAAGCTGAAAGAAATCGGCTACCTCAACGACCGGGAATTTGCGGAGCTGTACGCGCAGGAACTTCTCGGGAAATACGGACAGCGCGTTGCGGTGCAGAAGCTTATGCAAAAAGGAATCCCGCGCGATATCGCGGAAGAGGCGGCAAAAGGGGCCGGGCAGGAAGCGTCGGTGCTTGACGGATATGTCGCCAGGCTGAAACAAAAGTACCGCAATGAAGAACCGGGAAAAGCGAAACAGAAAATGATACGCGCACTGATGGCCAGGGGCTTTGAATACGAAGAAGTCAGGCGCGCGCTCCAAAGGTGTGAAGAGGAATGAGAAAAGAAATTTTAAAACTGCTGTTTACTGCGGATGATTTTTTGTCCGGGGAACAAATCAGCGAAACCCTGGGTATTTCACGGGCCGCCGTATGGAAGCATATCAAGGCGATTAAGGATGAAGGCGGCATAATCGAGGCGCACACCAAACGGGGTTACCGCCTTGTGGCGCTCCCGGATTTGCTGAAGCCGGATTATGTCGGCTTTTTTACGCAGCGGGCGGCCGATATTGTCTGGCTCCGCGAAGTGGATTCCACAAACGAGTATGCCAAACGAATGGCGCGGGAAGGCGCGCCGCATGGAAGTATTTATATCGCGGAGCTGCAAACAAAAGGAAAAGGCAGGCTCAGCCGGGGCTGGGTCTCCTGTCCGGGAGACGCAATCCAGATGAGCATGCTTCTTCGCCCGGAATTTGAGCCGCCGAAAGCCCCCGCGGTCACCTTTGCCGCCGCGCTCGGCGTGGTCAGCGCGATCCGGCGGACCTGCGGCATCGAGGCGAAAATCAAGTGGCCGAACGACGTTGTGTTCGGCGGGAAAAAGCTGTGCGGGATTTTAACGGAGATGTCGTCGGATATGGACCGTGTGGAATACATCGTCTGCGGTATGGGCCTCAATGTCAACCAGCGGGAGTTTGACGGGGAGGTCGCGGAAAAAGCGATATCCCTGCGAATGGCGTCGGGGAAAAAGCAGGACCGGGTAAGGCTTGCCGCCGCAATGGCCGACGATGTGCGCGCATATTGCGAACGGTATATTTTACAGGGAATCGACGCGATTTTTGATGAATATTGCGCAAATAGTGTTATAATAGGAAAAGAAATTAAAGTTCTAAGCGGGAATAAAACCGTTACGGGCGTCTGCAGCGGTTTTTCAAAGCAGGGAGAGCTGCTCCTTGATATTGACGGGAAAACGCAGGCTTTTATGGCGGGCGAGGTTTCCGTTCGCGGCATGGAACAATATATTTAACGGAGATTTTTTATGTACAGCGGAAGTATTACAAATATTCAGGGCCTTCTGGCCGGCCATGCGCAGGATACCGCGGGGCATACCGGGATCACCGTGATCCTTGCGCCCAATGGGGCGGTATGCGGCGTGGATGTGCGCGGAAGCGCGCCGGGGACGCGGGAAACCGCGTTTATGTCCCAGGGCAAGGCTGTACAGGAATGCTATGCGGTATTGCTTGCGGGGGGAAGCGCTTTTGGCCTTGCCGCGGCAGACGGCGTAATGATTTATTGCGAACAGCAGGGGATGGGCGTACGGACGGAAGACGCAGTCGTGCCGATTATTCCGGCGGCTGTCATTTATGACCTTGGCTATGGCCGGAGCGATATCCGCCCGAATGCCGGTATGGGCTATGCGGCGTGCATCAACGCCTGCACCAAGGTGCCCCAGGGCAGCGTCGGCGTCGGGATGGGCGCTACGGTGGGCAAGGTCCTGGGCATGAAGCATGCGCAGAAAAGCGGCGTAGGCACCGCCAGCCTGCAGCTACCCGGCGGGGTAATTGTTGCGGCGCTCGTGGGGGTAAACGCCTTTGGCGACGTAATCGAAAATGGCAGGGTGCTTGCCGGGGCGCAAAAAAACGGCACGCATATCAATACGGCAAAATATATGCTTGAGAATAAAGTGGAAACGGAATTCATGAAGGGGCGCAATACGACGATCGGCGTGGTTGCAACCAATGCAAAACTGACGAAGGACGAGGCGGCAAAGCTCGCGCAGGTTGCGCATGACGGCCTTGCCAAATCGATTGATCCGATCCATACCATGGTGGATGGAGATACAATATTCTCGCTTTCCTATGGAAGCCGGGCCGCGGATATGAATATATTGATTACCGCCGCAATCGAAGCGACAAGGCGGGCGGTTATCAACAGCGTCCTTGCGGTGGAGGAAACGTTATGATTGTTGGCGTAGGGATCGACAGCCTCCGCATTGCGCGCATGGAAAATGCGATGAAGCGGGAGGCTTTTTTGAATCGGGTATTTACTGAAAACGAAAGGCGTTACCTGGATGGAAAAAGGCTTGCCGCCCAAAGCGCGGCGGGAATGTTCTGTGCGAAGGAAGCGGTTTTAAAGGCCCTCTCGCTTGGCATCATAGACGCAAAACTTACAGATATCGAAATTTTGCATCAGGAAAACGGCGCGCCCTATGCCGTGCTGCACGGTTCGCTTGCGATGGAAGCGTCCATGCATATCAGCATCACGCACACGGAAGAAACGGCCAGCGCAATCGCTATACTGGAAAAGGAGAAACAGGCAAAATGAGAACAGTGCTTACACCAAAACAAATGGGGGCGGTAGACCGCTATATGATAGAACGGATGAAAATTCCGGGAATCCTGCTCATGGAGAACGCCGCGCACAGCGTATATGAAGCAATTCGTGAAGAAACGGAGCCGTGCAGCGTGCAGGTGTTCTGCGGTACCGGAAACAACGGGGGGGATGGCTTTGCGGTCGCGCGTATCCTGCTCGCAAACGGCTATGACGTAACGGTTGTGCTGATGGGGAATCCGTCCTCCCTGCAGGGGGATGCGGCGGAAAATTTTGCGTTTTTTAAGGAAACAAAGGAATATTATACGGTTGTCACCAATAAAGAGGAATTTGAAGCGCTGCCCGAAGCGGAAATTTATGTGGACGCAATCTTCGGAACGGGGCTTTCACGGGATGTGGAGGGAATTTACCGCAGCGCGGTAGAGTTCCTAAGCGAACAGGATGCGCTTGTGGTGAGCGTAGACATTCCGTCGGGAATCAGCGCGGAAACGGGGGCCGTCATGGGGGCGGCGGTCCGCGCGGATATCACGGTGACCTTCCAATATCCGAAAATCGGCCATTTCCTCTATCCGGGCCGCGAATATGCGGGAGAGCTGCGGGTCGTCAGGATCGGCGTCGACGACGGCTGTGATATCCCGCTGCAATCTACGGTGTGCGCATATGAAAGTGACGATCCGGATATGTGCCTCGGGGAACGGCCGCTCGATTCCAATAAGGGAAGCTATGGAAAACTGCTTTTGGTGGCGGGGAGCTACGGCATGGCGGGCGCCGCAGTGCTGAGCGCGCGCGCCGCGTCCCGCGCGGGTGCGGGCCTGGTAACGGCGGCGTCCTGCGGGGATGTGATCGGCGTCCTGCAGCAGAATGTGCCGGAAGCGACATGCTTTGAAATCGCAGGTGAAAACGGCGTTTTGACAAAGGAAGCAATTCCTTCCCTGGAAAAGCTTGTACAGGGAAAAACGGCAATTGCGGTCGGCCCGGGCCTGGGCGTAAATGAAGACGTGACCGCAGTGGTGGGAAACCTTATTATGGAATGCGGTTTGCCCAAGGTGGTGGATGCAGACGGCCTCAACGCGCTTGCGGGGCATCTGGACCTGTTGGAAAATAAACAGGGAGAGGTAATCCTTACCCCTCATCCAAAGGAGTTTTCACGGCTCTCGGGGCTGCCGACAGAAGAAATCCTCAAAGACCCGGTAAAAGCCGCGGTGAATTTTGCGGTTGAGTATGGCGTAACGCTTGTCCTGAAAGGAAGCACGACGATCGTCGCAGACCAGTTTGGGAATGCGTCGCTCCTGTGCGTGGGCACGCCGGGCATGGCCAAGGGCGGCAGCGGCGATGTGCTCACCGGTGTAATCGGCGGGCTGCTCGCGCAGGGCAAGGACGTTTACGAGGCGGCGCTTACCGGCGTCTATATTGCCGGGATGGCAGGGGAGCTTGCGGCGCAGCAGGAGGGGGAATACTCCATGACGCCAATGGATACCGTAAACCATATCGGCCAGGCAATGAATGCGATGGTTGTCGACTATATTGCCGCCGATACCGCGCACGGAAGCGGCGGCGAAGCGGATATCCCGCGCAGGCTTCCGCGGAAAATGGTTGAGGTCGTTACGGAACAGATCGAAACGCCGGTGTTTGGAAATTCGCAGCCGAAGCCGGAACCGGTTGCCGAAGAAGAACCGGAGGTGCCGGAAACGGAAGAGGACGCCGGGGAAGAATTATGGCGTGCCGAAGAACCGGAGCCGGTTTCCGGGCCGTTGGCATATGGGGAAGCGCCGGAAGAAATGGGGGCGGAGGAGGAACCAACGCGTGTGGTTGCGCCGATGGAAGAAGAACGCAGGCCGCTTGAGCCTTCCATGGATTTCCTTGAAAAGTATGCGGATGAGCCGGAAGAGCCAATGACGCGCTCGCAGCGCAGGCTTCTTGGAAAAACGCAGGAAAGAGAGAAAAGCCCCTTGTTCCGGCGTAAGGAAAAGCGGGAGGAAATTTTTGAAGAGTCCGAGGTTACCCCGCAGGATGTGATAGACGACGTAATGGACGAATTGCCGCCGGAACCGAAAAAAGGTCCCACGCGGCGGAAAATTGGCTGACAGGAGGACAGGAAGATGCCGGAATTTAAAGAAGTGGAGCTTATGAAGCTTGAAGGAAATCCTTTTACGATGATTGGGAAGGACTGGATGCTTGTCACAGGTGAAAAGGAAGGAAAGGTAAACGCAATGACAGCCTCGTGGGGAGGCATGGGCGTGATGTGGGGAAAGAATGTGACGTTTGTCGTCATTCGTCCCACCCGGTATACGAAGGAATTCGTTGATGCGGCAGATACATTTTCACTTGCGTTTCTGGATGAAAGCTACCGTAAGACGCTGAATTATTTTGGAACGGTTTCGGGACGGGATGAGGACAAGATCAAGGCCTCCGGCCTGACCGTGCTGCACGACGGAAAAACGCCGTATTTTGAAGAGGCGGACCTTGTGCTTGTATGCCGCAAGCTATATGCCCAGAAATACGACCCGGACTGTTTCATCGACCGGGAATCGGATGGAAAATGGTATCCTGAAAAGGATTACCATACGCTGTATATCGCAGAAATCACAAAAGCGCTCCAAAAGTAAAAGCAGGAACATAGAAAAGGCTGCAGCGGTTATATTCTAGAGACCGTTTCAAGGATTGTGTAAACCTCTGTTGGGATGTAGAATAGAGAA
>NZ_MAIQ01000006.1 GCF_001678845.1 Christensenella intestinihominis
AATACCCTTACAGGGTTAGTGCAAACTGCGCGTTGAACGCGCAGTTATGATTAGACGAAATAAAAAAGGTTCGCATTTTTTAAAATGCGAACCTTTGATCTTGTGGTAACAGGATTATTCCCCCTCGGGTACAACCGGGGGTTCCGGCACTGGTTCTGTCGGCTCGTCCGTCGGCCCCGGGTCGGGGGTTGTCGGCGGCAGCGTACTGGGCGTGCCGGGGAGCGCGGGCGTTGGCGTGGCAACCGGGAGATGCGGATCGGTACAGTATTGCGTCGGGTCTTCGGCGACGGAACCATCCTCGTTGAGCGTGGCGGAAACGCCGCCGCCCGAGCGCCAGCCATAGTAGGGCGAGCCCTCCGCAAAGGTGCGGTAACTGACAGGGTAGCTATATGCAAATTCTTCCGGGCACTTGCCCTCCACAAAACGCATATGCGATACGCCGCACATTTTGATGCTTTCGCTTGTCGAATACTGGCATACGTCGCATTCCTCGTTAAGGAGCGGGCTGTTCGCAGGCATGCGCGCCGTGACCGCTTCACAGGCGGAACTGGATACCCTCTTGTTTGAATATTTACATACTGTGACCTCAATAATCCCATAGTCCTCGTCGGTACCGGAAGCCGCCGCAATTTCCTTATCCTCGAGGTTTTCGTGGATTTTTTGCATATAAGCCTTCCAAAGCGGGGCGCTGATGCGCGACGCGGACGAGCCCATGGAGATGTTGTTGATATCATTGCCCACCCACAATGTGGAAGTATAATAGGGCGTATAACCGGCGAAATAAACGCCGTAGTTATCCGCGTTTGTCCCTGTTTTACCCGCCGTGGTCATGCCGTCGAGCCTTGCCCGGCTTCCGGTTCCGGATACCACGGCTTCCTCGAGGGCTTCGGTCAGCATATAGCAGGTCGCCGGCGTAAACGCTTCGTGGACCTCGCGGTCGGTTTCCGTATCGATCACAACATTGCCATCCGAATCGAGCACCTTGGTGAAGGAGACGGGCTGCTTATACTCGCCGCCGCGCGCGATGGTTGCGTAACCGCCCGCCATTTCGATGGGAGTGATGTTGGAACCGCCCATTGCAAGGCCGGAACCTGTCTTCGTGCTGTAGCCGGTTTCGGGATCGACAAGGCTTTCTTCCGAAACACCGAGCTTATACAGATAATTCACGGAATTATCGATACCTACATAGTTTGTGATCGTTTGCGCGGCAGCTACGTTCATCGAATGGACGATCGCATCCTTGATCGTTACCGGTTCGTCGCCGTAGGTGTGACTGGGACTGGAGTCTTCACCGTTCTTATCAAGCCAGCCATGAATGGGCATATCAATATTGGGAACATAGGAGGTAATCCCGTAACCGAGCTCGAACGCAGGACCATATACGGAAAGCGGCTTGATGGAAGAACCGACCTGCTTTTTCCCTTCATATGCGCGGTTAAACGTCAGCATCTGGTCGGGCGCTTCGCGCGAACCGATAATCGCCTTAAGCTGGCCGGAGGAATTCTCAATCACCACGGCGGCAGCCTGCGGCTGTGGGATACCGATGGTTTCACCGGCTGAATTGGTTTCCATTTTGTCTTCCATATCCGGATAATCATCCCAGGTAGCGAGGGTATCCTGCACGGTTTGCTGGATATTTGGATCGATCGTCGCATAAATTTGATATCCGCCCGACCGCAGTTCCTTATCCACCTTCTGGCGGTTTGCCTTGGTATGCTCAAGCCCTTCCTTATCCATCATGAAATTCTGGACGTCGTAAATCATATATTCAATAAAATGCGGATAAGGATACATAGAATTCGCCGGAGATTCCTCGAGAATGTTCATTTCCGCTTTCCACGTATCGAGATACCCGTCCCGAAGGACCATATCCGCGCCTTCCTTCAGCTTCCAGGCGCCGCTGCTGTCCTGCTCGAGGCATGAAGGCGCGAGGTATTTCTCGGCAGGAGTCACAACCCCTTCATACTGTTCCTTGGTCAGCTTGCCGTTCCAGTACATACGCTCGGCAATGATATTCATGCGGTTAATCAGGCCGGGCAGGTTTTCCGGCTTGGTATACGTCGCCCGCCGCGGGCTGTATTTCGTCGGATTCTGGGTGATGGCGGCAATGCAGATCATCTCCCGCAGGTTAAGCTGCGAAAGCTCTTTGCCAAAATAATCCTTTGCGGCAGCCTTCACGCCGTAAACCGTTCCCCCCAGGGGAATTGCGTTCAGGTATGCCTCGAGGATTTCATCCTTGCTGTACGCCTTCTCAAGCTCCGTAGCGAGGTAGGCTTCCTGCAGCTTGCGTTTATATGACCGCTCATTGGTCAGCAATTCGTTTTTCACGAGCTGCTGTGTGATCGTACTGCCGCCCTCTGTTTTGCTGGACGAAAGGTTGGAAACGAACGCGCCCAAAAGACGTCGGAAATCGACGCCGTTGTGATCGTAAAAACGAATATCTTCCACGGCGATAACCGCGTTCTGCAAATCCGTGGGAATTTCCTCGAGGTTGGCCCATTCCCGGTTTTCAAGGCCGGTGTAGGTTGCAAGCTCTACCTGGTTGGAATCATAAATTTTGGTATTTTCACTCTGGTTCTCAATTTTGGAAACGTCGAGCTCGGGCGTTGTCCCGAGATATGCGTTCGCAACGCCCATCACAGAGCCGAACACAATTGCGACGGCTACAACGATGGCGACAAAAGACATTTTAATTGTGGTAAGAATCACGCCGAGCGCAAAATTCGGTTTCTTTTCGCGCGGCTTGAAAATAGAACGTTTTCCCGCAACCGGAACCGGCTGTGTCAGTTCTTTTTTGGGAGTCGGCTTTTTGCCCTGCAGCGGCAAAGGCTTTTTCACCTTGTCAGGGGAAAACTGGCGGGTCATATCGTCCGTGAAAACAACGGTTTCCTCGGATGGCGCTTCCGCCGCCTTTTTCACAGGAGGTTGCTGCAGCGGCTTTCTTTTCGGCTTTTCCGTCGGCTGCTTCGGCTGCGCCGTTTTTTTCACAGGCTGCCCCGATTGTGCGGGCTGCAACGGTTTCTTTGCCGGTTGTTTCGGCGGCTTTGGCTGCTGCGGCTTTTTGTCCGGCTGTTCTGACGACGACTGCAGCGGTTTCTCTGCCGGCTGCTTTGGCTGCGGTGGTTTCTGCTTCTTGGCCTTTTTATCGTCAGGAACGGAAAGGATATTGATCGACTGTGTTTTTTCCCTGTCGGCGGCCTGTTTTACTTCCGGCTTTGATGCGGGACGAACAGGCCTGGTTTTTACAACGGGTGGTTTTTCCGCCTTTTTCTGCGCGCCGGATATACTGTCGCCCGTTTCTTTTTCGTCCAGCGCAAAGAAGCCCTTTATCTTCGAGCCGAACCCGCCGAGTTTTTTCCCGACAGATTTTACCGTATCTTTGGCTTTGCCGCCTAATTCTTTTGCTTTATCCTGAAACTCTTTTTTCGGAGCCATAAAATTTGTTACCTCCATAGCATGGGAAAATGCATGGGCCATGCCTATACATAAAAACATTTTAGCATAAAACAGGGTTTAAATAAATGATTTTCACAAATTATTCATAGATGCATGCGGCGCAACATTTACAAGAAACCGAAGTTATGGTACTATCATTAGGGTAATAAAAAGGGAGGTTTCCCTTATCAGATTATATTTGAGGTGAATTTTATGTCCGGACATTCCAAATGGTCAACGATCAAAAACAAGAAAGGCAAGGCCGACGCGGCGCGCGGCAAGGTCTTTACGAAAATAGGGAGGGAGCTTGCGGTAGCGGTTAAGCTGGGCGGGCCTGATCCTGCGAGCAATTCGCGGCTGCGTGATGTTATTGCCAAGGCAAAGGCAAACAATATGCCGAATGATAATGTGACGCGCTCGATAAAAAAGGCGTCGGGCGAGCTTGGCAACATCAATTATGAAGAGCTGACCTATGAGGGCTATGGGATCGGCGGAGTTGCGGTAATTGTTGAAACCATGACGGACAACAAAAACAGGACGGTTGGCGAGGTTCGGCATGCGTTCGATAAGTTTGGCGGGTCCCTTGGCACCAACGGAAGCGTATCGTTTATGTTTGATAAAAAAGGCGTGATTGTCATCGACGCGGAAGCGGGCGACGAGGATACCGTGATGGAAGCGGCGCTTGAAGCGGGTGCGGAGGATTTTTCGGCGGAAGACGGCGCGTATGAGATTACAACGGCTCCGGAGGATTTTTCGGCGGTTCGCGAAGCGCTCGAAGGACAGGGCTATGAATTCCTCTCGGCGGAGATCGATATGGTCCCGCAAACCACCACCGCGCTCAACGAAGAGCAGCAGGTGAAGTTTGAAAAGATGCTCGATATGCTCGAGGATAACGACGACGTGCAGAACGTTTACCACAATGCGGATTTGCCGGAGGAAGAGTAAAAACCGCACAGCCATGCGGGTTATAGCCGTATGATGCGCAAGTGGTACAGCGTGGGCTATGGTATACCGCCAACAGGCGGCGACGTGCGCCATGCGGTTGGGGCTTACTGAACTACGATGTGCAATAAAACCTTCTTAATATCTTGTGTGTCTGCAAGAAATGAGGAGGTTTTTTATTATGGATGCAAAAGCGGTATTGAAAGAGTTTATTCTGGATTGCGCTTATTTCATGGCGTCCCAAAGCGTCATGACCGAACTTGCGGGAAGGATTTTTGCAAAAAACAGGTGAAGCTTGTTGAAAATTCCGTATACGGAAAGCTCGCGGCCTTTCTGCGCATCCTTTAATGCCCGCGCGACAACATTTTGAGGCAGGGAGGGGAACAAGAAGTTCCGCACCGCGCCTGCGTCCGCATCTTTTTTGGCAACGTCAAAAAATTCGGTTTTTGTCCAGCCCGGGCACACCGCCGTTACAGTGACCCCGCGCTTGCCGATCTCGCGGTTCAGGGCGCGGGAATAGCTTAATACAAACGCTTTTGTGGCGGCGTATATATTCATATCGGGGAGCGGCTGGAATGCGGCTGTGGAAGCGATCTCGAGGATATGCCCGCCGGATTCCATATAGGGAACCGCGGCAAGGGTCATTTGTACAAGGGCGCGTACATTGAGGTCGATCATCGCGAGGGAGTCCGCTTCGCTTATTGCGTCGAAGGCTCCAAATTTGGCAAAGCCGGAGCAATTCGCAAGATAGCGGATATGCGGGCGTTCCGCAGAGAGCGCGGCTTTGACTTCGCCGATCCCGGCGGGCTGCGTCAGGTCGCATGCGAAAATACGCAGGGGCGTCCCGACCTCTCGGGCGAGCCCTTTCAAACGTTCTTCCCTGCGCGCGGCCACCCATATCTGGTCAAGGCCGCCCATGCCGGAAAGCTGTTTAACAAATTCCTTTCCCATGCCGGAAGACGCGCCCGTTACCATTGCGATTTCCAATGCCTGTCCCTCCATTGCTTTTAATTTATATTGTACTGATAAACAAAGCCCAAACGGAAAAACTTATTTTCCCTGTTTTCCTTTCTGGATACCGTATGCCATTTTCGCGACGACGCTGTCCGGCAAAAGCTTTGCGAAAAAGCGTGTCACCTTCATAACCGCGCCGGGGACGATGACCGTTTTCCCACTGAACATTTTTTTGACAGTGTATTCCGCGACATATTCCGGGGAAAGCCCGTGCATACCAAACTGCACGCCTGCCGTGTCGTTGAATTCCGTATTGACCGGACCGGGGCACAGGGCGCCGATATAGACGCTGCGGCCTGCTTTTTTAAGCTCTTCGCGGATTCCCTGGGTAAGGCGCAGGACGTATGCCTTGGAAGCGTAATAGGAAGCGAAAAGAGGGCCGGGCATAAAACCGGCCGAGGAGGCGACATTCAGGATATATCCGCTGTTTTTTTTAATAAAATCCTTCAGGAACAATTTGGTGAGGATATGCACGGAAAAAATATTGACGTCGAGCATACTGATTTCCTGCGCGAGCTCTGTCTCGTCAAACGCGCCGAATACGCCGTAGCCGGCATTGTTGACCAGAATATCGATATCCTCCCCGCGTGCCTCCTCATAAAGGCGCATGCATTCTTCCCGTCCGGATAAATCGGCGGTAATGATACGGACATCCGTTTTGATTTCTTCCCTGAGCGCAAGGAGGCGATCTTCCCGCCGTGCGCTGATAATCAAATCGTATCCCCGTTTGGAGAGCTCCCTGGCGATATCCCGCCCGATTCCCGAGCTTGCGCCCGTAATAAGTGCTTTCATTCAAAATACCATCCGATCCGTTTTTATTATAGTATAACATACTATAAAAGGCCTGTTTGCCCATGAAATAAAAGCCATTGCGAGCCCATTCAATCTAATGCGGACAACTACCGGTACAGACGCATCAATACCTGCCGGAAGGCATTTAGAATCATTTCCTCATCACGATGGTTTTGCCAGAGCATTTTTTTTGGATCGTCTTGTCGTGATCACTTGAGCCAGATTTTTTGTGAAAAGAGAAAGCCCGAATAAGTAGAATAACGACAGTAAAGGAACAAGGCCGATGCTATAGAATTTGAGAATCCAATCATCCATGCCGGCGCGCAGCCAGACAAATTCCGAGAACCAGGCGATTGAGAAGGCATACATGAAGCCAATGCCGAAGAGTACGAACATTGTAAGAACAGACCCGAGAAGCAAGTTGCAATCTGTCTTTTTCATTTTGTTCTTTTTTCTACGTATCAAACGGATTATAGCAGTAACGAAGCCGATAGCGGCAAGTACGAGAAGCAAAGGATTAAGAACAGAATATATTTTGAAAATGAGAGAAATGACCCGATTGGCAGTTTCCGTCTCCGCAACTTTGATCGTAGTGTCATTGAGCCACAAAAGGTTAGTATGAGTCAGCAACGTAGCATATTCGCAGGATGCAGGATCAGTATAGTCGCTCTCAGCTTTTCCGCCGGGTTCATAGGCGTTAAGGAAAACAGCGCTTTCGTATTCTCTCTTAATAGGCGTTTTGAGCTGCAGGATTTCATCGAAGGTTCTGCCGCCGCCGGAAGCGCTTATCTGGAAAGAATTGTCCTTTTGCAATTCACCATTTTCAAAAGCGGCCGCAAGTTCAGTATTCACTTTTGCAAAAAGATCATTCATCTGTTTTTCCGATTGCCAGATACCGGTATCCTTGAGGGCCGTACGCAATACCCATGTCAGGAAATCCCCGGGAATCGGGTCCTGGACAATATCGTTACTAAACCACGGTGTGTGCATAATCTGATCTTCCAAATCCGGGTATTCCTGCAAGGTTGGAGAAGCATCGAAGGCTTTTTGAATTGCGTCATAAGGAGCCCAAATTTGCGTCGTCCGTTTTTCGGATTCGATTTTATAAACATTGGAAACGAATTTCCCCAGTTCACCCTCCGTACGCGTATTAATTTCTGCAACGCCGAAATAGCGGAGATTAATTGCTTTGTAGAGTTCCGTTCCCGCAGAAAAAATAATTAACGGAACCAGAAAAGTGGCTGTCAGGCGGACAAAGCTATTTGTTCGCCGACTGCCTTTTTGTTTTTTTGCAAAGCGGATTACGGAGATCAATATAACAACAAATATTGCGAGACACAGGCAGGGCAGAAGCCAGATGCCATCTTCTTTTATATAATATGTAAAGAGAAAAAAGAACCCAAGAAAAATGGAAGGGCAAAGAATATCCTTGGCTGTTAAATTCTTATTTTGGATAGTTTTAAAAAGGATGATTAGCATTAACAAAAAGCAAATAAATACAAACGGGACGATGATTGCGTTGCGATAGAGCCGCGTTCCCGTCATCACATCGAACGCGGCCGGAGTGAACAAAATAAACAGGTAGGTAAATAGTAAAAACCATCTGTTCGAGTTGATTTGTCGAAAACAGTATACAGCCAATACGGCTGCAACGATCCAGAATATCGTAATAACCGTAGAATAAGTCATACCTGTCAGGTGAACAAAATCCAGAAAAAGAGGAAACGACATCGTTTTGACCAGAGACATAATATTGGGGGCGCCGAAGTGACCGGGAAGGATAGCATATTCTACCAGTAATCTGTCATCCTCGCCGGCGGAAGACGGGAACCAGATACCGGCCATATTAGCGAGAATGATCCTCAAAACAGTCGCAATTAAAATAATGATAACCTCTGGACGGCAAAAAAAACGAAGCAGTTCCTTCTTGATATCATTCACCATGAACGTTCCCCCGATATATGTAGATATAAGTCCTGTTTCTTAAAAATGATAACAGAAAAAATGAATAGGAGCAAGTGGAGGAAAAGGACTGGAAATACATAAGCGCGGCATTGTGTAATCGGCGAAGTGTGGCTATAATAACGATATACGAAAGGAATGTGAAGCAATGAGGAAAACCTGGATCATATTGATTTGTATGATATTATGCATGGGAATCGCCGCGTGCGCGGCCCAGCCGGAGGAAACGGCTCCGGTGCAGCCCGGTGCGGCGCAGACGGAGGCGCAAAAGACACAAACGCCGGAGGTCTCGCCTGCCCCTGCCCCTGTGCCGTCGCCTTCGCCTTCGCCGACCCCAACGCCCGATCCGACGCTTAAAAGCGGGATGGAAAGCGATGCGGTGAAGGCGCTGCAGCAGCGCCTGGGCGAGCTTGGGTATTTAAAGATCGGGGAATATACCACGAAGTTTGGCCCGGCGACCGAGCGAGCGGTTCGCCTTTTCCAGAGGCAGAACGGAATTGCCGAGGACGGTATTGCGGGAGAGGAGACGCTGGCGCGGGTTTATGCGGACGATGCAAAGGAATGTACCCTGCCGCTTTCGGGGGTGAAAATCGGGCTCGACCCGGGGCACCAGAGGAAGGGGAATTCAGGTCAGGAGGCCGCCGCTCCCGGCTCGTCGACAACAAAAAATAAGGTTACCTCGGGCGCGGACGGCAAAAATACCGGCACGCCGGAATACCAGGTGAATCTCGAAGTGGCGCTGAAGCTGCGCGACCTTTTGGAGGAAAACGGCGCGGAGGTTGTCATGACGCATGAGACGGCGGACGTCGATATTTCCAACCAGGAACGCGCCAAAATGATGAACGACGCAGGCGTGGACCTTGTGCTCCGGCTCCACTGCGACGGGGTGGACGATTCGTCGGTGCGCGGCGCGATGATGCTTGTCCCCACGGGGGAATATGCGGAGGGCTTTGAAGAACAGAGCCGGGCCGCGGGAGAGGCGATTTTCAGGGCCTACCTTGAAGCCACGGGCGCGCGCGACCGCGGGGTTGTCGCGCGGGACGACCAGACGGGCTTTAACTGGAGCACCGTTCCCGTGTGCAATATTGAAATGGGATGCCTCTCGAATGGCGACGAGGAGGCGCTGCTCGTTTCGGACGATTACCAGAATACGTGCGCGCAGGGGCTTTTGAACGGCATCGTCAACTATTTTGCGGGCTGAGGCAATGAACGTTAGTCTTGATTATTACAAAACCTTTTACTATGTGGCGAAGCTCGGCAGCATCACATTGGCGGCGGAGGCCCTCTATGTTTCCCAGCCCGCGGTGAGCCAGTCTGTCCGGCAGCTCGAGGAAGCGCTTGGATGCAGCCTGTTTTTTCGTACGCGGAGCGGCGTGCAGATGACGCCGGAGGGCAAGGCGCTGTATTTCCATGTGGAAAAGGGATATGAGCAAATCCTGCTGGGGGAAAAGAAGGTAGAAGGTATGCTCGACTTTGAAGCGGGCGAGGTTCGCATCGGGGCGTCCGATATGACACTCCAGTTCTATTTGCTGCCTTTTCTTGAAAAATTCCACAAAAAGCATCCTAAAATAAAAATCAGCGTGACCAATTCCTCCACTCCGGCAACGGTTTCCGCCCTGCGGGAAGGAAAGATTGACCTTGGCGTGGTGGGTTCGCCCGTGGAGAACTATAAAGACCTTTCCGTGCGTGAGGTCGCCGAAATCAGGGACATCTTCATTGCCGGGGACGAATTCCGCGCCCTGAAGGGAAAAACATTATCCTTAAAGGAGCTTAAGGAATACCCGATTGTGTGCCTTGGACGCGAAACGAGCACAAGGCGCTACCTCGATGAATTCTTCCATTCGCACGGCGCGCTGCTGGAACCCGATTTTGAGGTTGCGACCTCCGACCTTGTCGCGCCGTTTGTGGAACGCAATATGGGCATCGGAATCGTCGTGCGCTTTTTTGCGGAAGACAGTATCCGCAAGGGGCGTGCCTTTGAGGTCCAGACAGAGCATTCGATTCCCGCGCGCAGCATTTGCATTGTTTCGGGGAGCAGGGGCCAGATTTCACATGCGGCGCAGGAATTCCTGAACACATTAAAATAAGCAAAAATTATATACGATATAAATATTATTGAGTTTACTTATGCAAATTTCCGGCGTATCATAAACGATAGAGTTTATGACGGAAGGAAGTTGTTTTTTGAAAAAGGGCTGGATTTATATCGTTATTTCAACCATTCTTTTCAGCACGATGGAGATCGCGCTCAAGGAAATTGCGGGGGATTTCAACCCCATGCAGCTTACCATGACGCGTTTTTTGGTTGGCGGCGTGTTCCTTATTCCATTCGCGGCCAGTGCAATGAAAAAAAGAGGCGTGCATATAGAAGCAAAAGACCTTCGCTTTTTCGCACTGCTGGGCCTGCTTGGAATTGCGGTCAGCATGACGTTTTACCAGCTTGCCATTGCGGATACCAACGCGTCGGTGGTTGCGGTGCTCTTCTCCTGCAACCCCGCGTTTGTGATGCTGCTTGCGGCCCTGCTGCTGCATGAGCTGATCCGCCGCCGCAATGTAATCGCAATTATGCTCGAGGTCATCGGCATTATTGTCATCATCAATCCGTTCCATGTGCAGATCGGCGTTTCGGGAATTGTGCTGACCCTGCTTTCCGTGCTGACCTTTGCGCTTTACGGCGTCCTCGGGAAGAGGAAGTGCGCAAAGTACGGCGGCGTTGCCGTGACCTGCATGAGCTTCCTGTTCGGGTCGCTCGAGCTGGTTGCCTTCGCGGGCCTGAGCCACATTCCCGCCTTTGCCGGCGTGATGGCGGCAAACGGTCTCGGTGCGTTTGCCAATATTCCGTTCTTTACGGGCTACAGCCTGGAAAACCTTGGCTTCGTACTGTATATCTTTATCGGAATCACGGGCGCGGGCTTTGCCTCCTATTTCACGGCAATGGAAAAGACCTCCGCGAACAGCACCTCGCTGATCTTCTTTTTCAAACCGATGCTTGCCACCCTCCTTGCTTTCTTTGTGCTGCACGAGGTTATCCCGTATAATATGGTGCTGGGGATCGTGCTGATCCTGGCCGGCTCCCTGGCAAATATCCTGCCCGGGCTGGTAAAAGCGCGCCGGGAAAAAAGCAGGATACGTGACGCCGCAGAGGCGGAAGCATAGGCGCGGCGCTCCATATTCGGCTTCACCCGGAGAAACAGGGAACCATGGGAATCTGCTATGGTTCTTTTTTTGCAGGTTGACAAAAGAGGAAAAGAGGAATAGAATACATACCGTTGGTATGTATCGAGGAGAAAACAAATGGCGCGCAACAAATATCCGGAAGAAACGGTCCAGAAAATTTTAGATATAGCAGGCAGGCTGTTCATGGAAAAAGGTTATGACAGGACCTCCATACAGGATATTGTAAACGAGCTTGGCATGTCCAAAGGCGCAGTTTACCATCATTTCCAGAGCAAAGAGGAAATCTTCAACCGGATTTGCAGCGATTTTTACGACGACGGCTGCTGGTACGAGGAAATCAGGAAGGATAAAAGCCTGAACGGGCTGCAAAAGCTGCGCAAGCTGTTCCTGGATTCGCTTGGAAACGAAGCGAAGCTGAAAATGGACCGGGCGTTTCTTTTACCGATGCTCGAAAATCCCCGTATCGTCGTTGCGCAGCTGCGGGAATCCGTCTTTGAAACCGGCCCCATGGTCGCGCAGGTGATCGAAGAGGGAAACCGGGATGGTTCCATGAACGTATCGGACCCCTTGGAGGCGGCGGAGCTGTTGATGCTGCTCACGAATATTTGGGTAAATCCGGCGCTTTTTAACTGGAGCAGGGAAGAGTTCATGAACCGGGTGCGTTTCTCGAAGAGGCTGGCGGACGGGATTGGAATGCCGGTCATCGATGAAGAGGTGCTCGGGATATGCGAACATTATTATGACGCCGTAATGCAGGAGGGGGAATGACAAATTTTTTTGCATAAATACATACCAACGGTTGGTATGAAAACTGGAAATTAGGAATATGGCTACAGGAAAGGATTACGGCAGCATGAAAAATAAATTATTCAGCAGGGATTTTACAATTATGATTGCAGGGCAGATTATATCCCTGTTTGGAAACGCGATCCTGCGTTTTGCGCTTTCGTTATACGTGCTGGACCAAACCGGTTCGGCAACCGCCTTTGGAATCATCCTTGCAATTTCCATGATCCCGATGGTTGTGGGAGCGCCGTTCGGGGGCATCCTTGCCGACCGCGTAAGCCGCAAACGGATTATGGTCGCGCTCGATTATATTACGGCGGCGGTGATCGGCGTCCTGGGGCTTTTGATTCAAGCGGGCGGCGTTACGGTTATTGCCGCATTGATGTTTGTCATGGTGTTGATACAGGCCTTTTACCAACCGGCCGTGCAGGCAAGCGTGCCGCTGCTGGCGAGCGGGGAGAACCTGGTGCGGGCCAATGGGGTCGTGGTCCAGGTGAACGCGCTTGCCAACCTTTTAGGGCCGATCATCGGGGGCTTCCTGTATGGTTTTTTCGGGCTGTGGCCGATCCTTGCGGTTGGCTTCGGATGCTTTCTGGCTTCGGCAACCATGGAGCTGTTTTTGCATATCCCGTTTATGCCCAGGAAAAGGGAGCAGGGAATTATGGATATGATTAAAAGCGATACGGGCGGCGCGATGCGTTTCCTGCTGCGTGAAAATCCCTCCATGCTAAAGCTCCTGCTGCTTGTGGCGGCGCTCAATTTATTTATGTCGGCGATGTTCACCGTGGGCCTGCCTTATCTCGTCAAAATATTTCTGGGGCTCAGCAACCAGCTTTACGGGTTTGTGGAAGGCGCGATGGCGGTCGGGTCCATCATGGGGGGCGTCCTTGCGGGAGCGGTGGTGAAACGCGTGCGTTTTACCGCCGCCAGCAGGTTTTTGTTCGGCGCCACGCTGTGCCTCGTGCCGCTCGGCTTTGCCGTTGCCGGGAACGGGATGCCGCTTATGTCCTATGGAGTAATTATTGCTTCCGTGGTGATCTGCCTGTGCTGCACGACGCTCTTTTCGGTCATCGCGCAAGCCTTTATCCAACAGATTACGCCCAATGAAATGCTGGGGAAGGTGATGTCGTTTGTGACGATGTTCTGCACCTGCGCCTACCCGCTCGGGCAGGCAATGTACGGCTTCCTGTTCGGCATAGACAGCCTCGCGCCGGCAGTCGTTGTGGGAATGGCGGGCGTCGCCAGCCTTTTGATTGCATTTGCCGCCGGAAAGACGCTGAAACGCTTTGCAGAAAATGAAGGGGACGGCATAGCGCCCGAAGGCCTCGCCGAACCCGCGAAGCTCGGTTGACACTGTTTGGGGAATCTCTTACAATTATGTTATGGAAAGGGAACAATTCAGGGTCGTAATCGTGGATAACGATCCGATGGTATCGTATATCAGCCGGGAATACCTGGCGCGTGACCGCCGCTTTGCGGTGGCGGGCGAATTTGCGGACGGACGGGAAGCCCTGCGCTTCCTGCGCGGCGGCGGGGCGGACCTTGTGCTGCTCGAGCTTCGGATGCCCGGATATTCCGGGGAAGAGCTGATGAAGGATTTACTTGAAAACGATATCCATGCGGACGTGATCCCGGTGACGGCCGAACGGAGCGGGGAGAGCCTTGGAAGGGCGCTCCGCCTCGGCGCGGCGGATTACCTGATTAAGCCCTTTACCTACGAACGCTTCCGGCAGTGCCTCGAGCGGTACGCGCAGCGTGCGCGGATTGCGGCGGGCCTCAAAACCGCGGACCAGGAAGCGGTGGACCACCTGCTTCATATGGCGCAGGCCGCCGCGCCGCCCGCGGACGCGGGCAGCGGCCGGGAACAGCGCATTATGGATTGCTTCCGGGAAACGCCGGGACGCAGCCTTACCGTGCGCGAGGTCGCGCAGGCGCTGAAGCTTTCGGATGTTACGGTGCGGCGCTACCTGAAACGGCTTGTGGACGCCGGGCGGATTGTAAGCGATATCGATTATAACACGGGCGGTCATCCCCGTATCCTTTATAAGCTACCGTGAATCGGTTTATCCCAGGGAGGGGTTTATGAAAAAAAGGGTTCCGGCCTATTATGAAAAGGGCAGCGCGACGGATATCATGTCGGACATTTCCAGGGCGAAAAGCATCCTTGACGTGGTGATCGGCGGTTCGTACGACGGCATCTATATTACCGACGGCAGCGCGAACACGATTATGGTCAATGAATCTTACGAGATTATTTCCGGCCTGAAACGCGAGGATGTGCTCGGGAAAAATATGCGCGACCTTGTAAAGGACGATATTATCAACGTCTCGGGAACCCTGATGGCAATCGAATCGCGCGAACCCGTAACCCTGGAGCAGGAATTCCAGACGGGCAAGCGCGCGGTCATTACCAGCACCCCGACCCTCGACGAGTCGGGCGAGGTTGTGCTGGTGATTACCAATGTGCGCGACGTAACCGAGCTGTACGAATTGAAAAACAAGCTTCGCCAGAATGAAAAAATGTCGGAAAAAAACGTGTCGGAGCTGGAAGCCATGCGGCGGCAGATCATCGGCGACGGCGAGCTTGTTGTCCATGATCCGGCCATGCTGTCCGTGATGCGAATGCTGGGCCGTGTGAGCAGGCTCGACACGACGGTGCTCCTGACGGGGGAAACGGGCACGGGCAAGGACAGGATCGCTTCTTATATCTACCGGAACAGCAGCCGGAGCGACGAACGCTTTATCAAGGTGAACTGCGGCGCGATCCCGGCCCCGCTGATCGAAAGCGAGTTGTTTGGCTATGAACGCGGCGCTTTTACGGGCGCAAACCGGGAAGGGAAAATGGGCCTTTTCGAGGTTGCGGACAAGGGAACGATTTTCCTTGACGAGGTGGGGGAGCTTCCGCTCGATATGCAGGTCAAGCTGCTGCGCGTTTTGCAGGAACAGGAGATCGAACGGATCGGCTCAAACAGGCCAATTAAGGTGGATGTGCGCGTTATCGCGGCGACCAACCGGAATTTGCAGGACATGCTGCGGGAAAAAACCTTCCGCGCGGACCTTTACTACCGCCTCAATGTGTTTCCCGTCACGATCCCGCCCCTGCGGGAGCGGAAGAAGGACATTATTCCCCTCGCGGAACGTTTTCTGGACGAACTGAACCGCCGGTACAACATGAACAAGTACCTGACCTCGTCCGGACAGGATGCGCTGCTTGAATACCGCTGGCCGGGTAATGTGCGCGAGCTGAAAAATGTGGTAGAGCGGGCGATGGTCATGAGCAGCACCGAGGATATCTCCGCCGGGAATTTTTTCCTGCATACGCCGCCCGCGGCGGGGCTTCCGCAGGAATACGGGGAAGTGAACCTCAAGGCAGTAACCGAGCGCCTCGAGCTCGATTACATTGAACGCGCCTATGGAAAAGCGGGCAATGTGCGCGATGCGGCGAAAAGCCTTGGCATGGACGCCGCGACCTTTGTGCGCAAACGGAAAAAGTACCGGGAAAAATACGGCACGTTGCAAAAATGAAACACGTTGCAGAAATGAAACAAGAACTGGAAAAGAGCGCCTTCACGGCGCTTTTTCTTATATGCAATTTTAGTGCCAACCAAAGCTTGTTGCGAAAATGCAACGGAACTGGAAATTGCCGGGGGATGCGGGCGTTTGGGAAAAAAATACAAATGGAAAATCGGGATGGAATTCACAATTTTTTTGAGGGAAAGCCGCACTTTTTGTTGAAAACCTGCCTTCGCACCGGAAAAAAATATTTTTTTACAAAAAATTGATAAAAAAATCACATTTTCCTATCGCTTGGCACGATAATTGCATGTATAATAGTAGAGGAATCAACCGGCGCAAGCCGGAGGGGTAATAGGAAAGAATGGAAAGGGAGACAAAATTATGGCACTTATGACAGGCGAAGAATACATCGAGAGTATTCGCAAAATCAACATGGAAGTATATATGTTCGGCAAGAAGATCGACAGCCCGGTGGACGATCCGATCCTCCGTCCGTCGCTTAATTCGGTCCGCATGACGTATGACCTGGCGCAGATGCCGGAATATGAAGACCTGATGACGGTTACGCTCGAGGATGGAAGGAAAATCAACCGTTTTACAAACATCCACCGCAACACGGACGACCTGATTAAGAAGGTAAAAATGCAAAGGCTGCTCGGCCAGCAGACGGCGGCCTGCTTCCAGCGCTGCGTCGGCATGGACGCGTTCAACGCCATTTACAGCACGACCTATGAAACGGATAAAGCGTGCGGCACGAATTACCATGAAAACTTTTTGAAATTTATGCGTTACTGCCAGGATAACGACCTCACGGTGGACGGCGCGATGACAGACCCGAAGGGCGACCGCTCTTTGGCCCCGCACGCGCAGCCCGACCCGGATATGTACCTGCGCGTGGTGGAACGCCGCCCGAACGGCATCGTTGTCCGCGGCGCGAAAGCCCACCAGACGGGCATGCTCAATTCCCACGAGGTAATCGTTATGCCTACGGTTTCCATGAAGCCGGAGGATAAGGATTATGCGGTTTCCTTTGCGGTGCCGCTCGACGCGCCCGGCCTGTTCATGATTATCGGCCGCCAGTCCTGCGATACGCGCAAGCTGGAAGGCACGGAAATGGATGTCGGGAACGCGGAATTCGGCGGCGTGGAAGCACTGACGATCTTTGACGACGTGTTCGTTCCGAACGACCGTATTTTCCTCGATGGGGAAACGGAATTCGCGGGCATGCTCGTAGAGCGTTTCGCGGGCTATCACCGCCAGAGCTACGGCGGCTGCAAGGTCGGCGTGGGCGACGTGCTGATCGGCGCGGCTGCGGTTGCCGCGGACTACAACGGCGCGGCGCGCGCTTCGCATATCAAGGATAAGCTGATTGAGATGACACACCTTAACGAAACGCTGTATGCGTGCGGCATCGCGTGCTCGGCGGAGGGGCATCCGACGGAATCGGGCAACTACATCATCGACCTGCTGCTGGCAAACGTATGCAAGCAGAACGTCACGCGTTTCCCGTATGAAATCGTGCGCCTTGCCGAAGATATCGCGGGCGGCATCATGGTTACGGCCCCGTCCGAAAAGGACTTCCGCGACCCGAAGCTCGGCAAATACGTTGAGAAATACCTGAAAGGCGTGGAGGGCGTTTCCACGGAAAACCGCCTGAGAATCCTGCGCCTGATCGAAAACCTTGCGCTTGGCACGGCGGCGGTCGGCTACCGTACGGAATCCATGCACGGAGCGGGCAGCCCGCAGGCACAGCGCATCATGATCGCGCGCCAGGGCAACCTCGGTATGAAAAAGGAGCTGGCGAAGAAGATCGCCCACATTTCTGAGTAGGGCGGGCACGCCTTTTGGCGCATCTTGAATTTTTCCACAGCACGCGCAGACCTCGATGAACCTAAGCGTTCTATCTCGCCCTGCGCAGCTTTGAAAAATTCAACCTGCATCCAAAAATCGCACCCTGGGCACCATATCTTAGGGTGCAAGGAATGGGAACATCCTACGGCTGCATCCATCCTGTGCACGCTTGAAATGGAGCAAGGCACCCGAATGCGGCGCAGACCGGCGGGCACGCCTATTTACGGAACAAGCAGAAATCGGCTTTCATAGGGGGCGGCATACCGTGCCGCCCGCCTGCGGAGGCCGGGTCATGAAGAAGGGAACCTTATGTCCAAGGAATTGCTCAAAAAAATTGAACGGGTGCTGGAAGAAAAGGTGCGCCCGGAGCTTGGCGGCCATGAAGGCGATATCGAGGCCGTCTCCTTTGAAGACGGCGTTCTGAAGGTGCGTTTCCTCGGGAAGTGCAGCAATTGTCCTTCCGCCACGCTGACGCTTGAATCGGTCGTCGCGTCGGCGGTAAGGGAAGCGGCGCCGGAAGTAAGGGAAGTCGTGCTCGTAACGGGCGTGAGCGACGAGACCTGGAGCATGGCAAAGGAAATATTGAAACAGAGAAGAGAGCAGCGTGAGAATCGGGATTAAATACTGCGGGGGGTGTAACCCGCGCTACGACAGGACGAATATTGCACAGCGGCTCCGGGAGGATTTTCCGGAGGACGAGGTGGTGCCCGCCGCATCCGGCCCCGATATGGATTATGTGGTGGTGGTATGCGGCTGCAAAAGCGCGTGCGCCCTCGTGGACGGCCTGACGGGAAAATATGGCAGGACGGTCCTCACGGAATCGGACGCTTATGACGGACTTCTGAAAACATTGAAAGAATTACAAAGGAGATAGGGCCAGATGGGTTGGAAAGAGATTTATAAATCGAGACTTACGACCGCGGAAGAAGCGGTGAAAAAGATTAAGTCGGGCGACCGTGTCGTTATCGCGCATGCGACGGGCGAGCCGGTGCATGTGACGGACGCGATGGTCGCAAATGCGGACGCGTATGAAAACGTGGAGATCATCCACATGGTATCCATGGGCAAATCCGCCTATTGCGCGCCGGGAATGGAAAAGCATTTCCGCCACAACGCGTTTTTCCTCGGCGGGACGACGCGCGCGGCCTGCGCGGAAGGGCGCGCGGATATCACGCCGGTCTATTTTTCCAAGGAGCCGGAGCTCCTGCGCACCAATTGCAAGCCGGACGTGGCCCTCGTGCAGGTTACGCCGCCGGACGAACATGGCTACGTGAGCCTCGGCATTTCGGTGGACTACACGATGGAAGCGGTGAAGCAGGCGGAAACGGTGATTGCCCAGGTGAACAAATATATGCCGCGCATCCACGGCGATTCCTTTGTGCATATGAGCGAGATCAGCGATTTTGTGGAATTTGACGAACCGATCCTCGAGCTGCCGAACCCGAAAATTACCGACGTGGAGGAAGCGATCGGCCGCAACTGCGCGTCACTCATCCATGACGGCGACTGCCTCCAGCTTGGCATCGGCGCAATCCCGGATGCGGTGCTGCTGTTCCTCAAGGATAAAAAAGACCTCGGCATCCACAGCGAAATGATTTCGGACGGCGTGGTGGAGCTTGTGGAAGCCGGTGTGATTACCAATAAGAAAAAGACGCTGCATCCCGGCAAGAGCATCCTGACGTTTGCCATGGGGACGCGCCGCCTGTACGATTACCTCGACGATAATCCGGCGGTGGGAATTTATCCCGTGGACTATGTCAACGACCCGGTTGTGATTGCGCAGAACGACAACATGGTATCCATTAACTCCTGCGTGCAGGTGGACCTGATGGGCCAGGTGGTTTCCACCTCTGTCGGCCACAAACAAATTTCGGGCGTGGGCGGCCAGGTCGATTTTGTGCGCGGCGCGGCAATGAGCAGGGGCGGCAGGAGCATTATTGCAATGCCTTCCACGGCGGCAAAGGGCAGGGTTTCTAAGGTCGTCAGCATCATCGACGAGGGCGCGGCGGTCACTACGTCGCGCTACGACGTCCAGTATGTGGTGACGGAGTACGGCATTGCGGATTTGCGGGGCATTACGCTGCGGGAACGCGCGGTGCGCCTGATCCGGATTGCGCACCCGGATTTCCGGCCGCAGCTGATCGAATTTTTCGAGAATAAATTCAAATGCAAATATGAGGACCAGGACTAATAAGGAGAAAAACCATGAAAGAACTTTCAATCAAACCGGAAATATTTTCGTTTGACACCTGCAAGGAGTTTTGCGAGGAATATAAAATCGGAGAGGGCGACCTCATCATCACCAACGAATATATCTTCAACCCGTATTTTACGGACCTTGGCATCAAAGCGGATGTGCTGTACCAGGAAAAATATGGCGCGGGAGAGCCGTCGGACGAGATGGCGGAAGCGATGTATGCCGACATGAAGGGCGATTATAAGCGCATTATCGCCATCGGCGGGGGAACAATCATCGATATTTCCAAGATTTTCGCGCTGAAAAATGTGAGCCCCATCCTGGACCTTTACGACAGGAAGGTGGATATCGTGAAGGATAAGGAGCTGGTGCTCGTCCCCACGACCTGCGGAACGGGCAGCGAGGTCACGAACATTGCCATCCTCGAATTAAAGAGCCGCCACACCAAGCTTGGCCTTGCGGTTGACGAGATGTATGCGGACAGCGCGGTGCTGATTCCCGAGCTTTTGCGGGGCCTGCCCTTCAAGTTTTTTGCGACAAGCTCCATCGACGCGCTGATCCATGCGCTCGAGTCGAGCCTTTCGCCCAAAGCGACGCCCTATACGGAAATGTTCGGCTATAAGGCAATCGAGATGATCCTCAGGGGCTATCAGGAAATTGCGAAAAACGGCGAGGACGCGCGCATCCCGCTCCTGAAGGATTTCCTTTTCGCCAGCAACTATGCGGGCATCGCGTTTGGCAACGCGGGTTGCGCGGCTGTGCACGCCATGAGCTATCCGCTCGGCGGAACGTACCACGTGCCGCACGGCGAAGCGAATTACTGCCTGCTGGTCGGCGTGTTCAAGGCATATATGGAAATTGACCCGAACGGCAAAATCAGGAAGCTGAACAAGTTTATCGCGGATATCCTTGGATGCGGCGAAGATGTGGTATATGACGAGCTCGAAAAGCTCCTGAACCGGATCATCCAGTGTAAGCCCCTGCATGAATACGGCGTAAAAGAGGAAGAGCTTGAAACCTTTACCGACAACGTTATGGAGAAGCAGGGACGCCTCATGGCCAACAACTATGTGGAGCTTCCGCGGGAAAGGGTTTACGGCATCTATAAGAAATTGTATTGATTGGCTTTGCCGTGCAGGGAAACGTATCGGCGGGAACGGCGTTTGAGGAGAGGTAATATGTATCGTATGACGGTTTTAAAACAGGGCCTTACGAGGCTGCATACACCGATGACGGACACGATCAAGGGATGCGAGTTCACCACGGAAATGATTCCGCTTGAAGAGGGGATTTCCGCAGGATATTTTGTGGCCCACCCGGTGGATTTGCTTCTAATCGACCTGTGCAAGAATCCGCGGCTCGGCCTTTCGCTCCTGAAACAGCTGCGGATATTGGGCGCGCAGGGCGAGGCAGTCGCCTATATCGCGCGCGACGACTGCGACACCCTCCGCAGTGTGCTCCGCCTCGGCGTGGTAGACTGCCTTGTCGATCCCTTCGATACAAACCGTTTCGAGCAGGCTGTGGAGCGCTTTTTGCGGAGGAAACGCCTGTTTGCGCGGGAGGCGGTCACGCAGGAGCAGGCGGACGGGCTTTACCATGGGCTGGAAGCGCTGCCCGAGCTTCCCAAGGGCTTGCAGAAAAAAACCCTCAATACGATTCGCGCGGTTCTCTCGAGCAGGCCGGACACCAGCTTTTCCTGCGAGGACATTGTGGGCACCGTCAATCTCTCGCGCATTACGGTGCAGCGTTACCTTTCCTACCTCCGGCAGGCCGGAGAGGTTACCGAGGCGGTGAATTACCGCACCGGCGGCAGGCCGTGCTCGTTATACCGCTGTAATCCGGGCGTATTTGCCTGAACGGCTGTACGCAGAAACGGCGTGGAATTTTGGTTCCATGCCGTTTTTTTGTACCGCGAAAACCTGCGCCCCGGTGTCGCCGGAGACGCGGCCGCAGCAGGGCGGCCCAAAAGAAAAAAGGGAAATGCTATACGAAAAATAAGGCGTATCGCATTTTTTAACAGAAAAATTGCAAATTTCGTGAGAAAATATTACCCGAGGGGTTGGGGATGGTTCGTTCGCAATGCAAGGCTTCCATAGGCCGGGACAACGATGCAAGCAAACGCGGGCGGACCATATCCGGATCAGCAATCCGGCATATCTATGGAAGCGGCCGCAAAGCCAAATACAACAGATGATTGGAGATGAAGGAAATGGCGATCTATGGATATATGCGGGTATCGACACGGGAACAAAACGAGCAGCGCCAGCGGGATGCGCTCGCAGCATACGGAATCCCCCCAAAAAACCTGTATATAGACAAACAATCCGGGAAGGACTTTGTCCGGCCCGCGTACAAGCGCCTGCTGTGGCGCATAAGGGAAGGCGACCTCCTGGTCGTAAAGAGCATCGACAGGCTGGGCAGGAATTACAGGGACGTAATGGAGCAATGGCGCGTCATCACGAAAGAGAAGGGCGCGGACATCAAGGTGCTGGATATGCCACTGCTCGATACGACCCAGGCAAAGGACCTGCTGGGAACGTTTATCGCGGACATGGTTTTACAGCTGCTGTCCTTTGTGGCGGAAAACGAGCGGGACGCGATCCGCCAGCGGCAGGCGGAGGGCATCGCCTCGGCGAAAGCGCGGGGCGTAAAGTTTGGCCGCCCGGCGCGTCCGCTGCCGGAAAATTTTGAAAAAATATGCGAAAGGTGGCTGCGCGGCGGGATTTCCCTGCAGGATGCCGCCTATGCGGCGGGCATGCCGCGGAGCACGTTTTACCGCAAAATGCGCGAACAAAAAAAAGCGGGGTCCGCAGACGCCGCAAGCAATTCTTTTTAAATTTTAACATTTCCCTAAAAGTATAAGTTATGGGAACCGGAAACAATTCTCATATATCTATATATTACTCAAGAAGAATTAAAAAATCAACCCCTTTTTTTGCAAAAAACCGTTTCTCTAAAAATATACTTTTAGAAAATGCCAACAGGCAAAAGGAGGACTCAATGAAGAAGTTTAGGAAAAGGATGGGTGCATTGGTGATCGTCGTATTGATGATCGTCAGCCTGATTCCTGTTGCAGCACTTGCGGCTACTCCGGCTGAGGTGACGGCCGATCCGGTAAATGCAACAGTAAATGTGGGCGACAAGGTCACGTTTACAGTGACAGGCAGCAGCTTTGCATGGAACGTGGATAAGCATGACGGCAATGGCTTCGTGACGGCCGACAGCAGCGCGGTAACAGGCGCGTCGGGCGAAACGACAGGCACGCTCACGATTAACGCTGCGGAAGCGGGAATGAACGGCTGGGATTTCATGTGCACGACCGATGGCGGAGACAGCGAGATCAAGACGCTTACGGTGAACACAAACACCACGCCGCAGATAAATGCGCAGCCGACGTCCAGCGCGAGCAGCCCCGTGGAGGAAGGAACGAAAGTAACCTTCACAGTGACCATGAAAGCCAATGGGAATATTGAAAACATGCTGTACCAGTGGCAGGTTAAAAAAGCCGGGACGGACGCATGGGTGAATTCAACGGACAAGGGCTGCCTGACCACGGAGCTGGTGGTTTATCCGGTCTATGCGGACAACGGCAACCAATATCGCGTGGTGGCGACGAACGGCGATACGGATGAATCGGTTATTTCCGATTCGGTAGCGCTCGAGGTAAAGGCGCCCAAGGAGGGCCCCGAGGTTCCCGTGGTAACGGTTGCAGTAGACCCTGCTTCGGTCAAGATCGGCGAAGCGGCGACACTGACCGCAGACGTTGAAGTAAAAGAGGGAAGCGAGCTTGCCTACCAGTGGTACTTCATGAAAGCCGGGGAGAAGAACACCTTCGCAGCCCCGGTAAAGATTGCGGGAGCCACATCTAAAACGTATGAAATTTCTGCGGCAACGGCGGACGACGCAGGCAAGTATTACTGTGACGTGACGAACAAGACCTATGAAAACCAGGTGGGCACGTCGAAGGCTGGCGCGGTTGAGTTGACCGTAAATGAACCGGATGGCACGGTCACGATAACGGCGGACCCGGTTGCGGCGACGGTGTTTGCAGGCGGAAATGCGACGTTTACAGTGGCGGCGAAAGCCGATAACGGCGCCGCGCTTACCTATCAGTGGCAGCAAAAGCGGGCCGGTTACGCCAACTGGACGGATTTGGAAGGACAGACGGACGCATCGCTTACCATCAGCAACGCGGCGCTGGCAATGAACGGTTACAGCTACCAGTGCGTCGTTACGAACGAAGCGGACGGCAAGGATGCAACCTCCGCTGCCGCAGTCCTCACGGTTAAAGTAAAATCCTCTGCGCCTGTGATCGGCAAGGATATCCCGAAAGACGTACAGGTGTTCGTGGGCGAGAAAAAGACCCTCGAGGTCGTTGCGTCCGCAGAAAACGGCGATCCGCTTACATACCAGTGGTTCGTACAAGTCCCGGGCAGCAGCAGCGCTGTGGAAATGGCGGGAGAGACGAAATCCTCCTACACAATCCCGGCGGTTACCCTGGCAGACAAAGGCAAAAAATACCAGTGCGAGATAACGAACCCCAAGACCGATGAGACGGTATCGTCTGAGACGGCAACGCTCGACGTATGGGTGGCGGACGCGGTGCCGCAGATCACAGCACAGCCACAGGATGCGGATGTTGAAGCGGGAACGGACGTCGAGTTCGTAACGGCGGTTAAGCCGGTCGACGGGAAAACGTTTGAGTACAAATGGGAAGTAAGCAGCGACAGCGGAAAGACCTGGAGCGACGTAACAACAAGCACCGGCTCGACTGATGCAATTGCGAGCGTCACGGACGCCAAGCTGACGATCACAAAGACGACCGACGCAAGCGACGGGCTGTACCGCTGCGAAATTAAAGTAAACGGCAACAGCGGAAACGAAGCGGCTTATACGAACCCTGCTTCGCTCAAGGTATGGACGGCAAACAAGCCCTATCTGGTGAAGGGCCTCGAAGCGACGACGGCAGCCTTTGAAGGCAGGACGGCAACGCTCAGCGTGGAAGCGAAGGTTAACCCCAACGCGGCGCTTTCGTATGAATGGTCTGTTTCTGCGGACGGCAGCGTCTGGGAAACAATTGCGGGCGCGACGGGCGCAAGCTATACGACGGACGTGCTGACGGCTGCGGACAACGACAAGCAGATCAAGTGCACGGTGTGGAACAACGCTTATAATACGTCGATCGATACCACGACGAAGCTGAGCGTGACACAGTCAACGGACATTCCGTCCTTTGACGACAACACGGAGCTCGATATCGACCGTGTAACGGGCTTTGTATCGGGCATCACGGCAGGAAAAACCGCGGCGGCGGCTCCCAAAGCTTCCAATGTGACGGCAATGTTCAACGTCCCGGCAGGATACAGCGTGGCTGTAATAGGCGCGGACGGAAAAGAGCTTTCCGGAAACGATACGGTTGGCACAGGCTGCATGGTGAAGCTCCTTGCGGCGGACGGCTCGGAAGCGGATAGCCTCACGGTTATCGTTGCGGGCGACGTAGAAGGCAAAGGCTTCGTAAGCATCAGTTCGCTGGTGGCGCAGTCCTTCCACATGACGGGCAGCAAGCCCTTAAGCGGCCCCTACATGGCGGCAGGCGATATGAACGGAGACGGCAACATCACGATCAGCGATATCGTTGCGGCTTCCAAACTCATGCTGTAAAAACCACAAAATATTTGGAGGATAAGAAGAAATGAATGGAAAGAAAAAGATCGTGATGGCAATCGCGATGGCGGTTGTGCTCATAATGGCAATGTCTGTGACGGCCCTGGCTGCGGCCCCGGCGGTAAGCATCAGCAATTCTGCCCCGAAGGCGGGCGATACGGTAACCTTTACGGTCAACTGCTCTTCCGACGTCGCGGGAATCTCTGCGGATATCGCGACAAGCGGCCTGCAGTATGTCAGCAAATCGTCCGTATTGGGCGACGAAAACATGCTCATCGCCCTCGGAAACTCGGCCTCCTATACCTATAAGGTAACGGCGGCGGCAGGGGAAAAGGTCAGCTTTGCGCTGTCGAACGTCGTGACCTCCGATGGAGACCTGAATGAAACGACGGAGACAGGTACGTTTGCGGCTTCCGCAACGGTAGCGGGGGCGGTTAATCCGGGCCCCGATCCGAGCAAGCCGGTCAACCCCGATCCTGAACCGAGCAAACCGGCCGACCAGCCGGAAAACCCGGACCAGCCCGCGAACCCGGATCAGCCGGCAAACCCGGACCCGTCCGAAAACCCGGGAACGGACAATGGTTCCACGGACAATAACCTGGACGACGTACCGAAAACAGGCGACGCCACCACAGATGTGTGGAGCCTCACGGTGCTCGCGCTTGCGGCGGCCGGAACAGTTGGAATTGTAGCATGCAAAAAAGCATTTTCTAAATCTAAATAAGTGCGATCAAAAAGCACGACCCGATTCACAAGCCAACCCACGCTAAGTGAATCAAACGCACAGGGCGGGAATTTCCCGCTCTGTGTATTTTTACGGAACAAATGAAATCGGAGTATAGGCTTATGGGCAAAACAAAAAAAGATAAAAAATTATCCGAAAACAAAAAGGGTTCGGGCGCTCCCGGATTCGCGAAAAACTGGAAATGGCTGATCGTCGCGGCGGCAGCGGCGGCAGCGGCGGTGTGCATCATCGTATGCGTGATGCTTCCGATGACGAAGGAGCCGGAGCCAGTCGCAACGCCCGCTCCCACAAAAAGCGCGGCTCCCACGGCAAGCGCAAGCCCGGACGCAACCCCGACGCCGGGGAAAACGATCCTGCCGGAATTGAAGGAATTGTACGAAAAAAACAGCGACCTTGCGGGGTGGATCAAAATAGACGGGACAAAGGTCGATTATCCTGTAATGTACACGCCGCAGGATGGCGAATTCTACCTGTACCGCACCTTTGAAAAGCAGGACGACCCAACAAAAGAGGGCTGCCTTTTCATCGACAAGAACTGCACCATAGACCCGCGCAGCACAAATTTGCTGATCCACGGGCACAACATGAAGAACGGGACGATGTTCCATACGCTGCTGGAATACGAAAAAGAGGAGTTTTACAAGGAGCATCCCGTCATCAGCTATAGCTCGCTGTACAGCGCGGACGAATACGAGATTGCGGCGGTGTTCCTGTCCAAAATCTATAACAAGGACGAGGATGTGTTCAAATTTTACAAGTTCTACGATGCGAAAACGGCGGACGAATTCGATGCATTTGTAGAGAACATCAAGGAAATGGAGCTATACGAAACGGGCGTGACCCCCGAATTCGGCGACGAACTCATTACGCTGTCCACCTGTGAATATTCGCAGGATAACGGACGGATCGTGGTGGTCGCCCGCAAGGTGACGGACGTATCGACGGTTTCGGGCGAAGTGGTTTTGTAAAGCGCGAATAGAAAAAGACGCGGGCGGTTTGCCCGTGTCTTTTTTGTTCCGGCCGGTTTCAGTCCTTGCCGAGGAGGCCGTTGGCCTCGCGGATAATCTCCGGGTCAAACCCCATATATTCCAAAAGCCGCACGGCATTTGTTGTGGTGGAAGGCCCGGGCTTCAGCTGATAGTCGAAGGTGATGCGGTTGCCTTCCATCGTTTCGCAGAAATGATACAGGTCAAAGGTTTCCTTTAAAATTTCTGTCAGTTCGATATCGTGCGACGCGGCGATGCACAGCGAACCCGTCCGGTGCAGGGCGCGAAGTACGGCGGTGGAAGCGGCAATGCGTTCCGGCGTATTCGTTCCGCGCAGGATTTCGTCTATGAAAACAGTGCAATAACGTTCCCGGCAATCGTCAAGGATACGCTTTAATGACTTCACCTCCGTAACAAAATAGCTGTCCCCGGATACGATGTCGTCGCGCAGCGCCATAGAGGTCGCCACATAGCAGGGCCGCAGGGTGTATTCCTTTGCGCAGCAGGTTCCAATTGTCTGCGCGAGGATATTATTTACCGCGAGCGCCTTGATAAAGGTCGATTTGCCGGAGGCGTTCGAGCCGGTAATGATGCAGTCGTTCCCGATGGCCCCGTCGTTTGTTACCGGGTGGCGGAGAAGCGGATGGTACATCCCGCGGAATGAAATTCCGCTATGCGCGGTGAAAGACGGCCTGCACCAGCAGGACAGGCTTTCGCGGAAGGAGAGGATGCTCATGGAAACGTCGAATTGGCCGATGATCTGGTACAGGAGGGAAAATTCCTCCGGATGCGCCAGGACCTTTTCAATCGTCCGGTCATAGGAAATCAGGTCGGTCAGGAAAATTGATTTCAAAAGGATCGAAAACGCTTCCAGTTCCGCGAGGTTTTGCTGCGTGCTCCCGGAAACGAGGCCGCCCGTATGCCGGAAAGGATGGAGCGCGCCCTCGAGGTCGTAACCGAATTGCGCAAAGACAGGGCCAAACCGTTTTTCAATTTTTTTCGCCGCCCAGAGCATCGAGGAGAAGCAGCGCATGCTTTCAAGCCCGGTTTCGAGTTCAAGGCGGTTGTAGTAATAAATAATGATATTTACGGCCACAGAGCAGATGGTGAAAAGGACCCCGGCCGGGAGGAAAAAAGGCATCAGGCAGAAGCCGGCGAGGGGAAGCGCGGCGAGGAGGAGGAACAGCCACGAATGCCCGATCCGTTCCGCATCCGCATGGAACAGGTAGTAACTCAGGCGGCCCGTGCTGCGCCTGCCCAGCCCGCGTAAAATTTTGAGCAGGGCGAGGCGGTCCTGCGGATGGTTTTCGAGCCAGCAAATAAGCTGCTCCTGTTTTCCGTTGTGGTCCGATTCGTCCAGTTCATGGAGTATGTGGTACAAATACTCCTCGCCCACGTCGGAGGAACAGGTATTGACCCGCCTGAAAATGTCGTCCATCGAAAGATCGTTCCAGGTGGTCGCGTCTATCCTGCTGCCGGAGGGAAGCGCGGAGGCGTATTTATGGTAAGAAGCAATATTGCCGATTTCGTAATCCGTATCCCCGGGAGGACGCCCGAACGCCTGCATGAGCAGCGCGTCCTTTTTCCTGCCTGCCTTTTTTACCAAAACAACGGCAAGGACGGCCACAGCCGCCGCGGCAGGAAGGAAAACGGCCAATAATGGAATCAATGAGAAAGCGTCGCCAGCCAATGTTTTTCTCCTTTACAGGTTGTAATGAAATTATAACACAAACAAAAAAGGAAACAAAAAAAGCGCCGGAGCGCTTTTTTATATGTGTTGGTTATTTCCCCTGGAAAACCTCGTTCAAAAGCTGCGGCGTATGCTTATGCGCACACTGCGCGCACGCGCGGTCCAGGTAGTCGTGCAGCATGGGCCGGAAATCCGGATGCGCGCAGGTATCGATGATCTTCCGCGCGCGTTCCCTGGGCGTGGTGGCCCGCAGGTCGGCATAACCATATTCCGTTACGAGGAAGTGGATATCGTGCTCCGTATGGTCGACATGCGTGATGAACGGGACAATGCACGAGAGCGTGCCGTTTTTCGCGGTGGAGGGCGTCATAAAAATGGAAAGCCCGGCGTTCTGCGCAAAATCGCCGCTGCCGCCGATTCCGTTCATGATGCGCGTTCCGTTGATGTGCGACGAATTGACGTTCCCATAGATATCCGCCTCGATTGCCGTATTCATGGCGATGATTCCAAGGCGGCGGATCACCTCGGGATGGTTGCTGATTTCCTGCGGACGCAGCATGATCTTATCCCGGTAATTCTCGAAATTCGCTTTATAATGTTCTTCAAAGTCCGGGGACACCGTGAGCGACGTGCCGGACGCAAACGAAATTTTCCCGGCGTCGATCAGGTCGAACACCGCATCCTGGAGCACCTCGGAATAGACCTTGAGGTCTGTAAAATCCGATTTTTTAAGGCCCGCAAGCACCGCGTTGGCAACGCCGCCCACCCCTGACTGGAGGGGAGGGAGCGGCACGGGCAGGCGCCCGGCTTCCGTTTCCTTTGTAATCAGTTCGACGATATTATCCGCGATTTTCTGGGAAATATCGTCCACCGGCTGGACGGCGCGGCCCTTGTCCGGGATATCCGAATAGACGATCGCCGCAATTTTATCGAAGTCGCACGGGTAATAGTCGGTGCCCACGCGGTCGTCGGCCCGGATGATCGGGATGGGTTTGCTGTTCGGAACGCGTTCCACGGTGTATACGTCATGGATGCCGCGCAGCGATTCGGGCTGCGTGGTGTTGACTTCCAGAATAACGTGTTTTGCACATTCAATATAGGTGTTCGCCGCACCGATGGAGGTGGAAGGGATCAGGTGTCCTTCCTCGTCAATGCCGATAATTTCAACGATGGCAAAGTCGATCTCGCCGAAGAACCCGTTTTTTGCCCACACGGCCACCTGGCTCAAATGGATATCGAAATAATCGATCTCGCCCGCGTTAATGGCATTGCGGACGGTGGAATTCGTCTGGTAGGGCGTACGGCGTACCATCGCGCCGCTGCGCGTGAGCGCGCCGTCAATTTCGTCGCCCACCGAAGCGCCGGTCATGACCGTGAGGTTCAGCTTTTCGCCCGTTGCCTCCGCGCGCCTTGCAATCGCAAGCGGCACAGCCTTGGCGTGGCCCGCGGGCGTGAAACCGCTCATCCCGATGGTTGCGTTCGGATAAATAAGCTTTGCCGCATCGTCGGCGCTCATGACCTTGCCGAGATATTTTTCACACTTGATTCTGTCGTTCATACCGTTCCCTCCATATGCGCCGCAGCACTGCGGCCTTTATTCCTATTATCACAATTCTATATTATACACTGCGGGGAAGAATTTTGCATCCCGAAAATCCGTTTCCAAACTTAAGAATCGAATGATGGCGGCAGAAGTTTTTTTTAGTTACATAACTTTGCTTCCCGCTGTAAAACCACTATAATAATATAGGTAAAACTGTATATAAATTTAATGAAATATTTTATTAGGAGGATTTTGAAAATGGCAACAGTTGCGGAAATCTTTGAGCGTGCGCATAAAGCGCAGGCGGAATATGAGAAGAATGCAAGCCAGGAGCAGGTGGACGCGGCGGTAAGGGCGATCGGCAAGGTGGTTTACGACCGTGCCGAAGAGCTTGGCAAGCGCGCGGTGGAAGAGTCCGGCATGGGCGTTGTGGAAGACAAGATCGCCAAGTGCCAGGGCAAATCCAAATGCATCTGGAACAGCATGAAGGGCAAGAAGTCCTATGGCATCATCGAGGAAAACAAGGAAACGGGCATCATCAAGGTAGCGAAGCCCAAGGGCGTCGTGGGCGCGGTAACGCCTGTCACCAACCCGGTGGTTACCCCTATGTGCAACGCGATGTTTGCCTTGAAGGGCAAAAACGCAATTGTAATCGCGCCGCATCCACGCACAAGCGACCTCAACAAATACGTTGTGGACCTGTTCCGCGCAGAGCTTAAAAAGCTCGGCCTGCCGGAAGACCTGATCCAGACGATCGAGCATCCTTCGCTCGATATGACGCAGGAAGTTATGAAAACGGCCGACGTCGTTGTGGCGACGGGCGGTGCGGGCATGGTGAAATCCGCTTATTCGAGCGGGAAACCGGCCCTCGGCGTAGGCCCCGGGAACGTGCAGGTTATCATCGACCGCGGCATAGACTATGACGAGGCGGCCTCCATGATTATTGCGGGCCGTAAGTTTGACAACGGCATCATCTGCTCGGGCGAGCAGTGCGTAATGATTCCGGATGACGAATACGACACGGTAATCAAGGCGTTTGAAAAGAACGGCGCTTACTACATTGACGATGCGGAAACGGTGGAAAAATTTGCCAAGACAATTTTCCCGGACGGCGTAATCAACAAGGACGTAGTCGGCCAGAGCGTACAGAAGATTGCTTCCCTTGCGGGCGTCGAAGTCCCGGAGGGGACGAAGGTCGTCCTGTTGAAGGCGCGCGGCCGCGGCAAGGCGGACCTGCTGTGCAAGGAAAAAATGTGCCCCTTCATGATCGCCATTCCTTACGATACGTTTGACGACGCGATGAGCGCGGCATATGAAAACCTTTGCTACGAAGGCAAAGGCCACACCTGCTCCATTCATTCAAACGACCAGGAGCACGTGCGCATGGTCGGCGAATATATGCCGGTGAGCCGTATTGTTGTGAACCAGCCTTCCTCCACGACGGCGGGCGGCGCGCTCACGAACGGCTTTTCGCCCACGACGACGCTGGGCTGCGGTTCCTGGGGCAACAACAGCATTTCCGAGAACCTCAACTATACGCACCTGATTAACGTTTCGCAGATCGGCCTTTACAACAAGGACAAGAAAATCCCGACGGACGAAGAAATCTGGGCGTAAGCAATGTGCTTCCAAAAGGTATGAAGCTCTCGGTCGAACAAAAACAGGTACAGTCGCAGGTTGCGTCCCAACAGATGCAGCAAGCGCTGTTCCTGCTTTCAAAAAACGCATGGGAGCTGAACGAATATGTACGGGAACAGGCGGTGGAAAACCCCGTCCTCGAAGTAAAAGAGCCGGAATGGCAGGAGCGGGATTTGGCTTCCGGCGCGGTTCCGTATTACGGGGAGGCCTATGAAAAGGCCGCGACTGAAACGCTTGCGCAAAGCCTCCTGGGCCAGCTTGACCTCAAGGGCCTCGGCAGGGAAGAACTCCGCGCGGCCAGGGAAATCATCGGCGCGCTCGATTCCCGGGGGTATTTTATGGAGCGGCTCGCCGATGTGGCGGGCCTGTGCAAGGTCAGCACGGCGCAGGCAAAACGCGCGCTTGCCGCGGTGCAGTCGCTTGACCCCGCCGGGGTCGGGGCGCGCAGCCTTTCCGAATGCCTGTGCCTGCAGCTTTACCGCATGGGGGAAAAAGAGGAAGCGCCATACCGGATTGCCCGGGATTACCTCGGGGAGCTTGCCCGGGAAAATTATGCGGGGATTGCCGCCGCGCTTGGCATTTCAACCGCGAAGAGCCGCGCATATGGCGCGCTGCTCCGTTCGCTTAGGCCGGGCGTTTCCAACACCGCGCCGGAGGAGGCCGCGCAGTATGTTTTTCCCGAAATTCTTGTGGAAAAGGACGGGGATACGCTCCGCGTGCTTCTCGACGAACGGAAGATCATCCGTCCGTATGTAAGCGATACATATGAGCGGGACGGCCTTGACAGCGAGGCAAAGGCGTATCTGCGGGAACGCCGGGCGATGGCAAAGCGCATTGTGCAGTCCGTAGACCTGTGGAAATCGATGCTGCGGCGGGTGGCGGAAAAAATCGTCCTAGCGCAGCAGGGATTTTTCCTTGCCGGGGAGGCGCTTCGCCCCCTCAGGATGGCGGACGTTGCGGATGGGCTCGGCGTACATCCGTCCACGGTCAGCAGGGCGGTGGCGGGAAAATACCTGATGTCGGGCGCGGGCGTGTTTCCCTTGAAAAGCTTCTTTTCACGCAGCATTCCCGAAGGGGAAAAAAGCGTAAGCGGGGATTATATCAAAAGAAGCATACGGGAAGTGCTCGCGCATGAACCTGCGCTCACAGACAGCGCGGTGACCGAACGCCTGCGCAGCCGGGGCACAAAAATTGCCCGGCGGACGGTTGCAAAATACCGCAGGGAAATGGGGATTGCATCCTCGTACCGCAGGAATAAATAGGAAACTGTACCGCGCCGTGCCCCGTGCACGCGCCGTATACACTGCATCCGGGATTCCGAATGGAGCCCGAATCGAACGATTAGGAGAACGATATGGATTTCACATTAAGCAAGGAACATCAGATGCTCAGGACCCTGTTTCGGGACTTTGCTGAAAATGAAGTGAAACCGCTCGCGGAGGAACTGGACGAAGAAGAACGTTTCCCGGTCGAGACGGTGGAAAAAATGAAAAAATATGGCTTTTTGGGCATACCCTTCCCCAAGGAATACGGCGGGCAGGGCTGTGACACGCTTGCATATATCATGTGTGTGGAAGAGCTTTCCCGTGTATGCGCGACGACAGGCGTAATCGTGTCCGCGCATACGTCGCTTGGCTCAAACCCCATTAAGCAGTTTGGTACGGAGGAACAGAAGCAGAAATACCTCGTGCCGCTTGCAAAGGGCGAAAAGCTCGGCGCGTTCGGCCTTACAGAGGCGGGCGCGGGCACGGACGCTTCCGGCCAGCAGACCAAGGCGCTGCTGGAAGGGGACCATTACGTCCTGAACGGCACAAAGATATTTATTACGAACGCGGGCTATGCGGATACGTACATCATTTTTGCAATGACGGACAAGGCCAAAGGGAACCACGGCATTTCGGCGTTCATTGTCGAAAAGGATTTCCCGGGGTTCTCGGTCGGCAAAAAGGAACGCAAAATGGGTATCCGCGGAAGCGCGACGGCAGAGCTGATTATGGAAAACTGCATCGTGCCCAAGGAAAACCTGCTTGGAAAAGAAGGGCAGGGCTTTAAAATCGCCATGGCCACGCTGGACGGCGGGCGCATCGGCATTGCGGCGCAGGCGCTCGGCATTGCGGAAGGCGCGTTCAGCGAGACGGTAGCCTATGTAAAGGAGCGTAAGCAGTTTGGCAAACCGCTTGCAAAGTTCCAGAATACGCAGTTCGTGCTTGCCGACCTCAAGGCGCGGATCGACGCGGCGCAGCTTCTTGTTTACCGCGCGGCCATCGCGAAAGACACGCAGGAGCGTTTCTCGGTCGAATCGGCGACCGCCAAGCTTGTCGCGGCGGAGACGGCGATGGAAGTAACCACCAAATGCGTACAGCTGATGGGCGGTTATGGATATACGCGGGAATATCCGGTAGAACGCATGATGCGCGACGCAAAGATTACCGAAATTTACGAAGGCACCAGCGAAGTGCAGCGCATGGTTATCTCCGGCGCGGTTTTGAAGTAAAGCAGGAGGGATAATACAGTGAATATAGTTGTTTGCATCAAACAGGTACCGGATACGAACGAAGTGAAGCTCGATCCCAAAACGGGCACACTCATTCGCGAGGGCGTTCCCTCCATTATTAATCCGGACGATAAAGCGGGCCTTGAAGCGGCCCTGAGGCTCAAGGATTCCATGGGCGCGAAAGTCAGCGTGCTTTCCATGGGGCCGCCGCAGGCGGACGTTGCCCTGCGGGAAGCGCTCGCGATGGGCGCGGACGAGGCGATCCTCATTACGGACAGGGCGTTCGGCGGCGCGGATACGTGGGCCACGTCCTCCACGCTTGCTTCGGCGGTGAAGAAGCTGCCGTTTGACCTGATTATTACCGGGCGGCAGGCAATTGACGGCGATACGGCGCAGGTTGGCCCGCAGATCGCGGAGCACCTCCACCTGCCCAATATCAGCTATGCGGAAGAAATCAAGGTCGAGGGAGACAGCATCATCGTAAAACGGCAGTATGAAGACCGGTATCACATTATCAAAGCAAAGATGCCGTGCCTCATAACGGCGCTTGCGGAACTGAACGAACCCCGCTATATGACCCCGATGGGCATCTGGGACGCGTACCACGAGAAGGAAGTTAAAATCTGGACGCTGGAAGACCTTGATGTGGACCGTGCAAATATCGGCCTGAAAGGGTCGCCGACGCGTGTGTGGAAGTCGTTCACCAAGCCTTTAAAGGCCGCGGGAACGGTTGTAAACACGGACGTTCAGGATTCGGTCGAATTCCTGATGGACTCGCTCCGCAGTAAATTCGTACTGTGACGGAAAGTGGTGATACAATGAATATACAGGACTATAAAGGCGTATTCGTATTCGCACAGCAGGAAGATAATAAACTTGCGGGCGTGTCGCTCGAGCTGGTCGGCAAGGCGAAGGAACTCGCAAAGGACCTCGGGACGGAAGTGACGGCGGTTGTCCTTGGCTCAGGGATCGAAGATATGGCGAAAAAGCTTGGACGCTATGGCGCGGATAACGTAATCCTGGCGGACGACCCGGGCCTTAAGGTATATATGACGGAGCCTTACGCGCATGTTTTAACGCAGGTTATCGAGGCCAAAAAGCCGGAAATCGTGCTTTACGGCGCGACGGCCATCGGCCGCGACCTTGCGCCGAGGGTATCGGCGCGCGTGCACACCGGCCTCACGGCGGACTGCACGGGGCTTGAAGTAGACCCGGAAACAAAAAACCTGCGCATGACGCGCCCGGCTTTCGGCGGGAACATCATGGCGACGATTATCTGCCCGGAATTCCGGCCGCAGATGGCGACGGTCCGCCCGGGCGTGATGCAGCGCATCCATCCGGCGGCGGAATCTTCCGCGAAGGTGGAGCATTACAAGGTAGAGCTTCCGCAGGAAAGCTTTAATGTGGAAGTCCTCGACATTGTTAAAAAGGTCAGCGACAGGATGGATATCCAGGATGCGAAAATCCTTGTGTCCGGCGGCCGCGGAATGGGATGCCCGGAGAATTTCCAGCTTTTGGAAGACCTCGCGGCGGCATTCGGGAACGGTGCGACCGTAAGCTCCTCGCGCGCGTGCGTGGATGCGGGCTGGGTAGAGAAGGACCGCCAGGTCGGGCAGACAGGCAAGACGGTTCGCCCGAACCTTTACATTGCGTGCGGCATTTCGGGCGCCATCCAGCACCTTGCGGGCATGGAGGATTCCGACCTTATTATTGCGATCAATAAAGACGAATATGCGCCGATTTTTGAAGTTGCGGACTATGGCGTTGTGGGCGATGTGACGAAGATATTGCCCGCCTTTACCGAACAGGTGAAGCGCGCCATTGCAGAGAAAAACGAATCATAACGGAAAAAAGCGGGGCTGTCTCATATCGGGTGAAACAGCCCCCTTTTGCATTCCGGGAAAGAAAAGGCAAAATGTGTCATAAAAAGGTGGTTCATTACGCGGGAAATGTTAAATTGTGAAAAAAAAGGCAATAGCGCGTTAAAAAATCATGAACTTTATGCCTTTTAGGTCGCGGAAGTATTTACAAGAACGTTATAATTTGTTAAAATATACACAAACTTTGTTTTTGGTGAACGATACGTATGGGGAGCGTGCCACAGGATGACTGCAGAGAGGCAAACAGTATGGCTTAGAGGCAGCCTGGAGCGTAGGAAAAAGAAGCGCTTTGGGCTCTGTGTAGTCCCGGAATATCCGGCATGCGAAAAAGTATCACAGTCAAAAAGAGAGGGCGTACGCACCGCAGATCGTGAGCGGCGCGGAATGCCTGCTTTTTTTGAAGGGGAAAGTTATGAAAAGGCGATAAGCCTATATGTTTGCAAACGCAACAATATTTAGGAGGATGCAGTAATGAGCAGGAAAGTAACGATCATTGGCGCTGGAAGCGTCGGTTCCACGATCACGTACACGATGGCGGTAAACGGACTCGCTTCCGAGATCGTAATGATCGACGTCAATACCGAGAAGGCCCTTGGAGAGGCGATGGATATTCGCCAGGGTACGCCGTTTTGCTCCCCGATCCAGATTTACGCGGGGACATATGAGGATGCAAAGGGCTCCGACGTCGTGGTCATCACGTCGGGCATGCCGCGGAAGGCGGGCCAGTCCCGGATTGACCTTGCGCAGACCAACGTGGACGTGATCCGCGAGATTGCGCCCGAGATCGTGAAGCATGCGCCGGATGCAATCTACATCCTGGTCAGCAACCCGGTGGACGTGCTTACCTATACATTCTGCAAGGTGTCCGGCCTGCCGGAAAACCGGATTATCGGTTCCGGGACGATCCTCGACACCGCGCGCCTGCGCAGCCGCCTCGCGGAATACCTCAGCATCAGCCAGAAGAGCATCCATGCTTATGTAATGGGCGAACACGGCGACAGCTCGTTCGTCCCGTGGTCCACGGCGCGCGTGGGCAGCGTCGAGATTCTCGACGACAAGGGCGGGTTTAACTTCACGGGCCGCATCAAGGCCAAGCTCAACCCGGAGGAAATCGAACAGTATATCCGCACGTCGGGCGGCAAGATTATCGAGCGCAAGGGCGCGACGTTTTATGCGATCGCAATCTCCGTGTGCCACATCGTGGACTGCCTGTTCGGCAGCTCGAACCGTGTAATGACGGTATCCTCCATGCTGCACGGGGAATACGGCATCGACGACGTATGCCTCTCGATTCCGTTCATCTTCGGGCCGCAGGGCATCTGCGGGAACGTGCTTCCGGCAATGACGGAGCAGGAACTTGAAAAGCTCCAGCACAGCGCGGACGTCCTTAAGAAAGTTATCAAACAGGTTAATATCTGATCGGAGGGAGCCATATGGAATACCGTATCGAACGGGACTCGATGGGGGAAATGAAAGTCCCGGCAGATAAATACTGGGCGGCGCAGACACAGCGCAGCCTGCAAAACTTTGAAATTGGCGGCGAGGTAATGCCGCGCGAAATTACGCACGCGTTCGGGATACTGAAGAAGGCCGCGGCAATTGCGAATTTTAACCTTGGCAAAATCAGCGGGGAGAAGAAAAACGCGATTGCGGCGGCGTGCGACGAGGTAATCGCGGGAAAGCTCAACGATCATTTTCCGCTCGTAGTGTGGCAGACGGGTAGCGGTACGCAGTCCAATATGAACGCGAACGAGGTAATCGCCAACCGCGGGAATGAAATTGCGGGCGAAAAGCTGCTCCACCCGAACGACGATGTGAACAAATCACAGAGCTCGAACGATACGTTCCCCACGGCGATGCACATTGCCGCGGTGCTCGGGATTGAAGACAACCTGATCCCGCAGATGGATGTGTTCATCGAAACGCTGAAGCGCCTCGAACAGGAAAACGAAGGCATTGTGAAGAGCGGGCGCACCCATTTGCAGGATGCGACGCCCATTGCCTTTTCACAGGAAATCAGCGGCTGGCGCAACATGCTCGAAAAGACGAAGGGAATGCTTATGGCGGCGCTGCCGGGCCTCAAAGAGCTTGCGCTCGGCGGTACGGCGGTCGGGACGGGGCTCAATGCGCCCGAAGGCTTTGCGGAGGAAATCGCGAAGCAGGTAGGGATTTTGACCGGAAAAGAGTTTGTGACGGCGGAAAACAAGTTCCATGCCTTAACGTCCAAGGACGACCTCGTATTTGCGCACGGCGCCCTGAAAGCGCTCGCCGCAAACATGATGAAGATTGCCAACGATGTGCGGTGGCTCGCAAGCGGCCCGCGCTGCGGCCTTGGGGAAATATTCATCCCGGAAAACGAGCCGGGCAGCTCGATCATGCCGGGTAAGGTGAACCCCACCCAGTGCGAAGCAATGACGATGGTTGCCGTGCAGGTAATGGCGAACGATGTTGCGGTCGGCATGGCGGCTTCCCAGGGGAATTTTGAGCTGAACGTATTCATGCCGGTATTGATCTATAATTTCCTGCAATCCGTGCGGCTTCTGGCGGACGGGATCGCGTCCTTTAACAAGAACTGTGCGGCGGGGATCAGGGCAAACAGGGAAAAAATGGCGCACAACCTGCATAATTCACTGATGCTGGTGACGGCGCTCAACCCGTATATCGGCTATGATAACGCCGCGAAAACGGCCAAAAAGGCCTATAAGGAGAATATCTCGCTCAAAGAGGCATGCGTGGAGCTCGGGTTCCTTACGCCCGAGAAGTTTGACGAGGTGTTCCATCCGGAAGAGATGATATAAGGGCAATGAATAAGTAACAGGTAATAATGAATAATGAATGATGAAGGAATGCGCTTCGCGCATCAATCATATCATCGGCATAGCCGACTCCATCATCAATGATTCATTTTATACGGTCCATTTGTCGGATCGTGATATGGAAGGAGAGCGGATTCGATTGGAATCGAACATAAAATTCAGTTATTATCCGGGCTGCACCTTGAAAACAAAGGCAAAAGACCTGGACAGATACGCGCGGGAATCCGCGGCGGCGCTCGGCGTGGAGCTCTGCGAGCTGCCCGAGTGGCAGTGCTGCGGTGCGGTCTATCCGATGGCGAGCGACGAAATCGCGACGAAGCTTTCGGCAGTGCGCGCGCTCGCGGATGCCAAAGCGGCAGGGAGCGAGCTCATTACGCTGTGCTCCGCCTGCCATCACGTAATCAAGCGTGTGAACGGCGATATGGAATCGAACGGCGACATGCGCATGAAGGTAAACAACTACCTGAAGCTCGATGAGGATTACGCGGGAGAGACGACCGTACTGCATTATCTTGAAATGCTGCGGGACCGCGTCGGGTGGGACGAACTGAAAAAGAAAGTGGTACGTCCGCTCAAGGGCAGGAAAATCGGGGCCTACTACGGCTGCCTTCTGCTTCGTCCCGCAAAAGAAATGCAGTTTGACAACCCGGAAAACCCGTCGATTATCGAGGATTTTATTGCGGCAATCGGCGCTACGCCGGTGAAATATCCGTACCGCAACGAATGCTGCGGCGGGTATGTGGTGGTAGAAGATAAGGAAGCGCCGAAGAAAATGAGCGGGAAGGTTCTGAATTCGGCGGCGAAGCATGGCGCGGAGGCCGTTGTGACGGCATGCCCGCTGTGCAAATATAATTTGGAGGAAAACAGTGCGGGAACGGGCGTTTCGGTCTGGTATTTTACGGAATTGCTCGCAGAGGCGCTGGGACTTAAGGAAGGGGGCGATGCGCAGTGACGGACGCACAAAAGGACCGCAAGGAGCTGGTGCTGCGGATGAGCGGCGTCGATCCCGGGAAATGTATGACGTGCGGGAAATGCTCGGGGACATGCCCGGCCTATGACGAGATGGAATATCATCCGCACCAGTTTGTTTCGATGGTCAAAAAGGGAAATATCGAACCGTTGATGCGGTCAGAATCCCTGTGGCAATGCCTTTCCTGTTTTGCGTGTATGGAGCGCTGCCCGCGCGGGGTGGAGCCGGCCAAGCTGATCGAGGCGGTGCGCCTGCTTGTGATCCGCGAGAAAGGCGGAAACCATTTAAACGCACAGGAAATTCCTGGAAAGCTGGATGAAAATATGCCGCAGCAGGCAATCACCAGCGCCTTCCGGAAGTATGGAAAGTGACAAAGCCAAAGCAAGTAATAGGTAATAAAAAGGAGTGCGCTGCGCGCACGAAGCTTTGACAATAGGGAAGAGCAGGAGCAAGGAATACCTATCTGGGACGCCAAGAGCGAAAGCGATTGGGTAACCGAAGCTATGCAAAGCTCAGAGCGAACTTTGCTCCGACAATTAACAGCACATAGAATGGGGCCCCCGATGAACTCGAACGAAGTGAGTTCATAGGGGTAGAGGAGCAGCCGCCCAAAAAGCGAAGAGTCGCACGATAGGGCGACTCGAGCAAAAGGGCGTGTACAGAGGCATGGGGCCCCCGATGAACTCGAACGAAGTGAGTTCATAGGGGTAGAGGAGCAGCCGCCCAAAAAGCGAAGAGTCGCACGATAGGGCGACTCGAGCAAAAGGGCGTGCTGCGACGAGAGGAGTGAATTTTTCTTGCAGAGAATAGGAGTTTTCGTCTGTTGGTGCGGAAGCAACATTGCGGCCACGGTGGACGTTTCGGCGGTTGCCGAAGCGGTCAAAAGCGAGCCGGGGGTTGTTCTCGCCACAGATTACCAGTATATGTGCTCCGAGGTGGGGCAAGCGAAGATCAAGGACGCGATCAAAGAGCATGGGCTCACGGGCGTTGTGATCTGCTCGTGTTCACCGCGGATGCACGAGGCGACCTTCCGCAAGACGGCGGCCGCCGCGGGCCTCAATCCGTATATGGTAGAGATCGCGAACATCCGCGAGCAATGCTCGTGGATTCATAAGGAGAAAGACGAGGGAACGGAAAAGGCAATCATACTCGCAAAAGCGGCGATTGCCAAGCTGAACCTTAACGCCCCGCTGACCGCGGGGGAAAGCCCGGTTACAAAGCGTGCGCTCGTGATCGGCGGGGGCATTGCGGGCATCCAGACGGCGCTTGACATCGCGGATGCGGGCTATGAAGTGGATATCGTTGAAAAGTCGCCGACCATCGGCGGCAAGATGGCGCAGCTTGACAAGACGTTTCCCACGCTCGACTGCGCGGCATGCATCCTGACGCCAAAGATGGTGGACGCGGCGCAGCATGAGAAAATACACCTGTATACCTACAGCGAAGTGGAAAAGGTTTCCGGCTTTGTCGGCAACTTTACGGTGGATATCCGCAAGAAGGCGCGGAACGTGAAGGAAGACCTGTGCACGGGCTGCGGCGTGTGTATGGAAAAATGCCCGTCCAAAAAAGCGAAAAGCGAGTTCAATATGGGGCTCAATACCCGCAGCGCCGTTTATGTGCCGTTTGCGCAGGCTGTACCGAATGTGCCGGTGATCGACCATGACGCATGCATTCATTACAAAACGGGGAAATGCGGCCTGTGTGAAAAAAGCTGTCCGTCGAACGCCATCGATTTTGAACAGCAGGACGAGATCATTACGCGGGAATACGGCGCGATTATCGCGGCGACAGGCTTTAATCCGATTCCCATGGATGATTTTGACGAATACGGATATTCGCAAAACCCGGACGTGGTCACCTCGCTTGAATTTGAGCGGCTGATGAACGCGGCGGGGCCGACGAAGGGCGTTTTGCTTCGCCCGTCGGACGGCAAGCATCCGAAAACGCTGGTGTTCGTACAGTGCGTCGGCTCGCGCGACACTACGGAGTGCGGCAAACCGTATTGCTCGAAAATATGCTGTATGTATACCGCGAAGCACGCAATGCTTGTGCGGGAAAAATACCCGGATACGGAGGTTTATGTGTTCTATATCGACGTGCGGACGCCGGGTAAGAATTTCGACGAGTTCCAGCGCCGCGCGGTTGAGCAGTATGGCGTGAATTACGTCAAAGGAATGGTTGGCAAGGTCGCGGAGGAAGACGGCGTGCTCCATGTGCAGGCGTCCGACCTCATCAGCGGCACGCAAATGCACATCGATGCGGATATGGTGGTCCTCGCGGCGGCAATCGAGCCGGACAAGAGCGCCCGGCCCCTCGCCACGATGCTCACGGCCAGTATGGACACCAACGACTTTTTTACGGAAGCGCATCCCAAGCTGCGGCCGGTGGAAAGCCCGACGGCGGGCGTATTCCTTTCGGGGATATGCCAGGGGCCGAAGGATATCCCGGAAACGGTCGCGCAGGCAGGGGCCGCCGCGTCAAAGGTTATCGGGCTCCTGGCCAAAGACAAGCTCACATGCAATCCGTGTGTCGCGGGCAGCGACGAGCTTTTGTGCAACGGCTGTTCGGCATGCCAGAATGTGTGCCCGTACGGAGCCATCGAATATGTGGAAAAGGAAATTAACGACCACGGCGTGCGCGAAATGCGCAGGGTCGCCGAGGTCAACGAAGCCGTTTGCCAGGGCTGCGGCGCGTGCACGGTGACGTGCCCGTCCGGGGCAATGGACCTCAAGGGCTTTACAAATAAACAGATTATGGCGGAGGTGGATGCGATATGCCGGAACTGAACGAACAAAAAAGCAGCAGCGAATTCAAGCCGCTGATCGTCGCATTCTGCTGTAACTGGTGCAGCTATGCGGGCGCGGACCTTGCGGGTACAAGCCGCCTTAATTATCCGGCCAACGTAAAGATTATCCGCGTGCCCTGCTCGTGCAGGGTGAATCCGATGTTTATTTTGCGGGCTTTCCAGCGCGGGGCGGACGGTGTGATTATCAACGGGTGCCACCCGGGCGACTGCCACTATTCAACGGGAAATTATTACGCGCGCCGGCGGATGGCGCTCCTGTTCAGCATGCTTGAATACCTTGGCATTGAAAAAGGAAGGACCCGCGTCGAGTGGGTGTCGGCGGCCGAAGGCCAGCGCTTCGCGCAGGTAATGAACGAATTTGCAGAAACCATCCATAATCTGGGTGAGAACAAGAGACTGGAGGACCTGAGATGCAAGCGGTAGAAAAAGCAATCAAGGAAAAAGCGCGCGCGCTGCTTGCAGACGGCACGGTAGACCGGGTGCTCGGCTGGGAAAAGGGCGAATATTGCTACGATAATACGCCCGCGGTTTTCACGGCGGAAAATCTCGGGAACCTTGTATACAACAGTTTCTGCGGCGCGAATTTAAGTAAATATCTCATTGCGGAAAGCAAAAAAGAGGGCAGGGTGCTTGCGCTTCTAAAGCCCTGTGATACGTACAGCTTCAACCAGCTCGTAAAAGAGCACCGGATTGACCGGGAAAAGGTCTATGTGCTGGGAATCCCGTGCCACGGGATTGCAGACGTGGAAAAGCTGAATGTAAAAGGCGTGAAGGGAATCGAACGTATCGCGGAGGACGGCGGCACGCTGACCGCGCAGACGCTGTACGGCGAAAAGACGTGCGAAATAAACGATGTTTTGCTCGAACGGTGTATGGCGTGCAAGGGGCCGGAGCATATGGCCGCGGACGACGTGATCGAAGACACGGCGCCGGTGGAACTGAGGAAGCACGACCGCTTCGGCATGGTGGAGAAGCTCGAACAGATGACGCCGGATGAGCGCTTTGAATTCTGGCGCAGCGAGCTTTCAAAGTGCATCCGCTGCAATGCCTGCCGGAATGTATGCCCCGCGTGCTCGTGCCTGAAATGCGTGTTCGACAACGACGCGTCGGGCGTCGCTGCCAAGGCGAATGTAGATACGTTTGAAGAAAATATGTTCCATATCATCCGTGCGTTCCACGTAGCCGGACGATGCACGGACTGCGGCGAGTGCAGCCGGGTATGCCCACAGGGTATTCCGCTGCATCTTTTGAACCGCAAGTTCATTCAGGACATCAATAAGAATTATGGCGAATACCAGGCGGGAGCGGACGACAGCTCCGCGTGGCCGCTTGTGGATTACACGCAGGAAGACGTGGAACCGGGCGCCATCGAAGGAGGGAAGAACTGATGCAGAAAATAGCGATGGACCGCATTTCGGAGTTTTTTTCCGCGATTGCGGCGGAGCGGGCATTGTACCTTCCCTTAAAGAAAAAAGGCGCGGTCAATTTCGGGAAATGGGAGGAAGGCGCGGATGTGGATTTGGATGCCCTTCACACCGTGAAATCCCCGAAGGGCCTGTTTTTTCCGCAGAGCGAGGACCTTGTTTCCTTCAAAATGCAGGGAAAGGAAATTTCTATTGACGCGCCGGATGCGCCGGACGAAAAATTTGCGGTTTTCGGCGTGCGCGCATGCGACGCAAGGGGGATGGATATCCTCGACAGGGTGTTCCTTTCCGATCCGGTAGACACCTATTATGCGGCGCGGCGGGAAAATGGAATCGTGGTTACGCTTTCGTGCTCCGCACCGGAGGAAACCTGCTTTTGTTCGGTGTTCGGGATCGATCCGGCACGGCCGGGCGGGGATGTTTCCGCGTGGATCGCGGGTGGCTTCCTCTATGTAAAGGCGCTGACCGAAAAGGGCGAGGCCCTTCTTTCCGGGCTTTCACTGCTCGAAGCGGCAGACGAGGCGGAGATCGGCCCGGCGGTGGAGCAAGTGAAAGCGGTCATGGAGAAGCTTCCCTTAAAAGACCTCGACCTGACGGGAATCGATGGAAGCGCGACCGAAAAGCTGTTCGCGTCCGAAAAATGGGCGGAGCTTTCCCGCGCATGCCTTGGCTGCGGGACGTGCACCTATGTGTGCCCGACCTGCCAGTGCTATGACATCCGTGATTTCGATACGGGCAAAGAAATCCGGCGTTACCGCTGCTGGGATTCATGTATGTATTCCGATTTTACGCGCATGGCGCACGGCAACCCGCGCAAGAGCCAGGTAGAGCGTTTCCGCCAGCGGTTCATGCACAAGCTCGTGTATTTCCCGGCGAACAACGACGGGATGTATTCGTGCGTAGGTTGCGGCCGCTGCGTCGCAAAATGCCCGATCTCCATGAACATTGTGAAGGTCGCAAAAGCTTTGGGAGCGGAGGCGAAGGAATAAGATATGAGTATGAGACAGGATACGCTGATCCCCCAAATAGGGGTCATTACGGATATCAGGAAGGATACGCCGGATGTAAAAACGTTCCGCGCGGTGTCGCCCGAAGGAGGCGTGGTTTTCAAACATATGCCGGGGCAGTGCGCCATGCTTTCCATACCGGGGGTCGGGGAAGCGATGTTTTCCATCACCTCGTCGCCCACAAATACGGAATTTATGGAATTCAGCATCAAAAAATGCGGATGCCTGACCGACTGGCTGCACCAGATGGACGTGGGGCAGCAGATCACGATCCGCGGGCCGTATGGCAATGCGTTCCCGGTGGAGACGGAGCTGCGCGGCAAGGATTTGCTGTTTATTGCGGGCGGCATCGGCCTTGCGCCGCTGCGTTCAGTGATTAACTATGTGCTGCATTACCGTGAAAATTACGGGAAGATCGATATCGTTTACGGGTCGCGTTCCAAGGACGACCTTGTGGATTTTAACGAGATCAGGGACGAATGGTCGCATGCTGAAAATGTAAATGTGTATCTCACGATCGACCGTAAACAGGAAGACTGGGACGGCCATGTGGGCTTTGTTCCCAATTATGTGAAAGAACTCGGTTTTTCCACGGATAAGACGGCGCTCGTATGCGGGCCGCCGATCATGATTAAATTCGTTCTGGGCGCGCTTTCTGAGCTCGGTTTCGATAAGAAGCAGGTTTATACGACAATGGAACTGCGGATGAAGTGCGGGGTCGGCAAGTGCGGACGCTGCAACATCGGTTCCAAATATGTATGCAAGGACGGCCCGGTTTTCCGCTGCGATGAGCTTGAAGAACTGCCGGACGAATACTGATTGAGAGGAGAGACAGAGAGGGTTATGGAGAAAATGGTAAATGTCTTCCTGTTTGGAAAGAAATATAGCGTACCGGCGGGCCTCACCATTATGGGGGCGATGGAATACGCGGGGTATAAGCTCGTGCGCGGGTGCGGGTGCCGCAACGGTTTCTGCGGAGCCTGCACGACAATCTACCGCATCGCGGGCGATAATACGCTGAAATTCTGCCTCGCGTGCCAGACCACGGTGGAGGACAACATGTATGTTGCGACCCTGCCGTATTTCCCGATCGTAAAACCGCTTTACGATATCGAGGAGGTGCGCCCGGACGAGCAGATTATGATGCAGCTTTACCCGGAAATTTATAAGTGCATCGGCTGTAACGCATGCACCAAGGCATGCACGCAGGATTTGAAGGTTATGCAATATATCGCGCACGCACAGCGCGGTGAATACGATAAATGCGCGGAACTTTCGTTCGACTGCGTAATGTGCGGGGCGTGCTCCGCGCGCTGCCCCGCCGAGATTTCGCATCCGCAGGTTGCGGTTCTCGCGCGCAGGCTTACCGGAAAATATATCGCGCCCGAGGCAAAACACCTTACGCAGCGCGTGAAGGACATTGAACACGGCGATTTCACCCAGCTCCTCGAGGATGTGGCGGCAAAGCCCATCGAAGAGCTTAAGGAGCTTTATAACCACAGGGAAATCGAGAGCGATCAGACAGCACCGACAGATGAGGATTAAGGAGGCGGGAAATATGTTTACACCGGAAATGCTTGCTTCGGCGAAGAAGGTCGAGGCGACAAGGGCTTCAAGGATCGGTATGGAGCCGAAAAGGATGACCGCCGAAGAAAAACACAATCTGCTGCGGGAATTTCATCCGGATTATAAAACGGATGGTTTTGAAAATTTGAAAATAGGTCCCAACAAAGGGGAAAAGGTGCCGAAGGAACTGGCGGCGCTTTTGCAGGCAAACAGCCGCGTGAAAGGGCTTGACCTCGATCTTGGTCGGCTTGCGTACGATGTGGATGTGCTCATCATCGGCGGCGGCGGCGCGGGCGCTTCCGCGGCAATCGAGGCGCATAACGGAGGCGCGAACGTGATGGTCGTGACCAAACTGCGGATGGGCGACGCGAACACCATGATGGCGGAGGGCGGCATCCAGGCCGCCGATAAGGCGAACGACTCCCCGGCGATTCATTACCTCGACGCGCTCGGCGGGGGGCATTACGCAAACAAGCCGGACCTCCTGAAAAAGCTTGTGACCGAAGGGCCGGGGGCCGTCAAGTGGCTTAACGACCTCGGCGTGATGTTTGATAAGGCGCCGGACGGCACGATGATTACAACGCACGGGGGCGGCACGTCCCGCAAGCGTATGCATGCCGCGCGGGATTATTCGGGCGCGGAGATTATGCGCGTGCTGCGCGACGAGGTGTGGAACCGGAAAATCCCGGTTGTGGATTTCACGGCTGCGGTGGAATTGATTCTTGATGAAAACGGCCGTGCGGCAGGCGCCGTGCTGCAAAATATGGAGACGGGCGAATACCTTGTGGCCCGTGCAAAAACGGTGATCCTCGCGACGGGCGGCGCGGGCAGGTTGCATTACCAGGGCTTCCCGACCTCCAACCACTATGGCGCGACAGCGGACGGACTTATCCTCGCGTACCGCGCGGGGGCGAAGCTGCTATACCAGGATACGCTGCAATACCATCCGACAGGCGCGGCGTTCCCGGAACAGATTTTCGGCGCGCTTGTGACGGAAAAGGTGCGTTCGCTCGGGGCAATGCTCATCAACTCGGAAGGCGAAGCATTCATGCATCCGCTGGAAACGCGCGATGTTGCGGCGGCCTCCATTATCCGCGAATGCAAGGCGCGGAATAAAGGGATTCCAACGCCCGAGGGCTGCGGCGTGTGGCTCGATACGCCTATGATCGATATGATCCACGGCGAGGGCACGCTCGAAAAGCGTATCCCGGCGATGCTGCGGATGTATATGAAATACGATATCGATATGCGTGAGGTGCCGATTCTCGTTTACCCGACGCTGCACTACCAGAACGGCGGAATCGATATTTCGGTGGACGGCCAGAGCGGCGTCGAGAACCTGTTTATCGCCGGTGAAGCGGTAGGAGGAATCCACGGGAGGAACCGCCTGATGGGCAACTCCCTCCTCGACATCATCGTGTTCGGGCGCAACGCCGGGAAGAGCGCGTCGGCGAAGGCGAAGGATGTAAAGAACGGAAAGCTGACGCTTGGGCATGTGGACGCGTACGCGCAGGAAATGGCGGATGCCGGGATCGTTACGGACAAGGTATCGCCGCTGCTGCTTCCAACCTATACGCACGGCCGCGAAAAATGGCAGGCGGAAAAATAAAGAAATCTAAAAAACCGTCCGCAAGGGCGGTTTTTTGGTTATAGTAACAGAGGGAAAATTTATGGAGGGAAGGGCCTATGCAAGCGCGGATTACCTATCTTGACAACAGTGGTTTCGCAGTGAAAACAGAGCGCAATTTTTTGATTTTTGATTGCTGGAATAAGCATCCGACGGGCGGAAAGCAAGGGCTTGCGGGCGGCGTGATCGATCCGGAAGAGCTTGCGGACGAGCATGTTACCGTGTTTGTCTCGCATGCCCATGGCGATCATTATAACCCAATGATTTTCAAATGGGCGGAGAAAATTCCGGATATCCGCTACGTATTATCCGACGATATCCGCCCGCATCCCGGCGCGCTGGCGGCCGCCCCAAGCCGGGACTACAGCCTCGGCGGCATGGACATCAAAACTTTTCGCTCAACGGACGAAGGCGTGGCGTTTCTCGTGGATGTGGACGGGCTTGCGGTTTATCATGCGGGCGACCTCAACTGGTGGCATTGGGAAGGGGAAGACCCGGCGTGGAACGCACAGATGGCGCGTGATTACAAAAACGAGATCAACCGCATGGCGGGCAGCAGGATCGACCTTGCCTTCCTGCCCGTCGATCCCCGTCTTGGCGGCAGCATGCTGCTTGGCATCGAATATTTTATGGAACATGTGGGCGCAAAGCGGGCCGTTCCCATGCATTATGGCGGCGCGGGCGCAAAGGCGGCGCACGCCCTGCGCGCCTCGAGGGTGCTCGCGCCCTTCCGCAGCCGGATCGTGATGCCTATGGAGCGCGGCGAAAGCATCCTGCTGTAAGGCATAATTGTAATTCTTAAAACGGAATGGTATACTAAAAAAAACGGCAAAGGAGTGTTCTCCATGGGTAAGGTAATACAGGTAGCGGAAGCGGCAAAAGCGGCAAAATCCGCAATGAACCGCCTGAATACAATTGAGAAAAACAGGATTCTTGAAGCGATGGCCGCGGGCCTTCTGTCCCACACGGAAGAGATTATGAAGCAAAATGCGCTCGATGTGGAAGCGGCGCGCGAAAAAGGCCGTACGCCCGCGCTGATCGACCGTCTTGCGCTCGATAAGAAACGAATCCAGGCGATGGCGCAGGGGCTTCGCGACGTAGCGGAGTTGCCCGATCCGATTGGTGAAATCGTCCATGCGACAAAGCGCCCGAACGGCCTTTTGATCGCCAAGCAGCGCGTACCCATGGGGGTAATCGGCATTATTTACGAAGCGCGTCCGAATGTTACGGCGGATGCGGTCGGCCTGTGCCTTAAAACATCGAACGCTGTGGTCTTGAAGGGCGGCAGCGAGGCAATTCACTCCAACATCGCGATTGCGGACGTGCTGATCCGTGCGGGAGAGGCGGCCGGTATGCCCAAGGGCGCGGTGGGCCTCATAACCGATACGTCCCGCGAGGCAGTGGCGGAAATGATGAAGCTCAACGATTTGATCGATGTGCTCATTCCGCGAGGCGGCGGCGGGCTCATTCGGTCCGTGGTACAGAACGCGACGATTCCGGTCATCCAGACGGGCGTCGGAAATTGTCATATCTATGTGGATAAAACGGCGGATTTTGAAATGGCGACGGCAATTACGGTCAATGCGAAGACCTCCCGCCCGGCGGTTTGCAACGCGGCGGAAAGCCTGCTCGTGCACCGCGGTGTTGCCACGGAATTCCTGCCCAAGGTTTTCCGGGCGCTGAAGGAAAAAAATGTGGAAATCCGCGGGGATGCGGTATGCCAGAAGTATGGCGCCATTCCGGCCACCGGGGAGGATTACGACACGGAATTCCTCGATTATATTATCTCCGTAAAGGTGGTGGACGACGTGGAGGAAGCCATCGACCATATCAATCGGCACGGCACAGGTCACTCCGAGGCGATCATTACCAACGACTACCGAAACGCGGAGCGGTTCAAAGCGGATGTGGACGCGGCGGCGGTGTACGTCAACGCCTCCACGCGGTTTACGGACGGCTTTGAATTCGGTTATGGCGCGGAGATCGGGATTTCCACGCAAAAGCTTCACGCACGCGGGCCGATGGGCCTTACAGAGCTTACGACTACAAAATTCGTCATAGACGGCGACGGACAAATACGCTAGGAGGAAGGCACAATGGATAACGAAAACTTGATCCCGGATATGGAACCGGAAGCGGAGGAACTGTTAATCAAGCGGGTGAAACAGCATAAGATTATGGGCTGCATCATAGCGGTCTGTATGGCCGTGCTTGGCGCCCTGTTGCTTGTGATGCCTGCGGGCGTCGGCTTTGCGGTCAATTATGCGGTTGCGGTCGGCATACTTTTAATGGGCGTATACGAATTGATCGCATTTTTCAGGACGGAGCCTTCCTATCGAAACGAGGGTACTCTTGCCAGCGGCGTAATACTTGCGCTTATGGGCATTGTAATCATTATACTTTCCATTGGCGACCCTGCGAACCAGATTACCATGATGGGGATTTTCACCACGGTGCTTGGCTTTTTCGCATTATACCGCGGAATCATGGAATTCTTCTCCTACAGCCGCTTTAAGCAGCTCGACACCAAGGATACCGCCTGGCTGATGATGAGCGGGATACTGAACCTTATTATTGGCGTTTTGATGGTGATCCTGCCTTTTACCGGCCTTATCTCGGTCGCGCTTGTACTTGGCATTTACCTGATTGTTGCGGGAATTGCGCTTTTTGCCGAGGCAATATCGGGCAAGATTGCAAGAAAACGCTAAGCCGGGAGAGATTGATTCTATGGGGGTACAATCGTCGAAGCAGGAACAGAAACCGGCCTTTATACGGAGTTGCTTTCGTTCCTGCGCAGGTACAAATGGGCGTTGATTTCTTCGTTTTTTTATAAAAAGCGGGGCCGCATAGCGGCCCTTTTCGTTTAAAACCATTTATGCTTTTTAAAGTAAACGATTCCCACGACCGCCACGAGAATACAAATTACAATGACAACAGGATAAGCCGCCGCAAAGCCATATTCGGGCATGCGCAGATTCATCCCGTACCATCCCACGATCAGCGTCAGCGGCATGAAAATAATCGTCACAATAGTCAGGATTTTCATAATGTTGTTGGTGCGGATATCAACCTCGGCCTGGTAAGCCTCGCGAATTTCGGAGACGTATTCACGGAGGTTTTTGGCCTTATCGTACAGCCGCTGCGTTTTGCCGTGAATGATATTCAAAAAACGGATAGAACGGCTGCTGAAAACATGCTTTTCATTCATGGCCACGTATTCAAGGATGCTCAGCAATCCTTCATAATAACGCATGATTGCCATCAGGCGTTTGCGCTCGTGTATGATTTCCTTGGTGAAATTTTCCTGCCGGTCCGTCAGGACCCGGTCTTCCAGATCAGCGATTTGTTTTTCGATATTGTCTAATTCGGCGAGGTCGTCGTCAAGCTGGTATTCAAAAAACGCGCATAATAACCTGCCCATTCCGGCCGCTCCGGCATTGTTTTTTGCAAAACGCTCGAGCATGGAAGCAAGGTTTTTACATTCATCGCAAATAAGGTACATCATATTTTTTTGGATAAGCACAAAGACGGAGGGGCTATGGGCAAGGTCGCGGAAAGAACGGAACAGCGGAAGGCACAACAGGTCAAACTGCTCATGGTTTTCAAACCGCATGGAGGGATTTTCAAAGATGTGCCTTGCCAGCGCTTCCGGAAGCATTCCCGATAAATAGTTGAGCGCTTCCGGAACCGTAATAACGGAAATATAGGAGTAGCCGTCCTTTTGAATCATTTCACCCGCAGGGGACATATTCCCCTCATAAATCTGGTACAGCATATTCCATCCCCCTTCTCGTGCATCATTGTAGCACCAAACCACGGCAAATGCAAAAAAGTATTTTTCATGGTATAATATGCATAAACAACTGGTTGGGGGAAAAACCGGAAGGAGATAATTGTGCGAAAGAAAAAGATCATTTTAATCATTGTTGCCGTGCTGGTCGTGGCTATGTTCGCGACGGGATGCATGGGCAACACAAATGCAATGCTGATGAGCCGCCTGAGCAGCCTCGAATCGGAGGTTGACAGCCTTTGGCAGGAAATTTACGATTTGCAGGATGAAGTGTATTATGGAAGCTGGGAAGAGCCGGGATTTCCGGAGGATTCGGCAGAGCCGTCTATAGGACCGCTGCCAACGCCGTCTCAAACGCTTTCCGGCGATGACTATGCAGATGCTGTTGCGGCGCTCGGAACAGAGGTGCAGGCTGCGGCCGACAAGGCTGCGGGGGTTACGGTGCCGGCGACCTATGAGGAAAGCCTGAGTCTTTATTTTGAGATGAAGTCGGAGTTTAAGGCGCTCGAATACGAAATCGATGCGCTGGACAGCCGGATGGAACTGGATTACCTGTCGGGGATGCTTGCGGGGGAAGATTACCGTGCGTATGAGTACCAGCTCGAACAGATGGACGACCAGCTCGACGCGGCAAAGGACCAGCTGGAAATCAGGCTCGGGATAGACGATTAAAAATACGTGAAAAAGACAGCGTAGCGCTGTCTTTTTTTGTGTTATAATAGATAATATACAGAAAAATAGTAGGAGTAATGATTGATGTCGAAATTATGGGGCGGACGGTTCGAGGAAAATACGGATGAGTTTGCGGAGGGCTTTCAGTCCTCTATCGGCTTTGACAGCCGCATGTACCGCGAGGATATCGCGGGAAGCATTGCGCATGCGCATATGCTCGGCGCACAGGGCATTATTCCGCAGGGAGATGCGGACAGGATTGTGGAAGGACTGGAATCGATCCTGGACGATATCGATGCGGGCAGGGTGGAGTTCTCCGTGCACGATGAAGACATTCATATGAATATTGAGCGGCTGCTGACCGAACGGATCGGCGATACGGGCAAAAAGCTGCATACGGGGCGCAGCCGCAACGACCAGGTCGCGACGGATTTTCGGCTTTATATGAAGCGCATGGCGGATGAGACCGTGGAATACCTGACGGCGCTCTGCGGTACGCTTGTGGATATCGCCGAGGAAAACATCGATACCATCATGACGGCGTACACCCATCTGCAAAAAGCGCAGCCCACGACGCTCGGGCATTATATGATGGCCTATTTTGAAATGTTCTACCGCGATATCCAGCGGTTCATGGACTGCAAAAAGCGGACGGACGTCCTGCCGCTCGGGGCGGGGGCGCTGTGTGCGACGACCTATCCGATCGACCGGGAGATGGTGGCGGAAGAGCTTCACATGTCGGGCATAACGCGCAACAGCCTCGATTCGGTTTCAGACCGGGACTTTGCGCTTGAATACCTTGCGGCGGCCTCGGTGTGCATGATGCATCTTTCGCGCCTGTGCGAGGAGATTATTCTCTTTTCCACCAACGAATATGGAACGCTCCGGCTTTCGGATGCCTACTCTACCGGGTCAAGCATTATGCCGCAAAAGAAAAACCCCGATATGGCGGAGCTGATCCGCGGTAAAACGGGAAGGGTCTACGGCGATCTTATGGCGATGCTCACGGTGATGAAGGGGCTGCCGCTCGCCTATAATAAGGATATGCAGGAAGACAAGGAGAGCGCCTTTGACGCGGCAGATACGCTTATGGCCTGTTTGAGGGTTATGAACGGGATGCTGAAGACGGCGGAATGGAAGAAGGACCGGCTGCGGGCCGGGGCGGGCCTCGGTTTTACGAACGCCACGGACGCGGCGGATTATTTCGTCAAAAACGGAATGGCGTTCCGCGACGCGCACGCGGTGGTAGGGCACCTGGTGCTGTACTGCGAGCAGCATGGAAAAGCGCTCGACGACCTGACGCTGGAGGAAATCCGGCAGTTTGCGCCGGAAGCCGGGGAAGATATTTTTGACGCAATCAGCCTCGAAACGTGTGTACATACACGGAATGTGCCCGGCGGTCCTGCGCCTGAAATGGTGCAGGAGCATATCCGGCAGGCAAAAAGGCTGCTCGGCGAATTGTAATTGACATATCAGGCGGGGGAAAGGATTGAAAATGGATTTCAAGAAGGCGGGCTGTTTTATCATTGCGCTCATGCTCTGCGTGGGCATGGGCTTTGGATGCGCAAAGGAAGAACCGGAGCCTGCGGCAAGCGAAACGCCGGTACAAACGGCTTCGGCTGAGCCGACGCCTTCTCCTTCTCCTTCGCCGGAAGCATATACGGTGCTCAGCGAAAGCGCGCAGGGGCCGGAAGTAAAAGCCTTGCAGGAAGAGCTGATGAAGCTTGGATATCTTGTGCAGGATAAGGCGACGGATTATTACGGCTCCATGACGAGGCTGGCGGTTGCGGCTTTCCAGAAGCAGAATGCCCTGCAAGCGGACGGAATTGCCGGGGAGAAAACCCAGAAGCTCCTTTATTCGGGAAACGCGAAGGAATGCGACCCGTTCTCTAAAGTTGCGCCCACCGTGGACATGACGTTTGAGGAGCTGGTGATGAGCGACGACGGGACCCGCGACCAATATCCGGAGGGATTTCCGGCAGCGGACACCTATAAGATTATTGTGGATATCGAGCACCAGGTGACGATGGTCTATTCCAGGGACGAAAACGGCGATTATACGGTTCCCGTACGCTATATGCTGTGTTCCACCGGAAAGGACGACTGCACGCCCAAGGGAACGTTTAAAATGGACAATTACCATGTGCGGTTCAGCCAATTTGCCCGCGATAAGACATATGGACAATATTGGACGCAAATAGAAGGGGCGATTTATTTCCATACGATCCTGTATAAAGAGTTCGATACGTCGACCTATATTGACGAGGTATGGGAAAAGATGGGAACCGCCGATTCACACGGATGTATCCGCCTTACCGTACCGGATGCGAAGTGGATGTGGTTCAATATTGCACCGGGAACGACGTGCGTGATCCGCGACGGGGATGCGGACGACGAAGAGACTGCCGCAATCCGCAGGCAGCTTGTGCTCGCCGGCTTGCCGGAGGAACGCCCCGACGTCGACCCGCAAAATATTCCCAGCACGGATAACTGGAGCGTCTCCGACGTGGCGCACGACGTGCCGTTTGTGCAGGGATCACAGGATTGAACAAAAAGAGGCTGCCTCGGGGCAGCTTCTTTTATACTTATATGCTATGTTTTTTCGTATCCGCATATGATCCGCCGCGTACCGCGGCACAATCATTATTAACTATTACTTATTACTTATCCATTGCCCTTTGCGCTATTTTACGGCGGTGAAAAAGAAGCGCGGGAAACGGAAAATGATTTTACCGTTTTTTTGCGCTGGATAACTTTCGCCGAGAAGCCTGCGGATATCCCCTTCAAATGAATCTTTTTCATCGGGGCCCAATTGTTCAAGATAAGGCCGCAGGCCCGTTCCACGATACCAGTCGAGTATATCCTCCACGGAATCCATAATGTGGTAATAGGTAGTCTGCCAGAGGGAAACGTTTGATGAAATTCCGGACAGGAGGGCGTAGTATTCCTCGGGCGCAAGCGTATGGAAGATGCGCTTTTCGGAAAAGGAACCGTTCCATTTTGCGGAGTGGACCACTGCCTCGATAATCCGGTGAACCGGCTCGTGGAAATTCATGGGAACCTGCACGGCGAGCATTCCGCCCGGCCTTATGAGTTCCATCATGGCGGGAACCAGGGTATGATGGCTTGGAATCCACTGGATACAGGCGTTTGAAAATACAACGTCAAAATCATGGGGCAGCCGCCGGAAGCCATCGGGGGCCTTGCATACCTGCCAGTTTTCCTGCGGATATGTTTGCCGTGCGCGGCCGACCATATCCTCGGAGCCGTCCACCCCCAAAACATATGCGCCGGGATAATGCCTGCGCAGCACATGCGTACTGTTTCCGGGACCGCAGCCGACATCAAGGACGCGTGCAACGCCTTTTTGGGGAAGGCGCGCCGCGAGGTCGCGGGAGGGCTGGGTACGTTCCTGCTCATATTTCAGGTAGAGTGCAGAATCCCATTGCGTCATAAATTCACCTCATCCGGTATTAAAAGAATTGTCAGGGCCATCCGGGTACGCTGCTTTTATTGCGGTATGCGCAAAACACAGGAAAATCCCGGAAGGCGGGCCGTAACGCCGCACCAATAAAATCGTACCAAAGCCAATCCGCAAAGTCAATCAATTGGATTTGATTGCCGGGGACTGCGGACGGTGCCGTTTGAAAAACGATACGACAAACGCGATGCAGCAGGCAAAGGTCAGCAACTCGGCGAGGGGGACGGTCATCCATACGCCGTTGAGGCCGAATATTCCCGGCAGCAGGAGCAGCCCGGGGATAATGAGCGCAAACCCGCGCAGCACGGAAAGCAGGAACGAAGGCCTGGGCCGCGCAATGGAGGCAAAAAACGAGGTCGTCACCACATTGATTCCCGCGAAGAGGAAACCGAGGAAATAAACTGACAGTCCGTCCCGTGTGAGCGCTTGCAGCTGCCCATTTCCCTCACTGTTGAAAATGGAGGCGATCTGGTCCGGGAAAAACAGGGCGGCGAGGTAAAACAGGCCACCGAGTACAAATGCGAGCGCCGCTCCGAGGAGATAGGTCCGCAGCACATTGCCTATGCGCCCCGCACCGTAATTTACGCTGACCACAGGCTGAATTCCCTGGCCAACGCCCGTGAATATTGCAATGCACACAAGCGCAAGGTTGGCGACAATGCCGTATGCGGCCACGCCGATATCCCCGGCGATTCCGATGATTGTCATATTAAACAGGAAAATGATTATACCGGAGGAAAACTCGGTGACAAAAGAAGGGATACCCGTAAAGATGGAATGTGCGAGTTCCTTGCGGTTTATGCGGGTCCGAATAAGCCGGAAGTGGTTCTTTTTACGGGAAAAATGCGCCGACAGGATGACCAGGCTCAGAATAGGGGCAACCCCGGTTGCAAGCGCCGCGCCGAAGATGCCGAGCTGCAGCGGAAAGACAAAGATATAATCGAACACGATATTGAAAAGGCAGCTGCCAAGCATGCCGAACATCGCGAGGCGGGGATTTCCGTCGTTGCGCACAAACGCGACAAGCAGGTTATTGATGATAAACGCGCAGGAAAATGTCATCAGAAGCTTTAGGTAGGTGGCGGTCATGGAGATAATGTGCTCGTCGTTTGCGCCGAGCATTACCGCGATAGGACGGTTCCAAAAAAGCCCGCACAGCGTGAGGATAACGCCGACGACAGCCGCTAAAATAAAGGATTGTGTGAAGATGCGGCTGCCCGCATCCTGCTTTCCTTTGCCTGTGGCGATGGAAAAAAGCGTCGCGGAACCGATGCCGATGAGGAGGCCCGTTCCGTTGATAAGGCTGAATACGGGCAGCGCGAGGTTCAGCGCAACAAGCCCGTCTGCGCCGACGCCGTTTGCGACAAAAAACGTGTCTGCAAGGACATAAAGGGAAACCCCGAGCATGCTCAGCACATTCAGGGAGACGTATTTGAAAAACGTCTTGTAGATACTTTGGTTCAGGATTCCTGATTGTTCCATTTTTTCCTCCCGGCCGGGCGCAAGGGGCGCTCTCCGGCGTAGCTTTACCTGTTTGCCGCGGCCTGTTCCACGGACCCAATATCTAAAAATAATAGGCCTTCGCGTATCCGAAGGCCTAACAATACGAAAAAGTGGTGCGCCATGCGCCGCGCACCCGGCGGTGCTTTTTGCGGCGCATATCCAACAGGAAGATACCGCTCCTCCTGTTTATTGGATTATTGTACTAATCCGTTGCATTATAGCAGAGTAAAATTTTGCTGTCAAGCAAGACAGGGAATTTTAATGCCTGTTTATTGCCAAATGAAAAAACGGCCATGGCATCGGCCGTCTTTCCGGAGGTCTGTATTTAAGAATGGGGGGTCAAATTTTATGGGTGGAACCCTTATGGCAGGAGGATGAATGCGAACAGCCTTTGCATGAACCGCAGCATCCTCCTTTTTTTTGCTGCCGGATGAGTCCCCAGATGGAAAGCCCGAAGAGAACGGCTACGATTACAACTACGAGTATGGTTCCCGGATTCACTTTAACGCCTCCTTCGCTCCCTTTCGCCGGGTTCCTGATTTTCGCCGGGCCAGGGGCCGGAGGTCATCGGCCATGGACCCGGCGCGAAGCATATCAGGAGTATGTACGTATGGGGAACGTATCTTTTTTTTGCGGCACGCGGGGGATTAACCTGCATGCCGGTTTGCCTTGCGCGGCAAACGTTGCACTGGAATTAGCCTTGACTAACTCCGTTTGTAAAATCATGGTTAGTCTCTGCTAACCATGATTAAAGTTTACCACTTATCCCGGTATTTGTCAACCCCGCATATCAAAAATATATTTGAGAACAAAGGGACCGTATGTTACAATAAAGGCAATAACTTCGGAGACGAAGAAACGGAGGGGAAGGCGGAATGCGCGAATCTGGGGAAAACTATCTGGAGACAATTTTACTCCTGCAAAAGAAGCTCGGCTGCGTCCGTTCGATTGACATTGCAAATAAGCTTGACTATTCCAAGCCCAGCGTCAGCAGGGCGATGAGCATCTTAAAGAAGCAGGATTATATTACGATGGATAAAAGCGGCTTTATCGAGCTGACGGAGAAGGGACTGAAAACGGCAAGGGAAATTTATGAACGGCATACGCTGATCCAGGAATTCCTGATTGAAACGCTTGGCGTAGAGCCCGATATTGCGGAGCAGGACGCATGCCGGATCGAGCATATTATCAGTGTTCGTACCTTTGACCGGATCAGGGAATATGTGCAGGAGCACCATCAATCATAAGCGGCGGGAAAAGCTTCCGGTATGGAAGCTTTTTTTACTGCCGAAAAGGAAAAACAAAAATCCGGCGGGTTTTATCCTGCCGGATTTTGTTTTGGCTGGGCCGGAAGGACCGGCCCAGCGTTTAGGAGAATCTGTTCGGACCGGCTATTTATGAATTGGCCTCCACAGCGGATAGGGACGCCTTCCTTTTGGACGGATCGTAGCCCTTGCGCGCCATCAGCCATACGATGAGCGCGATGAGCGCGATCGCTATGACGGCGCCGACGCCGAACGGCTGCCCGAGGACAAACACACTGCCAAGCTGGAAGATGATGAACGCAACCACATAAGCGAGGAGCGTCTGGTAGCCGATTGCCGCCCATGTCCATTTCGCGCTGTTCATTTCACGCTTGATTGCACCGATTGCCGCGAAGCAGGGAGCGCACAGCAGGTTGAATGCCATGAAGGAAAATGCGCTGACCACCGTGAATGTGCCGGCTACGCTGGCAAGCAACGCCGCGCTTTCCTCGGTCGCCTCTGCGATTCCGTGCAGGACGCCCATCGTTGCGACGACATTTTCCTTGGCCACAAGGCCGGTGATCGTCGCGACGGAGGACTGCCAGTCGCCAAAACCAAGCGGTGCAAAAACCGGGGCGATGGCGTTTCCGATTCCCGCCAGCATGCTTTCATTGATATCCACCATTTCAAACGACGTGTTGAAGTTGCTCAGCAGCCAGATCACGACGGTGGAAGCAAAAATGATGGTACCGGCCTTGATGATGAAGGATTTCCCGCGTTCCCACATGTGGATCAGCACGCCCTTGGCGCCCGGTACGCGATATTGGGGAAGCTCCATCACAAAGGGAGCCGGCTCGCCCGCAAACGGCTTGGTTTTTTTCAGGATAATGCCCGAAATAATTACCATGCCGATCCCGAGGAAGTACGCGCACGGCGCGAGCCACCAGGAATTTTCCGGGAACATTGCGCCCGCGATCAGGGCGATGATGGGAAGCTTCGCCCCGCACGGGACAAACGTCGTTGTCATGATTGTCATGCGCCGGTCGGACTCGTTTTCAATGGTACGGCTTGCCATGATGCCGGGAACGCCGCAGCCGGAAGCGACCAGCATCGGGATGAAGGATTTGCCGGACAGCCCGAATTTACGGAAGATACGGTCCATGATGAAAGCAACGCGCGCCATATAGCCGCAGTCTTCCAGCAGCGCGAGCAGCACGAACAGGATAAGCATCTGGGGCACAAAGCCGATGATTGCGCCCACGCCGCCGATGATACCGTCGACCACGAGGCTCTGGGCCCAGTCCGCCGCGCCGATTGCCGCAAGGCCGTCCGAAGCCCAGCCGGAAATGTATTCGCCGAAGAGGACGTCGTTCGTCCAGTCGGTTACAATGGTGCCCAGCCAGCTGACGGAAATGAAGTATACGAGGAACATTACGCCGATAAAGATCGGGATAGCCGCGACGCGGTTGGTTACCACACGGTCGATCCGGTCGGAAATCGTCATTTGTTCTTCCCGCTTTTTTACGCATTCGCGCATCAGGCCATGGATGAAAAGGTAACGCTCATTGGTGATGATACTTTCGCTGTCGTCGTCATATTGGTTTTCGCACAGCTTGATGATTTCGTTGATTTTGTCCCTGGTGTCGGCCTTGAACTTGAACTGCGCTTCCACTTTTTCGTCCCGCTCGAACAGCTTGATTGCGTACCAGCGGAGGCTCTTTTGGTCGACGACGCCGGAAAGAATTCCCTCGATGTCCGTAAGCGAAGACTCTACGTCTGCCGCGAATTTATGTACAATGGGCTGCAGCGCCGCCGTCTTTGCAGACGCGGTCGCCGTTTCAATCAGCTTTGAAAGCCCCGAGCCCTTGAGCGCCGAGGTTTCGACGATGGGGCAGCCGAGTTTTTCGCTCAGCTTTTTAATATCGATTTTATCACCGCGTTTTTTGATTACATCCATCATGTTGAGCGCGATGACAACCGGGATGCCCGTTTCAAGAAGCTGGGTCGTGAGGTACAGGTTGCGTTCAATGTTTGTTGCGTCTACGATGTCGATAATAACGTCAGGATGTTCTGCGAGTAAATAATTCCGTGCAACAACCTCTTCCAGCGTGTAGGGGGACAGGGAATAGATACCCGGTAGGTCTGTTACGATGATATCCCTGTGGTCTTTTAGTTTTCCTTCTTTTTTTTCAACCGTTACGCCCGGCCAGTTGCCGACGTACTGCGACGCACCTGTGAGGTTATTGAACATGGTGGTTTTACCGCAGTTGGGGTTGCCTGCCAGTGCAAATTTCATTTGCTTCCTCCTCTCAAAAGTTAGCAATTGCTAACAACCGTTCCGAAAAAATGCAGGGGAAAATCCCTGCGATGCTCCTGAGCCGTATCAGCCGACCTCGATCATGTCGGCATCCGCTTTGCGGATCGAAAGCTCGTAGCCCCGTACAGTGACTTCTACCGGATCGCCAAGGGGCGCTACCTTGCGTACATAGACCCGGGTTCCTTTGGTAAGGCCCATATCCATGATCCTGCGCTTGATTGCACCCGAGCCGGTCAGTTTCATTATGGTTACCGTCTCGCCGCACTGGGCAGTGCGAAGGGTTTTTGTTCCGGACGTTTCCTGCTTCATACCGTTCCTCCTTTCCGGTCCGCGCCAGATGGCGCAAAAATACAATACTTCCAAACGCAAAAGCGTTTTCAGGCAAACAGGGATTACGCGTCCGCAACCATAATGCGGTTTGCCATCGTTTTGCTGATCGCGATGCGCGTATCTTTTACGTTTACGATCATGTTTCCGCCCATTTCAGATACAACGGTCACATGTTCGCCCTCCACGAAACCAAGACTTCCAAGAAAATGGCGTACATCGTCTTTTCCCTTGATTTTGCAGATAAAAGCCTTCTTTCCAGCAGTTGCAAATGTAAGCGGCATGATAATAAATACTCCTTTTCAATTAGCTAAGGCTAATAGTTTGGTAAAACACATTGGTTAGCTTTTACTAACCCGTTTCCACATGCAAGTTTACCATTGCTAACTAAAGAAGTCAAGATATAAACCGTAAAAAATTGAAAATCTAAACAGTCCGGGAAAATTGCAATTCGCCGGGAAAACGAATGGCAGGGGAAAAATTAATTGGTTTTACCAGTGATGCGGAAACACGATATCCGGTATCCGGAATTCCGCGCCGCAGGTTTATACCGATGGAGAAAATGAAAATTGTGGCACGACAGGCCTTGTTTTTGGCATGAAAAATTTTCATTGGAACTGCCGCAGGGGTTGCCGCTGTGCGGAGAAAAAGGGTATACTGGAAATGGAATAATTATGAACGCATCAAGCGAAAATAATTAAATGAACAGGAGGAATCATAAAACTATGGAGAATGAGAACAACCGGAATGAACAGAGGACTACGCGGCGGTCGGGCATGAACGGTATGGCCCGTAAAATGACGGGCGGCAATAAAACGGCCGGGATCGTTATTGCCATCTGCATGGTGGCGGTGGGCATCCTGATTTTCTGCGCGCCGCTTATTATGGGGCTGGGGATTGCCTATCTGGTGACGATTGGATTTGCCGCTTACGGGATTTTTGAGATTATCGCATACGTACGCACTCCCGCCGATTACCGCAACGGGTGGACGGTTGCCAACGGAATTATTTTTACGCTCCTCGGCATTATGATCCTTGCGGAAGCGCTGGGCGGACAGTACGGAAAGATCAATATGATTTCCACCTTTTCGTTTATTATCGGGTTCTTTGCCCTGTTCGGCGGGATCACGCAGGTTTCGTCGTACGGCGCGTTTAAAAAAGCGGGCGAACCGGGCGCCGGATGGATACTTGCGAGCGGTATTATCAACCTGGTGCTGGGCATCCTGATTATCTGCGCGCCCATTGCGGGCTGGTTTACCATGGAATGGATATTCGCGATTTACCTGATTGCGGGCGGCGTGGCCCTGTTTGCGGAAGCCTGCTCCGGCAAGCTCGCACATAAAAAATAACGCGGATGAAGCGTTGCGGCACACCCGGTAAGGCTCCGGTTAAAAAACGGCGCTGGACGGCGGCGTCCGGAGGAGCGGGCCTATTGCCGTTTGGCGCCGGAAAGATATCCGTGAAATCCGACAGCAAGAAAATTGAATGACGAAGCATAAACGAGGATGCTGAAAAAGGATAACATGATGCAGACAAAAGGAATGAAAATCTGGTCCGGACTGAATGTTGCGCTCGGCGCGCTTTCGTTTACCGTGCTTTTGGACGGGGGTTGGTTCTGGATCGGGTTCGCCTGCGCGGTCATCGCGCTTATCCTTGGCAGCAAGGGGAGAAAAAGCCCATATAAGGGAAAACAAATCTGCTCGGTCACCGGTATTGTGCTGGCGGTCGCGGCGGCGGTTTGTTATTTTGTACTTATGCTCTCGCTCGGGTATTCAATGCCGGATATATTATGAAAAATAAATAAGGGGGGACGGTATGTTAAAGCTGTACAGGGGATTGAAACCATATGGAAAGCAGCTCCTGCTCATGGTCCTGCTGCTTTTTGTGCAGGCGTTTTCCATGCTGATGCTGCCATCGATGATGTCGCTTATTATCGACCGGGGGGTCGTTCAGGGCGATATGAATTATATTGTTACGGCCGGGGTTATCATGATCTGCATTACGCTTGCGGGATCGGCATCCGCAATCGGCGTGGGATATTTTGCTTCCAAGGTGGCGGTGGGGTTCTGCACGGACACGCGCAAAAAGCTGTTCCGCCATATCGGCCGGTTTACGCTGGAGGAGTTTGACAGGGTGGGGACGTCGTCCCTGACGACGCGTTCCACAAACGATATTTTGCAGGTGCAGAATTTTACCATTATGCTCTTCCGTGTGATTATTCTGGCTCCGATCATGTGCATTGGCGGTATTGCGCTTGCATTCCAAAAGAATTCGACGCTTGCGATGGTGCTGGTCGTTTGTATGCCGGTTATCGTGGTGTTCCTTGTGCTTGTGCTCCGCAGTGCGTTTCCGCTTTTCCGGTCGATGCAGTCGAAGCTTGACAAGGTGAATCTTGTGATACGCGAAAACATTACCGGGGTACGCGTTGTGCGCGCTTTCACGGCGGAGCAGAGGGAAGAAAAGAGGTTTGAAGCGGCCAATGAGGATATGACGCAGACCTCTACCAAATCACAGGTAAAGGTATCTACGCTGATGCCCCTTTTGATGCTGATTATCAATCTTGGAACGGTGGCCGTAGTATGGTTCGGCGGGCAGCAGATTTCCATGGGCGTCATCCAGGTAGGCGATATGATGGCGCTGATCCAGTACCTGATGCTGATTATGTATGCGCTGGTGATGATGTCGCTGATTTTCGCGCTGATGCCGCGCGCAAGCGTATGCGCGGAGCGTATTATGGAGGTGCTTGAAATAGAGCCCGTCATTACCGATGCAAAGGATGCTAAAATCCCGGAAAAAAAGACCGGGACCGTGGAATTTCGCGATGTGACGCTTACGTATGGAAATTCGGACACCCCGGCGGTCTCCGGGATCAGCTTTACCGCGATGCCGGGGCAGACGACCGCGCTTATCGGCGCGACGGGCAGCGGAAAATCATCCGTGATTTGTATGATCCCGCGGCTGCGCGACCCCGCACAGGGCACGGTTTTGGTGGACGGCGTGGATGTGCGGGAATACGATCTTGCCGCGCTCCGCAGGCGGATTGCCTATGTGCCGCAAAAATCCAACCTGTTCGCGGGAACCATCCGTTCCAACATCGCCTTTTCCAACGAAAATTTGAGCGACGAGAAGATGAAGCGCGCCGCGCGTATCGCGCAGGCGGACGACTTTATTTCCAAGAAAGAACTGGGATATGACGACCCTGTCGCGGAGGGGGGAACCAATGTATCGGGCGGACAGCGCCAGCGTCTTGCGATTGCGCGCGCCATGGCGACGGACGCGAACATTTTTGTGTTTGACGACAGCTTTTCGGCGCTGGATTTTAAAACCGACGCGGCGGTGCGTCAGGCGATCCGGGAAAACACGCAGGATGCGACCGTTATTATCGTGGCCCAGCGGGTCGGCACGATCATGAATGCGGATAAAATACTGGTGATGGACGAGGGAAAAATAATCGGGGAGGGAACGCACGAAGAGCTGCTCCGGACCTGTGATATTTACGCGCAGATTGCCAGAACGCAGTTAGCCGGGGGAGGTGGGGAGGAATGAGCAGGAAATCACCGAAAAAGGATTCGGCCGCGAAACGGCTGGTCGGCTACTTCAAACCTTACGGGAAAAAAGTGGTTTTCCTCCTGATTTGCGCAATCGTGGGGGTTGTGTTCCTGATTACCGGCCCGCGCGTCCTTGGAACGGCGACGAACGTAATTACCATGCGCGCGCAATATAACCAGACGGGCGAATTGAGCCTCGACGTCAACAATCCCGAACTGGCGGGCATCGAGAAAATCCGCGAGAACGTCGACGCGGAGGGAAACTATGTCGGCCCGCCCCTCAAAGCGGGAGAGATGCCCGTCTTAAAGATGGTGCTGATGCTCCTTGTCGCCATTTACGGGCTTTCCGCGTTTTTTACGTATTTGCAGCAGAAAATTACGGCGCAGGTCGCGCAGCGAGCGATGTTTGACCTGCGGGAAAACGTCGACCGGAAGATTCAAAGGCTTCCGCTGAATTATTACGATACGCACACGCACGGGGACGTATTATCCCGCACGACAACGGATATTGAAACGATATCAACCTCGCTCCAGCAGATCATGACGCAGCTTTTGACGGCGGTCTTTACAATTATCGGCATTGTCGTCATGATGTTTACCCTGAACTGGCAGATGGCGCTGATTGCGCTTGTGGTGCTCCCGGCTGCGCTGTTTGTGTGCTCGCGCATCGCAAAAAAATCCCAGAAGTTTTTCCAGGGACAGCAGCAGGGCCTCGGGGCCGTGAACAGCTATGTGGAGGAGCATTACGCGGGGCACGACGTATTGAAATTATACGGCGCGGAGGACCGCGCGCAGCATGAGTTTGACGAAATGAACGATACGCTCAACGAAAATGCCCGCCGCGCGCAATTCGCGTCCTCGATTATGATGCCCGCCACCAACCTTGTCGGGAACCTCGGATATGTGGGGATTTGTATCCTGGGCGGCTTCCTGACGGCGGGCGGATCGCTGACCATTGGCGCGATCCAGGCGTTCCTGCAATATATGCAGCAGTTTACGCAGCCCATTATCCAGACCTCCAACATTGTCAACATGATGCAAAGCACCCTTGCCGCGGCGGAACGCGTGTTTGAATTTTTGGACGAGCCGGAGATACCGGCGGAGAAAGAGGACGCCGTCCACATCGGCAAAACGGAGGGACACATTACCTTTGAGCATGTAAAATTCGGGTATTCGCCCGACCGTATTTTGATTACGGACATGAACGCGGAAATCAGGCATGGGCAAAAGGTGGGGATATGCGGCCCGACCGGCGCCGGGAAAACGACGCTGATTAACCTGCTGATGCGGTTTTACGACTTAAGCGGCGGGGCGATTAAAATTGACGGGGTGGACACCACCGATATGACGCGCCAGAACGTGCGCAGCCTGTTTGGGATGGTGCTGCAGGACACGTGGCTTTATTCCGCCAGCATCCGCGACAATATCCGTTATGGACGGCCGGAGGCGACGGACGAAGAGGTGGAGGATGCGTGCAAAATGGCGAACGCCGATTATTTCATCCGCACGCTGCCCGAGGGATACGACACCATGATTGACGAAAGCGCGGGAAACCTGTCTTCCGGGCAGAAGCAGCTGCTTACAATCGCGCGTGCGTTCTGCGCCAACCCGCAGATACTGATCCTCGACGAGGCGACGAGCTCTGTGGATACGCGCACGGAAAAGCTGATGACGGACGCGATGAAAAAGCTGACGGCGGGGCGGACCAATTTCCAGATTGCCCACAGGCTGTCCACCATATTCGACGCGGATTTAATCCTCGTGCTAAAGGACGGCGACCTGGTGGAGCAAGGGACGCACGGCGAGCTGATGGAACTGGGCGGCGTTTATGCCGCGCTTTACAACAGCCAGTTCTCGTAAACCTCAAAAGAAGGAAAAAGCCGGTATCCCGCGGATACCGGCTTTTTAGCTGCAGCGAACCATTGGCCGCGTCCCGGCCAGGAAAAACAAACGGGCAGGAACCGGCCGCCCGTTTGCGGGTGTTAAGGCAAAAGCCTCCCGCTATTTCAGCTGCTGGTCGTTTTCAAAGAACCCTTCCCATGGGTCGTCCTGGCGCGACCTCGAAACCGCGTCCGCCATTTTAATATCCCTGGGCGCAATTTTATCCAGCTCTTTCCACGGGATCGGCATGGATACGGGCGCGCCGTCCCTGGCCCTTAAAGAGTATGGCGCGACGCTTGTGGCGCCCCTGCCGTTCCTGATCCAGTCTATAAAAATCCTGCCCTTTCGCTGTTCCTTCCTGACATTGCTCGTGTAGCGGTCAGGCCACATCGCTTCCATTGTTTTCGCGATGTTTCTGGCGAAATCGTGGAAGGCGTCCCAATCTGCTTTGGGCTTAAGGGGAATTACGATATGATAGCCTTTTCCGCCGCTTGTTTTCAAGTAAGATACCAGGGAAAGCTGGTCCAGCATGCCCTTTAAATCCCTTACGCCCTGCCTGATCCTTGCCAGGTCCATTCCTTCATCCGGGTCCAGGTCAAACACCATTATATCCGGTTTCTCCAGGGATTCCACACGGCTTCCCCAGGTATGGAATTCCAGCGTATTCATCTGCACCTCTGTCATCAGCCCGTAAGCGTCCGGCACATAAAAATAATCCTCCGTTTTGCTGTCTTTATTGGTCACGGGAACGGCCATGACCCCCGCGCCTTTTTCAGGATGCTTTTTATAAAAGCATGCGCTTTCTATCCCGCCGGGGCAGCGGACCGTGCTTATGATCCTGTTCTCGATGTAAGGCAGCATCCTCGCGGATATCTCCATATAGTATTTTGCCACGTCTCCTTTGGTAATGCCGGTTTCCTGATACAGCGCCTTATCCGGGCTTGTTATTTTCACATCCGCCGCGTTTCGCCCGGTTACCGGTTTGGTTTTTTTCACGGCATCAGCCATATCCCTTTTATTCATGTCGATTGCCTTGTTTCCTCTTTCTATTTCAGCCATCGTCCGCCCGGTTTTTACGCTGGAATTAAACCGCGTTATATCATATGCGTTTTCGTATTGATCTTTTTCCTTTATGAGCAGCCAGTTGTTTCCTTTTTCTCCCTGCCTGGGTTTCATGCGTACCAGCGCCCATTTGCCTTCCAGCCTGCTTCCTTCCAGCGTAAATTTAAGCGACCCTTGTTCCAGCCCTTCATCCACGCCGACCAGGGGAGTCCAATAGCCTTCGTCCCAGACCATTACAACGCCTCCGCCGTATTCGCCCTTTGGTATCGTTCCTTCAAAGCTGCGGTAATCGAGCGGATGATCTTCCACCTGGACCGCCAGCCGCTTATCGTGGCTGTCGTAGGACGGCCCCTTCGGCACCGCCCAGCTTTTCAGCACGCCGTTCCATTCCAGCCGGAAATCATAATGGTCCCGGCTTGCTATGTGATGCTGCACGACAAACCGGAGCCGCCCCGCATGCTTCTTTGATACGGTTCCGTGCGGCTCGCCTGTTTTGTCAAATTTCCGTTTGCGGTTATATTCGCCCAGTTTTTTATCCATATACGTTTCACACCTCTGCAATTACGATGAATGTTAACCCCCAATCCATGGTTCACCGTTTTATGTATACCGCTTCCTTGGGAGCCTTGTCCAACCTGAGTCCTTTATATAAAGGATGCCGCAATCCTCCGCCCGCCGTCCGGTTCAGGAACGAGACAATGCACACCAGGCTTGGCTCTATCCAAACGGCATTTTCGTTTCCCGGGGGCAGCTTTTGGCCAAAAGGCTGCGCATCCGTCTTTTCCTGCGCCTTAATCTTTTTAAAGTCCTCGCGGGCGGCGGCCAGCGCCGCATGCCCCGCATAGAAAAGCGTGCCGTATTCATCATATTGGCCAAGGACAATGCTCGCAATGTGTTCTGATTTCTGCAGATATCCGCACACAACAAAATCATCTTCCAGCAGGTTTTTGATTTTGATCCAGTCAGATGTGCGCTTGCCGGGGTAGTAGATGCTGCGCCTGGATTTAGCCACGATTCCTTCCAGTCCTTCCTTGCGCACCAGTTCAAAGAACGGTACTCCCTGACCTTCGACATATCTTGACACCGATATACGGTTGTTTTCCCTGACGATATCTTCAAGCAGCCGTTTCCTCTCGTACAGGGGCCTTTCGGTCAGAAGGGTTCCTTCCGAATAAAGGATATCGAACGCAACGAAGGTGGCGGGCCTTGTTTTGGAGGCCATATCTATACTCGCTTTATTTGACATCAGCCACCGCCGGTTTATTTCATCAAAATCCAGCCTGCCATCCACCGTAACGACCAGTTCGCCGTCCAGTATGCATTTTTTAGCCGCCTGCTTGTGTATGTCGGCCAGTTCCGGCATTTTGGGAAGCACCTTGCTGCCCCGCCTGTTGATAAGCACAGTGCCCGCGTCGTCAAGATAAGCGAGGCAGCGTTCGCCGTCCAGCTTCAGCTCGAAATAATAGCTGTCGTCGTCAAATGGCGGGCCTTCTTTTCCGATCAGCATGGGTTTCAGGCTTTTATCATCAAAGGCGTCCATTATTTCCCTGCCGCTTTCCGGCCCTGCTTTTTATTTCCGCCCTTATCCAGGCTGGCCTTGAGCGCGTCCATAAGGTCGATAATGTTGCTTCCCGTTTCCTGTTTCGGCGCGACAATTTCCTGTCCCTCGATCTTTTTTTCGATCATACTGCGCAGCCTTTCCTGGTATTCGTCTTTGTACTGCTCCGGTTTGAATTCGCCGTCCATGGCGTCGATCAATTGCTTCGCCATACTCAATTCTTCTTTGCCCGGTTTGCTTTTTGGCAATTCCTTCGGAATTTCCTTTACTTCGTCAAAATAGTATAGGGTTTCCATAAGAATGCCGTCTTTTTGGGGGATCAGCACCAAAAGCGTTTCGTTATTGCCAAGCACCGTTTTGCCTACCGCCACTTTCTTTTCTTCGTACATCGCCTGCCTGAGGAGCTCGAATGCTTTCTCGCCGCCTTTTTCCGGCAGGATATAATACGATTTGTTATAGTAAATCGGGTCTATATCGTCAAGGCCGGTGAAAAGCATGATCTGGATAGACCTGTCCCTGTCTGTTTTTATTTTTTCAAAGTCGTCGTCCGTTATGACGACATACTTATCTTTCTCGTATTGGAAGCCCTTCACAATATCTTCGTTTTTCAGCTCCTTCTTGCACGAGGGACAGGTCTTTTTATATTGAATCCGCTCGTTGAGGCCTTTGACGAGCTGGTTGAAATGGAGGTCGTTGTCCTGCGTAGCGGCGTACAGTTCAGCGGGGATATGCACCAGCCCAAAGGTAATAGCGCTTCGTTGTGTTCTTGCCATAGTGTTCACTCCTTATATTAGTAGTACATATATAAACAATTTTGAATTGGCAAACAGCATCAATATTAAAACTTGCCATTAAAAACACCAGGGCCGTAATATGGGGGCCGCCAAAACAAGAGGCCGCCGTCCGTATATAAAAATATCCCCCGGCTAAGCCGGGGGATATATCATTGTGTCATTATGAAAATCAGATTTCCTTATCTTTGAGCGCGAGGGCGCGAACCTTGAGCGGCAGGCCGAACAGGTTGATGAAGCCCTCCGCATCCTTGTGGTCATAAACCTCGTCCTCGCCAAAGGTGGCAAACTCTTCGCTGTACAGGGAGTAGGGGGACTTGAGGCCCACGTGCGTGCAGTTGCCCTTATAAAGCTTCATGCGCACCGTGCCCGTAACCGTCTTCTGCGTTTCGGTTACAAACGCCGCCAGCGCCTCGCGCAGCGGGCAGAACCATTTTCCGTCATAGACGAGCTCCGCGTATTTTGCGGCCACGCCTTCCTTGTAGTGCATGGTGTCTTTATCGAGCGTCAGCATTTCAAGCCCTGCATGCGCCGTATAGAGGATACGTCCGCCGGGATTTTCATATACGCCGCGGCTTTTCATGCCCACGAGACGGTTTTCCACGAGGTCGTCGATGCCTACGCCGTTTTCCGCGCCAAGCTCGTTCAGCTTGGTGACGAGCTCGACCGGGCCGTATTTTTTACCGTCGATGGAAACCGGGATACCCTGTTCAAATTCGATGGTGAAGTAGCACGGCTTGTCCGGCGCTTCCTCGGGCGTTTTGCAGATCATATACAGGTCGTCCTTCGGTTCGTTCCACGGGTCCTCGAGGTCGGAGCCCTCATGCGACAGGTGCCAGATATTCGCATCCATACTGTAATTGTGTTCTTTATCCACCGGGACGGGAATGTTGCGCGCCGCGGCGTATTCAATTTCCTCTTCGCGGGACTTAATATCCCAGATACGCCAGGGGGCGATGATGTCAAGCTCCGGGGCGAGCGCCTTTACGGTGAGCTCGAACCGCACCTGGTCGTTGCCCTTGCCGGTCGCGCCGTGGCAGATGGCGTCCGCGCCCACTTCCTTTGCGATTTCCACAAGGCGTTTCGCAATCACCGGGCGCGCAAAGGAGGTCCCAAGCAGGTATTTGCCCTCGTACACCGCGCCCGCCTGCATTGTCGGGTATACGTAATCGGTAATGAATTCCTCCGTAAGGTCTTCGATATACGCATCGGAAGCCCCGGTATGGATGGCTTTTTCATACAGGCCGTCGAGCTCCTTGCCCTGGCCGACGTTGCCGCATACCGCGACCACATCTTTTACGCCGTAGGTTTCCTTGAGCCACGGGATGATGATGGAGGTGTCGAGACCGCCGGAATACGCAAGCACTACCTTGTTATACTGTTTCTTTGCATTCATGTTAAAACTCCTTTTTCGCACGCCAGGGTGCGTTACATTCATTTGATGTTTATAATTATACATAAAAATGAATAATTATGCAATAGGGAATTTATAAAAAATGCAAATTTTTTATTTCGTGCGCAAAATTGCGAAAAAAGAGGGAATCATGTATACTATATTTGATTCGGAATGTTCGGCAAAAAGGAAAGGCGAAAATGATTGTACTTGGTATCGACCCCGGCCTTGCGACGGTGGGCTATGGCGTGGTAAGCTGTGACGAGAAGGTGAGGCTGGAATTGATTGATTACGGCACCATCCTTACGGAAGCGGGGGAGCAGTTTCCCATCCGTTTAAAGCAAATCAACCACGGAATTACCCAGCTGATCGATATGTATAAGCCGGATTCGATTGCGTTTGAAGAATTGTTTTTCAATAAAAACGTGACGACGGCGATCAATGTTGCGCAGGCCCGCGGGGCGGCGCTGGTGGCCGCGTCTGAACGGACGGACCAGCTTTACGAATATACGCCGCTGCAAATCAAGCAGGCGGTGGTGGGGTATGGCCGCGCGGACAAAAACCAGGTGCAGATGATGGTGAAAACGATTCTTTCCTTAAAGGAAATTCCACGGCCGGACGACGCGGCGGATGCGGTGGCGGTGGCGATCTGTCATGCGCACAGCGCGCACACGGCGGGAATACTCAATACAAAAATAAAGTAGGACGCGCGCACGGCGGGCTTGAAGGAGTAAACATTTATGTATGCATATATAGAGGGGGAAGTCGCGGTTAAGGCGGCAACCTATGCGGTGATTGACGTGGGCGGCGTGGGCTACCAGATTTTTACGGACACGTTTTCGCTGAACGCCATCAAAACGGGCGAAAAGGCAAAGCTGTATACATATCTTAAGGTTGCCGAAGACGCCATGACCCTTTACGGGTTTGCCACGCAGGAGCAAAAAACGATGTTTGAGAAGCTTCTCACGATCAGCGGGGTCGGCCCCAAGGCGGCCGCGTCCGTGCTTTCCGTGATGCGCGTGAACGACATTGCCGCGGCTGTGATTTCAAACGACGACAAGGCCTTTACAAATGTGCCGGGAATCGGCAAAAAAACAGCGCAGCGGCTCGTGTTGGAGCTGAAGGAAAAGGTTGATTTCGAGGACGCTGTGGGCACCGGGGCGGATATGACGGAGTTTGCGCAGGATGCGGCGGCGGAAGCGGCCGCGGCGCTTGCGGGGCTTGGATATAACAGGCAGGAGGCCGTCGCCGCGGTTGCGGCGGTGCGCAGCCTTGGGGATACGGCGGAGGAGCTTGTGTCCCTCGCGCTGAAACGAATGGGAAAATAGACCGGAAGTGGAAGGAGCATGGAACAATGAAAAAGATTTTAATTGTGATGATGGCGGCATTGCTGGTTATGGCGCTCGCCGCGTGTGCCGTGCAGCCCGCGGCGGGAGAATCCGCGCAGATCGCGAACCCGTGGACAGCGGCCGCTGATGCGGAGGAAGTAAAGGAAAAAACAGGCCTTACGATGAGCGCGCTGCCCGAAGGGGCGGCGGACGTTTCTTATTCCGTTATGGAGAGTGAAAAGATTGCGCAGGCGGCGTTTACATGGAACGGGGACGAGTATACCTTCCGTATGGCCCCTGACGGCGCGACAGAAGATTTGTCCGGCATGTATGTCGAATTTAAGACGGACGAGGATATGCTGTTCGGCGATTACCCGTACGAAATCAAATATAATGAAGGCGCGGAAGGCCTTGCGGAATGGGACGATGAACTGACAAAGACAGAATATTCCGTTACGATGCAGACAGGTGCGACCAAGGAAAAGCTGGCCGCGGTGTCTGAAGCGCTGATCCCGGCGGGCTGAGATCGGTAATTTATAATTGGAAAAAGGAGCGCCATAGGGTATGGAAGAAGAATCCCGTATTGTTTCGGGAATGAAAATGAAAGAAGATGTGACTGCGGACGTAACGCTGCGCCCGCAATCCCTTGGTGAATATATCGGGCAGGATAAAGTCAAGGAGAAGATGGCGATCTTTATCGAAGCCGCAAAAAAGCGGGGGGAAGCGCTCGATCATGTGCTTTTATACGGCCCGCCCGGCCTTGGGAAAACGACGCTGGCCCATATTATTGCCCAGGAATTGAACGTCAACATCCGGATTACATCCGGCCCGGCGATTGAGCGCCCGGGAGACCTTGCGGCGCTGCTTACGAACCTTTCCGATAAGGACGTGCTGTTTATCGACGAAATCCACCGGTTGAATTCGAGCGTGGAAGAGGTTCTTTATCCGGCGATGGAGGATTACGCGCTGGATATTATCCTTGGGAAGGGCCCGTCTGCGCGGTCGATGCGCATTGACCTGCCCCGCTTTACGCTGGTGGGGGCGACGACGCGCGCGGGCATGCTGACCTCGCCGCTTCGGGACAGGTTCGGGGTTATTAACCGCCTGCAGATGTATGACGCGGACCAGCTCAAGACAATTGTAAAGCGTTCCGCAAAGATTTTGGAAATTGAGGTGGACGAAGAAGGAGCGGCGGAAATTGCCCGGCGATCCAGAGGCACCCCGCGTATTGCAAACCGGCTTTTACGCCGCGTGCGTGATTTTGCCGACGTACGGGCGGAAGGCGTGATTACACGGGACGCGGCGGATAAAGGCCTGCAGCTTCTCGAAGTGGACGAGCTCGGGCTCGATAATTCCGACCGCCTGATCCTCGATGCGATTATTATGAAGTTTGGAGGCGGACCGGTTGGGCTCGATACGCTTGCGGCCACAACGGGCGAGGAAGCGGGCACGATCGAGGACGTGATTGAACCCTTCCTGCTGCAGCTTGGTTTTATCCAACGTACGCCGCGCGGACGCTGCGCGACGGAAAACGCATACAGGCATATGGGGATTCCCCTGCCGCAGAACACCGATAACAAGGGACAGACAAGGCTTTTTTAACTTGAGTGGGGATTATGAAGACATCTGATTTTGATTATAATTTACCTGAAGATTTGATTGCACAGACTCCGATCGAGCCGCGAGACCATTCGCGGCTTCTTGTATATGACCGGGAAACAAAAACAATCGAACACCGGCATTTTTACGATGTGACAGATTACCTGAAAAAAGGGGATGTGCTCGTTTTAAATGAAACGAGGGTTCTGCCCGCCCGCCTGTATGGAAAAAAACGGGGAACCGGGACGGATTTTGAATTTTTGCTTCTAAAGCGCCTCGAGCTTGACGTATGGGAAGTGATTATGCGCCCGGGCAAAAAGCTGAAGCCGGGCGGTTGGGTGGATTTTGGAGACGACCTTTGCGCGGAGCTCCTGCGCAAAAAAGAGGACGGCGTATGCGAGGTGCGTTTCCAATATGACGGCGTGTTCGAGGAACTTCTGGATCAATATGGCAACATGCCGCTCCCGCCTTACATCACGAAGCGCCTGGAACGCAAGGAACGCTACCAGACGGTTTACGCAAAAGAGGACGGCAGTGCCGCCGCGCCTACGGCGGGCCTGCATTTTACGCCCGAGCTGCTTGGGAAGATTGAAGGAATGGGCGTTACAATCGTAAAAATATTGCTGCATGTGGGGCTTGGAACCTTTCGGCCGATGAAGGAAGAGACGGTGGAAGAGCACGTGATGCATTCCGAATACTACAGCGTGAGCCCTGAGGCGGCGGCAACCATCAATGCCGCCAAACGGGAAGGGAGGCGCGTGGTTGCCGTGGGGACGACCTCGGTCCGCACCCTTGAGAGCGCGGCGGAAAACGGCCTTGTGCGGGCAGGAAGCGCGGATACGGATATCTTTATTTATCCGGGCTACGAATATCAGGTTGTGGATGCGCTGATTACCAATTTCCATTTGCCGAAATCCACGCTTATAATGCTTGTAAGCGCGCTTATGGGCAGAGAGGAAACGCTTGCCGTCTATCGGGAGGCAGTGGAGGAACGTTACCGTTTTTTCAGCTTCGGCGATGCAATGCTGATTTTGTGAGGGAATCGCGATGAACGTATGGGCCGTTTATTTCAGCGCAACGGGCACGACCAAAAGAATTGTCACCGCAATTGCGCAAACGCTTTGCAGGCGCGCGGGAGTGCCTTGCCGCGAGTTTGATTTTACGCTGCCTGCCGCGCGGAACGGCTGGCCGGAATTCGCGCCGGGCGACCTTGTGGTATTCGGCGTTCCCGTTTATGCGGGGCGTGTTCCCAACGTGCTGCTGAAATATCTCGGCACCGCTATGGGCAACGGCGCGTTTGCCGTTCCCGTCGTTTTGTATGGGAACCGGAATTTTGACGACGCCCTGATTGAGCTGCGGGACATTCTTGCGGACCATGGCTTTTTGCCGTTTGCCGCCGCTGCCTTTGTGGGAGAACACGCTTTCTCGTATGAGCTGGCGAAGGGCAGGCCGGATGAAAGAGATTTACGCCGTGCCGAAGAATTCGCGGAGAGGATTTTTAAAAGCCGAACCGGAAAATGCGCAACAGTGGACGTCCCGGGAACGCCCCGGCCTTATCGCGGGTATTATATGCCGCACGACGGGGCGGGGAACCCGATCGATATCCGTAAGATAAAGCCGCTTACTTCCGAACGCTGCGATGCGTGCGGGGAATGCGTAGGCGTATGCCCGGTGGGCGGCATCTCCCGCGAAAATGTGCGGGAGTGCACGGGAATCTGCATTAAATGCGGCGCGTGCGTAAAGGGGTGCCACAGGCACGCGAAATATTTTGAGGATGAGGGTTATCTGTGTCATTTGCGCCAGCTTGAAAGGGAATTCGGGGAGCGGCGGGAACCGGAGCTGTTTTTATAGAACGGGGGAAAGATTATGTTTGGGCATTTGGGATTTTCATATGTGGGACTCATTTTTCTGCTTTTGCTGTTTATTCCCAACATATTATGGAGCAGGAAACCGCCCGAAGATTATGACAACAGCTTTGAACATGGCGTCCTGCTGCTGCTGGAACGCATCGGACAGGTTGGATGCACCCTTTCCGCGCTGATGTTCAGCGATTTCAATTTTGCGCCCTTTTCCCCGTGGACACTATGGCTGGTTTTTGCTTTTGCGGCGATGGCGCTTTACGAATTATGCTGGGTGCGGTATTTTAGGGGCAGGCGGCGGTCGCGGAATATGTACCGCAGCTTTTACGGAATTCCCGTCCCCCTGGCGACGCTGCCCGTGGCGGCCTTCCTGCTGCTGGGGATTTACGGGAAGCTACTCTGGATGGTTTTATTTTCCATTATACTCGGCGTGGGGCACATTGGAATCCATTTGCAGCATGCGGAAGTGTGCGGATTGAGATAATCAAATAAAAAAACAGGATATGCGCGCTGCATATCCTGCTTTTTTATTCCGGGGATTTACCAGATTCCGAGAAGATGCTGCATGCCGAGGCTTACCGCGGCAATGCCGATCCAGCAGACGAGCCCCATGAAAATGGGTTTGCCGCCTGTTTTAATAAGCTTTACAATATGGGTGTTGAGGCCAATGGCCGCCATTGCCATGATGATGAAAAACTTACTGAGTTCCTTGAGCGGCCCGGTGACGAAGGCCGGCAGGTTGAACACCGTCGTGACAACCGAGGCAAGCACAAAAAACAGGACAAACCAGGGAAATATTTTTTTGAAGCTGAATGCGGCGCCGCTTGCCGCGTCCAGCTTTTTTTCCTTGCGCGTGCGAACGAAAGCGAGAACCAGCGTGATTGGAATGATGGCGAGCGTACGCGTAAGTTTCACAATCGTCGCCTGGTCGAGCGTATTACTTCCGTGAATCCCATCCCATGCGGCGGCCGCCGCGGTTACGGAGGAGGTGTCGTTGATTGCCGTACCCGCGAAGAGGCCGAAGCCTTCGTTTGAAAGCCCGAGCGCGCCCCCAAGCGTGGGGAAAATGAGCGCCGCAATGACATTGAAAAGGAAAATGACAGAAATGGACTGGGCAATTTCCTCGTCACCCGCGCCGATAACGGGGGCGGTGGCCGCGATGGCGGACCCCCCGCAAATGGACGAGCCTACGCCGATCAATGTGGAAATGCGCGAGGGCATCTTCATGGCCCGGTACAGGATAAATGCAAGAATAAGCGACGTGGCGATCGTGGAAACGATGATTGGCAGGGACTGCGCGCCCAGCCTGAGGATTTCCGCCAAATTCATGCCGAAGCCGAGCAGCACCACCGCCCATTGCAGGATTTTTTTGGAAGTAAAATTGATTCCCGGCTGGAAGGAATCCTTCCTTTTAATCAAGAGTGCCAGCACCATACCGATCAGGATCGCGAACACCGGCCCGCCCACCACGGGCAGGAGCTTGCCGAGGAAAAATGCGGGGAAGGCGATTACAAGGCACAAAATAATCCCCCTCCAGTTCGTTTTCAAAAATTTCATACCATTACCTACCTTTAAAACAAATAATAAATACATATACTATTATACCGGTTTTATTAATAATTTAAAATTATATATATTTATATAACAATAAATATATGTTATGATATAAAAAAGGAGGAATAATGATGCTGGATTTCAGGATGGACACGTTTCTTACGGTATGTGAAACCATGAACCTTACGCGGGCCGCGGAAGCGCTCAGTATTACCCAACCGGCCGTATCGCAGCATATCCGCTTCCTGGAAGAATACTATGGGGCGCGGCTGCTTGCGTACCAAGGAAAAAAAATGGAACTCACGGAAGCGGGGCGGCTTTTGAAAAACGCGGGACTTACGATGAAGCATGACGTGATGTCCCTGAAAAAGGAAATGGGCGGAATCCATGGAAAAGAGAAGCTTCGTTTCGGGGTGACGCTGACGGTAGGGGAATTCATAATTCCTGGAGCGGCCGCACGTTACCTGGCCAATCATCCGGGCGTATCCCTCCATATGGATGTATCGAATACGAAAGAGCTTTTGGAAAAACTCAACCGTGGCGAAATAGATTTTGCTCTCGTGGAGGGAAATTTTGCGAAAAATGAGTATGAGCATCTTGTATATGCGACGGAACCGTATATTGCAGTGTGCGGGGCAGGTTATATATTTGAAAAGAAGGTGCGCAAGATAGAGGATTTGACCGGGGAGCGTATTATTGTCCGGGAGGCCGGATCGGGTACGCGGGAAATACTGGAACGGTATCTCGAGGGCCGCAACCTTATGCTGGAGGATTTCAGGAATTTTGTTGAAGTCGGCAACATTGACGCAATCAAATCGCTCGTGCGGACAAACTGTGGAATTACCTTTCTGTATGAAGCGGCGGTCCGCAGGGAGCTGCGCGAAGGCTCGCTCAGGGAAATCCCTCTGGAAGGATTTTCCATCACGCATGACCTTACCTTTATTTGGCGGAAGGGAAGCGTGTTTTCAGAAAACTACCGGGAAATATTCATGGAACTGCAGGAAGCGCAGCCCGCTGCGGACTGAAAAAGGGAAACACGGCTGTCTGACGATCTAAAAGGGAAGAAATAACAAGATTTGCGGTTGACTTCAATCTTTATTTCCGCTATTATAAAAATAAATGAAACGTTCAAAAAAATAATTAAGGTATTAAAACAGCGAAAAATGTTTTGAAATAAGGAAAATTTCGTTATTTCGGATTCTTTGTTTGATTTGAACAAAATAATCAAAGCTATGAATCGTCTGAAAGCGGATAACGGTGAGGAAGAGGTATGCCAGAAACATTTCAGGAAAACCAGAAAAAGGATCAGAAGCCGGAGCGGCACAAGATTGCGACCATGCGTGACGTTGCGCGGCTTGCCGGCGTATCGCAGGGTACGGTTTCAAATGTATTGAACGGCGTAAAAGGGGTTAGCAGCGATAAGATAAAGCGCGTGGAAGCGGCGGTGAGGGAACTGGGATATGAACAGAACGCCCTTGCCAAAAATTTGAAGACCAGCAAAAACGGGAATACGATTTATGTAATTTTTCCCAATCTCAACGAGCCGGAATTTGAAGAGATATTTGATGCGGTAAACCGGGTGGCGGAGGAACGGAATTTTTCCCTGAACGTATTTGTGTGTAATGAGCTTCCCTACCGGGAAAAGCAAATTTTGAATCAGGCGCGGATGTTCAATGCGGATGGAATATTGCTGATTACCTGCCAGCCGGAAAACGAACGGTTGTTCCAAAAGCTTGAAAAAGGCGGGCACCGCGTCGTGGGAATGCTCCGTAAAATTGAAAACTGTGGTTTTGTCGGGATCGACGTCAGAGAAGCGCTGATAAAGAATATCAACAGGCAAATCGGCTGCGGAATCAAAAGGATTGCGATGCTGACCGGGCCAAGGGAATATTCCTTTGATACGGCTTGCGTCGACGCATACCTGAATGCACTGTTTTCCGCTGATATCGAGATTCGCAACGATTACCTGCTGACCACTGAATACGATAAGGAAAGCGCGATGCAGCAAGCGGTCCGCCTTCTGAATCTCGAGGAAAAACCCGAAGCGATTTACGTGACGAGCGAGGTTTTGGCGGAAGGGGTGCGAAAGGCGGTTGCGCTTACAAGCATCGATGGGAAAGATATTCCAAAGCTGATTATCATGAAAAGCAGGCGGTGGACGGATACGGCGGCGGCGAATGAGGAAAGCATGATCCTTCCCTATGGAAAGATGGGAAAGATGGCGTTTGAGATGCTTGCAGGGCTGATCGGGAAAGCGAAGGGCGGAGCCGGGGAGCGCCTTATAAAGCCGGAGGAAAAAAAAGAGGAATTGCTGAAGCTGTGCGCCGGAAAGCCGGGAGAAGGACAGGTACGTGTCCTTTTGCCGAACAACCATGCCGGGCGCGCGGTGAAATATCTGTGCAATGATTTTACAAGGAGCACGGGAATAGGCGTGCAGGCGGACCTGATTAATTACCGCGGCATGTTAGATGAAATCTGGAAGAGCAACGACGGAAAATATGACGTGTTCGCCCTCGACGTGCCATGGATCAAGGAACTTGTGGTGGAAGGCTACCTCGAGCTGCTGGAGGACTATATCGGGGATGCTTCTCAGCTGCGGGAGAGGTTCCCGGGGCAGATATTCGACGCTTATTCGCTCATGAACGGCCGAGTGTGGACGCTGCCTTTCAGCTTCACGACACAGCTGCTGTTTTACCGCAAGGACCTTTTTGAGAAGCTAAAAAACCAACGTCTTTATTTTGAGTGGTATAAGGAGGAACTGCGGGTTCCTACGACGTGGGAAGAATATAATAAGGTGGCCCGCCTTTTTACCCGCAAATTCAACCCGGATTCCGATACCCTTTATGGGGCCTCGCTTTCCGGAAGAGTACCTACCGGCGCGACGAGCGAATACCTGCCGCGCATATGGGCGCAGGGGATTGACCTTTTCAATGGAGAGACGGCGATTAACGACAGGGAAAAAGCGGTATATGCGCTGGAGAATTATATCGAATGCTATGACTATGCCCCGCCAGATGCGCCGAACTGGTGGTGGGATGACGAAGCGATGGATTTTTGCCAGGGAAATTCTGCAATGATGGTGCAGTATTCCGACCAGGTGACGATCCTGCGGGACAGGAATATATCGCGCGTCGTCGGTAAGGTAGGATATGACGTGGTTCCGGGGAACGCTTCGTTGTTCGGAGGATGGTCGATTGGGATGAACAGCCATTCCGAAAGAAAAAAAGAGGCGTACGAGTTCATTAAATGGGCGACCTCGGAGCGGATGTCGGTGGTAAACGCCGTGCTGGGGCGAATCATTCCCTATACAAGCATTTGCGAAAGCACGGAGCTTTTGAACCTGTATCCATGGCATAAGGAGACGTTTGAAGTGTTTAAGGATGCCAAAATGCGCTTTGCGCCGAATACGGTGGACGGAAGGTGCATTTCGGAAAATGTGTTCGAGAAAATTATCGGGAGCACAGTAAATGCGGCGATCACAAAAAAATGCACGGCGAAAGAGGCGGTCGACAAGATGGATGCGGAGATCGAAAAAATTTACCTGGGATAAACGAAAACGGAAAAAACCGTTTCCCTTTGTGGGAAGCGGTTTTTTTCTGTGACAAAGAAAAAGCAAAAAATTGAAAATAAAATATTGACACGTTACAAAAAATATTGTAATATGAACTTACGACAAAGGCAAACAGCCTTTAGAAACAATAAACCCCGATATAAAAACAAAAATTAATTAGAAAAAGACTGAATAAAACGAGAAAAACTTATTTTGATACGATACAAATAGTTTTTAACGTTTAAAATATGTACGACCAAAAGTGGACGGAATTATTTTGCATGCGGCGGATATAGAAACAAAATATACAAATATAAGTAAATGAAAAATCGGCGGAGGGAGAGGTCGCGATGGATACACAACGACAAAAATACTTGGAGGACAAAGCTTGGGAGATACGAAGAATCGGGCTGGAAATGGTGCGGGAAGCAAGGTCCGGGCACATAGGCGGCGCGTTTTCCCTTTCGGAAATTATGGCAGTGCTTTATTTTGAAAAAATGAATATTGATCCGGAAAATCCGCAGTGGGAAGGGCGGGACCGACTGGTGCTCTCTAAGGGACACGCTACGGTGGCGCTGTATCCGACACTGGCGCTGAAAGGCTTTTTCCCGGTGGAGCGGTTGAAAACGTTCCGGAAGATTGACGGATCGCTTTCCGGTCATGCGGAAATGAGGAATGTCGAAGGGGTGGATATGTCGACCGGATCGCTGGGGCAGGGGTTCTCGGCGGCAGTCGGGATGGCGCAGGCCGCAAAAATGACGGGAAACGGATGCACGGTCTACGCCATTCTGGGCGACGGAGAAATCCAGGAAGGACAGATATGGGAAGCGATGATGTATGCGGGAGCGCATGGGCTTGATAACCTGGTGGCCATACTGGACTGCAATAAGGTGCAGCTTGACGGCACAGTACAAGAGATATTGAATACAGGCGACCTCAGGGCAAAATTTGAAAGTTTTGGAATGCAAACGCAAAGGATCAACGGCCACGATGTTCGGGAAATCGCCCAGGCAATCGACGCGGCAAAGGAGACGCGGCAAAAGGCGCATATGATTATTGCGGATACCATAAAAGGTAAAGGGGTTTCCTTTATGGAAGGCAAAAATCAGTGGCATGGAAAAACGCCGAACGACGAAGAATTCGAACAGGCTTTTGCAGAACTTAAAGCGAGGAACTGAGAGGATGAAAGGAAAAATTTCTACAAGGGACGTATATGGAGACACGTTGAAGGAGATCGGGGTGGACGAAAGGGTTGTCGTGCTGGATGCGGACGTAAGCACCTGTACCATGTCGTGTGTGTTTGGAGAGGCCTACCCGGAACGTTTTTTCAATGTGGGAATCGCGGAGGCGAATATGGTCGGTATGGCAGCCGGTATGGCGGCGTTCGGGCTCAAGCCCTTCGTGAGCTCTTTCGCGATGTTTATAGCGGGTAGGACCTTTGAACAAATTCGTAATTCGGTGGCATACCCGGGGCTCGATGTGAAACTGATCGGCACACATGCCGGACTCATTGTGGGGGAAGACGGAGCGACGCACCAATGCCTGGAGGATATAGCGCTGATGAGGAGCATCCCCGGGATGGTGGTTATTTGCCCGGCAGACGGAAACGAAACAAGGCAGGCAGTGCTTACGCTGAACCAGTATGAAGGGCCCGCTTACCTGAGGATCGGCAGGGCCGCTGTAGAAACGGTTACTGATTTTGAAGCGTATTCCTTTGAAATCGGGAAGGCGGTGGAAATGCGGCAGGGAAGCGACATTACCGTTATTGCCTGTGGAATCGCCGTAGGCAAGGCGCTGGAAGCGGCAGAAATGTTGGCGCAGGAGGGCGTGCGGACAAGAGTGCTCAATATGCATACGATCAAGCCGATCGACCGGGAAGCAATCGCGGCGGCCGCACGGGAAACCGGAGCGATCGTAACGGCGGAAGAACATAATATTATGGGCGGCCTGGGCAGCGCGGTCAGTGAGGTCGTGGGCGAACTCTGCCCGGTTCCGGTGCTCAGGATTGGTACACAGGACACCTTTGGGCGCTCGGGAAACGCGGATCGGCTGCTGGAGGCATATGGAATCAGCACCACGACGATTGCGGAGAAAGCAAGGGAAGCCCTGAGACTGAAATAAACGGAAGGAAAAATACTATGAGGACAATAAAAGCAGAGAAATTGACTCGGGAAGCGTTCTGGGAATTTGGCACGTATGTGAATATCACGGAGCCGGAGGGAAACAATCTGGGCGATTTTTTCAATGACAAAGGCCTGTTTCCGGTTTCAGGAAATATGCCGGTTGGCTTTTCGCCGCTCCTGCTGCACGGGGCGGACGAAATGATTGTTACGATGGCGGAATATCATAATACGACGGGAGAAGGCATTATTGCTATGGACGACGATATTGTGATTCATGTGGCGCCGCCGACCAGCGCGCCGGTTCCCCGGCTGACGCGGGCCTTTATCGTTCCCAGAGGAACAATGGTGATCCTGAAAACGGGTGTGTGGCATTTCGGGGGCTTCCCCCTCCACAAGGATACGGGACATGTATTGATCGTTCTTCCTGAGCGTATTTATAAAACGGATTGCTGTGTGGTCGAATATGCGAAGGAAAACCACATCAAAATCGAATTGTAAAAATATTTGAAATGGAGAGGGAATCATGAGCACGAAAAATGTAATGGAACAGTTTTCTCTGAAGGACAGGATAGCGATCGTTACCGGCGGCGGGCAGGGCCTTGGCAAGTCTATGGCGATTGCCCTTGCACAGGCGGGGGCTGATATTGTAATCGCTTCCAGGAGAATTGAGACGGCGCTCGAGACGCAGGAACTGATCGGACAGGAGGATGTAAAGTGCACCGTAATTAAAGGCGATATGCGCAATGAAGACGACGTGAAAGCCATGGTCGCCCAGGTACTGGACGAATACGGCAAGATCGATATCCTGTTTAACAACGCGGGAACATGGCTTGGCGACGACGCGGAAAAGGTGACCACAGAGGATTGGAAGGAAGTCATTGACGTTAACCTCACGGGGCCGTTCATCGTCTCGCGGGAGGTCGGCAAGGTGATGCTTAGGCAAGGCAAAGGAAGCATCGTAAACATCGGCTCCATGTCCGGGCTGATCGTCAACACGCCGCAAAACCAGTGCGCGTACAACGCCTCCAAGGGCGGACTGATTATGCTGACTAAGTCCATGGCGACGGAATGGGCGACACGCGGCGTACGCGTGAATGCACTCTGCCCGGGATATATGCGCACAGAAATGAGCGAAGATCGCTATCAGCGCAAGGACCCCGCGATCGAACGCTGGTTTGCCATGACACCGATGGGGCGTTCGGGGCAAACGGACGAACTGATGGGGATCGCGGTCTACCTGGCGTCGGATGCATCCAGCTTTGTAACGGGCGCAACCTACTTGGTGGACGGCGGTTATACGGCATGGTAATCCGGTTATAGAAAAAAACTTTTTAGCTTAACTGCTAAATAAATAAAAAATGGAGGAAATAATTATGAAAAAATTTTCACTGATCGCTGTGGCACTGTTCATGGCAATCGCACTTGTCGCTTGCTCGGCAGTTACGACGGATTCACCGACGGCGGAGTCGTCCACTCCGGCTGAACAGAGCACGGAAGCATCCACAGAGGCTTCGGCAGCGGAACCTGCGGTGGAGGGGACGATCAAAATCGGCGTTTCCGTAGCGGACCAGTCAAATCCGTTCTATATTGAAATACTGGACGGAATGGAATCCGCAGTTCAGGGCGACGACCAGTTGATCGTAATGGATGCCGGATTTGACGCCGCAAAGCAGATCACGGACATTGAGGATATGATCCAGCAGGGCGTCAGCGTTATGATGATCGACCCCGTGGACTCGAACGGGATACAGGCTTCGCTGAACGCCTGCAAGGCCGCCGGAATCCCGGTCGTATGCTATAACTCACCGGTTGACGATGCAAGCCTCGTGGCAAGCACGGTTGCAACGGATAACTTCATGGCGGGCCAGCTGATCGGCGAAGCACTTGGCAAAGCGCTCGATGGTAAAGGCCAGGTCGTGATGCTGACTTACAATGTGGCGCAGGTTTGTGCAGACAGGGCGAACGGCTTCAAGGATGCGCTCACCAAATATCCCGACATCGAAATAGTTGAAGAACAGGAAATCCAGCCCGGCGTTGACACGGCAATGCCGGTCATGGAAAACATGTTGCAGGCTTATCCGGACCTCACGGGTGTATTCGCACTCAACGACCCGTCGGCAATCGGCTGCGCGGCGGCGGTTGACAGTGCGGGCAAACTTGACCAGATCAAAATCGTGGGTGTAGACGGTTCCGAGGATGGAATTGCAGCGATCAAGGAAGGCAAAATGTTTGCATCGGCCTCCCAAGACCCGGTCGAAATCGGCAAGCAGAGTATTGAGATTGCATACAAGGTGATCGCGGGAGAAACCGTAGAAGCTGACATCAAGGTTCCGAGCGCGCTTGTTACGGCGGAGACACTGAAGGCGGGGGAATAATTCAAGTTCCAGGAGACTGAAAATATCGGGAGGTAAAAAATGTGTGCCGCTGTCCGTTTGCGGTACGGCGGCACCTTTTTCCTCTATGCTTTGCGAAACATATGAAGCATGTGGAAGATATTGACTGATTGCTTTATGGAGGGCAGGTATGGAAAATGAATACTATCTGGAGATGTCTGGCATCAGTAAGACATTTCCGGGCGCTAAGGTGCTCGATAGCATTGAGTTTAATGTGAAAGCCGGCGAAGTACGTGCCCTAATGGGCGAGAATGGTGCGGGAAAATCAACATTAATCAAAATATTGGGCGGAATCTATGACATGGACCACGGACAGGGGACAATCCGGATCAACGGGCAGGAAGCCAGGATCGATACGGTACAGGACGCGCAGCGTTACGGAATCGGCATTATCCATCAGGAAATCAGTCTGGCGGACAATATGACGATTGCGGACAACTTGTTTATGGGGAAAGAAATCAAGGGCGGGACGCTCCTCAATGACCGCGAAATGATTCGCAGGTCACAGGCGATCCTGGAAGAGATGGGACTGGATGTCGACGCGCGCACAAGGGTGCGCGACCTGAGCATCGCGAAACAGCAGATGGTTGAAATCAGCAGGGCGCTGCTGTCGAACGCCAAGATCATCGTAATGGACGAACCAACTTCTTCTTTGACGAAAACAGAAATAGACCAGCTTTTTTTACAGATAAAAAATTTGAAAAAATCAGGGATTGCCATTATTTATATCTCCCACAGGATGGATGAAATTTTTGAAATAGCGGATTCCATTTCCATACTGAGGGACGGAAAAATGATTGGAACGGACACGGTGGAAAATCTGACGCAGGACAAGGTAATCAGCATGATGGTTGGCCGCGAGCTTTCGGAGATTTTCAAACGGGACGGGAAAATAGAAGTGGGCGAAGTTTGCCTGGAAGTCAAACATTATTCCAACAAAAAAATTAATGATATCAATTTTTCCCTGCGAAAAGGGGAAATCGTGGGGTTTGCCGGCCTTGTGGGTGCGGGACGGACCGAGCTTGCCAGGGCAATTTTCGGAATCGACAAGGTGGATTCCGGAGAACTTTATATAAGCGGTGAACGGGTAAACATTCAAAATGCACAGGACGCGATCAGGCATGGCATCGGATATGTTCCGGAAGACAGGAAAACGGAGGGGCTGTTTCTGATGCACACGATCAAATATAATACCTCTATCGTCGTATTGGAGAAATTCATCAAAAACGTAGGCGTCGATAAAAAGTATGAGAACCGACTGGCAGGAAAGTATGCAGACGCCCTCTCCATCAAAATGACCTCGCCGGAACAGAAGGTGCAGTTCCTCTCCGGCGGGAACCAGCAGAAGGTAGTTCTTGGAAAATGGATGGCTGCCGATCCGGATATTTTTATCCTTGACGAACCGACGCGAGGCGTAGACGTGGGGGCGAAAGCCGAAATTTACCAGCTGATCTATGGCCTTGCCAAGCAGGGAAAAGCCGTTATGCTGATCTCCTCGGAAATGGAGGAGATTATCAACCTCAGCGATCGGATCGTTGTGATGCACGAAGGTTCAGTGACGGGGATTCTTGACAATAACGAAACGTCAAGGGCAAAGCAGGAAGAAATTATGTGGTTTGCTTCGGGAGGGAAAGAAAATGCAAAAAATTAGTGAAAATAAGATTGGAGCCGGTTCGAATCCGGTAATCGTCTTTTTCAAAAATAATATGGGCATACTGATTGCGCTGCTCGCGCTGTGCGCGGTACTATCCATCGCGACGGATTCGTTTTTAACGGCAAACAATTTGCTTACCGTACTGCGGCAAATATGCATCAATGCATTCCTCGCGATCGGCATGACCTTCGTGCTGATTATCGGTGGTATCGACCTGACCGTAGGCTCGGTGGTCGGGGCGAGCGGCGTCGCGGTGGTTATGCTGATGGAAAGCGGGGTTGCGATTGCCCCGGCCATTATCGTAGCGCTCCTGTTTGGGGCGGCGATCGGCCTGATCAACGGGACGATCATTGCCTTTACGGGAATGCCGCCTTTCATCGTGACTCTGTCCCTGATGGGGTCGCTGCGCGGGCTGTGCTACCTGATTACGGACGGGCGGTCCGTCGCCTCGAAAAATGAAATATTTACGGTAATTGGCAACGGGTATCTGTTTGGAATCCCGATCCCGATTTATATCCTTGTCGTAACGGCCGTTATAATGTCGATCCTGCTTTACAAGACAAAGTTTGGCAGGCGGATGTATGCGGTGGGCGGAAATGAGAACGCGGCGCGCTTTGCGGGCATCAAAATCAAGGGCCTTACGGTGCGCGTTTATATGATTTCCGGTATCCTCTCGGCACTTGCAGGCGTTGTGCTTGCGTCGCGGATGTATTCCGGCCAGCCGACGGCGGGCAACGGATATGAGGCGGACGCCATCGCGGCGGCGGTGCTTGGCGGCACGAGTTTCAACGGCGGTATCGGCACGATCGGAGGAACGATCATCGGCGCGCTGGTAATCGGAATACTCAGCAACGGTTTGAACTTGCTCCATATTTCGTCTTATGTACAGATGATTATCAAAGGGCTGGTCATCATCCTGGCTGTCGGCTTTGACATCCTGAAGAACCGGAAAATGGCAAGGCAGTGATGAAAATGCCCATAAGCGGAAGGAATTATGTACTGGGGGCGGATTTTGGCAGCGATTCGGTGCGCGCGGTGGTGATCGACCTTGCGGATGGAACGATGTGTGCGCAAGCCGTATGCGCATACCCCAGATGGGCCGCCGGATTCTACCAACAACCGGAGGAGGGTATCTTCCGGCAGCATCCGGCGGATTATCTCGAGGCGCTGGAAAAGGTTGCCGCGGAGGCGCTTGAAGCCGCCGGGGACGCGGTGCGAAAAGCGGTACGGGGAATCGCGGTAGATACTACGGGCTCGACGCCCTGCCCTGTCGACAGGGCAGGAACTCCGCTTGCGCTCATCGCGGGCTTTGAGGGAAATCCCTCTGCGATGTTTCACCTGTGGAAGGATCATGCGGCGGTAAGCGAAGCGGGGGAAATTAACCGGGCGCTTTCCGATTGGCATGGGCTTGACTATACCAAGTACCAGGGCCTTTATTCCAGCGAGTGGTATTGGGCGAAAATATTGCGCACCAACCGCCTGTCGGAAAAAATCAGACAAGCCGCGTTCAGCTGGGTCGAACATTGCGACTGGATCACGGGAGAGCTTGCCGGCAATACGGACCCGCTGACGATGTACCGCTGTTCATGTGCCGCCGGGCATAAGGCGCTGTGGCACAGTGAATGGAACGGACTTCCGGACGCGGAATGCCTGGGGACACTGGACCCATCCCTGAAAAGGATCGCCCTTAATTTTGGACGAAATGTGAGGCCGGCGGGGACGAAAGTCGGTATGCTGTGTGAAAAATGGATGAAAAAGCTTGGGCTTCCAGAGGGGGTGGCCGTTGGCGGATGCTCATTTGACGCGCATGCCGGCGCCGTAGGAGCAGGCGTCCGCGAACGGGTGCTGGTCGCCAATATCGGAACCTCCGCCGTCGATATGATGGTGGAACGGGCGGAACACCTGCGGGGCAGGCAGATGACCTATGCCTGCGGAATGGCGGAAGATTCGATCCTTCCGGGATATATGGGAATTGAAGCGGGACAGTCTGCCTTTGGCGACGTATACGCGTGGCTGAAACACTTTTTGATATGGCCCAGCGAACAGTTCGGGGACGAAGCAATGAAAAATAAACTGTCTGAAAAGCTGCTCGGGGAATTGACAAGGCAGGCGGAAGCGCTTGATATTGGGGGCGTGCTGCCCGCGCTCGACTGGTTTAACGGCAGGCGTTATCCGTATGCGGATGAATTTGCGCGCGGGGCGATTGCGGGGCTTTCACTGGGCACCGACCCGCCGCGGGTGTTCCAGAGTCTTGTCCTCGCGACCGCCTTTGGATGGAAAAGGATCGTTGACAGCCTGAGCAGGGAAGGCCTTGCCATTGAAAAGGTGCTTGCCGTTGGGGGAATCGCACAGAAATCCCCATATGTAATGCAGACGATGGCGGACGTGCTGGAACGGCCGGTTTTCGTTTCGGCATCTGCACAGGCCTGTGCGCGCGGTGCCGCAATTTTTGCGGCGGTGGCATGCGGAGCCTATCCCGATATGATTGCGGCGCAGGATGGGATTTGTGAAGGATATGTTAGCGAATATGCTCCGGATATTACACGAAAAGAAGTTTATGCAGGAGCGTTCCGGAGGTATTGTCGACTGGGGGAGGCCGTCGGATAGACTATTTGGGAAACGGATGAGGATATATGGAGGGGCTGGCGCGGAACTGGAAAAAAGATTGATTGCTTCCTACTTAGAATAAAATGAACCGGTCCGGAAAGCAAGTGCCAGCCCCTGTTTTTCCAACTGGTGGAAAAGAGCCTTGACGGCATGGACTGCGGATGATATAGTATCGGTAACAAAAAGAGGAGGCAGTTTGATGCGTAATATTTCTTGCTAAAGACATTTATGTTGGGAACAGGGGGCGCTTTGTGCCGCTGGTTTCCCGTGCAAGAAATTACGTTCAGAAATTGCCGGTGTATATGGTTGCTGTTTGCGGCGTTCCGCGGCCTGCAGGAAAATAACGTATTTTCTTGCAGGTTTTTTGTTTTCCTGTCCCTGACCGCGGGAAGGGGCGGATGGATACCCGAAGGAGGGTGATGGTAATGTCGCAAATCAGCGTAAACGACCTGTCGTTTTGTTATGACGGCAGCTATGATATGGTTTTTGAACATGTTTCTTTCCAGATGGATACGGATTGGAAGCTTGGGTTTACAGGCAGGAATGGATGCGGGAAAACCACATTTTTGAATCTGCTTATGGGGAAATACCCATACGAAGGGACCATTTCCGGGCCTGCAAATTTTGATTATTTCCCGTTTGAGGTTACGGACCCGCGGGCGCCTGCCGGGGATATTGTAAGCGGAATATGCCCGGATGCACAGGAATGGCAGGTTTCACGGGAGTTAAACCTCCTCGAGGTTCCGCCGGAGGTTTTATGGAGGCCGTTTGAAACCCTGAGCAACGGGGAGCAGACCAAGGTTTTGCTTGCGGCCTTGTTTTTGAAGGCGGATCATTTCCTGCTGCTGGACGAGCCGACCAACCATCTTGACGCGCGGGCGCGGGACACGGTGGCCGGATACCTGCGGCGGAAAAAGGGATTTATCCTGGTGTCGCATGACAGAAACTTCCTTGACCGGTGTATCGACCATATTTTGTCGGTCAACCGGACGAATATTGAAATACGAAGCGGAAATTTTTCAACGTGGCTCGAAAATAAGGAGCGGCAGGACGCCTTTGAGATGGAGCGGAACGTCCAGCTGAAAAAGGAAATCCGCAGGCTCGGGGAAGCCGCCCGGCAAAAGGCGGGATGGGCTGAAAAGGTGGAGCGGTCCAAGAAAGGACAGCGTGTCGCCGGGCTGCGGCCGGACCGGGGGCATATCGGCCACAAGGCCGCAAAAATGATGAAGCGGGCAAAGGCGACGGAAGCGCGTACGGCAAAGGCGGCGGAAGAGAAGGCGAAGCTGCTGAAAAATATGGAACGGGCGGACAAGGTGGCGGTGCGGCCGCTCGCGTTCCACGCGCAGCGGCTGGTGGAGTTGAAAGACGTCCGCATCCGGTATGGCGGCAGGGAAGCCTGCGGGCCGGTCGGCTTTTCTGTAGGGCGGGGAGAGCGAATCGCCCTGGCGGGTAAAAACGGCAGCGGAAAATCGAGTATCCTGAAACTTATATGCGGGGAAAAAATCGATTACGCCGGGACGCTTTTTACCGCATCGGGCCTTGCCGTCTCTTATGTGCCGCAGGACCCGTCTTTCCTGAAGGGGCCGCTCGACGCATATGCGGAGGAGAAGGGGATCGATAAGACCCTGTTTCTGACGCTGCTGCGCAAATTTAACTTTGAACGGGAGCAATTTGAAAAGGATATGGCGGATTTCAGCGCCGGGCAGAAGAAAAAGGTCGTGCTCGCCGGGAGCCTCGCGGAACGGGCTCACCTCTATATTTGGGACGAGCCGCTCAACTATATCGACGTGCTGTCGCGGATGCAGATCGAGCGGCTCATCTGCGAATGCGCGCCCACGATGCTGTTTGTGGAGCATGACGGCGCATTTGTGAAAAATATTGCGGACAGGTTTGTAAGCCTGTAGGTTTTCTGATAAAATGAAACGGACGAAGTTGGAAAACCGCATAAAAGCCCGGAGAGGCGGGTTTTGGCGAGCGAGGTAACGAATGAAGTTTAGTTTTCAGGTTGGAAAAAAAGACGGGGGCAGCAAGGCGCGGACGGGGATTCTTTCGACCCCGCACGGCGAGATTAAAACGCCCGTATTCATGCCGGTGGGAACGCAGGCGACTGTAAAGGCGATGACAAACGACCAGGTTCTCGAGGCGGGTGCTCAGATTATCCTCGGGAATACGTATCATCTTTATATGCGCCCGGGGCACGAGTTGATCCGCGAGGCGGGCGGACTGCACAGGTTCATGAACTGGAACAAGCCGATTTTAACGGACAGCGGCGGTTTCCAGGTGTTCAGCCTCGGTGACCTCCGCAAGCTTACGGAGGAGGGGGCTGCGTTCCAGTCCCATCTTGACGGCTCGCGGCATATGTTCACTCCCGAAAAAGTGGTGGAAATAGAGGAAGCGCTCGGCTCGGATATTATGATGGTGCTGGACGAATGCACGCCCTATCCGGCGGATTTTGAGTATACCAGGCACTCGATGGAGCGGACGCACCGCTGGGCAAAACGGTGCAGGGACGCGCAGACGCGGGACGACCAGGCGCTGTTTGGAATTGTGCAGGGGGGAATGTATGCGGATTTACGCAAACAGAGCGCGGAAGAGACCGCGAAGCTCGATTTCATCGGAAACGCGATCGGCGGGCTTTCCGTGGGCGAGCCAAAACCGATGATGTATGAGATGCTGGATGTGGTGACGGACGTATTGCCGGAGGAAAAGCCGCGGTACCTGATGGGCGTCGGTACGGCGGACTGCCTTGTGGAGGGCGTGGCCCGCGGGGTGGATATGTTTGACTGCGTCCTACAAACGCGCATTGCGCGCAATGGGACGGCGTTGGTGCGCAATGGAAAACTTGTGATCCGCAACGCGGAATATGCGAAGGATTTCAGGCCCATTGACGAAAACTGCGATTGCTATGCGTGCCGCAACCACACGCGCGCCTATATCCGGCACCTCGTCAAAACGAACGAAATATTGGGGGCTATTTTGCTCTCCATCCACAACACGCGGCTTACGATCCGCCTGATGGAGGAGATACGCGGGCATATCGAAGCGGGGACATTTGGCGAATTCAGGCGCGAATTCATGGAAGATTTCCGCATATAAAGCGAAATAATGGTTGACTTGCGCGCACAATACCGATATTATAAATATTAGTGATTTTTGAATTTGAAAGGCGGTAAAAAGTATGCCAGTAAGTGATGGTGGCGCGACGAGCGCAGCCGGTTCCGGCAATATGATGATGATGCTCTTCCCGATCCTGTTGATCGTGGTGTTCATCGTACTCATTATTGTCCCGAACAAGAGGAAAGAGAAACAGTTTAAAAACATGCTCAGCAATTTGCGTGTGGGCGATATGATTAAGACGATCGGTGGTTTTTACGGCAAAGTCGTTTCCCTCAAGGAAGACCTTGTAACCATCGAATGCGGCCCTGACAAGACGAAGCTGGTGCTTTCAAAGGGCGCGATTGCTTCTGTGGAAAGCTTTGAGGAAGGGAAGGAGATTCCCGAGAAGACGGATACCAAGAAGGAAGACGCAAAGAAGGACGATGCGAAGGATTCTTCCGATAAAACCTCAAAAAAAGGGAAATAACTTGAGTTTCGGGATGCTGTGTGGTACAATACACAGGTAAAAGTTTCGAGGGAGGAATTTCTGATGAAGCATATTAAGACGGTAACCAAGAGCAATCTGAAGGATACACTGCGTACGGGCGGCTGCGGGGAATGCCAGACGTCATGCCAATCGGCCTGCAAAACGTCGTGCACGCTTGCAAACCAGAAGTGCGAAAAGAAAAACTGATTTTTTAGAGTAACGAGGTGGCGGCATGTGATAATGCCGCCATTTTTTCATGTAAGGAAGCGGGCGAAAGAAACACCGGATTGCGGCGGTGGCGACCGGAAGGGGTATCGCCGGGAATCAATCGGTTTCGTGAGGAAGATAAGCGGGATTCCAGGACGCGGGCAAAAGCGAAGCGCGGTTGGGAAAGCGAAGGTATGCCGTGAAGCGGTAGGAGAAACCGCCCGTAAGCGGGATTTTGCCCGAAGGGAAAAGCGGGTATGCGGGCGCGTTTGCGGCGAAAGGAGTACTATAAGGGATGGTTCATTTAATAGAATTTTGCGGGAAGTATGCGGCGCTGGACGTGGAGTCCGGCTCGGTACATGCAATCGATAAAACCGCAATGAGCGTGCTTACATTTAAAAATGCGGGCAAGACAAACGAACAGATTATGAGCGACCTCGGAGAGGAAGCGCGGGAGGTCCTTGATGAAATCGAGGAGCTCATACGGCAGGGGCTTTTGTATTCGGAATGCGAAATCAACGGGGGGAATGCACAGTTTAATACGCCCGTGATTAAAGCTTTGTGCCTGCTCGTTGCGCAGGACTGCAACCTCCGGTGCTCTTACTGCTTTGCCGACACCGGCGAATACCACGGCGCGCGCGCGCTGATGGACGCGGATACGGCAATGGCGGCGATTGATTTCCTCATTGCGCATTCCGGCGGCCGCAGGAACCTCGAGGTGGATTTTTTCGGCGGGGAACCGCTGATGAATTTTGACGTTGTGAAGCAGACCGTGGAATATGGGCGGCAGCAGGAGAAGATACACGGTAAAAACATTCGTTTTACACTGACGACGAACGCCTATCACGTGACGGACGAAATGGCGGATTTTATCAATAAGGAAATGAAAAACGTGGTCATCAGCATTGATGGGCGCAAGGAAATACACGACAAGATGCGCAAAAATGTCGCCGGGGAAGGCAGCTATGACAGGGTGCTCAGGAATGCGCATAAAATTGTGGATGGCCGCGGCGGCCGGGAATATTATGTGCGCGGTACCTATACGGCGGAGAACCTTGATTTCAGCAGCGACGTATGCGCGATTGCCGACGCGGGATTCGACCAGATTTCCGTGGAGCCGGTGGTGACGGGGGAAAGCTATGCGATCAGGGCGGAGCATATTCCACAGCTGAAGCATGAATACGAAATACTCGCGCGGGAATACCTGAAGCGTGAAAAAGCGGGACGGGGATTTAATTTCTTCCATTTTATGATCGATCTTAATTCCGGGCCCTGTCTTAACAAACGGCTGCGGGGCTGCGGGGCGGGAAGCGAATACCTTGCGGTAACGGCCGACGGGAACCTATATCCGTGCCACCAGTTTGCCGGTATGGAAAATTTCCATATGGGGAACGTCCATGACGGGAATGTGGACCGGGAGATCAAAAAGATGTTCATGGATACCCATGTTTTTACCAAGCAGGGATGCAGCGAATGCTGGGCGAAATATTACTGCTCGGGAGGCTGCGCGGCGAATGCGTATCACTCCACCGGCGATATCAGGAAGCCGTATGAGATTGGCTGCGAGACCGAAAAAAAGCGGATTGAGACCGCTATTGCAATTAAGGTTTTCGAGGAGGACTTGTTATGATTACAAGGGTAAAAGGAAAAACGCCGCAAATTGACGCAACCGCTTTTGTACATAAAAGCGCGGTGGTTGCGGGTGATGTGGTTTTAAAGGAGCATACGAGCATTTGGCCTTGCGCGGCCCTGCGCGGAGACATTGGGCAGCCGATTATCATAGGGAAAAATTCCAATGTGCAGGATAACAGCGTGCTGCACACCAATGACGAGGAGCCGCTGGTGATTGGCGATAATGTTGTGGTGGGGCATAATGCAAACCTGCATTCCTGTGAAATCGGGGAAGGCTCTTTGATTGGAATTGGCGCGGTGGTGCTGGATGGCGTTAAAATCGGGAAGAACTGCCTTGTGGCGGCAGGGGCGCTGGTGACGCCGAACAAGGAATTCCCGGACGGGAGTATGATTATGGGCTCGCCGGCAAAGGCGGTCCGCGAGCTTACGCAAAAGGACATCGATTACCAGCGCACGCTCGTAGAGCATTATGTGAACGAGGCGAAGGCATATCTGGAAACGGAAGAAGAATTGTAAAAAAGGACAAAAAAAGAGCGGCTGTAAACGGCAGCCGCTCTTTTATATGTGCTAAAAACTTGCATGGAAGCGTACTTTTCGTTATACTAAATAAGTTAATTATTTCATTTCATATCGAAAAAGGGGAATTTGTATGGAATTTGATTGGGGCGTAGTTATCTCTTTTATCGGCTATTTTGTTTTTGTATTGCTGATCGGTTTTTACTTTTATAAGAAATCATCCAACCTTTCAGACTATATGCTTGGCGGCAGGGGATTGAACCCCGCCGTGACCGCGCTGTCCGCACAGGCTTCGGACATGAGCGGCTGGCTGCTGATGGGCCTTCCGGGGGCATTGTACCTTTCCGGTATGAGCGAGGTGTGGATCGGCATTGGGCTTGCCGTCGGCGCGTATTGCTCGTGGCTGGTTGTTGCCAAACGGCTTCGCCAGTATTCCTATGTGGCGGGGGACGCGATCACCATTCCGCAATTCTTTGAAAACCGCTTTAAGGATGAAAAAGGAGTGCTCCGCCTGATTAGTTCGGCGGTTATCCTCGTTTTCTTCACCTTCTATGTGGTGTCGGGGTTTGTGTCCGGCGGCACGGTGTTTACAACGGTTTTCCCGGGGATGGATTACCAGACGGCAATGATTATCTGCGCGGTGGTTATTATTGCATATACGTTTATGGGCGGATTTAAGGCCGTATGCTGGACGGATTTTTTCCAGGGCATGCTGATGCTTGTGGCGATTTTCATTGTGCCGCTTGCAGCGATGGGCAAGCTTGGCGGCCCCACGGAGGCAGCCGCCGCGGCGAATAACATTGCTCCCGGCTTCCTTGATCCGTTTACCAATACGGACGGAAGCCCGCTTTCACCGATGGTGCTGATTTCAAACCTTGCATGGGGGCTGGGATATTTCGGTATGCCGCATATTATTATCCGCTATATGGCGATTAAGGAACCCCGCATGATTAAAACCTCGCGCCGGATTGCGACGGGGTGGATTGTGCTTGCGCTTGCGGGCGCGGTGATGGTTGGAATCATTGGCCGGGTTTACCTCGGCGATATGTTTACGGACGCGACAGGGGCCCAGACGGTGTTCCTTGTGATGGCGGGGCAGCTTTTCGTCCCTGTGATTGCAGGCATTTTGCTTTCGGCGATCCTTGCAGCCGTTATGAGCACGGCGGATTCGCAGCTTTTGGTTGCGTCCTCGGCGATTACGGCTGATATCTATGAAAAATTTACCCGGAAAAAGCCTTCCGAGAAAAAATTAATGTGGATCGGGCGGATCGGCGTTATCATTATCGCAGTGATTGCGGCGGTGCTTGCGCGCGACCCCCAGACTTCCATTATGTCGGTTGTTTCATTCGCGTGGGCGGGATTCGGCAGCGCCTTTGGGCCGATCGTGCTGCTCGCGCTGTTCTGGAAACGGACGACGCGCAACGGCGCAATCGCCGGGATGGCGACGGGCTTCGTGGTTTCGATTCTCTGGAACCAGCTTTGGGCAGGCCCGACGGGATTATATGAAATGGTGCCCGGCTTCCTGCTTGCGCTCGTGGTCTGCGTGGTTGTGAGCTTGCTGGACAAAAAGCCCGATGCTGAAATCGAGAAGGAATTTGAAGAGGCAAAGGTAAGCGAGGCGTAAGGCCTTGCTGGAAAAGCAAAAGACGAATCCATTGCGGATTCGTCTTTTTTTGCAAGTTGGACAGTTTTGGCGTTTATTTATGCTTGATAAACGTGCCGTCCTGCAACTCGGAAAACGCCATATCAAGCTCTTCCGGGGTATTCATTACAATCGGCCCGCCCCAGGAAACCGGTTCGTTGAGCGGTTCCCCGGCAAAATAGGCGAGACGGGCGCCGCCGGGACCCGCGCACACGGAAAAACGGTCGCCGTGGCTGAGCAGGACGGCGGTTTTTGCCGGGATAAGCTGTTCGCCGTCCCCGAAACGCGCGCTTCCTTCAAAAAGGTAAACGAATACGTTTTTTTCCCGGTCTGTAGGAAATGCGAGCGTTCCATTGGGAGCAATTGCAATGTCAAGCAAATCCGTTTTCACATAATCGCCCTGCGCCTGTCCCTCGAGGCCGTCGAAGGAACCGCCTATGATACGCACAGTGGCGCTGCCGCGTTCTACTCCCGTAATCATGTCTTCCGTAATATCGAAGTATTTTGGCTCCGCCATTTTATTTTCCCGGGGCAGGTTGATCCAAAGCTGGTAGCCAAGCATGCGGTCTGAAGCCTGCGGCATTTCCTGATGGAGCACTCCGCTTCCGGCCGTCATCCATTGGCAGCCGCCGTCACAAATGCTGCCTTTGTTGCCCATGCTGTCGCTGTGCTCGATGTCGCCGTGGATCAGGTAAGTTACGGTTTCAATGCCGCGGTGCGGATGCCACGGGAAACCTTTGGTATAATCGGCGGGATTTTCGGAATCGAACGCGTCCAGCATGAGGAAAGGGTCGAAGTCCTCCACATCGCGCCCGGAGATGACGCGTACAAGATTCACGCCTGCGCCGTCCTGCGTGTGGATTCCCGTTACAGTTTTTATTACATTTCTGTCTGCCATAATATCACTCCTTTCGAGTATGCTTTATTGATAAACGGTTTGCTCGCATTCCTACCACATTTTGCGGTATACTGGAGAAAGGAGGGGAAGAGCCATGAAACGAAAAATTATTATCGACTGCGACCCGGGGCACGACGATGCGGTCGCGCTTGTGCTTGCAACCCGTGCGGCGGGCCTCGAATTAATGGGCGTGACCGTAGTAGCGGGCAACAGCGGCCTTACGAACACCGTCCGCAACGCCCTTAACGTGCTTGCCTTTGCGGGCGCCGGAAACGTGCCCGTATATGCCGGGTGCGGAAAACCGCTGGAGCGGGAATTGCTGAACCAGTCCGGGGGGAAAATACACGGCGCTGACGGCCTTGGCGATTACCGGTTTGATGTAACGGCGGGCAAACCCCGGGAAAAGCATGCCGTGGATTATTTGACGGAAACACTGCGGGCTGCGGAAGAAAAAATTACGCTTGTATGCCTGGGCCCGCTTACCAATATTGCTGCGACATTCAAAAAATGCCCGGAATGTATGCGGAACGTGGAATGCCTCGTAATCATGGGAGGGGCGGTGCGCGTGCCGGGGAATGTTACGGCATCGGCCGAGTTCAATTTTTATGTGGACCCGGAGGCGGCCAAAATTGTGATGGACAGCGGCTGCAAAATTTACCTGCATCCATTGGATGTAACCATGAAAGCTTTGTTCAGCGGGACGGATATTGAAACGCTGAAAAATTCAAGGTGCAGGATGGCAAACTTTGTGGGCAGCCTGCTCGCCCTGTATGCGGGCACCTATGAAAGAGAGCTTGGGTTTTACGCCTGCCCGGTGCATGACGCGCTGTGCATCGGCGTTCTGATGGAACCTGCGCTTGTGGAATATGAGAACGCTGCGCTCGATATTATTACCGAAGGAGACCGGGCCGGGAAGTGCGTTGCCGGGAAGGCCGGGGGAAATATATGGTTTGGCACGAAAATTGACAGCAGGGGGTTTGTCGGGCTTGTGACGGATGCGGTTTCGGGCGGAGAATAACTTGTTTGATTTTTGAAAAACGCCTTATATATATACCATCAGAGCAAAGAAAAAGGATGGTGCGATACGATGACAGAGAAATATTTTTTGGGTTTCAGGGAAGTTCCCTATGAAGAATTCCAGGAGGAACGCGCGAAGGCGGATGAAAAAGGATATACGGTTGCCGCGGAGCGTGAAGAAAACGGATATCCGGAGTATGAGCTGCAAAACGGCACTGTAATCCGGGGCGACAGGCAGGGTGGTTTCAACCGGATGGAAGATGGAAAGCCCAAGGAGAAATGGAATGTTGGCACAATAAACGAATATTCGCAGGGTGAAGCGACGGGAACCGGCAATGTAGCTTTCTTTATGCCTGCGGAATAACCGGACGACGAAAACTCCCGTAGATTACGGGAGTTTTTTTATGGAGAAAGGGATTGTGTATTTCATAAAAATCTGTTAAAATATTATGGTGTCAGAAATAAACGTCTGGGTGTGGCTCAGCTTGGTAGAGTACCTGAATGGGGTTCAGGGGGTCGGAGGTTCAAATCCTCTCACCCAGACCAGTACGGAAGAGACCGAAAGCGGCCTCTTCCGTTTTATTTCTTGGCTTTGTTATGTAGTTACTACAACGCAGAAGACCTGAAAATAAAGATGGTTGCCCTCATTTTCCGGTTTTCTTATTAGTATTCAATTTCTGTACACGTTTCCATATACTGCGTACAATAATCGGTTCATGCCGCTCTTTAAAAATCCGCGTGTCGATCAGTTTTATGCCGTACAGTGTCCTTGAATGAAGGGCTATAAATATTCATTCTTTCCCGACTTTAGTTCAATTATAGCCCAAGGGAATTTTATGCGTGGTAAATATGATCAACTTCTATTTTTTGTAATTCCATGTTATAATAGTATTATATTAATACTTGGAGGTATGTTTCCTATGGCAGAAAAAATTGTTTATCCTAAAATGCCAGAATCCAATTGGTGGGCTGTAAGGGCACAATTCCGTAAAACGATACCTTCTTCTGTTACGGCAAGTTATTTGAAAACTTTATTAAATTTGACATCAGAAAAAGCAGCTAGCAATCTTTTGTCCCCTTTGAAACAAACCAAAATAATTGATGATGAAAATAAGCCAACGTCTCGTGCTATAGATTGGAGAGATGATACAAAGTATAAAGATATATGTCAACAGATTGCAGAGGAAATATATCCTACAGAATTACGAGAAATTCATCAAGGTCCGGATTTCGATAAGGAAGCAATTACCAACTGGTTTATGAGTAATGCACATCTGGGGGAAGGCGCTGCGAAATCGACTACCGCCTTTTATATATTATTAAGCACAGGAGAGGTCAGAACTGATATTGATACACTTCCCGCAGCAAAATCAAAGAAAAGCAAAAAAACTAAATTAGAAAAACGTATAGTCAGTAATGACATACATACAGATAGAGATGAACAAAAGCAGACCGCAAACAAAGGTGAAAGTGCGGCTTCAACTAGTAGGAATCTCTATCAATCGCCATCCTTACATATTGATCTGCAGGTTCATATATCTTCTGAAGCATCGGTGCAACAGGTAGACGCTATTTTTGCTAGTATTGCAAAACATCTTTATGAAAAATAGTTTATGGATAATAAAATTTTATTTAATAAACTTCATATACTTCAAAATCAACTTAACTGCATGGAAGGTATCAAAAAACCTGTCGAACAGATTAACATTGCCTCGAAAACTGATTTATATGATTTAGTAATTACTGACCATGATTTACGAAAATGTACCAGAACGCTTTTCTATAATGGGCATCATGCGCAAGCCATAGAAGAAGGTTATAAGTGCCTAAATAACATTGTCAAAAAAAAGTCTAAGTTAACCACCGAAGATGGAAATGGCCTTATGAGAAAGGCACTTAGCGCCAAGAATCCCATTCTCAAATTGAATGCTTGGGAAAGTCAATCAGAAAAAGATGAGCAGCTTGGCTATATGGATATTTACGCAGGATGCATGACAGGTATCAGGAATCCTCGAGCTCATGAGCATGAATGGGAAGATACTGAAACAAGAGCAATTCAATTACTCACATTAGCAAATCATTTAATAGAAAAAATAAAGCTCTCCAAAGAAGTACCTCCTCCATAAATTATCTCAATATGAATAGCGCCAAAGACATCATTTTATATGGGAAACAATGCCATTGCATCCGAAAGTGGTGTTAATATTCCAAAATTTTGATAGTAAATACTGCTTTTCGTTGCTCAAAAACCTTTTGTTATGCGATTTTTTCTAAATATACTGTATCGCCATTCAGACCACGTCGGAGGAAACTCCGCGACCATAATCCCGTCCTGAAAGGGCGGAATTTTTAGTTGCTTCGATTCCTCCTCCTTTTCCCCAACAAACCCACTCCGCTTTGCCTCTTTGGGCTTTGTCGGGGCCCCGTTTTGCATCTACTGGGCTTTTGCGGGGGTCGGCCCCATTTTTCCTCATCTATTTTGTATTAACGACACACTCATGAAATGCGAAAATCCATCACGCTAATAGGCGGCGATGGATTTTTTGCAATTCAGCGGTTATTTGTTTAAATATTCATTTTCTCTGCTTCTGCTGTTCAACCCAAAAATCTTGAACCGTCTCAATGCGTTCTTGTGTATGGATATCGTATTCTTCTTTGGATACGATTCTCAGCCCGGAGAGAACGCCGTCATCATAAACCGCTTCAACATCTATACTGTCTTTCGGGAAGCCCGCTCCACGACTTTCCTGAATGATCGTTTCCATCACTGGATCATAAAGTTCTCTTACCAAAAAGTCTTCAAAGTATATATTCCCCACTGCGTCTGTACTGGCCCCGTATTTTTTATAACCAGATATAGCTTGATTTGTACTTTCATAAGCCCCTGATTTTTGCATAAATTCATCTTCCGTTGCAGTCCGTGTTCCTGTCAATTCGTTTTGAGAATCACGAACCGTATAAATATCCACGTCTCCCTCGCCGGTTTTATCGGTATGGAAAAAAAGCGAGCCGCTAATGGTATTATCGCCATTATAAAAGGTTGAGTCATCCTCAAAATACCTGATACGCTCATTGTTATAAAAAAGGCTGTCTGTCTTTTCGTCGTATGTAATTCCATATTTAGAATAAGCGGCATACGGAGAATCCATCTTTTCTTCGCTTGCAGATGACGGTGTTGTTTCGGGGGAATGAGGGTTCGCAGAACATGCCCCTAATACGACTGCGCTAAAGAACAATAAACAAGCGATAGCAATCGAGGCCGCAGCGGTGGTTTTCTTGAATTTCATAATTCCATTTAACCTTTCTTTTAATAGTTCTGCGCTCTCAGTCAATATGGCTGATCCGCACCGCCCGCCCGATGCTTTTTAGGCCAGGGGGACAGTAAATCTTTTTTGTACTCCACTGATAGGATAACGCTTTTGTGCAATGGTTGTCAAACCCGTATAAGAAAAGGGCGCGGAGCGGTACGGAAGTTCCCGGATAAGGTTCCATGTTTTTTAACGGCCGGCTTTCTTACGCCTGTAAAACGTTGCGCCTGCAATCGTGCCGCCTGCGGCTATCAGCAACATAATCCACAATGCCAAATTGGTTTCGTCGCCTGTTTTGGGACTGTTGTCAGGCGTTGTTCCCCCATCTGTATTTGGAGTGGTTGGGGTTGGGGCAGGAGGCGCGGCATCCTCCCGCCACTGCGCGTAAAGCGTAACGTCGGCGGCAGGCATCATTGTCGCGCCAAAATCCCACCATGCGCCTGTGCCGTCGCTGTTTACGTTCCAGCCAAGGAATGTATATCCGCTGCGAGTCGGGGCTGAAACCGCCTGCGCAAGGTCTCCCATGCGCAGGGACTGCGTCTGCGGTACTGCGCCGCTTCCTCCGTTCAGGTCAAAGCGCAGGCTGTAATAAACCGCCTTCCATTGCGCGTATACCGTCATGTCTCGCGTTATGGCCGTTGCCGAATCAAACGCGTTTCCCCGTCCGTCCGCCTGCGTGTTCCAGCCGATGAATCCATATCCGGCCCTTGACGGCTGCGCTGGAAGAGCTTTTACCGTTGTATCGGGCACGGTCACCAGGATGCTCGTCGGGTCGGCCTGCACATCTGCTCCGTTGCCGTCAAAGTACACGGTATAGCTTGCGGGGACGGGCGTCTTGTTCCAATGCGCATACACCGTTATATCACCCGTCACGGTTGTCTCCATCGTAAACTGTGTGCCGCCTGTTTTTTGCGTATACCACCCGGCAAAGCTGTATCCCGTACGCTGCGGAGGGGCGGGTAAGGCACTGAGGTGGGTCTGCGGCGTTGTCACCGTCATCCGTGAGGGGTTCGCGGGCGTTGTCGCGCCGTTGCCGTCAAAGATGACCGTGTATACCGCGGCAGGAACCGGAAGCGTCTTGCCGCTGCCAATCCCTTCAATCCGGTTGCTCGCAACCACCTTATACCAATAGTTCGTATCCGGGTCGCGCCCGGTGTCGGCAAAACCTGTTCCCTGATAAGTGCCGACAAGAGTCGAATAATCTACGCCGTCAAGAGAGCGGTACACCGTATAGCTTGTCGCACGTGGGATTGCGTTCCACGAGACGTCCAGGCTGTTTGTCGTCGGGTTTGACACCGCTACATTCAGTACCGGCCGGCTGGTCGTCACGGAAGCGATATTTGACGGATCGCCCTCAACGTCTCTTTTTACCGCCGTTACTTTGTAATAGTAAGTCGTATTAAAATCAAGGCCCGCATCCATGTATTCGGTAATGCCGCTTTGTGTGGCGCCGATCTGGCTGTACGTGCCGGACTGCGTCCTTGACATATAGATTCTGTAACCGTCTGCGCCAGCAACCGGACTCCACGTGAGCCGGGCGTCCAGGTGATACGTACCGGTAAGCTCCGCCTTTAAATTGAGGGGCGCATCCGGCCGATCGGGCAGCGTCCATCCATCGCCTGTTCCTTCAATGCCATTGTCGGACACGACCTTGTACCAGTAATGGGTACCGGCCTGCAGCCCGGCGTCGGCATAACTCGTCACGTATGATACGCGGACCTCTTCATAATTCACGCCGTCTAGGGAGCGGTATAGCGTATAGCTCCCCGCCCCGGGGATCGGGGGCCACGAAACATTCAGGCTGCTTGTCGTCGGGTTTGAAACAGTCACCGTCAGAGTCGGCGCGCCGGTTGTCAGGGAACCGGTATTCGACGGAGCGCTCTCAATGCCGTTTTTTACGGCCGTGACATAATAATAGTACGTCGTGTTGTAACCAAGCCCCGTATTGCTGTACGTCGTTGCGCCTGCGGAATTTCCGACATAGCTGTAGCCGGAGCCCTGGCTTGTCGAGCGGTAGATATAATAATCGTCCGCCCCGGCAGATGCGCTCCATGCCAGATTTGCGTTATTGTTGTATTCGCCATAACCCGTTACTCTTAAATTAAGCGGCGCCTGCGTTTTTTCCGCGTCCGTTTTGCCCGAACCGGTGCCTTCCGGCCCGTTATTTGCGACGACCTTATACCAATATTGGGTGTCCGCTACGAGGCCGATATCCGGAAAATTGGTTTGGCCGGTAGTGCCGATCGACGCAAAATTGACGCCATCCTCCGAACGGAAAACCTCATAGCTCGTCGCGCCCGTAATTGCTGTCCAACTCACATCCAGGCTGTTTGCCCCGTTGGTTGTCACGGTGACGTAAAGAGCGTCAGCTATTGGTATTTCCGCATTTTGGGCATTTTCTCCGGCGGATGCTGCTTTGGCTGACATTTCCCCAGACGCCGTCCCGCTGGCCGCCGCTTCGGCAGGCGTTTCCTGCGGCAGACTGTTTCCGACGGCGGGATTATCAGCCGGAGGCTGCTCTAAAACGGATTCCTCCGCCAAAGGCTGCGCGGTACCGTCCTGCGCAAACGCCGCAAGCGGAACAACGCCCACCAGCAAAACCGCGACGATCAAAACCGCCGCAATCCTCCTTTTTCTATTCCTGGAATCTTGCTCTTTCTTAAGGTTCCTATTTTTGCCGTTCACTATAATCACTCCTTATTTTGTTCCCAATAGACATCCACTTTCGATCCGGCCTATATTACTCCCGGATTTTTTACAGCTTAGGGAGTAAGATAAATATATTTCGTAATAAAGCACATGCCAATATTAAGTCTCGTTAATATTCTAATATAATAGAAAACAGGCGAGGGTAAACCGGTTATGCCGACTCCATACAAAAAAGCCGCATGAAACCGGGCGCGTGCCGCCGTTACAGGATATTGCAGTGAATAAAGTTCCCACATGAATTTAAACCTGCAAATGTCATATTAAGTATGGTACTATTAAAAGACAATAGATTGGTTGGAAAGGACAGTGCTTATGTGCGAAAAAAGAAGATGCGCCTGGGCGGGAGACCTCCCCATATACATTGATTACCACGACAACGAGTGGGGACGGCCGGTGCATGACGACAGAAAACTGTTTGAAATGCTGGTTTTAGAGGGGATGCAGGCCGGGCTTAACTGGATTACCGTGCTTAAAAAAAGAGAGGCGTTCCGGGAAGCCTTTGATGGCTTTGACCCGGGCAAGGTGGCCCTTTACGGCGAGGAAAAAATACGGGAACTGCTGGCAAACGAAGGAATCATCAGGAACCGCCTCAAGGTAAACGCCGCTGTGACGAATGCCAAAGCATTCCTGGACGTACAGGATAAGCATGGGAGCTTTGACAAATTCATATGGGCATATGTGGACCATACCCCGGTCAGGAACCATTGGAAGAAGATGGAAGAGATACCGGCAACAACGCCCCTCTCGGATCGAATCAGCAAGGATTTGAAGAAGCTGGGATTTAAATTTGTCGGTTCGACAATCGTCTATGCATTCATGCAGGCGACTGGCATGGTGAACGACCACGTGACGGATTGCTTCGTTTATCAGGAGATGAAGGCGTAGCCCTATATCCGCTGCTGTGCAGTTAAAAGAGGAGGCCGGAAAGAATTGCTGTGCCGGATTTCGTGCCTTCATCCGAATAGGCATGGAAATTAAATGCGGCTGCGTTTGTTTACAAACCGTAGGGGGATTGATATAATACAAAATAATATCGGGCATGAGGTGCGGTTTCCCGTGATGCGGACAGGGGAGCGGAACAAACGGCCGCGGGCCTGGTTATATTATTAAGGAGAATGCCATATGAAAAACAATTATCAAACGGAGAGTGTGCGCTGACCGGGAGGTTTGCGTTATACAATCCAGTGCACAAACCTCCCAAAGGTATGAATAATTACTTTTAGGAGGGCAATTTAAGTGAATCGGGAAAACAAACGAAAAGCTTACCAAAAAGGATATTATAAAACTCACGCCTGCAATGACAGCTTCGAGTGCAAAATATGCGGGCGCCCGGTGGTACCGGCCGGGGCCGGAACCGACCATAGAAACCATTGCTCAAACTGCCTGTGCAGCCTGCACGTTGATGATGAGCCGGGCGACAGGGCTTCAAGCTGCGGCGGTATTATGGAACCGGTGGCCTTGTGGGTGCGCAAGGACGGCGAATGGGCCATCATACACAGATGCCGGCGCTGCGGGAAACTCAGCTCCAACCGGGTGGCGGCGGACGACAATCCAATGAAGCTGATGTCTATCGCCATGAAGCCTTTGGCTTCACCGCCGTTTCCGCTCGAACACATTGAAGAGATGACACGGCTTATGGGCGGCGACGGAAGCATGGAATCTGGTAAGTAGTAATCTGTTTTACGCTGTAATACAAAACGGCGGAGGCCTGTACTTCGCCGTTTTGCTTTTTATAACGCGGAAGGGTTGGAAAACAAATGGCTGCCGTATGGTATTTTACCGGAATTTCAGATATAATTATTTTTATATAATTCCCGCGAATTAGCTTATTGAAAATAATTGTATATAGAGAACAAGTAAGGTAAAGCGATGGACAACAGAAGAAAATTGTTTTTCCAAAAGCATATCTACGATACCAAAAACACAAATCAGTTGTTTTTTGATGCCGTGAAAGAAAATGTGGAATGGCATATTTCGCATTGCGCAAAATATGCACAACTGATGGAGGGCCAGGGGTTCCGGCTGCGGAAGTTCCAATGCTACGACGATCTCTGTAAACTGCCGCCAATTCCCACATTATATCTGAAAAAGCACGAACTGTTTTCACTGCCTGCCGAAAAAATCCATATGCAATCGACAACCTCGGGAACTTCCGGTAATCCGGTAAAGGTTGGGTTCGATTTTTCCGCCATGATCCTGGGCTTGAATATGCTTCGCAAAATACTTGCCTATCATAAGCTGCCCTCGGCCATTCCTGCGAACTGCATTGTGCTGGGCTACCAACCGAGCAGGCATAACCATATGGGCGCGGTAAGGACTGCGTATGCCGCTACATTCCTGGCGCCTGCGCTGCACAGGGAATATGCATTGAAGGATATGGGGACGGATTACGTGCTGAATGAGGATGGGATACTGGACGCGCTGGTTTCCTATAGCAAAAAACCATTTCCCGTGAGAATTAACGGATTTCCCGCATACCTGTATTTTTTGCTTCAAAAGCTGGAAAAAGAGCATATTCAACTATCGCTGCACCCGAAGTCCTTGATCTTTCTCGGCGGCGGATGGAAGCAGTTTGCCGCCCAAAAGGTGAGCAAACCGGAGTTATACCGCATGGCAAAGGAACGGCTGGGAATCCCGGAGCAAAATTTTCGGGAGTTTTTTGGCGTTGTGGAACACAATATTCCTTACTGCGACTGTAGAAACCACCATTTTCACGTGCCGGTATACAGCAGGGTCCTAATCCGCGATATTCACACCCTGGAACCGGTTCCTTTCGGCAGGCCGGGCCTGCTGAATTTAGTTACCCCCTTGCTGAAAAGTATGCCCCTTACGAGTATTTTAACGGACGATATCGCTGTTTTACACGACGGGAACGAATGCGGCTGCGAAATAAAAACCCCCTATTTTGAAGTGCTGGGACGTGCGGGCCTGCAGGGAATCAGGACCTGCGCAGCCGGCGCGGGCAGTATACTGGAGGCAGTACAATGAATTTGGCATTTGGAAGAATGATCGATGTGGAGGAACGTTCCCGTATTATGGACTCGTTGGAGCGGTCTATTGCGAAAACGTTATCCAAGGAAAGTGTGGCGCCTTCCGCTGTAATCGACGCCTGCGAAGAACTGGCGCGTTCCATTGGGCCGGAGCACATTGAATTATTGTCTTCGCTGGGGATTCCGGAGGACAGGGGCAGGGAATATTTGCAGGAAGCAAAGGCGATGCTGGATGGAGATTACATACGCTACCGACTGGAAAAGGAGCTTGGAGCCGGGTACGGTGTGAAAAATACCGTTACCACGAACGGTATTCGCCTGAATGTGACGGAAAAGGTTTGCCCGTTGGGCGTCTTGCTTCATATTACGGCCGGGAATCAATATGGGCTTGCCTTTTACAGTGTGGTTGAAGGATTGCTTACGGGAAATATTAATATCGTGAAATTATCCCGCAACGACGACGGCTTGTCACTTTTTATATTAAAGGAATTGGTTCGGATAGAGCCTTCCCTGTCGGAATACATTTACGTATTCGATTACCCGTCATCAAATACCGAAGAGATCGGGAAGTTGATGAACATTGCGAATGCAGTTATTGTGTGGGGCGGCGACGCGGCGGTGCGGGCCGTTCGGAAAATGGCATCTCCAAACACAGAAATCATTGAATGGGGGCACAAGATCAGTTTTGCTTACGTTACGGAACAAGGGATAACGGAGAAAAATTTATCGGGCCTGGCGGAAAATATTGTAAAAACAAATCAATTGTTGTGCAGCTCCTGCCAGGGAATTTATTTGGATACGGAATCAATGGACGCCATATATGATTTTTGCAGAAGCTTCCTGCCCATACTCGACGCGTGCAGAGATGGGGCGGGCACAATGCCCACGATGGAAATAGCGGCGCAAAACGCAATCCAATTGTATACGGCTTCATTGGAATCGGCGGAGAATCCGTGCAAGGTATTTCGCGGTGGAAAAACAAGCATTACCGCATATGAGAACAGCAGTTTGGAGGTTTCTGTTATGCATGGGAACTGCTGGGCAAAGCGTTTGCCGACAAAGGACATTGTAACGGTACTGCATCCGTATAAAAACCATTTGCAGACAGCGGCATTGCTGTGTTCTGAAACGGAGAGGAACAGCCTTGCAGGCCGGCTGACCAGCGCGGGAATAAACAGGATCACGGATGGAGTGAATATGTCGGAAATGTACCGGGGCGGCGCGCATGATGGAAAATACCCATTGAAAGAATATACCAGAATTGTCTCAATCGAAAAAATGGTTTGAACGCTTGCCGCCGGGGGCAAAACCGGCAAAATGGCGGCTGCTTTCCAATACAGGCCAGGATCGCTTGGACAAAAAAGATGGACGAAATATGTTTCGTCCATCTTTTTTCTATGTTTATATTACCATAAATTTGCCCAAAATTTAAGTCTGCCAATTTACGGCGATATTATGGTATTAAGTATTGGGAGGGTTTTATATGCCAAAATATTTGATGGATTTTCCGGTTCATTCCCTGCCGGATAAGGCTGCCTGCCGAAAGCGGCGGAGCTGCGGAATTTTCCCGGGGCGGGGAGCGCTGTCCGCAACGGAAAAGTTTTATTAAAATTTTCCGTTTTGCCGCCCGGCTATTGACATCTTAACCAAACAGGCATATACTAACCACGAAATAGAATATGGCTTCGGTAAGTGAGGCTACCAAAGGGATACGGGTTGCTGCCGCGGATTTGTGGAGACACGATGAGCAGGTTTGAACAGTCCATGTCGAAATACAAGGCATGGAATAATGCAACAACATTGCCCTTAGGAGCCAAAGCTCAAACGATGGCAGAGAATGAATTGATCCGTTGCTGTTGTTTTGGGCAAGGGATTTTTTTATGGAAAGGAAGAGTGCAGATGGACGGCGACAGTAGACACCGAACAAGGATGGATATTTTGACAGCATCAAACTATGTTTTACAGCGGCGTGCCGGCGTCTGTATGCCTATTTGACATGCGCATGGCAAAAACGTTATAACGTGCCGGTATCCATCGTTGCAGGAAATAAATTTCCAAAAGCAAACGGTGGATTTTTTATTTGTCCTTCAGCGGGCTGCGAGCCACATCTGGACGTCGCGGGAAGCTGTATAACACCCAAGCGGTGATAATATAAACAATTCAAAGCAAAAGTGAGGTGAGAAGAATGGAGACCGGAAGTAAAAACGGCGAAAACCCCGGGGGGCGCCACCGAATGAACGAAGACCTGAAACCAAACCGGTTTCCGTTCTTCCGATCAATCAAATAGCCTTTTAGGGTTTTGGCTGTACTTCCTTACGAACTCGGTTATGACAATCCCCAAGGAGGTATGGACCAATGGAAAAAGTATTACAGGCGAATAAAGCCAGGAATAGGAAAGTAAAAATTTCCGCGGAAGAGCTCCGCAAAAAAGAAGTAACGCAGCGGATGCGGTATGCCGCCACGGCCGAAGAAAACGCTTTGCTGAACAAGCTGGGCACGACGACGGATGGAATCAGCGTAGACCTTGTCGCGGGCGCCCGGGAGCAGTTCGGCGACAATACGGTGCAGCATGGGAAAAAGGAATCGCTGTCCGCGCGGCTGGTGAAAGCGTTTATCAATCCGTTCACGCTGATTTTGCTTTGCCTCGCCACGGTATCATTTTTTATGGACGTAATGATGGCGGACCCCGGCGAAGCCGACCCGATGACGGTCATCATTATTATGGCAATGGTGGGGATTTCCGGCATCCTGCGGTTTGCGCAGGAGACAAGGAGCGGCAACGCGGCGGAAAACCTTTTGAAAATGATTAAGACGACGACCTGCGCGCAGCGCCTGGGAATGGGAAAAAAGGAAATTCCGCTGGGCGAAGTTGTGGTGGGCGATATCATCTACCTTTCGGCGGGGGATATGATTCCCGCCGACCTGCGCATCCTGCGTGCCAAGGACTTGTTTTTGAGCCAGTCCTCGCTGACGGGGGAAAGCGAACCCGTGGAAAAGACCGCGGAGCCATGCCGGGAAAAGTACGGCGCGCTTACGGCGTACCCGAACCTTGCGTTTATGGGTAGCGACGTAATCAGCGGCAGCGCGACGGGCGTTGTCGTCGCCACGGGCGGGGATACGGTCTTTGGCGAAATGGCGCAGGGCGTTGCGGAAAAACCCGTGCAGACCAGCTTTGAAAAGGGCGTGAATTCGGTTTCGTGGGTACTCATTCGCTTCATGCTGGTGATGGTTCCCATCGTGCTGTTCATCAACGGTTTTACAAAGGGGAACTGGATGGAGGCGCTGCTTTTCGCAATTTCGGTGGCGGTCGGCCTGACGCCGGAAATGCTGCCGATGGTGGTGACAACCTGCCTTGCAAAGGGCGCGGTCGCGATGTCCAAGGAAAAGACCATCATCAAGAACCTGAACGCGATCCAGAACCTTGGCTCCATTGATATCCTGTGCACGGATAAGACGGGGACGCTGACGCAGGACAAGGTTGTGCTGGAATACCACCTGAATATCCACGGCGAGGACGACGTGCGCGTGCTTAGGCATGGCTTTTTAAACAGCTATTTCCAGACGGGGCTCAAAAACCTCATGGACAAGGCGATCATCCGGCGCACAAAAGAGGAAGCGGAGGAGGATAAGCAGCTCGCGGGGCTGACTACATTTTACACGAAGGTAGACGAAATTCCGTTTGATTTTGAGCGCCGCCGTATGAGCGTCGTGGTGAAGGATATTTACGGGAAAACGCAGATGATTACCAAAGGCGCGGTGGAAGAAATGCTGTCCATTTGCAGCCACGCGGAATACGAGGGAAAGGCGATCGCGCTTTCAAAAGAAATCAAGCGGTATATCCTGGAAAAGGTAGACGCTTTAAACAACGACGGCATGCGCGTGATCGCGGTTGCGCAGAAGACGAATCCCTCTCCTGTCGGCGCGTTTTCCGTCGAGGATGAAAAGGATATGGTGCTGATCGGATATCTTGCGTTCCTCGACCCGCCCAAGGAATCCACCGCGAAGGCAGTCCGGGCCCTGCGGGAACATGGCGTTGCCGTAAAGGTGCTGACGGGGGACAACGACAAGGTGACGCGCTGCATTTGCAGGCAGGTTGGGATACAGGCGAATGAAATGCTGCTGGGGGACGATATCGACGCGATGACGGACAGCCAGCTTGCGGAACGGGCGCAGCGCATCAGCGTGTTTGCCAAGCTTTCGCCCGCACAGAAGGCTCGTATCATTTCCGTGCTGCGCGACGCGGGGCATTCGGTGGGCTATATGGGCGACGGGATCAACGACGCCGCGGCGATGAAAGCGTCCGACGCGGGTATCTCCGTAGATACCGCGGTGGATATCGCCAAGGAATCCGCGTCCGTGGTGCTGCTGGAAAAGGATTTGATGGTGCTGGAAAAGGGAATTGTGGAAGGCCGCAAGACGTATGCCAACATGATTAAATACATCAAAATGACGGCAAGCTCCAACTTCGGAAATATGTTTTCCGTGCTGGTGGCAAGTGCGTTCCTGCCCTTTATGCCGATGATGTCGATTCACCTGATCCTGCTTAACCTGATCTATGATTTAAGCTGCACGGCGATACCGTGGGACAATGTGGATAAGGAATTCCTGGCGGCACCGCGCAAGTGGGATGCGTCGTCCATCGGCAAATTTATGGTGTGTATCGGGCCGACAAGCTCGGTGTTTGATATCACGACCTACCTGCTGATGTATTTCGTCATCTGCCCGATGATGTGCGGCGGCCTGCTGTTCCACCAGATCACGGACCCGGCGACGCAGGCGCTGTATATCGCGATATTCCAGGCGGGGTGGTTCGTGGAATCCATGTGGAGCCAGACGCTGGTTATCCATATGATCCGCACGCCGAAAATCCCGTTTATCCAGAGCCACGCGTCCGCGCCGCTTACCTTGCTGACGTTCACAGGCATCGCGGCGCTGACGGTCATCCCGTTTACGCCGTTTGGCAGCATGATCGGGCTGGCCGCGCTGCCGCCGGTATACTTTGCCTGGCTGGCGCTCACCATAGCCTGTTATATGGTGCTGGCGACGGTTGCGAAGAAGCTGTTTGTCAGGAAATACGGGGAGCTTCTATAACGCACAGGGCGAAAAGCAAACCCGCAGGGCGGGATGCGGGAAATACATTTTAAGTGCACGGCAAAGGCGGGGCACATGGCCCCGCCTTTGACATGCTTTTAAACATCGTGGCAGTACGGTCCGGGAATGATTCATACAGGTTCTTCCCTTATTCGCCGACAGAGGCGAGGAAAGCGGCCCTAGCCTGTCCGTATATTTCCGAGAAGGTGAACTCCATAGCATTCAGGAAAGCGGAACAGTCGCCGGTTTTGACCGCTTCAATGTAATTACGGACCCCGTTTCCTACCTTTTCCGGCGCAAAATGTAGATTTTCGCCTGCCGCCTCCAGATAATATCCCCACAGCATTACCTGGTTAAGCTGTTCATAAATATTGCGGAGGGAATAATAAGGGGACAGGCGGATCAAGTGCCCGACAATAACCTGGATTGCGATTGAATTGATATGGCCGCCTTCTGCATGATCCAGTTTTTCTTCCAATTGGCGGATATGCTGTTCCTCCATTAAAGGAAAAATGAGACCGGCGTTGGCACGGGCGGTCACCACCATTATTTGCATGGCGTCAAGGAACAATTCCACCCGCCTGCGGATTAAGGGTTCTTTCAGCTCGACGCTTCCCCTTTTCACCTTGTTTTTCCCGGCAATGACGGTTCCTTTTTTATCCAGCGTCCGCACCGCACCGATCAGGTTCAGGAAAGACAATGCACGGCTTGCGGTATCTTTTACTACGCCGTATTGGCGCATCAGTTCGGGGATGGAAGGTAAATACTGATTTTCTTTAAATTCACCGACCGCGATCCGGCGCAGCAGGGACATTGCAAGCTCGGCATATAACTCCGAATGCCCCCTCGACACAAACCAGAGACGGTTTTCCGTGGCTTGCTCTTCGGGTGCGGCGATATTCTCCAGGGAATCCATATATTGGTTTGCGGCAGTGCATGCGGAGGAATACATTGCCCGGATACGTTGGCCGAGCAGTTCATAAGAGCCGGATTCGATCAGGCCGAAAGCCGATTCAAGCCAGGACTTTGCACGGGATACCAGTTCCCGGAAAGGCTCCCTGGTTTTTAAAAATGGAGAATCGGGGACCTGAAGAAAGTTTTCGGCATCGGCTTCAAGGTCCATAACCAAGGCGCTGTGAAAAGGACGGAGTAAAGCGGTGAAAAAGCTGCGGGCATGATGATAGACCTCTGCCTGCGTTGCTCCCGCTTTGATACGATGGATAGCCGACTGCAGACGGTTAAGGTCGGCAAGGGTGCAGCGGCGCGCGCCTTCCGTATAAAGCGGGGGCATGAGGACGCCCAGCCCCCGGAAAGCATCGGATATACCCGCCCTGCGCCGCAGCAGGCAGGCGGCATACGATTCCGGCGTACCCTGAAAGGTGATCTTTGCGCGCCGTCCCGCCGAGGAATGTACGTATCCGGCGGCGGACAGCATTCGGATTACTTTTCGGACGGTGGTAATGCCGGCATTATATTCACGGCATAATTCAGATTGGGAAGGCAGTTGCCCGCCGGGCATGAGAAGGCCGCATTCAATTTGCATCACAAGGGAATTGTATAAATATTCGTAATAATGACGATCCTGCCGCAAGGAGGCACCCCCTTTTATACTTCCTTTAATGTTATATTAACATGTTCGGGAATCCGCTTCAACTTGATTAATTCCACCGGTTCGGGTACAATATAGCTGTAGCCAAAACAGGAAAGTTTTCCGGAAAGAATTATCCGGAAGGGAACGCATGACGGACACTTCGCTTTGGGATGCCGTTAAAGCGGAAGAACAGCAAAGTCAGGAGAACCAGGTGACGATAGAAGAATGTTATGCCGGGCTTGGATCAAGCTATGAAAAGGTGGTCGCGCGGCTTGGAAAAAGGGAACGCGTAGAGAAATTCCTCTCCCGTTTTCCCGCGGATGAAAGCTATCCTACCCTTTGCGGGGCGATAGAGGAAGGGCGCGGAGAGGAAGCGTTCCGCGCGGCCCATTCGCTAAAGGGAATTTGTATGAACCTGGGCCTCGAAACCCTGTATGGGGCGGCAAACGCCCTTACGGAGGCATTGCGCGGACGGCGGGTTACAGGGGAGGCGAAAATGCTCTTTGCGCAGGTGCGGAATGAATATGACCGCACGACATCGTACATTGGAAAATTGGCAGAGCCATAATCATACGGAAAGAATATATTTGAAATGAAAAAGAAACCATTGCTCCTGATTGTGGACGATACCGAGATGAACCGGGCCATGCTGGCGGATATGCTGGCGGCGGACTGCGAGATTATTGAAGCGGGAAACGGCGTGGAGGCCATCGAAATCCTGGAACGGCGGCGCCACGAACTGTCGCTTGTGCTGCTCGATATTGTCATGCCCAGAATGGACGGCTTTGAAGTCCTTGCCGTCATGAATAAAAATGGATGGATTCAGCAGGTCCCGGTTATTACCATTTCTGCAGAAACCGCTTCCTCTTATATTGACCATGCGTTCGATTTGGGCGCAACCGACTACATCAGCCGTCCCTTTGACGAAAAGACGGTTCAGCGGCGCGTGCGGAATACCATTATGCTTTATTCCAAGCAAAAGGCGCTTGAAGGCATGGTGGCCGAACAGATTGTGGAAAAGGAACGGAATAATTTCCTGATGGTGGAAATCCTGTCCAACATTGTTGAATTCAGGAATGGGGAATCCGGCCTGCATGTGCTGCATATCCGTATCCTGACGGAGATTTTATTGAGGAAGCTGCTGGAAATGACCGACCGGTATTCAATTTCGGCTTCCCGCCTGGCGCTGATTGTCAACGCGTCCGCTTTGCACGACATTGGGAAAATTTCGATTCCGGAAGAAATTTTGAATAAGCCCGGCAGGCTAACGGCGGAAGAATTTGAAATTATGAAAACACACAGCGCCGTCGGGGCGCAAATTATGGAAAATGCGCTTCAGCATCATCACGAGGCGCTGATTCAAATTGCCTATAATATTTGCCGCTGGCACCACGAGAGGTATGACGGGAAGGGATACCCCGACGGGCTGGAAGGGGAGGAGATTCCGATTGAAGCGCAGGTGGTGGCCCTCGTGGACGTATATGACGCGCTGACCAGTATACGGATTTATAAACCGGCTTATTCGCACGGGGAAGCGATGCGCATGATTCTTGCCGGCGAATGCGGCTCCTTCAGCCCGCTTTTGCTTGAATGCCTGAAAAGCGTGGGCCCGCACCTTACGGAGGAATTGAAGGTCCGCTCCATCGACGCGGTTTCCGAAGGCAATATCCGGGAATTATCCAGCCAGATGCTTGTGGACAGCCAGGTTTCCCACCGCACTTTTTCGCTCCTCGAGCAGGAACGGACAAAGTATCAGTTTTTTGCTTCCATGTCCAATGAAATCCAGTTTGAATACAGCTACCAGACAGATATATTGACATTGTCGGAATGGGGTGCGGAGCAGCTTGGCTGCGGGACGGTTATCGAGCGCCCGGAACGCAATAAGGAGCTGGGCGGGGTTATTTCCGGGGAGGATTACCAGGATATTAAGCGCCGCCTGCATGCCGTTTCGCCCGAGCATCCGATTGTAAGCAATATTTATTGCCTGCGCGTAAAGGAAGAGAACCGGTGGTATAAGGCGGTGGCGCGGCCCATTTGGGATGGGGAAACGCAGGAAAGGATGGTCAGCGTCATTGGTAAATTTACAGACGTCCATGAAGAGCAGCTGCGGCTTGAAAAGCTGAAAAGGCAGGCGGCGCAGGATTCGCTGACCCATTTGAGCAACCATTCCGCCGCACGGGAAATAATTGGCAAACGGCTGGCCGTCCACGGGAATCAATCCGCCGTCGTATTATTTGATTTGGACAACTTTAAAGAGGCGAATGACAAATACGGACACATGTTCGGCGACGAAGTATTAAAGCATGTGTCGCGGGAGATTCGCAGGAGTATGCGCGAGGAGGATATTGCGGCCCGCATCGGCGGGGACGAATTCCTGCTGTATATTGAGTATAAGGGAAATGTGGAGGATATTATTCGGCGAATATTCAATACCCTACATGGAAGGTATAAAAAATTTGAAATATCCGTCAGCATGGGGATTGCGCTTGCGCCGGAAAACGGCGTGAAGTATGAGAAACTGTTCCATGCCGCCGACCAGGCGCTTTACGCGGCAAAAAAGGATGGAAAAAACAGGTATTGCTTCTATGATGATTCGCTGGAAGGACTTTTAAGCGTATTATCGCCGATGGATCATTGAATTGGGGAGAGAAATTATGGATGGACAAAAAACAGGCGGCTCGATGAAGGGTTATGAATACGATACTCTGATGAATATGCTGCATGTGAGCGTCAGCAAACATTTACTGGACGACCATTTTACGCTGGTGTGGGCCAACGATTTTTATTACGAGATGATCGGATATCAAAAGGAAGAATATGAGACACTCTACCATAACCGTCCGGACCTTTATTACCAAGGCGATCCGGAGGCGTGGAAAAAGCTTGGCGAGACCGTTATCGGCGCTTTGCAGGAAGGGAAGAAAGGCTACAGCATCGTTACGCAGATGCGCCACAAGAGCGGGGAATACCGGTGGGTGCAGCTTTCGGCTACGTTTGTGGACGAATATATCGACGGCTGCCAGGTTTCCTATTCGGTGATGACCGACATCAGCGACGTGATGCAGACCAAGCTGGAACAGTCGGTCACATATGACAACCTCCCCGGATTTGTCGCAAAATACCGGGTGGAGAAGGACCTGGGCTTCAAGCTGATCGAAGCGAACAAGCGGTTCATTGAGTTTTTTGGAGAGGAAAGCTGGAAAAACGAAGGCTGCTCCGTATTCCGTGAAAACGTGATGCGGAACGCGCAAACCTTCGAGGCGCATAAAGAGGAATTGCTATCGGGGAAACCGGTTCATTTTACGGTGCGCATGCGCAGCTGCAGCGGCAGGGAAGCATGGCTCCAGATCAATGCGGACTGTGTGGACTGGCAGGACGGCGACCCCGTTTACCTTGTGATCTACATTGACGTTACCAATGAAACAGAGCTGCGTGAAATGCAAAAAAAGCTGGAAAAGCAGGCGGAAGAACTGCGCGACGCGCTCCGGCAGGCGGAGGAGGCCAACCGGGCGAAGTCGGACTTCTTTTCCCGGATGTCGCATGATATCCGTACGCCGATGAATGCAATCCTGGGGATGCGCGATATTGCACTGGCACATTTTGACGACCGGGACAAGGTCAGGGACTGCCTGAAAAAAATCGGCCTGTCCGGCCAGCATCTTTTGGGGCTTATCAACGACGTGCTCGATATGTCAAGGATTGAAAACGGCGAAATGGCGCTTCGCAGCGATACGGTTTTCCTGCCCGAAGAGCTGGAGAACGTCGTGACCATCATGCAGCCGCAATTCAAGCAAAAGGAACAGGCGTTTTCGATCCGGCTGCAGGGCGTGATGCACGAGCAGTTCGTGGGGGACGCCCTCAGGCTGAGGCAGGTGTTCCTGAATATCCTTTCCAATGCCTGCAAATTCACGCCGGTGGGCGGCAGGATTACCATGGACGTCAGGGAAACATTTATGAAGGGCGCGGATACCGCGCTGTTTACGTTTACGATTGCAGACACGGGAATCGGGATGCAGCCGCAATTCCTGGAGCATCTCTTTGACGCGTTCAGCCGGGAGCGGGACAGCCGTGTGGATACGATCGAAGGAAGCGGCCTTGGCATGGCGATTACAAAAAAAATTGTCGAACTGCTCGAGGGAAAAATAGAGGTGCAAAGCAAGCCGTCGCAGGGAACGACCTTCTGCGTGACGCTTCCATTGAAAATCGAGGAAGCGCCCCTGTGCGACGAAACGTTTCCCGGACTTAACATTATCGTGGCGGACGACGATGTTGTTATGTGCGAATATACCGTCGAGACGCTGCAAAAGCTTGGCGTTTACGCCGAGTGGACGGACAGCGGCAGACAGCTTGTCGAGAAGGTTCGGGAGCGCAGGCGCAAGGGAGAAACATATGACGCAGTGATCCTCGACTGGAAGATGCCGGGGCAGGACGGCCTTCAAACGGCCCGGGAGATACGCAAAATTTGCGGGGATATACCGATTTTAATTATCTCCGCATATGATTGGAGCGATATTGAGAAGGAGGCGCGGACGGCGGGAATTACGGGATTTCTGTCTAAACCGGTTTTTGCTTCCACACTGTGCCGCGGACTCCAGCGGTATGTGCTGGGGGAACAGCCGTCTGCAGGGGATTCCAGGGAATATCCTGCCGCGGATTTTGCAGGAAAACGTTTCCTGCTGGTAGAAGACAACCTGCTGAACCAGGAGGTGGCGCTGGAGCTTCTGGCCGACGCCGGGGCAGCGGTGGATGTCGCCTGCGACGGCGCACAGGGAGTCGAGGTATTCAGGCAGTCGCAGGAAGGGGCCTACGATATGGTTTTAATGGATATCCAAATGCCGGTTATGGACGGGTACACGGCGGCCCGGGCGATCCGTGCGCTGGAACGCGGGGATGCGCGCACGGTTCCAATCCTTGCCATGACGGCCGACGCCTTTGCCGAGGACATTGCCGCCGCAAAGGAAGCGGGAATGAATGGGCACTTAGCAAAGCCGCTTGACGAAAGGACGCTGCGGCGCGAAATCGGGAAATATCTCCTGGAAAAATAGCGCGGGAAATTTTCCGCCGCCGGTCCGCGGGCTACATGGGAGAGGGCGGTGCGGCGCCCGTTTTACCGAAATCAAAAAGACGCATTGTGAGGTGCGTCTTTTAGTTTGGCGGCGGTTTACCGGTGTTCGGGTATTTCGCGGAGGAGCGTGTCGCGTTTCCTGAGGCTTGCTTTCATCAGCTTTTCAAAGCCCCACAGCGCAAGGACGATCAGGATACCGGCGGCAAGGCAAAGGAAGCGCGTGCCAAGGGCGGCGCCGGGATCAAGCAGGACCAGCGAAGCATTCAAGGCGCAAATTGCGTTTACAATTTGCGTATATTTATATTCCGTGGTGAAAAAGCTCAGGTATCCGATCAGGAGGATAACAACCAAGGCGTATTGACGCGGAACCAGTATGGCGAAAACAGCCGTGAATATAATCCCTCCGACGATTGTCGCCAGCGCACGGTATTTGATACGGTGGACGGTTTCGGTAAGCTCTATTTGCGTCAGGGACATCACGACAATACTGATCCACAGGGGCCGGGTGAAATGAAGTGCCATGCCAATGAACATCGCGATGGAGAGGCCGAGCGACATCCGCATCATGTAGCCGTGGTTTTTAGCGCACAGTTTAGCCTGCTCCCGGAAGGTCCTGCCATTTGTGCCATAATGTTTCTTTTTCCACCAAATAAGGATACCCGCTGCAACAATAGCGCTGCCGGTGAGGAGGGAAGCGAGCCGCATGGGGAATGCCTCCGGCGGAACCGGATTTGCCTGGCAGAATATAAAGCAAAGCAGGAAACTGATCGAGGTTTTCATCAGGCGGGGTTCCGTACTTAAAACCAGGATCAGTATGGTAAACAGGAAATTGACCGGGAGAGCGGCCCAGGGAGTAAGCAAAGCCGCCTGCGCGGCAATTCCGCTCCCGACATATAAGACAAATGTAGTAATGGCCATCGGAAGGGGGCGGATTCCAAGGTCTGTCCCGGGAATCATTGTGAAACCGACGCACATTGCAACGGACGGCAAAATATTTTCTATTCCAAATAGAATCTGAAAAAAATAAGAAAAGCCCACATTGAAGGAAAAACGAAGGGCGTTTTCCAGAATGATTTTTCCTGTTTTTTTATGTACTGTTTCCTGCACGGGCACAAGCCAAGCCTCCTATTTTATACGGAACCTTTATATTACTTGCTTTCACACCTTACCTGCTATAGAATAAGTAAAACGGGCGGCATGATAGTCATGTATAGACGATAGTAAATATATATTTACTAATAGTTTATGCCTGGGGCCTGCGTTTGTCAACATCGGGAGGTAGAAAGGTGCAGTCGGAACGTTTTATCGAAAATTTATTTGCGGTTTTACCATACTGGCACTACAAAATTGTGAAGCCGTTCGGCGCTTTGCTGAAGGCGCAAATGGGCATGGAGGCCTATTACTGCCTGCAGACGCTTCGCCAGTGCGGCTCAATGACCATGACGGAGCTCGCCGGGCGGCTGAAAATCACAAAGCAGCAGGCCACCAAAACAGTGGAAAAGCTTTATGAAAAAAATTTTGTCAGCAGGATTTATGGGGAACGGGACAGGCGGTTTATCCATATTAAGATCACGGAGGAAGGACGCAGGTATCTGGAAGGTATTTTCCGCCAGGATGAAAACCTTGTGGAAAGGCTGGAGGAGAAAATAGGGAAAGAGGACGTAAAGGCCCTTGGAGAAGCGGTGGAAACGCTGCTCCGGGTCTTGCCGAAAGTGGATTAGGAGGGGCCGATGAAACAGGCATATTTTTACGGGACACGCCTTGGCAGGATTGGGATTGCCGGGGAAGGGGATTATGTTACAAATATATTTTTTGGAGGCACGGTGCGTCCGGAATCCTTTGAGGAGCGGGAAACGCCGCTTTTAAAACGTGCCGCGGAGGAGATAAAAGAGTATCTGGACAGGAAACGGATGATGTTTGATATACCGCTTTTACCGGCGGGAACGGAATTTGAGAGGGCGGTGTGGGACGCGCTGCTGGAAATTCCTTTCGGGGAAACGCGGACCTATGGACAAATCGCGGAGCGGATCGGACGCCCAAAGGCGTGCCGCGCCGTCGGCCGGGCCAACGGCAGGAATCCGATTTCGATCCTGATTCCCTGCCACCGCGTGATTGGCGCGGGTGGCGCGCTCACCGGATATGCGGGCGGCCTCGACATGAAAAGGGAATTGCTGGACATTGAAAAAATTTCCTGTAAAGAAACTTGCGGCCGGGTACAAAAGACATTATAATCAAAGAAAAGGAATCGGGAGGCAATCCTATGTATGATGTGACGGCGATTGGGGAAGTGTTGATTGATTTTACACCGGATGGGGTAAACGAGCAGGGAATCGCCCGGTTTGCGCGGAACCCGGGAGGCGCGCCGGCAAACGTGCTTGCCATGAACGCGAAGCTTGGCGGCAGGACGGCCTTTATTGGCAAGGTAGGCCGGGATGATTTCGGGAAATTCCTGGTGAGTGTCCTCGAAGGAAGCGGAATCGATACGAGGGGCGTCGTAATGGACGCGGACGTCAACACGACGATTGCGTTTGTGCAGCTGAATGAATTTGGCGACAGGTCGTTCAGTTTTTACCGGAAGCCGGGGGCGGACATGATGCTCCGGGAAGATGAGCTCTTGTGGGATATTATTTCGGACAGCCATATTTTCCATTATGGGTCGATTTCGTTTACGGACGATCCGTGCCGGGCGGCGGCGCACGCCGCAATCCGCTATGCGAAGGACAAGGGCAAGCTTATGAGCTATGATCCCAATTACAGGCCGTTTTTGTGGGACGAGGAAGAGCGGGCTGTAAAAGAAATCATGAACGGGCTTCCGATGGCGGATATCCTGAAGGTATCGGAGGAGGAAATGCTGCTGCTTACCGGGGAAACCGACCTTGAAACGGGTGCGCGGAAGCTGAGGGAACAGGGGCCCGGGCTGGTGCTCGTATCGCGCGGCGAATTTGGGTCTTTTTACTGCGCGGCCTGCGGAACGGGGCAGATGCCGGCGTTCCGGGTCAGCGTGGTGGATACGACGGGATCGGGCGATGCGTTCCTTGGAGCGGTGCATTACCGCCTGAAGGACAGGAGCGCGGAGGAGCTGGACAAGCTGACAAAAGAGGAGCTTGACGATATTCTTGATTTTGCAAATGCGGCGGGCGGCCTTACGGCCACAAAACGCGGGGCGATTCCATCCATGCCTACGCTCGATGAAATCGAGGAGTGCCGGAAAAACGTGCCGAGGGCAGAATGTAAATAAGGTTAAAAAAAAGAACTGCAACCCTATGGCTGCAGTTCTTTTTTGAAATGAAAAATACTTATTGAGTGGTAATTTCTTTTTCCTTTGCATATTCATATGCGCGGTATGGATTCTGGACCTTGAAAAAGCCGCCGTCCACACCGATGATCTCTCCCGTGACGTATCCCGCGCCGGGGGAGGTCAGGAAACAAACGAGCGCGGCCGCGTCTTCGCCGTTTCCAAAACGCTGGAGGGCGATTTGCTTTACCTGCACGTCGCCGCGTTCTACGATCATGGAATCCGTCATGTCCGTATGAATGATGCCCGGGGCATAGGCGTTTACGGTAATTCCATAGGGGGCGAGTTCGCCCGCCGCCGTTTTTGTCATCATGTCGATACCGGCCTTGCTGGCCGCGTAAGCAATGAGCCCGCAATCGGCAAATGTGCTCGAAATAGAGGAAGCATTGGCAATCCGTCCGTAATGGTTCTTCTTCATATAGGGAACGCATGCCTGGATCATATGCAGCTGCCCCTTAAAATTGGTGTTGAACACACGGTCGAAATATTCATCCGTAATGTCCTCGATGAAGCAAAAATCAAAGATACCGGCATTGTTCACTAAAATATCGATCCTGTCGTGTTTACCGCCTATTTTCCGCACGGCGCAGTCTACCGAGGATTTATCGGAAACGTCACATTGGACGACCTCCGATTCGGGAGAATAATTTCTCATTTTCCCAAGCGTTTCCTGTGCGCTTTTTTCATCCGAACGGTACAGCGCGAAAACGATATTTCCCTCCCGGGCAAGGCCGATGCTGATAGCCTGGCCCATGCCGCGTGTTCCGCCCGTTACAATTGCTACCCTTTTTTCCATCACTGGCACCCCTTTAATAATTAAATAGCTTTTTTAAAACTGATTTACTTATCTTGCGTTCATAGTATCACTGCTTTTTTTCCATGTCAAGAAGAATTCTGCAAATCGGTGGAATTTTTTGGACGGAAGGAAATATTTTCGTGAAAATTCATGTGAAAAAATTATCAAAAATAGGTTGAAATTGAAGAAAAACTATATTATACTCGAAATGATAGTTTTATAAAACGCTTTTAAAAAATAAGGATGGATGAGCGATGGAACAGGGAAAGTCCGGAATGGACATTAAGGGGATGAACCGAAAAAAAATATATGAGTTTTTACGGAAGGGCAGGTCGGTATCCAAGCAGGATATTGTTTATGCGCTTCAGCTGAGCCTGCCTACGGTAACGCAGAATTTGCAGGAATTGCAGGAGAAGGGGCTCCTCGATACGGCGGGAAAGATCGGAAACACGGGCGGACGGAACGCGACGGCGTTTACATTCATCAGCGACGCAAAGGTGGCGGTCGGGATCGATATCCAAAAGCACCACAGCACGGTTGTGGTCGTCGACCTGGATGGTAAGGTGATCGAAACATTAAGGAAGCAGGTAGATTTTTCCATGACGGATGAATATTACCGCAAGCTTGGTGAGGCGGTCGGCGAAATTGTGGAAAAGACCCGTACCGATCCCCAAAAGGTTTTGGGCGTCGGACTGGGCGTGCCCGGGCTGATTTCCGGGGATGGGCAGGAGGTTGTTTACGGGCGTATTCTAAACTTTACCGGGGAAACCTGCGCTAATTTTTCCAAATATATCCCTTACCGGTCCTTGCTTTATAACGACGCAAACGCCGCGGGCTTTGCGGAAATCTGGTCTCTGCACAATATCGAAAATGCTTTCTATATCTGCCTGAGCAACAACATCGGCGGTTCGGTGCTGCTGGACAACAAGGTGTATGAAGGCGATAACCAGCGCAGCGGGGAGGTCGGCCATATGACGGTTGTGGCAGATGGACGGCCGTGCTATTGCGGGCAGTACGGGTGCCTTGAAACCTATTGCTCGGCCACCGTGCTGTCTGACACGACGGGCGGCGACCTGGGCGCCTTTTTTGAAAAGCTGGGCGGCGGCGACACGGAAAGCAAGCTGTTATGGGATTCCTATCTGCGCTACCTGTCGCTGGCGGTCAATAACCTGCGGATGCTGTTTGATTGCAAAATCATTATCGGGGGATATGTGGGCGCATATATCGACGGATATATGGAACAGCTTTGGGAAATGGTGCGCCAGCGCAATATGTTTGGGGACGATCCGGAACGATTTTTGCTGCCCTGCCAATATAAGACGGAGGCAATTGCCGCGGGTGCGGCGCTGCCGTTTGTCGCGGAGTTTTTTGAACAAATCTGATTAGACGGAAAATTTGCAGCGGAGCCATATTGGCTCCGCTTTTTTGTTGCGCGGTTTGGATTTTAAAATTTTGTGATTGACTTTCCTGGAAATATTGATATACTGTAAAAATATAAAATGCTTTTATTAAATATATTAATAAAAGTTATTTAATAAAATAGCGAAAAAGAAAGGGCGGGATCGATTTATGAAAAAAATACCTGAAACAATGAAAGCGCTTGTAGCGTATGGCCCCGGAGAATATAAATTAGTGAAAGATTTTCCGACGCCGGATTGCGGCCCGGACGATATTATCATCAAAACGGAAGGGTGCGGGATTTGTGCGGGAGACTTGAAATGCCAGCACGGGGCTTCGCGTTTTTGGGGGGACGGCATGCAGCCCGCCTATGTGGAACCACCGTTTATCCCCGGGCATGAATTCCTGGGAACTGTAGTGGATAAGGGGGCCAATGTGGCGGAGTACGAGATTGGAGACCGCCTGACGGCGGACCAGATTGTCCCGTGCGGGGAATGCGAATATTGCCGCACAGGGCGCTACTGGCTGTGCGAGCCGCACAATGTATTTGGCTTTAAAAATTTTTTGAATGGCGGAATGGCGGAATATGTACGTTATCCAAAGACGGCGGTGCTGCACCGTGTTCCCAAGGAAATGCCGCTCCTTGACGCGCTGCTTGTGGAGCCGTACGGCTGCTCGAAGCATGCGGTGGACAGGGCGGAAATTACGAACGAGGACTTTGTGGTGATTTCCGGCGCCGGGTCTCTGGGACTCGGGATGATTACCTATGCCCGGATGAAGAATCCGGCGAAGCTTGTCGCCCTGGATATTCTTCCCGGCCGGCTTAAAAAGGCGGAAGAGTTCGGAGCAGACATGGTGATGAACCCCGGGGAGGAAGATGTCGCGCAAAAAGTGCTGGAAATGACGGACGGCTACGGATGCGACGTCTATATCGAGGCGACCGGGCATCCGTCGAGCGTAATACAGGGTCTGAAAATGATCCGCAAGCAGGGCCGGTTCATCGAATTCAGCGTATTTTCCGGTGAAACGTCCGCCGATTGGTCCATTATTGGGGACGGGAAAGAGCTTGAGCTCCGGGGTTCCCAGCTAAGCCCTTATTGCTTTCCGTTTGTCATCGAACACATCATGAACGGAAATTTGAAAACGGCGGGCGTCGTATCAAAAACATTTGCGCTGGACGATTGGGAAGAGGCGTTTGACTGTGCTGCGGGAAAATATGGCGATTTTAAAATTGCCATCACCTTCTGACCGTTTGGATAAATCGAGGCTTCCATTCAATTAAGTAAGGCTATTTTATAAAAAAGATTTATAAAAAATATTGACAATTCAAATTCATGAATTTATAATGAGGTCAACAATTAAAGTTTCATTTCATACAACTTATTCGAAACAACAACGCAGCGGCCTTAAATAAAATTGTGAAACGACAGCAGATTTTCCGGGAGAGGGGAGAAATCATGCAGACTTTTTTGGAGATTGACCATATCAGCAAAACATTTCCGGGAGTAAAAGCACTCAGCGACGTTCATTTTGATATTTATCCCGGGGAAGTACATTCCCTGGTGGGCGAAAACGGTGCGGGAAAATCCACGCTGATAAAAATTATGTCGGGCGTCTACCAGCCGGATGAAGGCGGGACAATCAGGATCAACGGGAAAGAAACCAAAATACACAACGCAATGGATGCAATCCGGCAGGGGATTGCCGTCATTTACCAGGATTTCAGCCTGTTCGGGAACCTGAGCGTGGCGGAGAACATCGTTATCAACCAAGTGATTGAAAAAAACCGCCAGGTGCTGAACTGGAAGGAAATCCGCAAAAAGGCGGCGGAGGCGCTCCGCATCGTGGGGGCGGATATCAGTCCGCTGGAAACGCTGGAAAACCTTTCGGTTGCAAAGCAGCAAATGGTTGCGATTGCAAGCGCGGTGGCGCAGAAGGCGCAGATGATTATTATGGACGAGCCGACCTCGGCGTTATCGACAACTGAGGTGGAAACGCTTTACGGGATCATTGAAAAGCTGAAAGCGGAAAATATTGCCGTGATGTTCGTAAGCCATAAAATGGATGAGCTGTTCCGGATCAGCGACCGCTTCACCGTGTTCCGGGACGGGCAGTATATCAGGAGCTGCAAAAAGGAAGAAATTGACCGCGGCGGCCTTATTTCGCTGATGGTGGGCAGGAAAATTGAATTTGACAGCCTTGCCAACCCGGTGCAAAATCCCGAGGTGGTGCTGGAGGTTTCCCACCTGAGCAAAAAAGGAAATTTTAAAGACGTATCCTTTGAGCTCCATAAAGGCGAAATATTGGGGATTACAGGCCTTGTCGGCGCGGGACGCAGCGAGATGGTGCAGGCGCTTTTCGGGCTGAACCGGCCGGACAGCGGAAGCGTAAAAATTGACGGCAAGGAGGCGCATATCGATAATACGTGGAGCGCCGTCGATGCGGGGATCGGTTATATCCCGGAGAGCAGGCAGACCCAGGGCCTGGTGCTCGATAAATCGGTAGCGGAAAATATCGCGCTGCCGCAGCTTAAAAAATATACAGGGAAATTTGGTTTTGTGAACCGGAAAAAGCAAAAAGAGACCGTAGGCGAATGGGTGGAAAAGCTGGATGTGCGCCCGCGGAACGAAGAATTGCTCGCGATGCAGCTTTCCGGCGGAAACCAACAAAAGGTGGTTCTTGCAAAATGGATTGCCACGAACGCAAAGATATTGATTGTCGACGAACCGACAAACGGGGTCGACGTAGGCGCGAAATCTGAAATCCATAAAATATTACGGCAGCTTGCGGACCAGGGCACGAGCCTGATCGTGATCTCGTCCGAACTGCCGGAAATTCTTGCCGTGAGCGACCGTATCCTTGTGATGCGGCGGGGCAGGATTTCGGGTGAGTTTGTGAACAAGGACCTGACGCAGGAACTTATTATGGACAAAGCGGTCGTGAGCTGAGGGAGGACGCAAAATGGTAAAAAGCTTGGTGAAAAAAAGGGAATTTACGATTTTTATGATCGTAGTCGTGATTGCGGTGGTAATTGCGATTTCTAACAGCGTCTTCCTGCGGCCGGATAACATCATCGACGTGCTGAAAAGCAATTCGGTAATCGGCATTATGGCGCTTGGGATGCTGCCCGTATTGATCTCCGGCGGCATCGACGTATCGGTATCGTCGACAATCGCCCTGTGCGCGGTGATTTCCGGGAAGCTGCTTACAATCAGCGGGGCGAATCTCTTTGTCGTATTGATCGTATCGATTGCGGTCGGCGCGGCGGTCGGCCTCGCAAACGGCCTGATTATTTCAAAATTGAAAATATCCCCGATTGTTGCGACGCTGGGCACGATGTCCATCGTCCTCGGAGCGGTGCTTTATTGGACAAACGGGGAATGGATCACAAACCTGCCGGAGGATTTCAAAAGCTTCGGAACGGCGACGGTTGCGGGAATTCCAATCCAGGTCATAATCTTTATCGCCCTGATTGCGGTTACGGCGCTGATTTTGAAATATACGCTTGTCGGCCGCGGCGTTTATGCAATCGGCGGCAGCACGTCGTCGGCGGTGCGCGTCGGCTATAACGTGGATAAGATACAAACGCTGATTTATGTGTTTACCGGCATGACGGTGGGTCTTGCGGCGGTGGTCCATACGTCGATTGTGCAGCAGGTGGACCCGAATACGTTTACGGGCCTGGAAATGGACGTCATTGCCTGCGTGGTTATCGGCGGGGCAAGCACCATGGGCGGCTCGGGCTCCGTTACCGGTACCGTGCTGGGCGTGCTGTTGATGGCGATTATGAAAAACGGGCTCATTCTTGCACGGATTCCCACCTATTGGCAGGATATCGTGGTCGGCCTGATTATCGTGTTCGCGGTTTCCATCGACGTACTGAACAGAAACCGCGAACAGGAAAAGCTTGTTCGCGTAGACGTAGAAGAATAAGGAGGGCGGGACATGAAAGCATTCAAAACACTGAAAGAAAAATATGCAAACGAATTGACACTCGCCTGCATTTTTATCGCAGTTTTTATCATATTGGGTATTCTCGCGCCGGATAAGTTCCTGACGGCCTATAACCTTGGGTCCATGATGTCGCAAATGCCCGAGCTTGGCCTGCTGTCCCTTGGGATGATGGCGGCAATTTTGACCGGCGGCATGAACCTTTCCATTTGCTATATTGCTTCCCTTTCCGGGATTTTCGCGGCCTATGTGCTGTCGAGCGACTTTGCGGCGACAAACGTGGGGATTGGAATCGCGGCGGCAATTGGGGCGGCGATGCTGATCGCCGTGATAACGGGATTAATCAACGGCGGTGTGATTGCCTATATCGGCGTTGCGGCGATGCTCGTGACACTCGGAACGATGACGCTGTTCCAGGGAATCGCAACCAATATTACCCAGGGCGGCGCGATTTCCGGTTTTCCGGAGGAATTCATGGCGCTTGGAGGAGGAAACGTCTTCGGAATCCCTGTTCCTATGCTGATTTATATCGGGGCGATTATCGCAGCGTACCTGCTTCTTGAACGGTCTGCATGGGGATCGCGGGTTTATATGACGGGCTGCAATGAAACGGCCGCAAGGTTTTCCGGAGTAAACACCAAGGCCACGGTTTTGAAGGTCTACATATTCTCGAGCGTGATGGCGGCGATCGGCGGATTGATTATGATTTCACGGTATAACTCGGCGCGTGTGGATTATGGTTCTTCTTACCTGATGATGAGCATTTCGGCGGTGGTTCTTGGCGGGACGAGCATCATGGGGGGACATGGCTCCGTGATTGGCACGGTAATTGCCGTTGGCATTATCCAGATTGTAACAACCGGCCTTAATGTCCTGGGGATCAACCGCTACCTGATCGATATTATCATAGGCGCAATCCTGATCGGCGTGCTGGCAATCCGTTTCCTGAGCAGGAGACTTTCGGACCGCAATCTTGTAAAGGCCCGGGCGGCAAAAGTGGGCGCGCAATAACAGGCAATTTAATTTCCGAACGCTGCGGCGTTCCGAACTATCAATAAATCCAGGAGGAAATGATTATGAAAAAGCTATTGGCAATTTTGCTCGCGGCGGTGATGGTGTTCTCGCTTGCCGCTTGTGCGGGCGGTACAGACGCGGGCGGCAGTGCCGCCGCATCGGCATCTGCGGAAGCGTCTGCCCCGGCGGCTGATGCGTCCGACACCGGGGAACCGGCTTCCGGCGCAGGCGACGGCGATTATAAAATTGCGGTTGTTCCCAAGCTGATCGGGATTCCATACTTCACGCAGACCGGCGACGGCGCCAAAGCGGCGGGGGACGAAATCGGCGTAGAGGTAACCTATACCGGGCCTTCCAAAGCGGATGCGGCGGAACAGGTTAAGATGATCGAAGACCTGATTGCGCAGGGCGTGGATGCAATTGCGGTTGCCCCCAACGACCCGGCGGCGGTTGTCCCAGCGCTTGAAAAGGCAAAAAATGCAGGGATCGTCTGCCTTGACTGGGACGCCCCGGTAGATAACGAAAAGCTGATCGACGCATCCATCCATCAGATCGAGGATAAGGAATTTGCGGAACATTCCATCGATATGCTGGTTGAGGCAATGGGCGACAGCGGGGACTATGCAATCCTGACGGGTTCGCTTTCCGCACCCAACCAGAACCTGTGGATCGACTATGCAAAGACCTATGCGGCAGAAAAATATCCCAACCTGAACCTTGTGACAGACCCGATTCCCACGGAAGAAAAGCAGCAGGAGGCTTACAGCAAAACGCTTGACCTCGTTAAGGCGTACCCGGACCTTAAGGGCATTGTAGGCTATGCGACGGTTTGCCCGCTGGGCGCGGCGCAGGCAATTCGCGAAAAAGGGCTGCAGGACCAGATTGCGGTTGTCGGTACGGCGGTGAAAGAGGATGCACAGGAGTTTATTGAAGACGGTTCCCTCGACATCGCGTTCCTGTGGAATACGCAGGACCTCGGAGCGCTTACCGTTAAAGTTGCAAAGTATCTGCTGGACGGAAACGAGCTTTCCAACGATATGGTGATTGACGGCTTCCCGGACATCTCGGTGGACGGAAATGTCGTATACCTCGGACCGCCGGAAGACTATACCAAGGATACCTATAAGTAATTAAAAAAACGTAACGGGGAAGGCTGGAATTTTTCAGCCTTCTTTGTGTTTTAAGCCGTGCAGGCGCCGGATTGCCGGGAAGCGCGTAAAAATAAATCATGTTTTTACCATAAGAATAAAAAAATCCAGTGGCGAAATCATCGGTTTGGGATTAAAATAGTAGAAAAGGGAAGTGACAGCTTCCATCCGGGAGGGAATGACATGGGAAAATACTCAATTGGAATTGATTATGGAACGTTATCGGGCCGGGCAGTGCTTGTGGATGTTGCCACGGGCGAGGAAATTGCTTCGAGCGAGATGGCGTATCCGCATGCCGTGATGGACGAAACGCTGCCGTCCGGCAAAAAGCTGGGGGTGGATTGGGCGCTCCAGCATCCGCAGGACTATTTGGACGCACTGTATTATGTGATACCGGACGTGCTCAAAAAGGGCGGCGTGGATGCGGCGGATGTGATCGGCGTGGGCGTTGATTTTACGTCGTGCACGGTATTGCCGGTGAAGCGGGATGGAACACCGCTTTGTTTTTTGCCGGAATATGAGGACGAACCAAACGCTTATGTGAAGCTGTGGAAGCACCATGCGGCGCAGGATAAGGCGAACGTGATTACGGAAACCGCGGAAAAACGCGGAGAGAAGTGGCTGGCCCGGTACGGCGGGAAAATTTCGTCGGAATGGGTGTTCGCGAAAATTTGGCAGATATTGGATGAAAGCCCGGAGGTCTATGCGGCGATGGACCGCTTTATCGAGGCGGCGGACTGGCTTGTGTGGCAGTTGACCGGGAAGGAAACGCGCAACTCCTGCACGGCCGGATATAAGGCGCTGTGGCATAAGCAGGAGGGATATCCTTCCAGGGAATACTTTGCGGCGCTTGATCCGCGGCTTGAGAATGTTGTGGAGGAAAAGCTGGGGACGGAGATTTCCCCGCTTGGAAGCCGCGCGGGCGGGATTACGCCCGAAATTGCCGAAAAGACGGGGCTGATCGCCGGGACGGCGGTTGCCGTCGGCAATGTGGATGCGCATGTATGCGTACCCGCGGTCAAGATCAGCGGGGCGGGCAAAATGCTCGCCATCATGGGAACGTCTACCTGTCACATGCTGCTTTCCGAGAAGGAACGGGCGGTACCCGGCGTGTGCGGGTATGTGGAGGATGGAATCCTTCCGGGATTTTATGGATATGAAGCGGGACAGTCGTGCGTGGGCGACCATTTTGCATGGTTTGTTGAAAACTGCGTGCCTGCAAGCTATATGGAGGCGGCGGAAAAAGAGGGCCTCCCGATCCAGGTTTACCTGCAAAAGCTGGCGGGACGGCAAAAGGCGGGAGAAAGCGGGCTGCTGGCGCTTGACTGGTGGAACGGGAACCGTTCGATCCTGGTGGATGTGGACCTTACGGGCCTGATGCTTGGCATGACGCTCCAGACAAAGCCCGAGGAAATGTATCGTGCGCTTGTGGAAGCGACGGCATTCGGGACACGCACGATTATTGAAAACTTTGAAAAACACGGCGTACCCGTCGATGAGTTTTATGCCGCGGGCGGCATCGCGGAAAAGAGCCCGTTTATGATGCAGATTTATTCGGATATTATTAAAAAGCCGATTCGGATTTCGGGCAGCAAGCAGGGACCGGCGCTCGGCGCGGCAATTTTTGGCGCGGTTGCGGCGGGAAGCGCCGCCGGCGGATACGACAGCGTATTTGAAGCGGCGGAAAAAATGGGCAAGCTGAAGGACGTGGTTTACACGCCAAACGAGGAGGAAGCGAAAACATACGATGCGCTTTACGCGGAATATGAAAAGCTCCACAATTATTTCGGCAGGGGCGGGAACGACGTTATGAAAACATTGAAAAGGATAAAAAAAGCGCATGAAAGATGATCTGAAACGCAGGGTTTACGAGGCGAATATGCTGCTCCCGAAATATGGATTGATTACGTTTACATGGGGCAATGTATCCGAGCGGGAAGGGGACGTGATCGCGATCAAGCCGTCCGGCGTGGAATATGACGCGCTCCGCCCGGAAGATATTGTGCTCGTGGATATGGACGGCGGCATCGTGGAGGGCGATTTAAACCCGTCCTCCGATCTCGATACCCACCTTGAGCTATACCGTAATTTCGAGGGCGTCATGGGTGTCACCCACACGCATTCGCAGTGGGCGACCTCGTGGGCGCAGGCGGGAATGGATATCCCCGCAGCCGGGACGACGCACGCGGATTATATTTACGGCGACGTGCCGTGCACGCGGAGCCTTACGCCGGGCGAAATACGCGAGGCGTATGAGCTTAACACAGGCAAGGTGATTGTTGAAACCTTCCGGGAGCTCGACCCGCTGGCCGTGCCGTGCGTCCTTGTGAGCAACCACGGGCCGTTTACATGGGGAAAGAATGCGGTGGAATCCGTGCACAACGCAGTGGTTCTGGAACAGGTTGCCAAGATGGCGTTTGTGGGGCGGGAACTCCAGGGCGGCGGCCCCAAGCGCATGCCGCAGAGCCTGCTTGACAAGCATTACCTCCGGAAGCACGGGAAAAACGCCTATTACGGACAAAAGAAATAAAAAAGCCGCCCGTCGCAGGCAGCTTTCACGATCGGGCTATGTTTTGAAGGGGCCGCCCATGAGGGGCGGCCTTTTTTCAACTTTCAAGCAGGCGGAAATGATCCAGCACCCACTGGCTGTCCACCGTTTCAAAGTCGCCGGATTCGTCAAAATGCGGGGAGGTAAGCTCCGCGCACATTTGGTCGTATAACCCGGACGGCGTTTTGAGGACAAAATCGTTTCCATCCTTTGCCAACGCAAAAAAGCTCAGCGCTTCTTCATCCGCGTCCGCGAGCAGCAGCACATCCGGGTCTTTCACGTCGAACCGTTCCGGATTCTGCTGGATTGTGAGGATTTTCAGAAGTTCGATGGCCCGGTCGTCGAGGCCGCGCTCGAAAATCAGGGTTTTTTCCCGGAAGCTGTGGGCGGAATACACGTCGCGCAGGGAATAACCGGACAGCGGCACGGGCGCACCGGCGGGAAGATCGGAAAGGTCGAACCCGCGCGGGATAAAACGGATGATAACGCGCCTTGCGGGATTATGATAGACGCATGGATAGGGCAGCATCAGCTCTGCCCCGCACGAAGGGCATGTGGCCCGGAATGCCGTCAGGTCGAGTATTTTTTCCGGATATTCCATCAGGGGGAATGTTTCAAATTCAAATTCCGCCCCGCATTTTGGACAATCGATGGTTTCTTTCATAAGGGTTCCTTTCCGTCAAAGCAAGGTTAAAGGCTGCAATATGTGATAGGGTTGCCGTGGTCTTCGATCAATTTTTTAAGATCGGCAAAATTGAGGAATATGGTCGCCGTGTTTTCGCACGGATGCACGCCGAGCGATGGTTCGCTGGCAAGGTCGCTATCGATTACGACCTCAACCTCCGCGTTTTTGTCGTTTAATATGCCAAGCGGCGTAACCGCGCCGGGCGTAAGGCCCAAATATTTTTGCAGGCGCTCTTCGGAGGCAAAGCTCATACGGGAACCGAGAAGCGCGCCCAGCTGTTTCAAATCCACGGTTTTATCTTTCTGCACGCACACAAGGAAATGGCGCTTGCCGCTTCCGTTCCGGAGAAACAGGTTTTTACAGACGTTTCCGTATTGGCAAACGCCTGCGGCCTCCATGTCTTCGATGGTAAATACCGGGGCATGGTCGATTCGTTTGTAGGAGATACCCTTTTGATCGAGAAGGGCGTATACGTCTGATTTTGTCATCATAAATTTCCTTTTCAATTTGCTGTTTAAAATATATCATATTTTTTGCAAAAGAAAAAGGCGCCGGAGCGCCTTTTGTTTGTCATTCTTCAAGCCGTCCGTCGCTGATCGTGAGGATGCGCCTGCTTGACTGCGCGACGTTTACGTCGTGGCTGATCATGATGATTGTGTTGCCTGTATCGTTGAGCTTTTGGAAAAGCTTTAATATTTCTTTTCCGGTCGCCGAATCGAGCGCGCCTGTGGGCTCGTCTGCCAGTAACAGGGCGGGCTTTGTCACCAGCGCCCGCGCAATGGCCACGCGCTGCTGCTGGCCGCCCGAAAGCTCGTTCGGGCGGTGTGTGATCCTGTCCCAAAGGCCCACGAGGCGTATGCTTTCTTCCGCCTCGCAGATGGCCTCGCTGCGCGACAGACCGCGCAGCAAAAGCGGCATGATCACGTTTTGCAGCGCCGTATACTGCGGGATCAGGTGGTATTTCTGAAAGATGAACCCGATCTTCCGGTTGCGCAGCAGGGTCAGCTCGTTATCGCCGTATTCCTGGACCGCTTCGCCGTCGAGCTCGTATGTGCCCGAGTCGAGCGTATCCATACAGCCGATGATGTTCATGAGCGTCGATTTCCCGGAGCCGGAGGGGCCGAGGATGGTGAGGTATTCGCCTTTTTCTACGCCGAAGCTCACGTCTTTCAGGACATGCAGGCGTTCCTGTCCCATGGCATAGGATTTATTGACCTTTTCAAGGGTGAGGAAACGTTCCATCAGCCTATTCCATCACGAGGATCGAACTGATCGAGCCGTCCTGCCCAAAAGAGACCATCAGCACATTGCCTTCCTTCAGGTCGGAGGGCTTGAGCTCGTTGCCGAAAAAATCGGTGATCGGAAGCCCGGTGGGGATGGTAAGGTCTTTGCTCTCGCCCGTATATTCAAGCTCCATCTTGGGCGCATCTCCCGATCCGGATGGCGTAATGATATTCGCCTGTCCGTCCTCGCCTTCTACGGCGATGACCTGTGATTTGGATTTTTGACCTTCGGAATCGCCGTCGGCCTCATCTGCGCCCGATGCAGCCGATTCGCTTCGGGTAATGCTGATGCCTTCGCCGCCCTTACCCGTGAACGAATAGGCGCCGTCTTCGCCTACCGCGCCCGCGAGGCCCCCCTCGGGCGTTTTCGCAAGGTCGAGCGAGACCTCGTTCCCTACAAGGGATTTCACCTTGCCGAACAGTGCTTCGCCGTCTTCGGCATCTCCGTTCGCGTCAGGCGCGCCTTCACCGGAAGTCGTGTCCTGGGATTGAGAGGGGACTGCCTCCGCCGGCTCCGCCGGGGCGGCGCAAGCCGCGAGCGAGAAGAGCAGCAGCGCTGCGAGTATGACCATGATTGTTTTTTTCATTTGTTTTGTTTCCTTTCTTTTTTGTGTTGTTTATTCATAATTAAGCGCGTCGATGGGTTTGAGCCTTGACGCCTTATATGCCGGGTAAAAGCCGAACAGCGTGCCCGTCGCCACCGCAAACAGCAGGGCGATGACCTGGCCGTCCACTGTCGGCAGGACGGGGATGTCGGTGTAATCCATCAGCGGCATGCACGCGTACGAGAGCGCCACGCCCACGATCCCGCCGAACAGGCTGATAATCACGGATTCGAGCAGGAACTGCGTCATGATGTCGCGCTTCGAGCTGCCGAGCGCCTTCAGGATGCCGATCTCCCGCGTGCGTTCCTTGACGGATACGAACAGCACGTTCATGATCCCGATGCCGCCCACAATGAACACGATGGCAGCTACGGAAATAAGCAGGAGGTTCATGGTGCGGGCAGATTCCATCGCCGCGTCGATACGGCTGCCCGCGTCCTCCAGCATGTAGATGCTGCCGTCCTCGAGGATATAATCGAGCGTGCCCTGCATCTGCTTCATGGCGGCGGCGACATGGTTCACGCTGTCCGCCATGGCGACGACCTGCGGGATGGTGTAAGGGTCGGCAAGGAAGCGCTCCGCGGTCGTGAAGGGAATGAAGATCGTATCGTCGGGGTTCACCCCCTGCATCCCGTCGCCCTTTCGTTCGAGCACGCCGACGATCTGGTATTGCTGCTCGCCAATCTTGATGGTTTTGCCGATGGCGTCCTCCGGCCCCTTGAAATATTTCTGCGCGAGTCCGTCGCCGATCACGGCGACGCGGTTTTCATATTCCACGTCCTCTTCCGAGATATTGACCCCCTCGGCAGGGAAGAGGTTGCTGATCTGCTCGTAGTTCTGGAGCACCCCCGCGACCTGCATCGAACCCTTCTGCCCGTTCATCACAACGTCCTTAAAATAACTGGAACGCATGGTAATGTCCTTCAAATAGCTGTTTTCATCGAGCATCTGCCGCATGTTGTCGAGGGACAGCTTGGGGATATCGGAAAGCTCCATATCGGTGCTGAATGTCTTGCTGTAGTCGGGGTTCACGTAGATCGTCTCCGCGGAAAGCCCCTGGAACTGCCCGGCGATCTCCGCTTCGCCGCCCTTGCCGATGGCAATCACCATCACGATCGTGACGGCGCCCACGATGATCCCCAGCGAGGTCAGTAGCACCTTGAATTTGTTTTGCATCAAATTGATCCAAACGATGCGCAGGGTTTCGACCAGTCTCATGCCTATCCCTCCACGACGACGATGTCGCCCTCGGAAAGGCCGCCCGTGATCTCGCTTACCTTACCGTCCGAAAAGCCGGTTTGTATTTCCACCTTGCGCAGCGTACCGTCCTCGTTTTGCATCTGGACATATTGCTTGCCGTTTTCTATGGAAATCGCCTTGTTGGAAAGCTGAAGTACGTCTTTTTTCTGCTTGATAATGAACTGGGCATTCGCCGTCATTCCGGAAAGCAGCTCGGCGTCCTCGGGGTCGATGCTCACATGAACGGGATAGGAAACGGGATTGCTGTCCTTGACCGGAACGAGGGACCGACCGATCACTTTGCCCTTGAACGGACGGTCGCCGAATGCGTCGAGCGTAAGATCGACATCCTGTCCCTCCGTGATATTTCCGATATCCGTCTGGGCGACAGGAATTTGCACGAATACGCTGGCCGGATCGCCGATATCGACGACGGATTTATCCGGCGTAGTTTCCTGCCCGGGCGTATAACCCAGCGAAAGCACGACGCCGTCGCGGTCCGCATAAAGATTGGGATCGCTTAAAATGGAGTTTAGCCGATCCAACTTTTTTTGCGCCAGGTCCACGTCGATTTTTGCATTGTTTACTGTGGAGTCAAGATCGCTTTGCGAGGCGGACTCAATTTGTTCGTCGATGCCGCGCGTGCTGCTGCGCTGCTGCTCCTGCTGTTCCTGTGCCGACAGCGCGCCGGAAAGGGCGGCTTGGGCTTCTTCGAGCTGCATTTGCAGCGCCTCTTTCTGCACGGCAAGCTCTTCCCGCTGCTTTTTAAGCGCTTCTAACTTGGAATCGTCCGGCTGCTGGCCGTCCCCCGGAAGGGGAGTGGGCTGCGCTTCAAGCTCTGCGATTTGCCCGTCAAGCTGCACAATTTGTCCGCTTATTTCGTCGATTTGCTGCCTGAGGGAATCGACCGTTTTCTGCGCGCCGCTGGCGGCGCTCTGCGTGCTTTCAAGGGCGGCGTCTGCCTCGGCGTTTGCTTTTTTCTGGTTCAGCCTGCTTACGGTTTTGGCATTCTGCGCCTGATCCAGCGCATTCTTTGCCTTTTCAAGTTCCGCCTGCGCTTCCTCGATTTGTTTTCCCAGCCATTCCGGATCGGCCGCGGCAAGCTTATCGCCCGCTTTCACCTGTGTGCCGTTTTTCACGAAATATTCTTTTAATTGGACGGGCTCCGGGAAGTTCAGCACACCCGCGTCGTAAGAAAGCGAGCCGTTTCCCGTAATACCTGCCGTAATATCGCCGCGCTTTACGGTATATTCGCGCAGGGGAATTTCGGATTCATTCTCTTTTCCCGCATTCGCTACGCCGATATAGCAGGCGACACATACGCATGCGGCGGCAACGATGCCGGCAATTACTTTTTTTGATGGTTTTTTGATTTTCATATATTCCTCCACAACTTATTTTCCATGACCAGCATAGCAGGGAAAGGATTAAGAATCGGTTAAGCCGATGGAAATTTCGGGGCATGGGTCTTTGGCGGCATAACAAAAGCCCCCGTGCATTCGCATGAGGGCTTTGCCTGCATGATCTATGTTCAGTCGTTCCGCAGCGGTGGAATTATGGGCAGGGTTACGGTGAATACTGTTTTTCCGTCTTCGCTCTGCGCAAATACCGTGCCGCCGTGCCGTTCGATGATTTCGGAGGCGATTGCCAGCCCGAGCCCGGCGCCGCCCGCGCTGGAGCGGGATTCGTCGGCGCGGTAGAAGGGCTTGAAAATATGGGGCAGCTTTTCAGGCGGGATGCCGGGCCCGCTGTCGGAAATCGTGATGGTATATTGCTTTCCGTCCGATTGCGCGGCGATCTCGATGCTGCCGCCCTGCGCGTTATACTTTACCGCGTTTTCAACAAGATTGGAGAAAGCGCGCATGAGCATCACGCCGTTCGCCGTCGTTTCGAGCCCGCTTTCATGCAGCGTCACAGCAAGCTCCTTTTCGCGGATGCGGGGCGCGAGCTCCGTAATAATATCGGAAAACATGGCGTCGAAATCCACCGTGTCGTTAAAATCATAATTACGCTGCGCCGTCATGGTGAAGAGATTATCGACCAGCTTGATCATACGGCCCGCCTGCTTTTCCACAACGTGCAGGGTTTTTTCGTATTCCTGTGGAGTTGGGGACGGTTCAAGGCGCAGCACATCAAGGTTGGTTTTGATTGCTGTAAGGGGCGTTTTGAGTTCGTGCGCGGCATCGGAGGAAAAGCGCTTCTGATCGGAAAATGCCTTATCGAGCCGCGTAAGCATCGTATTAAACGAATCTGCAAGGCGCCCGATTTCATCCCGCGCGGGAAAGCCTTCGATACGCTGGGAGAGCTCGTTTTCCGTCATTTCGCCAATTTCCCTGCTCAGTGTGCGCAGCGGCCGCAGCGCGCGCCCAAGCAGGAAATAGGTGAGAATCCCGCCGCCGAGGATGACCGCCGCCATAATCCACAGGCTGGAGGCGTTAAATTCCGTTCTGGCCTGCGTAATCGTCACGGAGGCGGCTTGACGGCCCTCGTATTCGTCCGATTCCGGATGCACTTCCATGGAACCTTTGGCCGTGGAAGACTCCCCGACATCGGGCCCCATCTCGACCGAATAGCCGCCTGGAGCCGCCGTGACATAGGGAATTACAAACGTCATATTGGCGTTAAACATGGCAAGCGCCGTCATAAGGACGCAAACGCCTGCAAGCAGCAAAACGATATACAGCGTGAGACGCATACGAATCGGTATTTTTTTCAAAGCTGGTTCCTCCCCAGTTTGGATGCGATATTCTGGACGGGATTTTTGATACAGTAACCCGCGCCCCGCATGTTTATGATAATCTCGTTTGCGCTGAATTCCGCAAGCTTTTTACGCAGCGCGCTCATGTGTACCTTGATGGCGTTGGAAAACAGACTGTCGTCGCTGCCCCACACATGCTCGATCAGTTCCTCGGGGCTGATGACCTTTCCACGGTTTAAAAGCAGGTATTCAAGGATTGCGTATTCCTTGGGGGTGAGGGAAACGGCCTGGTTATCTTCCGTATAGACGAGATGCGCGCACGTATCGAGGCGGAAACGGTCAAACCGGATGACGGTGTTGTGCTGCGTGAAGCTGCGGCGCAGGAGGCTGCGGATGCGCGCTTCAAGCTCTCCGAAATCAAAGGGCTTCACAAGGTAATCGTTCGCGCCGAGGTCAAGCCCCTCGATGCGCTGTCCGTAATCGCTGCGCGCGGATAAAATCAGCACCTTTTGCTGGAGGTCGTGTTCCCGTATTTTTTGCAGCAGGGTAAGCCCGTCCATGCCCGGCAGGTTCAGGTCGAGCAAAATAAGGTCGTAGTCGTTGACGAACGCCAGCTCAAAGCCCTCGTTCCCGTCGGCTGCGGAATCCGTAATATATCCTTTTTTGGTGAGGCCCGCGCAAAGCGCCTCGCGCAGGTCTTCCTCGTCTTCTATAATCAATAATTTCATCAAGAACATCCTTTCAATTTAAAGATAGCACAAAGTTACCAGATAAACGGTAAAGATTCGGTTAATTTTTCCTGAACAATATAAATTTGTGTGTATGCGGACGGCGCGCGGTTGATAAAAGAGTTGACAGCAGGAAAATGCGGCAATATAATAAAACTAATTTGATAGCAAATCCGCAGAGCGGAAGTAAGTAGCCATGGAAACGATGTTTCAGAGAGCGGGCGGCTGGTGGAAAGCCCGCACATACGCCGGTGGTGAATGGGTCCGTGAGGAGCAGGTGGAATTTTCAGTATACCTCGCCGTGGTTCCCGCGTTAAGGGAAAGGATATAAGCGCCGAAGGCGCCGTATCTGTAATGAGCAGGCTGTGTTTTGGCCTGGAAATTGGGTGGCACCACGAAGCTTTTCGTCCCTTGGAGGATGGGAAGTTTTTTTTATTGCGGAAAAAGTATGGGAAACGTACGGAAGAAAGGGAGAACAAAATGTTGTATCCAGACAAACGTGAAGTGGAAGAATTGCTCGGTGAATATGACGTCGTGCCGGTGTTTTACGAGATTCTTTCGGACAGCTGCACGCCGGTAAATATTTTCAACGCTTTAAAGCAGGGGGAGGAAACCTGCTTTATCCTTGAAAGCGTGGACAATTCCGAGCAATGGGGACGGTATTCGTTCATTGGCGTCCATCCAAAAATGGAACTTAAGATAAAAAACGGAAAGGCCGTGACAATCGAGGACGGACATGTGGCCGTGCGGCTTGTGGACGATCCGGCCGCTTACCTTGCGGAGATTATGTCGAAATATAAATCCCCGTCCTTTCCCAACCGGCCTAAAATGACGGGCGGGCTCGTCGGATATTTCGGCTATGATATGGTGCGCTATATGGAAAAAACGCTTACGAACCCGCCGCAGGACGACCTCGATATGCCGGACTGCCACCTGATGCTGTACGACGAAATTGTGGCGTTCGACCACCTGACGAACAAGGCGGTTATTATCCTGAATATTTATGCGGACGGGGATTTGGACGGACAATACGGGCAATGCGCCCAAAGGGCCAGGGAAATCGCGAAAAAGTTAAGCGCGCCTGCCCCGGCGGGGCAGGGAGGGCATGGCGGCGAGATAGCGGTCTCTTCCAATATGACGCGGGAACAATATGCGCGGAACGTTGAAAAAGCGAAAGAATATATCCGGAACGGGGACATTTTCCAGGTGGTGCTGTCCCAGCGGTTTGAGATCGATAATCCGCCCGATCCGTTCGACGTATACCGCGTACTCCGCGCGAGCAACCCGTCCCCGTATCTTTTTTATTTCAAGCTGCGGGATTACAGCATTGCGGGCGCTTCGCCGGAAATGCTGGTGAATGTTACAGGCGGCATTGTGACCACAAAGCCCCTTGCCGGAACCATCCGCCGGGGAAAAACGGAGGAGGAAGACGCGGAGCTTAAGCAAATCCTGCTTTCCGACCCCAAGGAGCGCGCGGAGCATACGATGCTTGTGGACCTCGGGCGCAACGACGTGGGTCGGGTGAGCAAATTCGGGACGGTGGAGGTCACCAAGTTTATGGAGGTCGAGAAGTATTCCACGGTGATGCACCTGATGAGCGATGTAAAGGGAATCCTGCGCGACGGGCTTTCCGCGGTGGACGCGCTGATGTCCGTACTGCCCGCAGGAACCCTTTCGGGGGCGCCCAAGGTGCGGGCGATGGAAATTATCGACGAACTGGAAAACGAGCGGCGCGGGCTTTATGGAGGCACGGTCGGCTATCTCGGGTTTGACGGGAACATCGATACGTGCATCGCGATCCGCACGGTGCTCTTCCGGAACGGGAAAGCATACGTGCAGGCGGGTGCGGGCATCGTTGCGGATTCCGACCCGGAAAAGGAATTCGCGGAGACGGAAAACAAGGCCCTGGCGGCAGTGAAAGCGGTAAAGGAGGCGGCAGCCTTATGATATTATTGATCGATAATTACGATTCGTTTACCTATAACCTTTATCAGGAAATCGGCGAGCTTTATCCGGATATTTCGGTGGCGCGCAACGACGAAATTACGCTTGGGGAAATTGAAAAGATGGCGCCGGAGGCGATTGTTATTTCACCCGGGCCGGGTTATCCCGGTTCCGCGGGGATTTCCGTGGACGCGGTGAAGGCGTTCAGCGGGCGCATACCGATCCTTGGCGTGTGCCTCGGACACCAGGCGATTGCGGAGGCGTTCGGCGGGAAAATTGTGCGTGCAAAGCAGCTGATGCATGGAAAGGCAAGCAAAATCGACCTCGGGGAGGGAAATCCCCTGTTTTACGGCCTGCCCGGTTCCGTAGAGGCCGCGCGTTACCATTCGCTGATTGCGGACGAGGACACCCTGCCGGATTGCCTTACCGTTACGGCGCGGGATGAAATAGGGCAGATTATGGCTGTGCAGCACAAAGAGCATCCGACATACGGCGTGCAGTTCCACCCGGAATCCATTTTAACGAAAAGCGGGCAGAAGATGCTGGAAAATTTCCTCGACCGGGCGGCGCATATCCCGGTGCGGCACCTTGATTTTGACGAGACCCTGCTGCCGCCGGAACAGCGCAACCTGCTGAAACCATATATTTTCAAGGTGATCGAGGGAACGAACCTTTCGCAGGAAGAGGCGTACGACGCAATGGACTGCATCATGAGCGGCGGCGCGACGGACGCGCAGATCGGTTCGTTTATTACGGCCCTGCGCATGAAGGGAGAAACCATTGACGAAATTACCGGCTTTGCGCGCGTGATGCGCAGCAAGGCGGCGGTGATGCCGCACAGCTCCACCGCCATCGACATCGTGGGCACGGGCGGCGACCTCGCGAACACCTTTAATATTTCCACGACCGCGGCCTTTGTGGTGGCGGGCGCGGGACTTCCCGTAGCCAAGCACGGAAACCGCAGCGTATCGAGCAAGAGCGGCAGCGCGGACGTGCTCGAGGCGCTGGGGGTGAAAATCGATATGACGCCCGCACAGGCGAGCGAATGCCTTGACGCATGCGGGCTTTCGTTCCTGTTTGCGCAAAAATTCCACGGCTCGATGAAGTTTGCCGCGATGCCGCGCAAACAAATTGGCGTCCGGAGCGTATTCAATATTTTAGGACCGCTGGCAAACCCGGCGTTTACGCGCTATATGCTGATCGGCGTATACGACGAGGCGCTGATGGAGCCGATGGCGAAGGTGCTCCAGAACCTTGACGTAAAGGGCGCGATGGTGGTGCACGGAAACGACGGGCTGGATGAGATTACGATTTCGGACACGACAAAAATTTGTGAGATAAAGGGCTCAAAACTGATTAAATATGAACTGGACCCCCGCGATTACGGAATGAAGCTTGCGGACCTTCGCGAGGTGGTGGGCGGAACCGCGGAAGAGAACGCGCAAATTACCCTTGATATCCTAAGCGGAAAGGAACGGGGGGCGAAGAGGGACATCGTTCTCCTGAACGCCGCCTGCGCGCTTGTGATCGCGGGGATTGCGGAGGACATCGGGCAGGGGCTTTCCCTCGCGCGCGCATCCGTCGACACGGGCGCGGCGATGGAGAAACTCGGGGAATTGAAGACGCGGACGTGCGGCTTCGGAAAGGAAACGCCATGATTTTAGACGATATTGTTTCATACAGGAAAAGGCAGCTGGAATATGAAAAAGAGGTTATGGGGGAAAAAGAGGTCATGGACCGCGCGGCGGAGGATGAACGCACGCCTAAGGATTTCCTGGGCGCCCTCCAAAAGAGCGGACTATCGGTCATTGCGGAAGTGAAAAAGGCCTCGCCGTCGAAGGGCGTGATCCGCGAGGATTTTACGCCGGTGGGGATTGCGGAGGAATATGAAAAAGCAGGAGCGGACGCGATTTCCGTTCTTACGGAGGAGCACTATTTCCAGGGAAGCAGCCGGTATTTGCAGGCGATCCGTGAAAAAGTCGACCTGCCGATCCTGCGCAAGGATTTTATTATCGACGCATACCAGATTTACGAATCCCTTGTGATCGGCGCGGATGCCGTTCTTCTCATTGCGGCAATCCTCGACAGCCTTACCATTACGCGGTTTATGCGCATCGCGGACGAGCTTGGACTCCAGTGCCTCGTGGAAGCGCACAACGAAAAGGAGCTTCGTACGGCTCTGGACGCGGGCGCGCGCATCATTGGCGTCAACAACCGGGATTTGCATACGTTTGACGTGGACCTGAAAACCACGGGGCGGCTTGCGGGGCTGGTTCCGGAGGGCTGCGTGATCGTTTCGGAAAGCGGAATCCTGACGAATACGGATATGAGGACAGTCGCCTCCTATGGCGCGGACGCGGTGCTGATCGGGGAAACGCTGATGCGGTCCGGGGACATTGCGGGCAGGATGAAGGAACTGAGGCAGGGCGTATGAAGGTGAAGCTGTGCGGCATGCGCAGGGAAGAGGATATCGGCTATGCGAACCGATACCGGCCGGATTACGTCGGCTTTGTATTTGCGAAAAGCCCCCGGCAGGTGACCGCGGACCGGGCGGCGCGGCTCAGGCGGCTGCTGGCGCCGGAGATCGGGGCGGTGGGAGTATTCGTAAACGAACCGATCCAAAGCCTGAAGGAAATTGCGCAAAGCGTGCCGCTCCAGGTAATCCAGCTTCACGGGGACGAGGATGCGGCGTATGTCAGGGAAGTGAAAATGATGGGGCTGCCCGTATGGAAAGCGGCCAGGGTGCGGACGGAACGTGATATCGGGCGTGCGGAAGCGCTGGGCGCGGATGCATTGCTCCTCGACGCTTTCTCCGCGGACGCATACGGCGGCACAGGAAAAACCGCGGACTGGACGGTGATCGGGCGGGCCCGGCCGGAAATTCCGTTTTTCCTTGCGGGCGGGCTTCATGCGGGAAACGCCGTGGAAGCCGTACGCCGGGTAAGGCCATTTGGCATCGACGTTTCCGGCGGTATCGAAACGGGCGGATTTAAGGACGAAAATAAAATCAAGGAACTGATGGGGGCATTGGAACGGCTATGAACAAAAAAGGGAGATTTGGCACGCACGGAGGACAATACCTGCCCGAGACGCTGATGAACGCAATCATCGAGCTGGAGGAAGCGTATGGGTATTATAAGGACGACCCGGCGTTCCAGTCGGAGTTAAAGGAATTGCTTAAGAATTACGCAGGCCGTCCGTCCCTGCTTTATTATGCGACGCATATGACGGACGACCTCGGCGGCGCAAAGGTTTACCTTAAGCGCGAGGACCTCAACCATACGGGCTCGCACAAGATCAATAATGTGCTGGGGCAGGTGCTGCTCGCCAAAAAGATGGGGAAAACGCGGGTGATCGCGGAGACGGGCGCGGGACAGCATGGTGTGGCGACGGCGACGGTGGCCGCGCTTATGGGCATGGAGTGCGAGGTTTTCATGGGACAGGAAGACACGGAGCGCCAGGCGCTCAATGTTTACCGCATGGAGCTTTTGGGCGCGAAGGTGCATCCTGTGACAAGCGGAACGATGACGCTTAAGGATGCGGTCAACGAGACGCTCCGGGAATGGACGTCGCGCATTGCCGACACGCATTATGTGCTGGGGTCTGTGATGGGGCCGCATCCGTTTCCCACCATTGTGCGGGATTTCCAGAGCGTAATCGGTAAAGAGGTAAAGGAGGAGCTGCTGGAAAAAGAGGGCAGGCTGCCGGACGCCCTTATTGCGTGCGTGGGCGGCGGAAGCAACGCCATGGGCCTGTTTTATGATTTCATCGGCGACAGGAGCGTGCGCCTGGTTGGCTGCGAGGCGGCGGGGCACGGCGTGGATACGGAGCAGAACGCCGCGACCATCGCGAACGGGACCCCGGGTATCTTCCACGGTATGGAATCGTATTTCTGCCAGGACGAGTATGGGCAGATCGCCCCGGTGTATTCCATTTCCGCCGGGCTCGATTATCCGGGGATCGGACCGGAGCATGCATGGCTGCATGATACGGGCCGCGCGGAATACGTGCCCGTAACAGACGGAGAGGCAGTGGAAGCGTTTGAGTACCTGTCCCGCATGGAAGGGATTATTCCCGCAATCGAAAGCGCGCACGCCGTGGCTTATGTAAAAAAAATTGTGCCGGAAATGGGCAGGGACAAAATTGTCGTTGTAAACATCTCGGGCAGGGGAGATAAGGACGTAGCGGCAATCGCACGCTATCGGGGGGTGGATATCCATGACTAAAACAAAAGAAGCTTTTGCCAAAGGAAAAGCGTTTATTCCGTTTATCACGGCAGGCGATCCCAGCCTTGCGGTGACGGAAGAGCTGGCTGTTAAAATGGCGGCGGCGGGCGCGGACCTGATTGAAATCGGGATTCCCTTTTCCGATCCGGTAGCGGAGGGGCCTGTAATCCAGGCGGCGGACGAGCGCTCGCTCGCTGCGGGGACGACGACCGACGGGATTTTCGAAATGGTACGCCGCGTACGCGAAAAAACGAACGTTCCGCTTGCCTTTATGACGTACGTCAATCCGATTTATTCCTATGGGAGCGACAGGTTCGTAAAGCGGTGCGCGGAGCTTTGTGTGGATGCGCTGATTGTACCGGATATGCCGTTTGAGGAAAAGGGAGAGCTTCAGCCTTATTGTACAAAATACGGCGTGGACCTTATTTCGCTGATTGCGCCTACGTCAAAAGAACGCATCCGGATGATCGCGCGGGAAGCGGAAGGCTTTTTGTATTGCGTATCGTCGCTGGGCGTAACGGGAGTGCGTACGGCTATTACAACGGACGTGGGGGAGATGGTTTCACTCGTGCGCGAGGTTTCGGATATTCCCTGTGCCATTGGCTTTGGCATCGCTACGCCGCGGCAGGCGGAGGATATGGCGCGAAAAGCGGACGGGGCAATCGTGGGGAGCGCGATTATGAAGATTATCGCGCAGTATGGAACGGATTGCGTACCGCCTGTGATGGAATATACGGCGGAGATGGTCCGGGCCGTGCACGGAGTATAAGGAAAACCATGCGGCTTGACAGCTTATTCCGACCGCTGTCTTTTCAGTAAAAAGCCGCACAGTATAATTGCAACCGCGAGAATGACCGCCAATGGAAGCAGGTTGCGGGGAATAAAACAGCCGTCCGTCATCAACCGGCACCCCCATGCGGCGGGGAACAGGTTCCCCGCCGCCTCGAGCGCACGGGGAAGAAAAGCGGTGGGAAACATGATTCCCGACAGCATAATCGACGGCAGGAAAATCAGCTGTGAAAGCATCGTGAGCTTGGCCTGGTTTTTTACTGCCAGCCCAAGGACGCACCCCGCGCTGAGCGATACCGCAATAAAAATTGCAAGTGCGCCGAAATAAAGCGGCGGATTTTCCGGAAGCGCCGCGCCAAAGGCAAGGGGAGCGGCGGTATATATGATTGCACTCATGAGAAACAGGTGAGTAAACGCCGATAAAAAAAGTGTGGCCACGCCAAAATAAAGGGGAACTCCGTTGGCCTTGTATACGTTTTTAATATCGCTGCCGTAGATTTCCGCAAGGGAAGGCGGCAGGCCGATGAGCGCGCCCATCGATACGCCCATTACGGTCATGGACTGTATGAGCGTATATTTTGCCTCGGGATTTACGGATGTAAATATCCCGCCCATTATGGCAAAAAATAACAGGGGGACTGCGTAACATGTAATCAGCAGCGTTTTGCTGCGGATATCCAGCCTCCATTGCAGCGCGATTCCATAGATAAACACGCTCATGCGCCGCACCTCCCCGCCATATCGATAAAATGCTGTTCCAGTGTTCCGCGGTCTATTTTAATATCCAGTACGGCGATTTTCCGCTGGCGGTAACGCTCGAGCAAAGCCAGCATGGTATCCGCAAGGTTATCGGTCTCAAAACTTTCGCCGCCTTGTGCGGTCTTGATGTGGATGACGCAGCGCCTCCCGACTTTTGCGGTTAATTCATCGGGAGTACCCAGGAATATAAGTTCCCCGCCGCTTAAAATTGCGATGCGGTCGCACAGGCTTTCGACTTCCGCCATATCGTGACTGGCCAGGAGGATGGTTTTTCCCTGCGCTTTCAGCCCGCGGATATGGTCGTGAAGCGATATCCTTCCGTTTACGTCGAGACCGGCGGTCGGCTCGTCAAGAATCACGATATCCGGCTCCCCAATCAGGGCAAGGGCAAGGTGCAAGCGCCTTTTTTGCCCGGTGGACAGTCCTGCATACTGTTTCTTTGCAAGCGTGTCGATTCCAAGCGCAGCAAGCATGGAACCGTCTGCTTTTGCCCGGTTCCATTTTGCAAACAGCCGCACGGCTTCCATTGCCCTGATATGGGCCGGGAGGGACGCGGATTGCAGCTGGATGCCCACCTTTCCGGTCACTGTGACGCTGCCGTCATATTTCCTCAGTCCTTCGATGCATTCGAGGGCTGTTGTTTTGCCTGCGCCGTTTATACCAAGCAATGCAAAGATTTCACCTTCGATCACATTGAAATCCAACCCCTTCAGTACGGGATGGTTTCCATAGTTCTTTTTCAGGCCGTCAACCTGTATGGCATCGTTCATTTATGCCCCTCCTCAAACGGGTTTGTTCCCAGCTTTGCGAAATAAGCGCCCAGTGCCGGCTCGATAAAGGCGTTGGCCAGCGGCTGCTTTTGCTTCCATTCGCTGTTCGGGTCTTCTACGTTTGCGGCTTCCATCAGTTTAAAGACCATGCCCATATCCCCGCCCGTAAATTCCATTACCATATTCCAATATGCTCTGGCAAAATCCAGCCCCTTTTCGCTGTCGGGCGGCACACCGGCTTCCTGCAGCCGGATCGCCTCCTCGGTCAGGCGGCTGATTGCCTCCATCATTGCGGGGCCGCTGTCCCTGTCGAAGCGGCTGCGAAAATAATCCAGCGTCTCCCCGTCGATATGCTTGATAAACCAGTAAAGTTCATTCTTCATTTGCAGGTTTATGATGATATCAGCATATTTCCCGAAGTCCACCGACTGCATTTGAAGCACCTCCGCTTTCAGTGCTTCGACTGCGCTCAATGCTCCGGACAGGCTTTCTATCTTTTCACGCATGGCGGCGGCCTGCTCCGAAAGCACATTGGCAACATCGGCGGGAGTGCTGAGGGAGGGCAGGCGGGTTTTGATATCGTCCAGGGAAAACCCCAGGGATTTCATTGATAATATTTGATGAAGCCGGATCACGTCCTTATCCGTATAGAGCCTGCGGCCGCCCGCGCTTTCCGCCGAGGGAGAAAGCAGCCCTTTTTTATCATAATACTGCAGGGTACGGACGGTAACGCCCATTTTTTTTGCGACGTCGCCGATGGACATGTACCCTTCCGGCATCGATTGGTATTTTTCCATATAATTGTCTCCTGCTTCCATTATAATTCATGACGCAACGTCACAAGCAAGGGATTTTAAAAATATATTCGCCGACAGGGGAAAACGCAAAACGGCGCAGTTGCGCTGCGCCGTAACGGGTAAATATCTCCCTGCACTTTTTTTATTGCAGCGGCAGGATTTCATAACCCTGGCCGCGCAGGTTATCGATCAAATCGGAAAGGATTGCCGTGTTGTCCGTGGAAACTGCGTGAAGCAGCACAAGTTCGCCGGGATGGATATTTTCCGTGACCTTCGCATAAGCCGCTTCAGGGCCCATCTGGTCGTCCGGCTCATAATCATAATAAGCAAAGCTCCAGAATGCGCTTTTATAGCCGAGGGCTTGCGTGAGCGCGAGCGTCTGCTCGGAATATTCGCCCATAGGCGGGCGGAAGACCGTCATTTCAACGCCATAGGTATCACGCATGTAGGCATGGAGCTTTACGATTTCATCCCGCGCTTCTTCAAGCGAAAGGCCGGGCATGGAAAGATGGCGCACGCTGTGGTTGCCCAGCACATGGCCTTCGGCAATCATGCGCTCTACAAGCGCGGGGTTATCACGCACATAGGAATAGGTGACAAAGAAGGTCGCCTTCTGGTTCTTTTCCTTGAGAACGTCGAGAATTGCGTTTGTATTACCGTTTTCGTAGCCCTCGTCAAACGTCAGGTAAAATTTCTGTTCTTCGGGCATGATGAACAGGGCGTCGTATTTTCCGTACCGTTCCTGTGCGGAGAGCGCACCGGTAGGACGGTTCAGGTCGTCCTTCTCGAGGCCCTGCCCCCAGCCGTCCTTTGTGCCGTCGAGTGCGGAAATTGCTTCGTAGTCGATGGGAAGCTCTTCAATCGGCGTTTTTGTCGGCGCGGGAGTGGGCGACGGCGTCGGTGAGGGAGACGGTGTGGGCGACGGGGAAGGAGACGGAGTGGGGCTTGGAGATGGCGAGGGAGACGGCGATGCCGCAGCCTCTGTTCTGGCCGGAGACGGAGTGGGCGCGAGGGATTCCTCTGCCGCCGGGGCCTGCGCACAGCCTGTGAAGATAATAATGCCTAAAAGAAGGCACGATATTGCGAAAAGAAAATGCTTCATAATAAGCTCCTGTCGGTGTAATTTCATCACCAGTATATCATAAGGAAAGGGCCGACCCAAGAAAATTGGAAAGAGTTCACAGAAATGATGCAAACAGGAATGGTAAAAATCAATATAATTTCTTAATGAAAATATATTGTGTTTAATCGTAAATATTGGAATATAAAGGAAAACAAAGGATTATATCTGGAAATAAAAAATATATTTTCATAATAAAAATAATTATTGACAATCCGGTGAAAGCATATTATTATTAAATTAGAATTCAATATTCATAAAAACCTGTACATTATTGACCACTCGTTTTGGGTGGTCTTTTTTTATTTTAAACCACTTTTTTGTTTTCCTATACAAAATTTCATGGCTGGTCAATAATGTACTCTTTTTTAATCAAGGACAATAATTGAATAAAGCAAAGGGGTAACAGATTACTGAAATAGAGGATGGATCATATGCTGAACATTAGTAATCCAGAATTATCCGAAAAGGATAGAAACCAACTGCAAATACTGAACGAATTGATTTCGGGAGATAAGGTTTCAGCTTCTGACATCGTTGCTAAAATAGGAATCAGTGCAGCGACAATAAGCAGGGTTTTTCGGAATTTGAAGGAAAAAGAGCTTATTAAATATCTGGGGAAAGAGAAAACGGAAAAAGGAAGAAGCCCGGAATTATTCAGTATCAATGATAAATACGGATATATGGTCCATTATTATATGACGGCAAACGATATTCACGGCTATCTGATTGACATAACGGGTCATATGGAGGGGAAAATACATATCGGTTACAACCCGCGGGGGACGCTGGAGGAACTGCTGGAGATTATTGACAGGATCAAAAACGAACTGACAAGCACAAATGGGCAGAGGACGGGGAAGCTTTTAGCTGCTGGATTCTCGGTTCCCGGCGTTGTCAACCAGAAGTCCAGAATGGTGCATAAGATACCGGATGTATATTTATTAAGCGACACGAGGTTTTTTGATTATGCGGAAAGAGTCCTGGGAGTCCCGGTTATTGTTAATAACGTATCATGGCTGGCTACGGTAGGTGAGAAAACATCGGTTTATCCCTTTGTTGAAGACCTTGCCTATATCACGATTACGGAGTCGACCGGCATAGGAATGGGAATCGTGATTGGCAATAAGCTGGTAAAAGGCGGCAGAAACTATGCCGGTGAGGTTGGGCAGACCTATTTTGACAGCAGGCGTACCTTTGAAGACTACCTGAATGGAAAAGGCCAGCTTGAGTCGGAAGCAAGTTTGCAGACCTTATATCATAGAATAGAGGAAAAGATACGCGGCGGCGGTTGCCGGACGCTTGGAAAAATAATGGAAGAAGACGAAAACGGACTTTTGTCACTCGAGGTGCTGGAACGGGCCGCCTTGTCCGGCGACGAAGACGTTCTGGAAATTATGGGACAGACGCTCAAGGCATGGGCTGCGATCCTGATTAATATAGACCTGATGATAAATCCCGAATTGATTGTTATTGGGGGCAGAATCTCGACGAAAAACCAATATATTCTGGAAGCGCTCAACGATATGTTCTCACGGCTGGGGATGTTTAAGCCGGACATCCGGCTGAGTATTCATGGCGAAAACGCCCAGCTCCTTGGCGGCATACAGGCATTAAAGGAATATTCTTTTAATCATATTATCGCAAAGGAAGTAATAGGCCAGGCAAACAGGTTATAAGGGGAAGGAGGGATCAAAAGTTTTTTTGTTCATCATAATTTTCACCTGATATTGTACCGAATCTTATCTCACTCTATTTAATTTGCACAAATGAAAACTTGAAGATCAGAAGGCTCTCTTAAAGGGTTTATTTATTGATGCCTTCTATAAGAAAAGTATTGCGGGTCGGTTGGGCAATACGAAAAACAAGTGCTTTTGCACCAGGATTCCCGGGTGTAACAATAGGAAAAAACGAAATATGAGGAGGAATTACAATGAAAAAAGTAAAAAAGACTCTTGCGCTGTTCTTGACCCTGTGCATAGCGGTTATGTGTTTCGCGGGATGTTCGCAGGCGCCGGTGGAAAAGTCCAATGACGTATCTGCAGAGGCTGAGAAATCTACCTCGCCGGAAGGCGCTGCAACCGGGGAAGATAAAGCGGAAACCGGCGGGAAAAAAAGAGTGTATCTGCTGTATCCGACGCTGGAATTTCCCTTTGTCGTATCCCTGATGGATGCGTCGAAAAATTATGCTGAAGAAAAGGATATAGAACTTACAATTTTTGACAGCAACATGGATGACAATCTCCAGTATCAGCAGGCAATGCAGGCAATTGAGGATCAAGTAGATTTAGTAATTCTCTGCTCGCTTTCGGATCGCGGGGTTGCGATTATGCGCCAGTTGGATGAAGCGGGAATTCCGTGCGTAATTTTGAACCAGCAACCAGCGGAAGGCGCGGAGGAATACTATACCTCGGCCATTGTAACAAATGATTACGACGATGGGGTTAAACTTACGGAACTGCTGCTCGATCAGTTTGACGGGAAAGATTTTAACATAGTCGCAATTTCAGGATTATCCGCAGATTCCGGAAACACAGGACGTATGACCGGATTCTACGACACCCTGGAAGGACATGAAAACGCACATGTGCTTGGAGATCAGGCAGCGGATTGGGAAAAAGCCAAGGCAATTTCTGTAATGGAAAATTTCATTACCCAGTATGGAGATGATATTGACGTCGTTTATGCGGCAGATGACACGATGGCCGCAGGTGCTGTAGAAGCGTTAAAAGCAGCCGGAATGGGCGGAGGAAAGGTGCTTGTTACAGGGAACAGCTTAAGTAAAGAAGCGATTGCATACATAAAGGACGGGGAAATGTTTGCAACAGCATCACATGAGCCCTGGGACATGGCCAAGCTCTGCTTTGATACCGTAGACAAAATTTTGAAAGGCGAAGCGGTAGAAAAATTGAATTATGTTCCGAATCCAATCTATACCAAGGATAATATTAGCGAATATCCGTATGGCGAAGGCACTTGGTAAAAATGATGCGCTGCCGGCCCCGGCCGGCAGCGCAAATTCACTTGATAACAGGGGAACGAATTATGGAAGATTACATATTGCAAATGAAGCATATTACAAAAAGTTTTCCCGGCGTACGGGCTTTAAATGATGTTTCGCTCGATGTGGAACGGGGATCGGTACACGCTTTGCTGGGAGAAAACGGGGCCGGGAAATCAACGCTGATTAAAATATTAAACGGGCTATATAAAGCGGATTCCGGTGAAATATTCCTGGATGGAGAAAAGGTGCTGATAAAAGATACGATAGATGCGCTTAATAAAGGAATTAGCTTTGTTTTCCAGGAATTGAACCTGATTTCGTCTCTTTCCGTGGCAGAAAATATATTTCTCGGAAGGCAGTTGAAAACGAAAAGCGGCCTTGTGGACTGGAAGTCCATGAATCAAAAAACGAAGCAAATACTGGATGAATTGGAATTTAAAATTGAACCGACAGCGATTGTAGAGAGGCTCAGTGTTGCGGAAAAACAGATGGTTGAAATCGCGAGGGCCCTTTCAACCAACGTTAAGCTGATTGTAATGGATGAACCTTCGGCTACCCTGACAAAAAAGGAATTGGAAGTCCTGTTCCGCACGGTACGGCGTCTGCAGAAACAGAATGTTACGGTGCTATATATTTCACACAGGCTGGAAGAAATTTATGAACTGTGCGACAAGGCGACAATTTTACGCGATGGCATGGTGGTGAGCACATATAATGTAAAGGACCTGGTCCGCGAGCAAATGATAAAAGATATGGTAGGAAGGAGCATAGACCAGGAATTTCCCGTAAGAACAATTTGTACGACGAATGAGGAAGTGCTTCGCGTAGAGAACCTATCGACAAAAAGTAAACTTAAAGATATTAATTTCGCGTTAAAAAAAGGTGAAATTTTAGGCCTGGCCGGTTTGGTCGGTTCCGGAAGGACGGAGATAGCCCGCGCTATTTTCGGCGCAGACCGCAGGGAAAGCGGAAATTTCTATATCAATGGGGAAAAGGTACGGATTACAAATCCGTCAGATGCAATGAAAAATGGGATTGCGCTGCTGCCCGAAGACAGAAAAGACCAGGGATTGGCCCTTAAGTTTTCCATCGAATGGAATGTATCTGTTGCAAATTTGGAAAAAATATGTAAGAGCCGGAAATTGAAGGTTTTAAACGTTTCTAAAGAAAAAGAGGTCGCGGATTACTATGTGGAAGCCATTAACATAAAAACATCTTCCGTAAAAAAGGAGACAGAGTTTTTAAGCGGGGGAAATCAACAAAAAGTTGTCATTGGAAAATGGCTGTTTGCCGGTATGGATATTTTATTGCTGGACGAACCCACGCGGGGGATTGACGTGGGCGCAAAATATGAAATCTATTGCCTGATGGATGAGATCGTAAGACAGGGGAAATCTATTATTCTGATTTCTTCGGAAATGCCGGAAATCGTATCCCTCTGTGATCGCGTTCTGGTAATGAATTCGGGAGAGATCAAGGCAGAATTAACCGGTAAAGAAATAGACTCTGAAAGCATTCTTGAATGCGCAATTTAAGAAAAAGAGGACCAGGCTATGAATAAAGAATTTGCAGGCGAAAGGCATTTGGCAAAAGGAACTTTAAAGTTTTTGAGAAAAAATGTGCTGCTGGTGTTTCTTATTATTATAGTTGTAATCATTGCATTCTCAGAAAAATCATTTTTTACTTCTACAAACCTTTTGAATATTCTCAGGCAAATTACTGTCGCCGGAATTATGGTTTGCGGCACCTGCTTTGTTCTGGTATCAGGAACAATTGATCTCTCTGTGGGGGGCAACCTGACCTTGTCGCTTTGCATTATGGCAGTGCTTGTCCCGTATATCGGAATATATCCTGCCATGCTGGTATGTATGGCCGTTGCGGTTGGCTGCGCGGTAGCAAATGGCATTTTGGTCTCGAGGGTGGTAGTGAATGACGGTACTCCATTTATTATAACATTTGGAACGATGACAGCCATGTATGCCGCGGCATTGATTATTACCAGCGGATATAATAACAAACTCCCGAGCGATCCCGTTTTGGACTTCTTCGGGAAAGGAATGGTAGGAATTATTCCGTTTCCTGTAATCCTGTTTATTGCTGCGGTAATCCTATGCCAGTTTATCCTGACGAAAACACCGTTTGGCCGCAGGATGTATTTTTTGGGGGTCAATCCGGAAGCATCGCGCCTATCAGGTATCCATATTGCGAACCAGAGGATTTTGGGCTTTGCAATAGAGGGTGTTTGTATCGGTTTATCCGCAATTATACTGGGTTCGCGTGTTGGCAGCGTTATTCCCAGTATTGGAAATCCATATGATTTCGACGTCCTTACCATGGCGATTGTAGGCGGCGTGATGCTGGGCGGAGGACGCGGGAATATACTCGGGGCGTTCATTGGAACAATCGTAATCGGCGTACTGACGAATGCTATGAGCCTGCTTAATATATCGGATAGTCCGCAAGAAATTGTAAAGGGCATATTGATTATCGTAGCGGTTTGGCTCGATACCTACAACAAAGGAAAAGACAGGGAGGCATCATTATGAATACAAATAGGTTAATGATGAAAAGCTTGGATGTCAAAAGCTTTTTAAAACGCAACCTGATGCTCGTTATATTTTTGATTACCATCATCATTATGTTTGCAACAACTCCTTCATTTCGCCGATTCTCAAATATCGTAGGCCTGTTCAATCAAATTTGTATCTATGGGGTCGCAGCGGTAGGAATGACCTTTGCGATTATAAATGGTGAATTTGATATGAGCATGGGCGGGGTTGTAAGCCTGGCTTCACTTATGTCGGCCTATGTAATGAAGTATATGGATCAGGCAAATCCCGTAGTTGCTATCCTGCTTGGACTTGCGGTTGGCGTTGTTGTCGGCTTGGTAAACGGACTTCTGGTTACAAAACTTAAAATCAATACGTTTGTAGTGACGCTCTCAACAATGGTTATTTCATATGGAGTGGCGCAGACCTTTTGCGATGCGCTGGGAGTTCCAAGCTCTATTACCTATAATAATGACCTGCTGTATAACATGGGGAATGGAAGCATAGGAGGGATTCCTTATTTCGTATGGTTTTTCCTTGTAATGGTTATAGTAGGAGAATTTATCCTCAGGAAAACACGGTTTGGAAGAAACGTATTTGCCGTAGGCGGAAATGCGGAGGTATGCCGTGCCTCGGGGATCAATATCAACAAGAATAAAATGTTGGTGTTTCTTGTTTGCGGAATTTCCGCCTCGGTAGCAGGGATTATGATGTCTGCCAAAATGATGACAGGGTCTCCGGCTTATGCTGAAGACCTGCCTTTGACTGCAATTAGTGCGGTTGTATTAGGAGGCACAAGCATGGCGGGAGGCAGCGGAAGCGTAGTCCGCACCCTGCTGGGGCTTTTGATCCTGAGTTTAATAACCAATATTTTCAATTTGTTGGAAATTAATATCTATGTACAAAATATGGTAAAGGGCCTGATTATTGTCGGTACGGTTACCATCAGTAACTATTTGCGTTATTATCGTCAGTCCTAAAATAAAACATCACAAAACCATAAAGGAGGATCGTGATATGAAAGAACTGAGAATGGGCATTGTTGGCGCGGGAATATGGGGAGAAACGCATGCCAGCATCTATAATGAACATCCGTTTGCACAGACGGTTGCGATATGTGATAAAGACAAGGCAAAGGCGGAAGCCCTGGCCATGAAATTCGGTATTGGGGAAGTTTACACGGACTATAGGGAAATGGCGGAAAAATCAAGCTGTGACGCGATTGCGATTGTCACGCCGGACTTCCTGCATGCCGACATTGCCATTGCGTGCGCGAATGCGAAAAAGGACCTGCTGATTGAAAAACCGCTGGCTACTACGCGCGAGGATGTAATGAACATGATGGAAGCGTTCGAGAGAAATCATGTTCGTGCTATGGTAGACCTCCACAACAGATGGAATCCCACTGTAAATACGGCCAAGCAATCGATCGACTCAGGTAATCTTGGTACGCCGTACAGCGCTTACGGACGCCTTAATGACATCAAATGGGTCGCGACGGATATGCTGTCGTGGGCTGCCAAATCTTCAATTCTATGGTTTTTGGGGAGCCACTGCCTTGATACGCTCCGCTGGCTGATGGGCAGCGAGGTCGAACGTGTTTATGCCGTCTCCCGCGAGGGTGTGCTGAAAAAGCTGGGAGTGGACGTACCGGATATGTACCTCACGACAATCGAATTCAGGAACGGCGGGATTGCGCAAATGGAAAACGGTTGGATCACGCCGAACGCAAACACCTGTATCAATGATATCAAGTTCACAGTGCTGGGCACGGACGGTATGATTAATATCGACTGTTCCAGCCATAATATGATTCAGGAAGTGACGGACAAGAAAGTAACAACGCCTGATATTATTGTGAGAAACCGTGTGGACGGGAAAGTAAAAGGATTTGCTTACGAAAGCATTCGTTCCTTTGTGGATCGCCTGATAGACGGGAAACCGTTTTTAGTGAGCACGGAAGATGCGGCTAACACCTCGCTGGCGCTTCTTGCGGTGCTTGAATCCGCAGAGAAGCGGGAGCCGGTGACGGTAAAATATTAAGAAGCATGCCGTTTTCTTTTTCGGGCGGCGGGCATCGGCTTTCATCCCGCGATGGGGGCAAGAGCCCGGGCATGCCCGCCGGAAAAACGGAAAATACCGAACTTGCGCATATGGGTCTACAGATTAATAAATATAAATAAAATCAGGAGTGATAATCATGGATTTGCTATCGACAATCAAAAATTCAAATATGGAACATTTTTTTCCAAAAGGCTGGGATTTGAAAAAAATAGACGGATGCTGCTCACATAAACCGGAAGAAATTTTTGAAAAACAGGAATTTTGGGACGACGGATTCAGGCCGGTGATGTGTGAAAATAATACGACCTTTGGCATGATGATGGGGCATGAAATTGCCCTTACCATAAAACAGGCAAGGGATGCGGGGGAAAAACTTGCGTTGATCCTGCCGGTGGGGCCGATGGGCATGTATGAATGGGCGGTATACTTCCTTCGGGAGTGGAATGTAAGCTGCGGGCATGTCTATGGATTTAATATGGACGAATGGAGTGATGAAACGGGAACCACTCTTGATAAAAACAACAACGGTTCCTTCCAGCATGCCATGGAACAAAGCTTTTATGGACCCCTCAAGGAATTGACCGTGCCGGAAGCCCAGCGAAATTTCGCAACAAAAGAAAACCTTCCGACCTATGCGGAAAAGATTGCGGCACTAAAAAAGAGCGGCGCCAAACTCGTTACCGTATTCGGGATCGGCCGGGTATTTCACATTGCTTTTTGGGAACCGCACTTTGCGGGAGAATATAGTTCCCTTGGGGACTGGAAAAGACAAACCCACAGGCTGGGAGCACATCTGCATCCCCTCACCATCGAGCAAAATGCTCTGCACAGCTTTAAGAGCAGGACCACACAGGTTCCGGCCTTCGCAAATACAATCGGTCCGGGGTTGTTCCTGCAGTCCGACAAAATTATCGGCGGCTGTGACGGCTGCTACGACAGGGGAATGATGTGGCAGGGCATGTCGCTGTGGGTGGCGTTACGCTACGGACCCGATATGTGGATTCCGGCAAGCTTTATGCCGACGCTGCCCGGGAAACTGTTTTTTATTAAAGAGCTGGCTGGTCCGCTTGAAGCAGAATGTAACTAAGCTTCGGCGCAATAATAAGGAGGCAGGTGCCATGGAGAGTAAATTTGATCTGAGCGGAAAAATCGCGATTGTTACCGGCGCGGGACAGGGACTTGGGAAGGTATTTGCGAAAGCTCTTTCCGAGGCTGGCGCAGAGGTGTTCCTTATGGCGCGCAACCTCGGACGCCTTGAGGATACAGCCCGGGAAATTGGTGAAATGACCGGAGACAAGACCCATGTATGTGCGCTTGATATCACGGATGAAAGGAGCGTGATCGCTGCTTGCCGGACAGTAATGGATGCGGTGGGGAGAATTGACATTCTAATCAATAACGCGGCGGTAGGCCGGAGCAACGAGCGCTTGCTGGATGAATCGCTTGAGGAGTGGAACAGTATTATCGGAACCAATTTGACGGGTACGTTCCTGATGATGAAGCACGTGGGCAAAGTCATGACCGCCCAAAGAAGCGGAAAGGTTATTAATCTTGGTTCCATGACGGGACATGTCGCCATGCGCAATCCAACGATCGGCGCTTACGACGTATCCAAGGCGGGGATCGAATGCCTGACGCGGCTGATGGCGGGCGTATGGTCGGAATATAACGTGACAGTCAATGCGATCTGCCCGGGATACTATATGACGGACCTCAACCAGGATTACGTACGGGAACACCCGGATTTTTATGAGGATTCCCTGAAGCAGATTCCCCTTAAAAAATGGGGAAAGCCGGACGATATCGGCGGTATCGCCGTGTTTCTGGCATCTGCCGCATCCGATTACATGACGGGAGAAATTCTTGTAACAGACGGCGGATATACGGTTTGGTGAAAGGGAAAATGCCATAAATTATCCGGGAAAATTCTTAACTTGTCGATCTCTGGTAAGCGAAAGGCTCGTTATAAAATGGAAAACAGCACCGCGGATCGTCAGTTATTGCCCTGCTTCCGGCAAGCGGAGGCATAGCAATAAGCGCTTGCGCGGACGATAGAATTACGGTTAGGCAGACTTCATGCAGATATAGGAGAATACGCACGGGGCTTTTAGCAGGGGCCCCGTATGCGTATTCAAAACAGGCGGGATAAGCGATGAAAAAATTGATAATCAAAGATAAAAAAAGCGGCCTTTTGGGTGAAATTCTCCCGGATTATGGCGGAATGCTCACAAGACTTCAATACCGCGGGAAAGAGATTATTTTCTTTGAAGAAGGAATGCTTCATCAATCCAATATTCTCGCGGGGGGATGTCCGGTGCTTTTTCCGTTTCCGAGCCGGACGGCCGGGGACAGCTATAAATCCGGCGGGAAAATATATTCCATGCCCTTCCACGGGCTTGTAAAATCGGCGCCGTTTGGGGTACAGGACAGGACGGAAAACAGCGCAACCTTATATATCACTAATAATGAAACTTCAATGAAGGAAAACTTCCCTTTCGATTTCCGGCTGGAGCTAACCTATAAGGTCGAGGGAAACGCCGCATACTTCATAACGACGGTCCGTAACCGTTCAAGCGAAGCAATGCCGCATTATTTTGGATGGCATCATTACTTTAACGCTTCGGATAAGTCGCAGCTTATAATGGAAGTCAATATGAAGCGGTATGTAAATTATATGGACGGTACGGAGCACCTGAACAACGGAAAACTGGACCTGACGCAGCCCGGCGATTATGTGTTCGATGGGAAAACGCAGGGAAGCGTGGAACTCATCAACTATGCGGATGGTTATAAGGCTATTCTGGAAACGGACGATTCCTATGAGGCGTTGGTCGTTTGCACTTTGTTTGACGGAAGGATCACGGCGGAACCGTGGCTTGGCGTGCCGGATTCCATCAACAAGCGAAAATACGTGAAATGGATTCCGCCACACGAATACAGGCAATATTGCCTTGCGGTAAAGATATATGATATTGAAAAATAGGAAAACAAAAGGAATGGCGGAAACCATTCCTTTTGCTTTATCTGTACATAGTTTTTGCGTGTTGTTTTAGGTTAGTCACATTCATCCTGCAGGGCGTCGTAGCCTTCTTCGCCCGTACGAACCTTGATAACATTTTCAACGTCGTAGACGAAAATCTTGCCGTCGCCGATATGGCCGGTGTAAAGGGCTTCCTTGATCGCATCGATTGCCGTCTGGACCGGAATCTTGCAGATTACGATTTCAACCCTGATCTTAGGCAGCAAATTGATGTCAAGTTCCACACCACGATAGTATTCCGTGTGGCCCTTCTGCATACCCGCGCCCATCACCTGGGATACTGTGATTCCCGTGATGCCGATATTTTCAAGCGCGGCCTTGAGGGCGCCGAACTTATCCTGGTTGGCAATCACGACCAGCTTTGTCATTTTCAGGTCGCCGGAGGGAACGCCGTCCGCCGCCTTCGGCATACGTTCCACCGGAACCGCCTTTTCGAGCGAAGCCGGTTTTTCTTCGCCTTTGGTGTCCTCGGTGGTCAGGAAGCCGGTTGCCGTAGCGGGCATAAAGTCCGCATAGCCGGTTGCAAGGCCGTGTTCCTCGATATCGAGGCCGGCAAGCTCTTCCGATTTGGAAACCCGCAGGCCGATTGTATGCTTAATAATCTGGAATACAATCGTCATAGTGACGGCAACCCATGCGATGACTGCGGCCACGCCAAGCGCCTGTACGCCGAGGAAGGACGCGTCGCCCGTATAAATGAGGCCGCCTTCGAGGGCAAATACGCCGACGAGGATCGTACCGACCGCGCCGCAGAAGCCGTGAACCGAAACCGCGCCCACCGGGTCGTCGATTTTGAGTTTTTTATCAAGCAGCTCTACGCCGAATACGACGACGAACGCACAGACAAGACCGATGACAAACGCCGCCCATGGGTCTACGAGGTCGCAGCCTGCCGTGATGCCCACAAGACCGGCGAGGGCGCCGTTAAGCGTCATGGATACGTCGGGCTTTTTATAGCGAATCCATGTGATGGCCATTGCGCCGATTGCACCCGCGGAAGCGGAGAGGCTGGTCGTGGTGAAAATTTTACCGGCCCAGTTTGCGTCGTCGCCCTGCACGCCGAGGGTAGAGCAGCCGTTGAAGCCAAACCATGCAAACCACAGGATAAATACGCCGAGTGCCGCAAGCGGGATGCTGTGCCCGAGGATCGCCTTGGGCTTTCCATCCTTGCCGTATTTTCCAATACGGGGTCCGAGGATTTTAGCGCCAACGAGCGCCGCGACGCCGCCAACCATATGAACGGCTGTGGAACCCGCGAAATCGTGGAACCCGAGGGCTGCGAGCCAGCCGCCGCCCCAAATCCAGTGGCCGGAAATCGGGTAGACGACAAGGCTGATAATGACGCTATAAATGCAGTAGGAAGAAAATTTAGTCCGTTCAGCCATTGCGCCCGAAACGATGGTCGCCGCTGTCGCGCAGAACATCGTCTGGAAGATGAAGAACACATACGGGGGAATATCGCCCACCAGGTATTCGTTCTGTACGAAGAAATCCGGCGTGCCGATGAAACCACCCGCCGATACGCCGAACATCAGGCCAAAACCGACCGCCCAAAAGACGACGGAACCGAGTGAAAAATCCATCAGATTTTTCATGATGATATTACCGGCGTTTTTGGCCCGCGTAAGGCCCGTTTCGACCATCGCGAAGCCGGCCTGCATAAAGAATACAAGCGCCGCGCCCAGTAATACCCATACTGTGTCAACTGAAGAAAACATCATATGAAACCTCCTAAAATATTTAAGGCGCGTCTCCAAAAAAGCTTTCGCCTGGAGACACGCCTTTGTGTCAAACGATATAAAACGGTAAATCTGCCGCGTGGTTATACGCTGAACAGCAGGTCGCCGTAGGTCGGCCACGGCCAGATTTTTTTACTGACAAAGGTCTCCATTGTGTCGGAGATTCCCCGGAGCTCCTGCATGGCCGAGAATACATGCTCGCGGTAATACTTCGCGCATTCGCCGATCTCGCCGAATTGCTTCACGCCGAGGAGCGCCTGGTCGAGCGCGTCTACCGCTTTCAGGAAGCAGGTGAGCTGCGAGGACAGCTCGCACACGAGGCGTTCCTCGGCAGTGGTGTCCGCGCCGATTTGCTTTTTGGCAAGGGCGGCGTCCGTGAGCTCCCTGGTATAGGTGCTGACCGCCGGGATGATGCTTTTCTTGGACATTTGCAGCATGGTCAGCGCTTCTATATTCAGCGTCTTGCAGTAATTTTCCAGGATGATCTCGTAACGCGAATGCATTTCCGCTTCCGTAAAGATGTGGTGCCCCGTGAAGAGCTTCACATTTTTCTTATGGATGAAATAGGGCATGCAGTCCGCTGTGGACTTCAGGTTCAAAAGTCCCCGTTTTTCCGCCTCCGCGACCCATTCATCGGAATAATTGTTGCCGTTGAATATGATGCGCTTATGGTCTTTCATCGTCTTCTTGATGAGTTTTAACACATCCTGCGCAAAACAGCTGCCCTTTTCAAGCTCGTCCGCAAATTGTTTAAGCTCTTCCGCGACAACCGTATTGAGGACGATGTTCGGTCCGGCGATCGACAGGCTCGAGCCGAGCATACGGAACTCGAATTTGTTCCCGGTGAATGCAAAGGGCGAGGTCCTGTTGCGGTCCGTGGTATCTTTTTGGAAATTGGGGAGGACATGTACGCCCATTTCCATATCACATTTTGCCTGGTCGATATAGTCGCTGTCCGTCTCAATCGACTCCAGTACGTTTGTGAGTTCGTCCCCGAGGAACATCGAGATAATCGCCGGGGGAGCCTCGTTTGCCCCGAGCCGGTGGTCGTTGCCCGCGCTCGCGACGGAAACGCGCATCAAATCCTGGTATTCGTCCACACCTTTGATGACAGCGCACAGGAACAGCAGGAATTGCAGGTTACCGTGCGGGTCGTCCGTCGGGTTCAGCAGGTTTTCACCTGTATCCGTACAGATCGACCAGTTATTGTGCTTGCCGCTGCCGTTCACGCCCGCGAACGGTTTTTCGTGGAGCAGGCATGCGAGGCCGTGGCGGTAAGCGACCCGCCGCATCACTTCCATAGTGAGCTGGTTGTGGTCGGTTGCGATATTTGTCGTGGTAAAGATCGGGGCCAGCTCATGCTGGGCAGGGGCGACCTCGTTATGCTTTGTTTTGGCAAGCACGCCAAGCTTCCACAGTTCCTCGTCAAGCTCCTTCATGAACGCGGATACGCGCGGACGGATTGAACCGAAATAGTGGTCGTCCATTTCCTGGCCCTTTGGCGGCTTCGCGCCAAACAGGGTGCGGTTGCAATACTTGAGGTCGCGCCGTTTTTCATACATTTCACGGTCGATGAGGAAATATTCCTGCTCGGGGCCGACGGTGGTGAGAACCCGTTTGGCCTTGGTATTCCCAAACAACCGCAGGATGCGCAGCGCCTGGTCGTTCAGCGTTTCCATGGAACGGAGGAGCGGCGTTTTTTTATCGAGGGCTTCACCGCCGTACGAGCAGAACGCCGTGGGGATACACAGGATACCGTCCTTGATAAATGCGTAGGAGGTCGGGTCCCAGGCCGTATAGCCGCGCGCCTCAAAGGTTGCCCGCAGGCCTCCCGAGGGAAAACTCGATGCATCCGGCTCGCCCTTAATGAGTTCCTTGCCCGAGAATTCCATAATTACCTTGCCGTCCGAAGTGGGGGAGATGAAGCTGTCGTGCTTTTCGGCCGTTGTTCCCGTCATTGGCTGGAACCAATGGGTGAAATGGGTGACCCCATGCTCGATTGCCCAGTTCTTCATTGCGTTCGCAACGACATTCGCAACGCCGATATCAAGGTCCTTCCCATCCTCAATCGTCTTTTTCAAGGCTTTGTAGGTTTCCTTGGGCAGGCGCTCCTTCATCGCTGCATCGCCAAACACCATACTGCCAAACAATTCCGGTACCTTTGTCATTTTCGTCGATCCTTTCTATATATCTTTATATATCTTTTATAAAATTTGAAAGGCACTGCGGGAAAAGCTTTTTCGGGTTTTCCGCAGCGCCTTTGCTGTCCACGTTTCGAAGTATAAGGCCATAGAAATAAAAAGTCAAGGGATTTTTGCAAAAAAATGAAACATTTTTAAAATAAATTGCAATATAAGCGAAAACAAGAGGCGCAAAATCCGAAAAACAGAATAAAAATGCAAGAAATAATTAGAATATTGCATTTTTCTATTGACAGGTTCATCCTGAGGGCGTATCATAACGGATGTAAAAAAAGTACAAGGAAAAAAGGTGGAAAAAGTGATGCAACCAAGAGAAGGCCAGGTAAGAATCCCGTCGGGATGCGCGATTTCCGGAATGTTTTCCAAAGAGGGAAAAAGGACGGACGGAAGCTCCATTATAAAATCAATCGCCACGATGCACGACCGCTCAAACGGATTGGGCGGCGGCTTTGCGGGATACGGGATTTATCCCGAATATAAGGATTATTATGCATTCCATATCTTTTACGATCATAAAGCGGCAAAGCTTGCGTGCGAGGAATTCCTGGAAGAACATTTTGATATTATCAATCTTTCCAAAATTCCGACCCGCAAGCATCCGCGCATTACGGACGAGCCGCTTATCTGGAGGTATTTTGTAACGCCGCTGCACACGAAGCTTAAGGAAAGCCAGCTCGATGAGAAGGAATTCGTTGTGCGCAGCGTTATCAAGGTCAATACGAAGATCGAGGGCGCGTACGTATTTTCCAGCGGAAAGGATATGGGCGTCTTTAAGGCGGTGGGCTATCCGGAGGATGTCGGTGAATTTTACCGGCTCGAGGAATACAGCGGATACTGCTGGACGGCGCACGGACGTTACCCGACCAATACGCCCGGCTGGTGGGGCGGGGCGCATCCGTTTGCCATGCTGGATACCTCTATTGTACATAATGGTGAAATATCTTCCTATGACGCCAACCGCCGCTATATTGAAATGTTCGGATATAAATGTACGCTTCTTACGGATACGGAAGTTATTACCTATATGATCGATTACCTGGGAAGGCGGCAGGGACTCAGCTACCGCGAAATCGCAAACGTGATCGCGGCCCCGTTCTGGAGCACGATCGAGGGGATGCCGCCTGAAAAACGCGCGAAATTCACATATTTGCGCAACGCTTTTTCCAGCATGCTCATCACCGGGCCGTTCTCAATCCTGCTGGGCTTTGAGGGCGGAATGATGGCCTTAAACGACCGCCTGAAGCTGCGTTCCATGGTTGCAGCCGAGAAAGACGATATGGTTTATGTGGCCAGCGAGGAATGCGCAATCCGCGTGATTTGCCCGGAGGTGGATAAAATCTGGGCGCCGCGGGGCGGGGAACCGGTGATCGTAACGCTGAATGAACATGGACAGGACGAAAGCTCAAAGGAGAGTGCGTAAGATGGCAATCAACTTTTTATATCCCGACCACGAGGTGGTGCGCAATCCGCAGCGCTGCATTGCGTGCCGCGTGTGCGAAAGGCAATGCGCCAACGAGGTACACAGCTATGACGAGGAGCTGAACCTCATGAAGGCTGACGACACCAAATGTGTAAACTGTCACCGTTGTGTGTCGCTCTGCCCGACGATGGCGTTAAAAATTGTAAAAACAGACCATACCTTTAAAGAAAATGCAAACTGGACGGGGGAAACGATCAAAGAACTCTACCGCCAGGCGGGGACGGGCGGCGTGCTGTTATCCTCGATGGGAAATCCGAAACCATATCCTGTCTATTGGGACAGGCTGCTGATTAACGCGTCGCAGGTGACGAATCCGTCAATCGATCCGCTGCGCGAGCCGATGGAAACCCGCGCCTACCTTGGGAAGAAGCCGGAGAGAATTGAACGGGACCAAAACGGCGAAATTGTAAACAACCTGACCCCGCAGCTGGAACTGAACGTGCCGATTATGTTTTCAGCCATGTCGTACGGCTCGATCAGCTATAATGCGCACGAAAGCCTGGCGCGTGCGGCGCGGGAGCTGGGGACGCTCTACAATACGGGCGAGGGCGGACTGCACGAGGATTTTTATGAATACAGCGCCAATACGATCGTACAGGTGGCTTCCGGCCGCTTTGGCGTATATAAGGATTACCTCAACGCCGGAGCGGCCGTCGAGATCAAAATGGGACAGGGCGCGAAACCCGGAATCGGGGGGCATTTGCCCGGACAAAAAATTGTGGGCGACGTCTCGCGCACGCGCATGATTCCGGAAGGGAGCGATGCGATTTCGCCGGCCCCGCACCATGATATTTATTCCATTGAGGATTTACGGCAGCTTGTCTATTCCTTAAAAGAGGCGACGGATTACAAAAAGCCCGTGATCGTAAAGATCGCGGCGGTGCACAACGTGGCGGCCATTGCCTCGGGCGTTGCGCGCAGCGGCGCGGATATTATTGCAATCGACGGATTCCGGGGCGGTACGGGCGCGGCGCCGACGCGTATCCGCGACAATGTCGGCATCCCGATTGAACTTGCGCTTGCCAGCGTGGACCAGCGCCTGCGCGACGAAGGGATTCGCAACAATGTATCCATCGTCGTGGGCGGCAGTATCCGCAGCAGCGCGGATGTGGTGAAGGCAATCGCGCTCGGCGCGGACGCCGTCTATATTGCGACGGGCGCGCTCCTTGCGCTTGGATGCCACCTGTGCCGCAGCTGCCAGACGGGTAAATGCAACTGGGGAATCGCTACGCAGGAACCGGAGCTCGTGAAGCGGCTGAACCCGGACGTGGGCAGCGAACGGCTGGTAAACCTCGTTCATGCATGGGAACACGAGATCAAGGAAATAATGGGCGGCATGGGAATCAATTCCATCGAGGCCCTGAAGGGAAACAGGCTGATGCTGCGCGGAATCGGGCTCAATGAAAAGGAACTCGAAATACTGGGCGTAAAATATGCGGGTGAATGAAGATGAGACGAATTTATGTAAATGAAAAATGGTGCCTTGGGTGCCATCTGTGCGAATATAACTGCGCGTTCTCGAATTCTGCGGAAACGGACATGGTAAAAGCGCTGAAGGATGTGCATATCAATCCGCGTATCCGCATCGAGGAGGAGGGAAATATCCATTTTGCGGTTTCCTGCCGCCACTGCGAGGAGCCGCTTTGTGTAAAGGGATGCATCATGGGCGCGCTTTCCATAGAGGATGGCGTCATTATGATCGACCAGGACAAGTGCGTCGGATGCTGCACCTGTATCCTGATGTGCCCGTATGGGGCGATTATGCCCTCTGATACGGGAGTGATGCAAAAATGTGAGCTGTGTGTTAAAAACGCGGGCGGAACACCGGCCTGCGTGGAGAGCTGCCCCAACCGGGCCATTGTATTTGAGGAGAGATAGCCATGAAATATGTAATCATCGGAAATTCAGCGGCTGCAATCGGGTGTATCGAGGGAATCAGGCAACAGGATAAAAACGGGGAAATCACAGTGATTGCGGGGGAACCGCATCACACCTATTCACGCCCGGCAATCTCTTACCTGTTGTGCGGAAAGACGACGGAAGAACGTATGAAATACCGTCCGGATGATTTTTACCAAAAAATGAACTGCACGGTTATGCTTGGCAGGAATGTGACAAGAATCGAGCCGGAGGAAAAATGGCTGTTCCTCGAAGACGGGACGGCTGTTGAATATGACAAATTGCTGATTGCAACGGGTTCGCGTCCTTTTGTTCCGGGAATCGAAGGCCTTGAAGGCGTAAAGGAGCAGTATACGTTTATGTCCCTCGACGACGCCATGGCGCTCGATGAGGCGCTCGGGTCAGGCGGCCGGGTGCTGATTATGGGAGCCGGACTTATCGGCCTTAAGTGTGCGGAAGGAATTGCGCGCAAAGCCGGGAGCATTGACGTTGTCGATCTTGCAGACAGAATCCTTCCCAGCATTTTGGATGCGGAAGCGGCCCGGCCTGTCCAAGAGCATATCGAAAAGCAGGGGATTCAATTCCATCTGGGCGACGGCGTACAGAAATTCAAGGGAAATACGGCCGTGCTTTCCAGCGGGAAGGAGATTGGCTTTGACATCCTGGTTGTTGCCGTGGGCGTACGGCCAAATGTGGAGCTTGCCCGGGAAGCGGGGATCGAAGTGCGCAAGGGAATTGTGACGGACGAACGGTGCGGGACGTCCCTGCCGGATATCTACGCCGCCGGGGACTGCACGGAAAGCTATGATATTACAACTGGCGAGCATAAACCGCTTGCGCTTCTTCCCAATGCGTATATGCAGGGGGAGTGCGCGGGGTTCAATATGGCGGGGAGCAGCAAAACGTACGACAGGGCGATTCCCATGAATGCCATTGGATTTTTCGATTTACATATGATTACCGCCGGAAGCTATGATGGGGAATGTTTTATCCGGAAAAACGGCGGCGATTACAAAATGCTTGTTTCAAAAGACGGGGTTTTAAAAGGATTCATCCTGATCGGTGATGTTGCGCGCGCGGGCATTTATACCTCGCTTATCCGGGAACAAACGCCGCTTGAAACGGTTGATTACGAATTGATTAAAGAAAAGCCGCAATTGATGGCATTTTCGAGGACGGAACGGGCTAAAAAGCTGGGAGGTGCGGCAGTATGAACATCGATGCGGCAGGCATGCATTTCAAGGATTTGAACGAACAAATTAAGGCGGCGGGGAAAGAGGTTGTGATCGACCGCTGCATGGGCCAGCGATATATTGGAAGCGGCCTTACGGGAAAGGATATTGTGATTCACGGGACGCCGGGAAACGCGCTCGGGGCTTACCTTGACGGCAGCACCATTACCGTCCACGGCAACGCACAGGATGCGACGGGCGACACTATGAACGACGGGGCAATTTACATTACGGGTTCATCGGGTGACGCAACGGGATATGCGATGCGCGGCGGGAAAATATTCGTGAACGGAGACGTTGGATACCGCGCGGGCATCCATATGAAGGAATACAAGGAAAAAAGCCCGGTGCTGGTGATCGGCGGCGCGGCAGGGAGCTTTCTCGGCGAATACCAGGCCGGAGGCACGATTATTGTGCTTGGCCTAGAACGGGAACGGCCGGTAGGAAAATTTTGCGGCGTGGGAATGCATGGCGGACGGATATACCTGCGGTGCCAGGCGCCGCCCGACGATCTTTCCAAACGAATCATTGTGGAAAAAGCGGCAAATGAGGATATGGAAATAATCGAAACATATGTAAAAGAATTTTGCGGGATATTCGGATGCGATGAAAAAGCGGTGTTGGACAGCAGCTTTTACGTGCTGCGCCCGGATTCCAAAAATCCTTACCGGCAGCTTTATACACAGAATTAGGGGGAAAACTTATGAGCCGGATATTGCTTGCATCCGGAGCTTTAAAGGGACGCGATTTTTTTGCGCACCTGGTAAAGGAATACGGCGACCACGAGGTGCTCTTTGCCCCGAACGGCAGGGATGCGCGGAGTGTGCTCGGCAAAATGGATATCGACCTCCTGATTATCCACGCGCCGCTCCCGGACGAATTTGGCGAGGAACTCGTTGAGCATGCTTCGCGTAACAGCTATTGCGGGATCATCGTGGTTGCGAAAAGCGATACGGACCAGAGGAGTATCCTCCGGGTGGAAGCGGCAGGCGGGCTCGTCGTGCTGACGCCGCTGTCCAAATCGTTTTTCCGGCAGACCTTCCATCTTGCCTGCGCGACGCGGAACCGGATGCTTGGCGTCCGGAACGAAAATAGAAAACTGTCGCGCAAGCTGGAAGATATGGGGCTTGTCGACCGGGCAAAATGCGTATTAATACAGGTGCTCGGAATGACGGAGCCGCAGGCGCACCGTTATATTGAAAAGCAGGCGATGGACATGCGCGTTTCCAAACGGCTGATCGCCGAAGAACTGCTCAAGACATATGAGGTATAGGGAGGATAAGATGACAAAGTACATTTTTGTAACAGGCGGCGTGGTTTCGGGACTCGGCAAGGGAATTACGGCTGCATCCCTGGGACGGCTTTTGAAGGCGCGCGGACTTAAAATTGCGGCCCAAAAGCTCGATCCGTATATTAATGTGGACCCGGGCACCATGAGTCCCTTCCAACACGGGGAAGTTTTTGTGACGAACGACGGCGCGGAGACGGACCTTGACCTCGGGCATTATGAACGTTTCATCGACGAGGACCTCAACAAATTTTCCAACCTGACGACGGGAAAGGTTTATTGGAACGTGCTTACCAAGGAACGGAAAGGGGAGTACCTTGGGGAAACGGTGCAGGTGATTCCGCACGTGACGAACGAAATCAAGAATTTCATTTATACCGTGGGGAAAAAGACGAGCGCGGATGTTGTGATTACGGAAATCGGGGGAACGACGGGCGATATTGAAAGCCAGCCGTTTTTGGAGGCGATCCGCCAGGTATCGCATGAGGTTGGCAGGGACAACTGCCTGTTTCTTCATGTGACGCTTGTGCCCTATATCAAAAGCTCGGGCGAGCACAAATCGAAGCCCACGCAGCATTCGGTCAAGGAGCTGCAATCCTTTGGAATCATGCCCGATATTATCGTAATGCGCAGCGACGAAGCCGTGGGCGAAAGCATTAAGCAAAAAATTGCACTTTTCTGCAATGTCAAGCCGGACTGCGTCATTGAAAACAGGACCCTTCCGATTCTTTACCAGGCGCCTATCATGCTGGAGCAAAACGGGCTCGCGGATATCGTGTGCCGGGAACTGCATATCGATTGCGGGGAACCGGACCTTGCGGAATGGAAGCAGATGATTGCCCGCATCAAAAAAGCGAAAAAGCCGGTCAGGATCGCACTGGTGGGAAAATATGTGCAATTGCATGACGCATATCTTTCCGTGGCGGAAGCGCTTGCGCACGCCGGATATGAAAACGAAGCCCATGTGGAAATCGAATGGGTGGATTCCGAGGAAATCACCGAATCGACGGTCGCGGAAAAACTCGGCGGCTGCGATGGAATACTGATTCCCGGCGGGTTTGGAAACCGGGGAATCGAGGGGAAAATTGCGGCGGTGAAGTATGCGCGGGAACAAAACGTGCCGTTCCTCGGCATTTGTCTCGGCATGCAGGTTGCGGTCATTGAATATGCGCGCAGCGCGCTTGGATACAAGACGGCGAATTCACGCGAATTTGACGAGAACAACATTTATTCGGTGATCGACCTGATGCCCGACCAGGTGGATGTGGAGAAAAAAGGGGGCACGATGCGCCTTGGCGCTTATCCGTGCCGCATTGTTCCGGATTCCATTATGCAACGGGCCTATGGCGAGGAAGAGATTGCCGAACGGCACAGGCACAGGTATGAATTCAACAATGATTTCCGGCAGCAAATGCAGGAAGCAGGGCTGAAGCTGACGGGTTTATCGCCGGATGGACGGCTTGTGGAAGCGGTGGAAATACCGGAGAACGACTTTTTTATCGGCGTTCAGTTCCATCCGGAATTTAAGAGCCGGCCCAATAAAGCCCACCCGCTGTTCCGCGAATTTGTGGCGGCGGCGCTTGCGCGCCAATAAAAAGCAATTGATTGTTTCAATATAAAAAGACCGGCCGCAGCCGGTCTTTTTTATGATCGGGAAATTGGCGCGGCACAGCCGCGTGCCGTTCAGCGATTGGCAAAGCTATTCCTTTATCATTCCCAAAATGCCGATGGATTCTTTGATTGTGGTTTCTTTGGCCTCGTTCCCGTAGGCGTCTACCTGTTTTTTATCCTTCGGACCGTGCGTGATGCAGGCCGCGCCGCCGATACAGCCGTCCTGGCAGGCCATGCCTTCGATGAAGTTTTCTTTCAGGATGCCGCGGGAGGCCTTCAAAAGGGCAACCTTGCATTCCTCGATGCCGTTGCAAACGGCGGGATTGCAGGTGAAATCATCGTATCCATGCTCTTTCAATGCCTGTGCAACCGCGGCGGAAACACCGCCGCTGCGCGCAAAAATGCGGCCATAGTAGGACGCGTTATCCAATGGCTCCTCCGGCATTTCGTTGAGGTCGATCCCGCGGCTGTCAAGCAGCGCAAGCAGCTCTTCAAAGGTGATGACGCAATCAATGATGCCCTCCACCTCGGGAAGCTTATATTCCATCTTCTTTGCGATACAGGGTCCGATAAAAATAATTTTCGCGTGGGGGTCCATCTTTTTTAAATAAGTGGAAATTTCCTCCATAGGCGAAACGTTATGCGAAATATGCTGCGCAAGGTCGGGATACGCGGTTTTGATGTAGCGTACAAAAGCAGGGCAGCAGGAACTGGTAAGGAACTTCTTTTCGTATAACTCCCGGGCCTCCTTATATGCGGTCATATCCGCGCCGAGCGCCGCCTCTACCACGTTAAAAAAGCCGAGACGCTTAATGCCGGCGACCGTTTGTTCCACCTTGATTCCGCTGAACTGGCTGGAAATGGCGGGAGCAACCACCGCATATACCTTATATTTCGTATTGTTTTCCGATTCCTTGAGGATATTAATCGCTTCCAGGATAAAAGACCGGTCGGAAATTGCACCAAACGGACACTGGTAGACACAAGCGCCGCAGGAAATGCATTTTTCATCATGGATATCCGCTTTTTTGTCCTCCGTCATAGTGATGGCGCCGACTTTGCAGGCATTTTCACAGGGACGGACCATCTTGGTAATGGCGCTGTAAGGACATGCGGAGACGCAACGGCCGCATTCAATGCATTTATCGGGATTGATATGCGCCTTGAGGTCAATAATTTCGATGGCATCCTTGGGGCACACGTTTTTGCAGCGGTGCGCGATACAGCCACGGCAGGCCTCTGAAACGCGGATACCGTCGACGGGGCATTCGTCGCATGCGATATTCAGCACTTCGACAACGCCGGGACTATCCGGATCGCCGCCCAGGGCAAGCTTGACGCGCTCGTTGATAATGGCGCGCTCTTTGTAAATACAGCACCGCATCGTAGGCTTCGGGCCGGGCATGATTTTTTCGGCAACCTGGAGAAGCCCGCCGTCGAGATTTCCCTCCCATGCGAGTGTCGCCACTTCCTTTAAAACCTTGTATTTAATTTCCTGTACGCTTGTATCGAAAGCTCTGTAATCCAAGTGATTTTCTCCTTATTACTCATTGTTTCCCTTCTTACTATAAAGGTTTCAAAATCTGCTGTCAATGCGTGCGGGGACAAGTTAATCCGGGATTTTTGCAGACGCGGGAAAAAACGGTTTTCGCGACAAAAGTAATACGGTCGGCTATCGGAAATTCACAGCTCTTTTCCTTATATGGAATCCTAATGAGACATCGCATTTCCATATCCGGCGGGAGAAAATTTTTAAAAATAAAAACCGCATGATTCATGCGGTTTTGGCGGTTCATCATACCCGCGGTCAGTAGCCCATATCCTTCAGAAGGCGGGACAACACGGAAAGGCGTTCGCCGAGAAGCTCGCTGTCGTCGGAAAGCGCCTGTGAAAAAAGCTGGATATCTTGGTCGATTTTTTCGTTGTCGGTGCAAACCTCCATGGTCATCGCGTCGCCCTGGATTCCCACACGGTCGAACTGCGGTTTTTCCGGGTCGTAAAGCTTGGGATAGCGGTAAGCGTCGCGGAAGTACTTCAGGGTATCGCATACGAATATCGCAAGGTCGAGCACGCGGTGGAGGGGAAGCTCTTCCGACTGGCGGGACCATTTTTGCCCGGTGTACCGCCAGATTTTTGCGGAAATATCGACCTTGCCGCGGTCATTCCACTGGGCAAGCCCGGCGGAGAGGCCCTGTACATCCGTTTCATAGGCGTATTTTCCGTCAATTTTAGAATAATCCTTTGCCACAACGACAGGCTTGTGTTTCAGGTTCGTTGGTATTTTCATAATAAGTCTCCTTTAGAAATTTTCCAGTAAATTAATAATTTAGTAAATTACTAGAATAAGTATACCTAAATATCACTTTCCTGTCAATAATGGTATATATAATTTTAATCTTTTGGCCACTTTACCAAAATAAAATGGTACAATAAGATAAGTTTGGTTTATTAAAAAACTATATTTTGCTTAGGGAGAAGAATGAATGATCGCAGAGGTCTTTAACTTATACGTAACGCGATGGGATTTTTTTGCCCAGCTTATCCTCCAGCATCTCCAGCTTTCTTTTATTGCGATTGGCCTTGCGGCACTGATCGGAATTTTTTTTGGAATCGTAATCTCGCAGCATGCGAAGCTTGCGTTTCCGGTTCTTGGCGTGACCAATTTTATCTATACGATTCCATCGATCGCAATGCTGGGCTTCCTTGTCCCGGCGACGGGAATTGGAGATATGACGGCAGTGATCGCCCTTACGGTGTATGGCCTTCTGCCAATGGTACGCAATACGCATACCGGCATCAAGGGGATATCCCCGGCCATTATCGAGGCCGGGAAGGGAATGGGTTCCACGAAATCCCAGCTGCTGTATAAGATCAAGCTGCCGCTGGCAATGCCTGTCATCCTTGCCGGTGCGCGCAACATGATCGTTATGACGATTGCCCTGTGCGGTATTGCGTCCTTTGTCGGCGCGGGAGGGCTTGGCGTGGCAATTTACCGTGGAATTACGACGAACAATATGGCGATGACGGTTGCGGGCAGCCTGCTGATTGCGGCGCTCGCACTGATTGCGGATTTGGTTGCCGGAATTTTTGAGAAAAAGCTTTATCGGAAAATCAATGGGAAAGGAACGGCAAAATGAAGAGAAGAAAATTAACGGCGCTGCTTCTGGCGGTGCTCCTGTGCGGCGTTTTTTTAATCGGAGGCTGCGCGGGAAAGGGCAGCGATACCATACGGATCGCGACCAAGCCGATGACGGAGCAGTTTATTTTAAGCGAGATGCTTGCGGCCCTGATTGAGCAGGATACGGACCTTAATGTGGAAATCACCAAGGGAATTGCGGGCGGCACGGGAAATATCCATCCGGCGATGGTAAAAGGCGATTTTGACCTATACCCGGAATATACGGGGACGGCGTGGACGGACGTGCTGAAAAACACGACGGAGGAAACGCCCGACGAAATGTACAAGAAATTGCAGGAGCAGTATAAGGACCAGTTCAATATGGAATGGGTGGGGCTTTACGGATTCAATAACACCTATACGCTGGCTGTAAAAAAAGAGTTCGCGGAAGAGAACAATGTTGAAACCTTTTCCGACCTCGCGCCCTATACCCCCGACCTTAAATTTGGGGCGGAATACGATTTCTATGAACGCGAGGATGGGTATGATCCGCTCTGTGAAGCATACGGATATCATTTCGGCGATACGTCCGACCTTGATATCGGCCTGAAATACCAGGCGATCAGCGCGGACGAGGTGAATGTAATCAATGCCTTTACGACCGATGGGATGCTTGGCGCGTACGGGCTGAAAACACTTAAGGATGACAAAAATTTCTTTACCTCTTATTACTGCGGGACGATTGTACGGGAAGAGGTTCTTGAAGCGCATCCGGAGCTGCGGGACGTGCTGATGAAGATGGAAGGCATCCTGACTGACGAGGAAATGGCGGAGCTCAATTACCGTGTGGAAAACGACAAGGAAGATGAAAAGACGGTTGCCGTTGATTTCCTGACGCAAAAGGGACTGTTATGAACCAGGATACGGTAATTGCCTTTGACAAGGTGCAAAAGATTTATGAAGGAAAATATGCCTTGAAGGATTTCAGCTTCGAGATCAGGAAAGGCGCCTTCCTGACGGTGGTCGGCGGATCGGGCGGCGGCAAGACGACGATGCTCAAAATGATTAACGGCCTGCTGATGCCGGACAGCGGAAGGGTGACGGTGAACGGTATGGATACCGCGCACACCGACCTGATAGCGCTTCGGCGGGGAATCGGTTATGTGATCCAGGGAGGGGCGCTGTTTCCCCACCTTAATGTGCGGGAAAACATCGAATATGTGCCGCGTTTGGAAAAGAACAGGCTGTCGGAGGAGCGGATACGCGAACTGATGGGCATGGTAGCGCTTCCGATGGATATGCTTGCGCGAAACGTCAGCGAGCTTTCGGGAGGCCAGCAGCAGCGCGTCGGAATTGCGCGCGCGCTTGCCGCGCAGCCGGAGATTATCCTGATGGACGAGCCGTTCGGCGCGCTCGACGGCATCACAAGGAAGCAGCTCCAGGACGAAATCCTTGAAATTCACAGGCAAACAGGGGTGACCATCGTGTTTGTGACGCACGACCTGCGCGAAGCGGTGCGCCTTGGAACGTGGATTTTAATCATGAATGAAGGGGAAATTGTGCAGCAGGGAACCCCGCAGGACGTACGGGACAACCCGAACGGGGATTATGCGGAGCGCCTGCTGGAGCAGCTTGACTGCAACTGATTTTTTGCTTGCATACCGGCTGTAAAAGGACTATCCTAAAGATAGGAATTTTTTATTGAAGGGGAGGAGTTTAATATGGCAAAAATGGAAGGTCTCGCGCACATCGGTGTTTTTATCTCCGACATGGAACGCAGCAAAAAATTCTATGAGGACGTTCTTGATTTTGAGACGATCTGGGAATGCGGCGTTGAGGAAAAAGACGGCACGACTACGGATGTTGCGTTTGTGAAAAACGGAAACCTGGTGCTGGAGCTTGTGCGTACGGCGAACCCGCAGAAGCGGCAGGACGGCTGGGTAGACCATATCGCGCTTGCGGTAGAGGATATTGAAGGCATCCAGAAAATGCTGGAAGACCGCGGGATTGAGTTTGAGATGGACGCCCCGGTGTTGGGAGCGAATGTGTTCCCGAATGGCGCCAAATGGCTGACGTTCCGCGGCCCGGACGGGGAGCACCTTGAAGTAAATGAAGTATTTCCGTACTAAATAGTTGGTAACAAGGGAACCGCCGTTCACGCTGTGAGCCGCGGTTTCTTTATTTGGACGCCAATTTGCTGCCGACAGAAAGCCACCGCCTATCTGTTAATTAAATGTTTACAAATAAACTTCATGAAAGGTGATTAAGCCAGGGGGAATAGGATTATTAATAAGATATAACATGGGTGGTATGGTATGCGTAAACAGCCGCCCATGCACGTTATGCGTGCATGGGCGGCTGGGTGCCAGCAATTAAGATAAGAAAGGATGGAACATTTATGCGTATCATGGTTGACAACCTGGCGGTGGATATCGAGAATCGGACGGTTCGGCGTGGAGATGAAGATATCAGGCTCACCGCAAAAGAGTACGAGGTGCTGAAATACCTCGCGCTGCATAAAGACAAAATTGTATCCCGTGCGGAGCTTTTGGAACATGTCTGGGATTGCGATTACGATTGCTTTTCCAACGTAGTGGATGTATATATCAGATTTTTAAGGGCAAAGAGCGACGACGGGCACCAGAAAAAACTGATTAAGACATTCCGCAAGCAGGGATACTCGCTCACCGCCTAGTACGGCCCGCCTGTTTAAATGAATGGGCAGTGTGGCGCTAAGGCGCCACTGCCGCTATGCGGTATGTCTCATACAATCTCATACGCACATTGTGCCATAAAATGGTTTGACCTTTTGGAGTGGGATTTGTATAAAAAATAGGAAACGGCACACCTGAACGGTATGCCGTTTTTTGTTGTCCGGAGATCGCGTATTAAAATAAATCCTTGACATGCCTAACTGTTGGTTATATAATTACAGAAAACTGATATAAAATAAATTACAGATTAGGGAGACGCAGGAATGAAACATAGATGGATTGCAATCACAGCAGGGGCCATTGCGGCAATTGCGTTTCTTGCGGGCTGCGCACCGGCGGGAGGCCCGGCCGGGCAGGGCGCCGGGGAAAGCGTGCAGGCAACGGGAGATACTTATCATAAAATTAACGCAGAGGAAGCAAAGGAAATGATGGATGTGGAAAGCGGCGTTGTGGTTGTGGATGTGCGCACTCCCGAGGAGTATGCGGAAAAGCATATCGAAGGGGCGGTCAATATTCCCAACGAGGCCATTTCCGATACCCCGCCCGAAGCGCTTGCGGATAAGGATGCCAAGCTCATTGTTTATTGCCGCACGGGCGTACGGAGCAAGCAGGCTTCGGATAAGCTGGTAAACCTGGGTTATACGAATGTTTATGATATGGGCGGAATCAACGACTGGCCGTATGAAACGGTAAGCGGCAAACAGGCCGAAGGAGGAAATGAATGAAGAAACGGAAAGGAATGATCTTTTTTGCATTGCTGATGGCAGGCCTTTTGCTTTTGGCTGCCTGTGCGCAGACTGCGGCAGTGCAAACGGAAACGGATGGAAAGCAGCCGGAAAAACAACTGTCGGAAAAGGAAACGGAGCCCCCTGAAACCACACCGTTGTTTGGAGAATTCACGACAAAGGATTCCAACGGCGACGAAGTGACGCAGGCGATTTTTTCCGGATATAAACTTACGATGGTAAATATTTGGGCGACATTCTGCGGGCCCTGCCTGCGCGAAATGCCGGAGCTCGGGGAACTGGATCGGGAATACCGGGACAAGGGCTTTCAGGTCGTGGGAATGCCAACCGATGTGATGGACCGGGATGGAACGATTTATCAGGAGCAGGTTGATCTTGTGAATGAAATTGCGGAAAAGACGGGCGCGGAATATCCGCACCTACTGCCCTCGCGGGAATTGATCGACGCGAAGCTTGGGAGTGTGACGGCGGTTCCGGAGACTGTATTTGTGGATGAAAACGGCAACCAGGTTGGCGAATCCTACCGCGGAGCGCGCAGCAAAGACGCCTGGGCGGAAATTATAGACGGGCTGCTCGCCTCTATGCCGGATACAGCGGCGCAGGTGCAGACCCAAGGTGCGGTTGCGGCGGAACCGGCGGCAGCGGAGGCTTCCGCGGATGTGCTTGACGCCCCGTTGTTTTACCAGTTTGAGACACAAGGACTGGATGGGAAAACCTATACGGACGAGGTGCTGAACCAAAACGCGAACCAGCAGCTTACGCTCGCGCTTGTCTGGAACCCCGATTGGGAAGGCAGCGGCGAAGCGCTGCGAAAGCTGCAGGCGTACCTTGAAACCGACGCGACCATCGAGGGAATCGGGTTTGTTTTGGGAGCAGGAGGAAAGGAACAGGAGGCTCTTGAAATCGCGGGACAGGCGGGGGCGGAATTTCCGCAGCTGCTGCCCGCGCAGGGAATCGAGGATTATATCCTGAAGGAAGAACCGCAGCTCATTGCGATCGCTCCGTGGGGAACGATTGTCGATAAGCCTTTCGACGCCTCCGGCGATATGGAAGCGTGGAACAAGTATATCGATAACGCGGTGATAGATGTAAACAGCGGGTGCTGCGGATGACGGCCCGGCTGAAAAACCGGCTGTGGCTTATCCTTGCGGCTGCCGGGATTGTGTTTATTATTGTCGGCGTGATGCGGGGAGAGGCGCAAATCGTTTTTACGAAGGCAGTCAATATTTGTCTGGAGTGTATTGGAATTGGTTAACGTATTTACATGGCTGGGAAGGCATATCAGGCTGGCCGTGCAGTTTGCATTCACCTTGCTGACCAACGGTTATATGGCGGGTTTCACCAAAGGGACAATTTATACGGGGGCGACAAAATTTGCGTGCGTCCCCGGGCTGAACTGTTATTCCTGCCCGGGCGCGCTCGCTTCCTGCCCGATCGGCGCGCTCCAGGCTGTGCTTGGGAACCGGGACTATAAGTTTACGTTTTATATTTCCGGGTTCCTGCTGCTTGTCGGGGCCCTGCTGGGGAAGCTTGTCTGCGGCTGGCTCTGCCCGTTTGGGCTGGTACAGGACCTGATCCACAAAATACCGTTTGTGAAAAAAATAAGGAGGCTTCCCGGGGACCGGTGGCTCAGGTGGCTGAAATATGGAATACTCGTTGGTTTCGTGATTTTGCTGCCGTTGTTTGCGGTGGATGTGATAGGGCAGGGGCAGCCGTGGTTCTGTGAATTCATTTGCCCCTCGGGCACGTTGTTTGCGGGGCTGCCGCTCGTAGGTGCAAATGCGGATTTGCAGCAGACGGCGGGAGGCTTGTTTGCATGGAAGGTCGGCCTGCTTATTGGTCTCGTTTTTTTATCAATTGCGGTGTACCGGCCGTTTTGCCGGTATGTGTGCCCGCTTGGCGCCGTTTACGGGCTGTTCAACAAGGTGTCGCTTTACCGGCTGGAAATAGATCATGATAAGTGTACACGCTGCGGCGCATGCCGGAAGGCATGCAAGCTCGATATTTCCGTATTTGAACAGCCGAACAGCGCGGAATGTATCCGCTGCGGCGCGTGTAAAAAAGCCTGCCCGAACGGTGCGATCCGGTCGACCTTCGAGCGTTGGACAAAAGAAAGGAAAAGACAGGATGGAAGAGTATGATGCGGTCATAATTGGTTTTGGAAAAGGCGGGAAAACGCTCGCGGCACATTTGGCCTCCAAAAGAAAAAAAAGGGTCGCGCTCATCGAACAGTCGGACCGGATGTATGGGGGAACATGCATCAACGTGGGATGCATTCCTTCCAAATCTCTGGTTCTGGCCGCACAGCGTTCGGAGGCGCTTGGCGGCACCTTTGAGGAGAAAGCGCGGAGGTATGCGGAGGCAATCGAAAAAAAACGCGCGCTTGTCTCTATGCTGCGCAAAAAAAATTTTGATAAGCTTGACAAGGCGGAAGGCGTAACCGTACTGAATGGCCGGGCCGCCTTTATTTCCCCCTCGCAGGTGAAGGTGGAGACGGAAAAAGGCGGACAGGTCGTTTCCGGTAAAAATTTTTTTATCAATACAGGCTCGGTTCCTTTTATCCCGCCGGTTGAGGGACTTGAGGGAAGTCCTTATGCCTATACGAGCGAGGGCATGATGGAACTGGAGGCATTGCCGCGCAGGCTGGCCATTATTGGCGGAGGATATATTGGAACGGAGTTTGCTTCCATGTATGCGGCCTTTGGCTCCGAGGTAACGGTGATTCAGGATGGGGAAACGTTCCTTGCGCGCGAGGACGAGGATATTTCCCGGGAGGTAAAGGGGATACTGGAAGAAAAAGGCGTAGCATTCCGTTTGGGAGCGCAGCTTCATTCGGTTGCGGACGGGAACGGACACGTGCGGCTGCGCATGGCATGGCAGGGCGGGGAGAAGGAGCTTGAAGCCGATGCAGTCCTTGTGGCAACGGGCAGAATCCCCAATACGGAAGGCCTTAACCTTGCGGCGGCCGGAATCGAAACGACTCCGCGCGGCGGAGTAAAAACGGACGCGCTCTTGCGTACGTCCGCCCCAAACATCTGGGCGATGGGAGATGTGCGTGGGGGACTCCAGTTTACGTATATATCCCTTGACGATTTTCGCGTCGTGTGGTCGCAGATCGGGGGCGGCATACCCTATACGGAAAAAGAGCGGAAGAATATCCCCAACAGTGTTTTTACCGACCCGCCGCTTTCTACGGTGGGCATGAAGGAGAAAGAAGCACGGGAAGCAGGATACCGTGTACGTATCGCAAGGCTTCCTGCGGCGGCTGTGCCTAAGGCGCAGGTTCTGGGACAAACGAGGGGGCTCCTCAAGGCGGTGATTGACGCGGATACCAACCGGATTCTCGGGGCGTCGTTTCTTTGCGCCGAATCGCATGAAATTATCAATACCGTTAAGCTGGCAATGGACCTTAAGGCAGGCGCCGACGTGCTGGGGCGGCAGGTTTTTACCCACCCGACGATGGGCGAAGCGCTGAACGATTTGTTTGCGTCCGGGAAGTAAGAAAAACTTGCATTTTTATTTCTCATCATTTATGATGGCAATATTGGAAACATTATGGAGGAAAAGCGGCCATGACGGGTGAATTCACCATAGCGGTTCACGCTTTGGTCTATCTCAATCATAAGAAAAAAATGATCAGCAGCGACGAGCTTGCCAAGAATGTATGCACGCATCCGGCACGCATCCGCAAGGTGATGTCGAAGCTCAAAAAGGCGGGCCTGCTCACAACCAAGGAAGGCGCCGAGGGAGGATATTCCTTTTCCCTCGATGCGGAGAAGGTTAATTTGCGCATGATAGACGAGGCGCTTGGGGAGCCGATGATTGCCGCGTCCTGGCATTCGGGGAATTCCGATATGGAATGCCTGATTGCCTCCGGTATGGCTTCCGTAATGGATGGGATATATGCGGAGCTTGACAGCGTTTGCAGGCGGCAGCTTGAGAAAACCACCATCGCCGATATTGACCGCGTGATTTTTAAAGACAGGGAAAAAGCCGGGGCATAGAAAAGATGAAAAAGCCCTTCCGTTTTGGAAGGGCTTTTTTGGTGCCGTTATTTCTTGGGTTCGTCCGTGTTCCGGGGCGGCGCCTGCTGCTGCATCGGCGGGACCGGAGGCGCCTGCGGGGGATATGGGGGATACATGGGCTGCTGCATCGTGGATTGCTGCATTGGACGCGGCGGGCGAACCTTTTCCGGGTGCTTTGCATAATGCTTTTTGCGCAGCCAGAGAATCAGCCGGATTACCGCGTAAATAACCGCGGCCAGGATCGCCAGCAGGATAAGCACGGGCAGCGCCGCCATGAACCCAACGGCGAAGTTTTCCAGGAATTCACCCACGCCCGTCATGGACATGGAGAACGCGTCAGACGCGCGGTCGCCGAGGGGCTGGCCGTCCGCGCCGATGGTTTCGGGCGTGATAAGCTCCGTCAGGGTAACATCCACCGTTGCATAATCGACGAGCTGATCCATCTGCCTTTTGCTGCCCTGGAGCTGGTCAAGCTCATACAGTACGTCGGAAAGCTCCTGTTCAAACGCGACGATATCCTCTGCCTTGGTTGCGTTTTCAAGATAACCCAGCAGGCGGTCTTTGCGTATGGTGAGCATCTCAATCCGGGCATCCGTATCGTAATACTGCGAGGTGAGGTCGTCCGTGGATTTATGCTTGCCGACCACCTCGCCAATTCCCGAAAGCCTGTCCATAAAGGCAGTCAGGCTGGAGGTAGGGACGCGCAGGGAAAGATAGGAATTACGGCCGTAATTTTTTCCGGTTTCCGAGGAATAAGAGGAACTTTCCTCGTTTGCGACATACCCGCCGACCGCTGAAAGCTCTTCATTGATCTTTGCGTAGTCCGCATCATATTGCTTGGTGTTGATGTCAAACGATGCGCTGTAGGTGAGCTTGCGGTCCGTATCGGGCAGGTCCGGATTGGAAAGGCCGCCAAGGCCGCCGGCCTCTTCATAAGCTTCCGTTTCTGCCTCCGCACCTTCGTTTTTGGATGAATCCGCCGCTGCGGCAGGCCCATAGCTGGCCTCGGGAGCAGCCGCCGAATCCATAGCGCCCGTTTCGGATGGGGCCGCAGAACAGGCTGTCAGGAACAAGACAGCGCATATCATAACGACGATTATTTTCTTCATGTCATTTTACCTCCGGTTATTTTATTCGTTTGTTATTGTGGTCCTGATATCAATGGAAAAAGCTTCTTTGAATTGTTTTCATTATACAGGAAAAAGAGACGCTGCGCCTATAAGTTCATACAGTGTTCACAAAGAAATATTGCTGTTATACGAACTTAACGGGAAGGTAATAAAACCGGTGAAATTGTCATAAAGTCTTAAGAAAATTTAAGGTTTGTTCTTAATATTTCTAACTTATCCTAGGATTAGGGAAAAAAGAGAAGGCGTGTTATAATGGTATGGATCAAGATACCATTATAACGGAGGTAAGGAACACATGAGGATACTGGTGTGTGACGACGATAAGGAAATCGTCGACGCGATCGAAATCTATCTGGTGAATGAAGGCTACGAGGTTCTGAAAGCATATGACGGGGCGCAGGCTGTAAAGTATGCGGAGGAGCAGGAAATCCACCTGATCGTCATGGACATCATGATGCCCGGGATGGACGGTATCCGCGCAACGATGAAGCTGAGGGAAAGCGCAAATATTCCCGTCATCATGCTGAGCGCGAAGTCGGAGGACAATGACAAAATCCTGGGGCTTAACTCCGGCGCGGACGATTACCTGACGAAGCCGTTTAATCCACTGGAGCTGGTCGCGCGGGTGAAATCCCAGCTGCGGCGTTACACATCGCTTGGAAGCATGACCCAGGAGAAGGGAGTGCTCCAAACGGGCGGGCTTGTGCTTGACGATATGAAAAAGACCGTTACGGTAGACGGCGAGCCTGTAAAGCTTACCCCCATGGAATACAAAATATTGCGCTACCTGATGCAGAATATGGAACGGGTTCTTTCCACCACGCAGATATATGAAAGCGTATGGGACGAAAAAGCGGTCGGCGCGGAAAACACTATTGCGGTGCACATTCGCCGGATTCGCGAGAAGATTGAGATTAACCCGAAAGAACCAAAATATTTGAAGGTGGTGTGGGGGATTGGATACAAAATTGATAAGATCAAAGTATGATTTTAAATTTAAAATCATTGCCTGGATTATCTGTATTGCGACCGGATGCCTGATCTCTTTTTCCGTAGTACGCCTTGAGAAGTATGATCCCGCAAATACGATGACGAGCGACAAGTATGTTGAAAGCGCGGAATACCTTTCCACAATGCAGGACTATACAAATTCCGTGGAATACGCGTTTTATGGCTATGACGACTCGGCAAAACAACATGAGGTGCGGAATTACATCTCGGGACTGAAGAATTCTTATTCCGAAGAAATCAGTGAAGTGCTTGGAAGCACAGACCTTGGGGAGGGCAATTATTATGATGAGTATCTTGAGAAATTTCAGGAAGAATTTGCAGCTCAGGTTGCAGGAAACGAAGCAGCGTCGGGCAAAACGGCGGGAACAGCGGTGGCAGGCGAGGATCAGGGCCAGTCTGATTCTTTAAGCACCGAAGTTGCGTCTTCCGCCGCGGAAGACAGCGGCCTTCCTGCGCTTGACGAATATACCCAAAAGCAAATCGACTCCATCAACAAGAAGTATGCGGAGCTTTTGGTGAATGCGGAAAGCTACGTGGATGGAAAGTATGCCTCCATGGAAAAGCAGGCGCGGGAAAACCTTGCGAATAATGAGAATTATTACTATGCGATTGCCGCCGACGGGCAGGTAATCCATACGAATGTCCCGAAGGGCGAAGCCGATCCCATAGGGTGGATCGGGCGGCTTGAGGGAAATGAGGCTTATTCGTGGGACGGTGTTGAAACAGGGCTCTATAATAATGTCTCGACAGGTATGACGGCGTCTCGTTCTTCTTCGGTGGAAACCGGAACGCAGATGGCGCAGGGGGCCTTTATTTTTACGGGAATGTCCGATTCCTTTTATGAACACAGCAAGCAGGACTACGAAATCGCTTACCGGGGTTACCTCACCACGATTGTATTGATGATCGTTTGGATTGTCCTTTTTGCAGGCGCTTTTATCTGGCTGATGTACACGGCGGGACGTTCCCCGAAAACCGACGAGGTAAAGGTTACATTCATGGATTCCGTATGGCTCGATATTGGCGGGATCGCGCTTATTTTGATCGAGCTTGCGATGCTGGCGCTCTTTTTCAGCGAACGGATCGATTTGCCGGGCGCTGCGGGGGCGGTGCAGGTTATCCGTATTTCTGTATATACGGCGGTGGGGATAGCATTCCTGCTGATGTGGAGCATGAGCGTTTCACGCCGGGTAAAACGAAAAGAAAACTACACGCTGGCCGGGCGGGTATTTTCCGGTTTCAATAAAACATGGCGCGAGAGCAGCGTTAAGGCTAAGGGCGTCGGGATCGTGGTATGGTACCTGATTGTTGGGATGCTCCTTTGCCTGGTTACCGTGCTTTTTGGTTTGCTGATGGGCGGCACGGGCGTATTTATCGGGCTTGTGTTTATTGCAATTTACCTTGCGGCCGCGTTGAAATTTGTTATGGAAAAAGCCGCGGCCGTGGGACATATCAAGGAAGGGGTGCGCCACATCAAGGACGGCGACCTCGAATACCGGATTACGAAAGGCGGCGGCCAGGATTTTGAAGAAATTGCGACAGGCATCGAGCATATCGCGGAAGGCCTTGACGCGGCGGTGACGCAGGAAGTGAAGTCTGAGCGAATGAAGACGGAGCTGATTACCAATGTGTCGCACGATATAAAAACGCCGCTCACCTCGATTCTCACCTATGTGGATTTGCTGAAGAAGGAGGGACTTACAAGTGAAAACGCGCCGCGTTATCTGGAAGTGCTGGACATGAAATCGCGGCGGCTGAAATATTTGACGGACGACCTGTTTGAGGCGGCCAAGGCAAGCAGCGGCGATATGACGGTCTCGGTTTCCAGGATTGAGCTGGTTCAGTTTATGGAGCAGGCGCTCGGGGAAATGTCGGATAAAATCGAGGCGTCAGGGCTCTCCTTTGTGACGGCGGAGCAAAAGGACAATATGTACGTATATGCCGACGGGAAGCTTTTGTTCCGGGTAATTGGAAACGTGATCGACAACGCCATTAAATATGCGGCGGACGGCTCGCGGGTATATATCGACTTTTTCCGCGGTGAAGACCAGGCATGCATTGTCGTGAAAAACGTATCGCGCGACCCGCTGAATATGACGGAAGAGGAATTGATGGAACGCTTTAAGCGCGGCGATGAATCCCGCCATACGGAAGGGTCGGGCCTCGGGCTTTCAATCGCGCGCAACTTCATGGAACTCATGAAGGGGGAATTTAAGATCGAGATTGACGGCGACCTTTTCAAGGTAATGATTTGCTTCCCGGCGGAGCAGGAAGAACGGCCAGGGCAGGAGCAAATTGGGGAATAGAAAATGAAAATAAGCGGCTGTCCCAGGATGAAAAATCCGGGGCAGCCCTTTTTTATAACCAAATAGAAAATAACAGGAAATTTATGCAAAAATTAAGGACTTAATTTTCAGGGGACATTTCTTTATATACTATGGAAAGATCACTTTTTCGTACATTTTGATTTTCCGGACTGTTTTTCAGTCCGGAATCAAAAATTTGTGGGCAGGATTACTTCTTCACCTTGGGATCAGGGGACATTTCACATTCAGGAACAGTCCGTTCATAAAGCCGTTCCCTCAATTTTTAATGTAAATATTAAAAATTTGCGGAAAAAAAAGATTTATACTGTTATTAATATATTGTGATTCCGAGGCGCCGATTTTTTTTGCACTACCTCTAATATCGGATAAAAAGAAGCGTTATATTACGGATTAAGAACATATGTTCTAATCCTTGACAATAAAGGGGCGCATTTTTGCAGGAAGAGCAATATAATGTAATTTTTGGTTAAGATTATTTATTGATTTGACACTCCCTTACGTGTAAGATTTTTTATAGAAAGACAACATTCACGGTTTAGATTAATTAGTTATAACAAGCTTTCTCTAAGAAAACACAATTAAAATGATTATACAGGAAAATTGCAGCCAAAGTTCGTGTGTTTTTTTAGTACATTCAAATATATTACAGGGATAGGAAGAAATATATTGCGACCGTGGCTTGGAATTGGATCAAATCCAGTCAGAGGAGGGGATAAAATGGATGAATATATCTTGGAATTGGATCATATCACAAAGATATTTCCCGGGGTGAAAGCGCTGCAAAATGTGAATTTTCAACTAAAACGCGGGGAAATACATGCCCTTATGGGGGAGAACGGTGCCGGAAAGTCGACGTTTATCAAAGTGATTACCGGGGTGCATCAGCCTGAAGAAGGCACTATGAAGCTGGATGGGAAGCCGGTGCAATTTAAGTCTACGCGCGATTCGCAGGAGGCGGGAATTGTTTGTATCTATCAGCACTCCACAGCCTACCCGGACCTGAGCGTAACAGAAAATATTTTTCTGGGGCATGAAATCACCAAGGGGAAAATGAGGACATTGCAATGGAAGGATATGCATGCAAAGGCCCAGGAGCTTCTGGAAAGGCTTGGAGCCAATATTGATCCGAAGGCCAGCATGGGGACCCTTTCGGTTGCGCAGCAGCAGCTTGTGGAGATTGCAAAAGCCCTTTCAAGTCAGGCACGGATCATTATTATGGATGAGCCTACCGCGGCGCTGACAAAACGGGAAAGCGAAGAATTATATGAATATACGGAAAAATTGCGCGAGGGCGGTGCGTCGATTATTTTCATTTCGCATCGGTTCGAGGATATGTATCGGTTGGCGGACCGTGTAACGGTGTTGCGCGACGCGCAGTATATCGGTACATGGGATGTGAATGCGATATCGAATGAAGATATGATTATTGCAATGGTAGGACGGGAGATCAAACAGCTGTTTCCTAAACGTAAAATCGAAATCGGCGGTGAAATTTTAAAAGTTGAAAAGCTTGGCAGGACCGGATATTTCAAAGATATCTCCTTTCATGTAAAAAAGGGAGAAATTGTCGCGCTGACCGGACTTGTCGGCGCCGGGCGGAGCGAGGTTGCCGAAACGATTTTTGGTATAGCCCAGCCGAGCGAGGGGAAGATTTATGTAGACGGAAAGGAAGTAAAAATAAAAAATCCGACCGATGCGACACACGCGGGACTGGGGTTATTGCCGGAGGACCGGCAGAAACAGGCGCTGATCCTCGATTGGGAAATATCTAAAAATATCGGCCTTGGGAATATGGACAGGTTCCGGGACGGCCCGTGGTATAACAAGGCGAAGGAGAGCGGGACGGCGCAGGAACTTGCCGAGAAAATGGCGGTAAAAGCGTCCTCCATTTATGATAAAGCGTCTTCACTGTCGGGCGGAAACCAACAAAAGGTCGTAGTGGCAAAAGCGCTGACCTCGGACTTGAAGCTGATTATTATGGACGAGCCGACAAAGGGCGTTGATGTCGGAGCCAAGGCGGCTATTTACGAAATCATGGGCGAGCTGGCCCAGCAGGGATATGGAATTCTCCTGATCTCTTCGGAGATGCCGGAAGTCCTAGGAATGGCTGACCGTATTATTGTTATGAAATCAGGAAGGATCACGGCCGAATTCAAGAGCGAAGAAGCGAATCAGGAAAAAATACTGGAAGCGGCCATGCTGGGCGAATAAAAAGCAAGGGGAATGGAAAAGTGAAAGCATCTGCAAATACCTTGGAGAAAAATAAAACAAAAAAGACATTCCGCGAACTGGGACTGTTGGTTTTCCTGATCGTGCTATGCGTGATTTTCCAGGCGATTAATCCAACGTTTTTTACTTGGGAAAACCTGGCGGATATGCTCAGGAACACATCAATCCTGGCAATTCTTGCCGTCGGGATGATGATGGTGATGGTCACAGGCGGAATTGATTTGTCGGTGGGCGCGATTGTGGCTCTGGCGGGCATGGTATCTGCGCTGACGGTGCAATATGTTCCGCAATTACCGGCATTTATTGCAATACTGATCGGTATGGGGGTCGGGCTTGGCTGCGGTGCGGTGAACGGCGTATTGGTAGCGAAGGGGAGGATCATACCGATTATCGCTACGCTGGGCATGATGAACGTGTTTCGTGGGCTGACCTATTTGATTAGCGGAAGCAAATGGGTTTCGGCGCACCAGATGTCGGACGGGTTCAAGTCTATCGCGACAGGCGGCATTGGGCCGATCAATACGCTTATCATTATTGCCGTTATCGTCGTATTGATCTTCTACTACTTCCTGAATTATAACCGGACCGGCCGGTATATCTATGCGGTTGGCTCCAACCCGGAAAGCGCGGTCATCACGGGAATCAAAAAAGACCGGATATTGATTATGTCTTATACCTTGCTGGGCCTGCTTGCCGGGCTGGCAGGAGTCCTATGGGTAAGCAAATTTGCTTCCGCACAGGGCGACACGGCGACCGGCTATGAAATGAATGTAATTGCCGCCTGTGTGCTTGGGGGCGTCAGCGTATCCGGCGGAACCGGAAAGGTGGGAGGCCTGCTGCTCGGGGTGCTGTTGCTCGGGGTGCTGCAAAATGCATTGCCATTAATCAATGTATCTACCTTCTGGGAAGATTTTATACAGGGAATTATCATATTGGTTGCAATCCTGCTGAATATCTCGGTGAAACGCAGGGCGGATAAGAATGCTTTAAAGAGAAGGGAGATATGAGCAAGATGGCTTCGTTAAATAAACGTACGAATGTAGAATTGGATCGCTCAGTCCTGGAACGCAGGCTGGAACCGAAAAAATTCTTCTTGCAGTGGGAATGGCTGCTTGTCGCCATACTGGTTGTCATATTGATCGTTAACGGCTCGGTATCGGATTATTTCCGCGGGACGCAAATACTGGACGCCACGATGAATTTTATGGATAAAGGTTTCATGGTACTGGCGATGGTTTTTGTCATCCTTCTGGGGGAAATAGATATTTCGATCGGATCAACCGCAGCGCTGTGCTCTGTTATAATGGCGGTGGCCTATAACGCGGGGATGCCGATGGAGCTTTCCCTAGTGCTTTGCCTTGCGGTGGGACTTGGGTGTGGTTATGTGAACGGAATACTGGTTGCAAAATATAAAGAGGTGCCGTCCATGATTATTACCCTCGCAACCATGACCATTTACCGCGGTATCGCATATATCATACTGGAGGACCAGGCTTCCGGGGGATTTCCGGATTGGTTCCAGTACCTGAGCTGGGGGTATGTGGGCCCGATTCCGTTTTCGTTGCTGATGTTCATTGTCCTTGCCGTAATTTTTGGTTTGTTACTGCATAAAAGTGCATTTGGGCGCCAGATTTATGCGATGGGAAACAATGAGACGACGAGCAGGTATTCCGGCATTAAAGTGGACCGCAATAAAATTATTGTTTTTACACTCATGGGACTCATGGCAGGTGTATGCGCGCTGTTCCTTACATCGCGCATGGCGTCCACCCGCCCGAACGTAGCACAGGGATATGAACTGGATGTAATCGCAATGGTTGTACTGGGCGGGGTATCGACGGCCGGTGGGAAGGGAAATATGCCGGGGGCGATCCTTGCAGTGTTTATCGTAGGCTATTTGAGATATGGCTTGGGCCTTATCAATATTTCCGCACAGGTTATGATGATTATTATCGGCCTGCTGCTGATCGGCTCGGTTCTGGCATCCAACTTTTTGCTTAATAGGCCGAAGGCCCTGCCAAAGAAATAAAAAAATGTTTCCATACCAATGGAAAAATGAGAAAATACAGATTCATGAGGAGGAAAAAATGAAAAAATGGATGACGGTAGTATGCTTGCTGGTCGTCGCGGCGTTTGTCTTTGCGGCATGCGCTCCGGCGGCGGAAACAACCTCACAGGCGCCGGAGAGCAGCGCGCCTGCAGAGGATGGGACGGAGGCCGGCGCAGAAGCTTCCACGGGAACGGAAGCCGCGGCAGGCAGCGGGAAACATGCAATTGTGTTCAAAAATACGGGAAACCCGTATGGTGAGAAGGAAATGGAAGGCTTTGAAAATGCCATCAAGGAAGCCGGGCAGGAAGCAATTTTAAGGGCGCCCGACCAACCGACGGCGGAAGGCCAGATACAAATCATTGAAGAACTGATTGCACAGGGGGTTGATTCCATTACCGTAGTTGCGAACGACCCGGACGCCCTCCAGCCGGCTTTGACAAAAGCTATGCAGGCAGGGATCAAGGTAAGCGCGGTTGATTCCGGCGTAAATGCGCAGTCGAGGGAATTGTTTGTAAACCAGGCCGGTTCCGAGCTTATCGGACAGGCGCTGATGGATGCGGCATATGATATGTGCGGCGGTTCCGGCGAATTTGCAATCCTGTCGGCAACCAGCCAGGCGACAAACCAGAATGCATGGATCGAAGCTCTCCAGAAAATCATGGAAGGCGACGAGAAATATAAGGATATGGAGCTTGTAAAGGTTGCCTACGGCGACGACCTGCGCGACAAATCCGTATCTGAAACGGAAGCGCTCCTTCAATCCTATCCGGACCTGAAATGCATTGTAGCGCCTACAACGGTGGGTATCGCCGCGGCGGGCAAGGTTTTGACGGACAAGGGACTGGCGGGCAAAGTTGCGCTGACCGGCCTCGGGCTTCCATCCGAAATGGCCGAATATATTGATAACGGCGTTTGTGAATATATGTTCCTGTGGAATCCGCTGGACCTCGGTTACCTGGCAGGTTATACGGCAATGGCGCTGACCGACGGCACAATCACGGGGGCTGCCGGCGATAAATTCGAGGCGGGAACTCTCGGTGAATATACGGTTGTGGATGCAAGCGACGGAGGCACGGAAATTATCCTGGGGCCGCCCTTCCGCTTCGATTCGGCGAACATTGCGGAATGGAAAGACGTCTATTGATTGAACAAATTCATCAAAATGCTGCAAGCAAAGCAGGGTAAGTAACAGGGCAGCTTGCGGGAGCGTATCCTGCAAGCTGCTTTTTATACACAGAAAAGAGGGAAAGTATGAATAATAAAAATATATCGGCACAATATGAACTGGCTAAGGAACAATTTGCCGCAACGGGCGTTGATACGGATAAGGCTCTCAATACGCTGCAGAATGTCGAAATATCGATGCATTGCTGGCAGGGAGACGACGTAATCGGTTTTGAGGAAAGCGACCAGGGCTTGTCCGGGGGAATTATGGCAACCGGAAACTATATGGGCCGTGCGCGTACCGCAGACGAGCTTCGGGCAGACTATGAAAAGGCGTTTTCCCTGATCCCGGGGAAACAACGGGCAAACCTGCACGCCTTCTATCTGGAAACAAATGGCAAACGTGTCGAACGGGATGAAATAGAAGCAAAATATTTTGAAAATTGGATGCAATGGGCACAGGAACAGGGAATATCGCTCGATTTTAACCCGTCCATGTTCTCGCACCCGAAGGCGGAAGGATATACGCTGGCAAGCTACGATAAAGGCATACGCGACTTCTGGATTGAGCACGGGAAGCGGTCACGCGAGATTGGAGCTGAAATGGGCAAACGCCAGGGAAATCCATGCGTAATCAATCATTGGATGATCGATGGGAGTAAGGACGCGCCTGTTGACAGGTTCGCCCGCCGCCAGTTGTTTGCAAAAAGCATGGATGAAGTCCTTTCCAAAAAAATTTCCAAGGACTACCTGCTGGACAGCATTGAAAGCAAATTATTTGGCATCGGGCTGGAAAGCTTTACGGCAGGATCGAATGAAATGTGTCTTGGTTATGCATTGACCCGCGATATTATGGTCACCTTCGACCTCGGGCATTTCCATCCGACTGAAAGCGTAGCGGACAAAATTTCTTCAACGCTTGTATATATGGATAAAATCCTGCTGCACACAAGCCGCGGGGTTCGTTGGGACAGCGATCACGTTGTCCTCCAGAACGACGACCTTGCGTTGCTAATGGAAGAAGTGGTACGCGCAGATGCGCTTTCCCGCGTTTGTATCGCGCTGGATTTCTTTGACGCCAGCATCAACCGTATCGCTGCATGGGTTATCGGCACACGAGCAACACAGAGGGCACTGCTGTCGGCCTTGCTTGAACCGACGGAAAAATTAAAGGAACTGGAAAGAAGCGGGGATACAACGTCGCGGCTTGCGCTTCTTGAAGAACATAAAAATATGCCGGTCAATGCGGTCTGGAACTATTTCTGCGAAAAGGACGGCGTTCCGGTCGGAAGCGCATGGCTTAATGAAGTAAAACAGTACGAAAAAAATGTACTGGACGGCAGAATCTAATCAATAAAGGGTGGCGCGGCCTGCCCGCCTTATGGCCGCGCTACTCTGATATGCAATATAGCGAAAATATAACGAAACAGGAACAAGGGGTAGAAGCTATGGAAACGAAAAGGCACCTGGCGTTCGATTTTGGCGCGGAAAGCGGCCGTGCTGTCGTCGGGACGCTCAAAGACGGAAAATTGACAATGGAAGAGCTTCACCGCTTCCCGACCCAAAGCATGTTCATATATGGGTCGCTGCGGTGGAATATATATAGGTTCTATGAAGAAATCGTTACAGGACTGCGAAAATATACGGCAAAATACGGCAGTGCGCTTGAGAGCATTGGCGTGGATACTTGGGGTGTGGATTACGGCTTCCTGAAGGGAGACGGGACCCTTTTGGAAATTCCCTACCAATACCGGGACGACCGTACAAACGGCACGGCGGAAATTATAGATAAGGCGATGGGAAATCGTGCCGTATACGATATTACGGGTATCCAATTTATGACAATCAACACCCTGAACCAAATGGTTGCGGTAAAACGGGATACGCCGGAGCGGTTTGATGAAGCGCACGATATGCTGTTTATTGGCGATATCCTGCACTATTTGCTGGGCGGAAAGAAAACGGCGGAATTTACAGTAGCGTCTACGTCGCAGATGCTCGACGCCTTTCAAAAGGACTGGTCGCCCGGACTTCTTCGGAAATTTGGATTTCCGGATAAGCTGAAAAGCAGGATCGTTTTTGCCGGGGACGTACTTGGCACGATCAATACGGAGCTGGCGAAAGAGGTTGGGCTGAGCGAAACGGTGAAAATCGTTACCCCGGCGGTACACGATACGGCCAGCGCGGCGGCTGCGATTCCTGCCGAAGGGGAAAAGTGGGCCTATATCAGCTCGGGAACATGGTGCATGGTCGGCGTTGAGACCGGAGAACCGGTAATCAACGATGCGAGCTATGAAATGAATATCTCCAATTCCGGCGGAGCGCTGGGAAAGAATTTATTCCTGAAAAATGTTATGGGGCTTTGGATCATCCAGCAGTGTAAAAAAGCATGGAACAAAAAATATCCGGAACTTGGATATCCCGGGATCGTAGAAAAAGCGGTTAATGCCAAGCCGTTTGCGGGCTTTATTGATCCGGATGACGCTTTGTTTTTCGCACCCCAGGATAATATTGCGGCAATCCGGGAATATCTGGACAAAACCGGGCAAACCGGCGTGGACACCGGGGATATCGGGACCGTAGCACGTATTGTATATGAAAGCCTTGCGTTTAAATACCGCTATGTAGTAGACAGACTAAAAGCCGCAACCGGACAGGAAGTGGAGGTGCTGCATATTATCGGCGGCGGCACTAAGAACGCCCTGCTGAACCAGTTTTCTGCAAATGCGCTGGGCTTCCGGGTGAAGGCGGGCCCGGCCGAGGCGACTGCGACCGGGAATCTGCTGCTGCAGGCATATGGATGCGGGGAAGTGGGTTCCTTGCAGGAAATCCGGGAGATTGTCAGGGCTTCCAATGAAATGGAAGTATTTGAACCGGAACGAGAAACGGCCGGGGAATGGACGCGCGCCTATGAACAGTTCAAAACGGTGTGCGGTTTGTAATGGAGAAAGGTTTGCCGGGCTATGGAAAATAAAGAGAACAGGATCATATTTTATAATACGGGATACGACGAAACAAGGAGCGGGGCCGAATTTGGATGCGCGACACTTGGTTTCACCAGTGAACGGGGATGGGTAGAGCCGCAGGAAGGCGCGGCGCTGGAATTGCCCTATCGGGTAAAAGGAGCTGTTTTCCACGGGAATATGGAGCCGACAATTCAAAACATCAAGGCGTATGCACGCGGAGGGAAAGCGGTAAAAGGCGGCATCCTGTTTTTGGGAAACTGCGGCGGGGAAGAAGCGTTTATCGAACAATTGGGTAGCATTTATCCGGGAATTCCATTTGTCGGCGGAAGCCCCGCGATTGGGGAAGATAGCCGTGTGGGACGTATGCTGCCTGAAAACGGCGAGGTCTCAATCTTACTGATTACGGATGAGCGATACGACCTTGAAGTGGAGTATTGTAATGTGCACCGGGAGACAGTTGGCTTTGTAAAAGTCTGCGGCACCGATTCGCGCTATATTGAGACGGTTGAAGTGGATGGAGCCAAAATCCGGTTTTACGACTATATCCATACCGAGGCGAAAAAGCGTGGCGTTAAAGAAGGGATACACGAGCGCATTGCCATCAGCGATCACCTGGACAGGAATATTCACCTGATACCGGATGGCGGGAATTTCATATGCGGCGCGAACCTGCCGGAGGAGCGCGGGATTCTTGTGCGCTACACGGACAAACAAAATGTTTTTAAGGCAATGGAGGCTTTCTATGCGTCGGAAGATTCCGTTATATTCGGCTGTGCGGGCATAAAATCTATGCTGGACGGCCAAACGTTTATAACCGGGAAAAATTCAGCCGGCCTGTTTATGTTCGGAGAGGTCGCATTCCTTAACGGAAGTTCACAGTTTGCCAATCTGATGCTGGCGAAGATGAAATTCCTGAGAAAGGGGAACTGAATATCAAAAGGACGGATTTACTGCAGTATAATTGAAGGCAATAAAAACCAGGTCCCAATGGACCTGGTTTTTATTGTAGCTTCGCTTGATGCGAGGGAGAAACGTATCGGAACTATTCCAGGTAGAAGATTTCATCTAAATATTCGATAGGCTCTTCGGAACCAAGATCGAAACTCCCTTCCACCATTTTGGATGTAATTGCGTTCCAACGTCTGCAGTCCTCGTCATTATCCATATATTGCATCGCTTTCTGTACGTCGTCACATTCAAATACATAGAAAAACTGTAGCCCATTCCTGAAAATAGAATAGTTTTTGATACCCGCTTTGCGGTGTGCTTCCATGATTTCAGGCCAGGGTTCGCGGTGCATGCGTACATATTCGTCAATGCAATCTTCCTTTATATACCAAATCCAAGCGTATTTTTTCATGCCGTTCCTCCGTTTTTTCTCCATTATAAAACAAGTCGGGGAGAATCTCCACATTGGCACAAACAATTCGCAATTTTTTTGCATTTTATACCAATTTTAGTGACTGGATTAAAAGGAGCCCTGCCGCCTGAACTGGAGAGGCGTCATCCCGACGACCTTTTTGAACGTATTAATGAAATAGCCGGTGTTCTGGAAGCCCGTATTTTCCGCGACCTCATAGATGTTCATGTCGGTAAACTTGAGGAGTTGTTTTGCGTGGTTAATCCGCGTCATACGAAGATAGTCGTTGGGCGTAAACCCAGTATATTTTTTAAATTCTTTCAGCAGGTGATATTTGCTGACCATTAAGGTTTTGGCAAAATAATCAAGGCTCAGGTTGTCTTTGAAGTGCGTGTCAATATCTTTAATCGCCTCCTGGATATATTCGGGAATATTGGTCTTTGTGGAATAAGCCGCCCCGGACAGGATCAATATCTCGGTCAGGAGTCCCGTGATGAGCTTGGAACTGACTAGCTCCGAATACATGCTCTTTTTCTGGTTTACCTCAATCAGCTCGGTCAGATAATTGTAGACCGGTCCCACCGTACCGACGCGGATCACAGGCGTTTTTTGCCTCAAAAACTGCTGGTAATAGCTTTGCGCGGCACCACCGTTGAACTGGACCCACATCATATCCCAGCGTGCCGGGCCATGGGGCTTCAAAGAATGATACTCCATACAGTCGACAAAAAACAAATCCCCAGGCCTCAAACGATAGGTTTTGTTCTGATACTGGTAATTACTTTCCCCTGCCAATGTAAGCATTACGAGGAAAGATGCGATATCCTCGTGTTCCGTGTAATAATTGGAGAAGCATTGGAACATTCCAATCTCCTGCACATAGAAAAAAGCCTCCCTTGCCAGCTCGCTGGGCGTATTGATGATCCAGATGGAATCTTCGGACCAATCCTTTGTGTAGTTCTTTGTTAATGTAGGCATTTTATCACCGCAAGATATTATAATAAGTACACAACTTAAATAATTGATAAGAAATTTATACTTGATATAATTATAGTATAAAACAAAATAGTGCTTCATTCAATATATTTCTCACAATAAACCAGTATATTCAATCAAAAAAGTAACACTTTAAGAAATAGCAATAAAGTGTAATATTTCTGATACCCTAAAAAATGAAGGAGGAGAAAAAATGGATATCAAAGAAGTAAAGAAAAAAGGCAAAGTCGGGCTTATGGTATGCGGACACAAAGAATACTGGCCGCAGTTTCCGGGTATGAAAGAACAGTTCATAAAAAACGCCACGGATTTTAAGAAACTGCTTGAATCCCAGGGCGTAGAAGTTATTACCTATACAAATGCAGCAGGGGATTTTATTGTAGATACAACGGAGGACGGCTATAAAGCGGGCCTTATGTTTAAGGCGGAAGATATAGACCTTCTCTTCCAGTTCAACTGCGCATATGTGGCTTCCGGCAAATACGTGCAGGGCATAAAGGCGGCGGGATGTCCGGTTGTTATTGTCGGTTATCAAATGTCACTTGACGTTTCCAAGGCAACTACATACTGGACGCATGCAGGCGGCGGCGCATGTCCGCTCCCGGAAGCTTACAACGCCCTGACACGTAGCGGAATCGAGCCGGCCGGACTTGAATACGGACATTATCTTATTCCCGGTTTTGACGCGCGTTTCACAAAAAATATTTCTGAATGGTGCCGCGTTGCAACGGCTCTCAGGTGTATGAAAGGTTCAATTTTCGGGCATCTTGGCCATACGTATGAAGGAATGCTCGATATGAACTTTGATCCCACCACAATAGAGCGTACCTTCGGGATTCATGTAAAAATGGTAGAAATGTGCGAGTTTGTAGATTATGTACATTCGGCAACGGATAATGAAGTAAAAAATAAGATCAAGGTGATAAGGGATACGTTTGAATTTTTGGACCCGAGCTATGATCCCACAACAAGAAAGATTACGGACGAGGACCTTGACTGGACGGCGCGTGTTTCTGTCGGTATGGATAAACTGGTATCCAACAACCGCCTTTCCGGCGTTGCTTACTATTACGAAGGCCTTAACAATGAATACGAAAAAGTCGCATGCAGCATGATTATTGGCAATTCGCTCCTTGTTTCAGCAGGAGTTCCCTTTGCAGGGGAATCTGATATGAAGACATGCGTTGCTATGTATATTACAAGCTGTCTGGGATGCGGCGGTTCGTTTGCGGAATTCTGCCCCACTATATTTGAAGAAAAAATACAGATGGTCGGGCACGATGGGCCGCATGATATCCGTATCAGCAGCGGGAAACCGCAAATGCGTGCGCTTACCACCTTTCACGGCAAAAAAGGAGAAGGCCTTTCGGTTGATTTCAGCCTGAAGGAAGGCCCTATAACAATGCTTGGCCTTTCAAGTGATATTGACGGGAATTACTCTTTCTCCGTTGCGGAAGGCGAAAGTCAGAAAGGGCCGAAACCGGCAAACGGCAACACGATGACGCGCGGATACTTCGGCGAAGGAGACATTGGCGCATTCGTAGAGGATTGGTCTTGCTCGGGGATCAATCATCACTTCTCACTGAGCCTTGGGCACAATGCTTCCGTATTGAAGAAACTCGCAAAGACCTTGAATATTCCATTTAAACAGGTTCGCTGAACAACAGTCCAAAAATCCCGGCCTTCCAACGAAGACCGGGATTTTTGTGCTACTGTTGTTCGCAGGGCATCCGGCGGTAACCGGGGCACCCTGTCTTTATTGCTTCTATTTTTTGCCGATGAATTTACGCAAACCCTTCATTTTTTTCCCGGTTGGCGGGAGGTAGCGGATGGGGAGGTCGATACGGTTTGACTTATGCACAATGCTCTTATAATGCGAGAACGTATCGAAGCTTGCTTTTCCATGATAGCCGCCCATGCCGGAGTTTCCCACCCCGCCGAAGGGCATGCGCGAGGTCGCGAGCTGGATGATTGTATCGTTTACGCATCCGCCGCCAAAGGATACCGTACCGAGGACGCTTTTCACCGTCTTTTGGTTGCTTGTGAACAGATAGAGCGCAAGCGGTTTCGGATGCTTGCGGATTTCCGTGATTGCATCGTAAAGGTTGCGGAATTCGAGGACAGGGAGCAAAGGCCCGAAAATTTCCTCTTGCATGACGGGATGGTTATACGCGGCATTGTCAATAATCGTAGGTTCGATGAGCAGGGAATTCGGGTCGCTTCTGCCGCCGAAAATGATTTCCTCATTCGACATAAGGCCGTGAAGGCGGTCATAATGTTTTTGATTGATGATTTTGGGGAGCCAGCCACAGGAAAGGGGATTCTCCGTATAAAATTCAGTAATTGCCTGCTCCAGTTTGGGAAGGAACCTGCTTTTTACGGATTCCTGGACATACAGGTGGTCGGGGGCCACGCAGGTTTGCCCGGCGTTCAGGAATTTCCCCCATGCAATCCGTTTTGCCGCTACATCGAGATCGGCCGTTTCATCCACGATGCACGGACTTTTTCCCCCGAGCTCAAGCGTTATGGGGGTAACGAACCGGGAGGCGGATTCCATCACTAATTTGCCGACCGTCACGCCGCCTGTAAAGAAAATGTAGTCGAACTGCTGCTGCAGGAGGTCCTGATTGGATTCGCGCCCGCCGAGGACGACCTCTACATAATCCTGCGGGAAAATAGAATGTATGATCCCCGCGATGACCTTCGATGTGGCGCGCGAATAGTCCGAGGGCTTTACGATGGCGGTGTTGCCCGCCGCAAGCGCCCCGGCAAGCGGCTCAATTGTCAGCTGGAACGGGTAATTCCAGGGCGACATGATAAGCGTTACCCCGTATGGCTCCGGCATCACGAAGCTTTTTGAAGGGAACTGCGCAAGGGGAGTGCGCGCACGGCCGGGCTTCATCCAGTGGCGCAGGTGCTTCATCAGAAAAGTGATTTCGTCGATTGTAATGCCGACTTCCGTTTCAAACGCCTCAAACGGGCTTTTCATAAGGTCTTCGTGAAGCGCGTCGAAAATGGCCGATTCGTTCTCGATAATTGCCCGCTTAAGGCTGGAAAGGGCGTCCATGCGAAATTCATATGGCTTGGTGCGCCCGGTATAAAAATATTCGTTTTGCATCATCACGGTCTCTGCCGCATGACTCATGATTGTCACCCCGATCATTTGTATTTACAGCAATATATATTATATTAATACCACCAAAAGGGCCTTCTCAATCAGTAGGATAAAAAAGTTAAAAAATTTTGTTTAGATATATTCGAGACCGTGTATAATAAAAAAGATAAACGCAAAAGCGTTTAATCGCAAAAGATTGGGAGGTATTAAGAAATGGCTAAGTATGTATGTCAGGTATGTGGTTACACGGTAGAGGGCGAGCGCCCGGCAAAATGCCCGCAGTGCGGAGCGGACGGCTCCAAGTTTGACGAATTCGCGGGCGAGCGCGTATGGGCGGACGAGCACAAAATCGGTATCGCACAGGGACTTGACGAGGAAGTAGTAAACGGCCTGAGGGAAAACTTCATGGGCGAGTGCACCGAGGTTGGCATGTATCTTGCAATGGCAAGGCAGGCTGACAGGGAAGGGTATCCGGAGGTTGCGGAAACCTATAAGCGTGCTGCATTTGAAGAAGCGGAGCATGCTTCCAAGTTTGCGGAGCTTCTCGGCGAGGTTGTTTACGCGGATACGAAGAAAAACCTGCAGCTTCGCGCGGATGCGGAGTGCGGCGCGACAGCGGGCAAGCTGGCGCTTGCAAAGAGAGCGAAAGAGCTTGGCTACGATGCGATCCACGACACAGTCCACGAAATGGCAAAGGACGAAGCGCGCCACGGCTGCGCATTCCAGGGCCTGCTTGAACGGGTTGTGAAATAAGAAGGCAAACAAAAAGCACGAAACGAAAGTTTCGTGCTTTTTTTGTACGCCGGTTTATTGTGTGGCGGCAAGGCCTTCCGTTTTGCCGTGGAGGTCTTCCTCGCGAATCCACGCGTTCAGTTTCTTCATTTCGCGTGCGACAAAAATTGCAACGATCACGGCGGAGCCAATATCGGCAACCGGACCCGCGTAAAGGATGCCGTCCAGCCCGAAATATAACGGCAAAATAAGGACGAGCGGAATCAGCAGCAGGAGCTGCCGCAGCATTGAAAGGATCGTCGCCTTGAACGGCTGCCCCGTCGCCTGGAAATAGCTCGTGGAGACAATCTGGAAGCCCGCGCAGAAAATGCCGCCCAGGAAGAGGCGCATGCATTTCACGGCAAACATGGTAAAGTTTGGCTCGGCGTCGCCAAACAGGCTGAGAATTGCCTCCGGGAACAATTGGCAAATTAGCCATGCAATGATAACAACTACGGTGGAAATCCACGCCGCCATCACAAAGGTCTTTTTGATGCGCTTTGGCTGCCCGGCGCCGCGGTTAAAGCCGAGGATCGGCTGTGCGCCGATGCCGATCCCAATGCACGCCGCCGCGAGGATCATGGCAATTTTCATGACAATACCCATCGCGGAAAGCGCGATATCGCCGCCCACACCCGCCTGGTTGCCGTAGAACACAAGGGAATTGTTCATGACGATCTGGGTAATGCATGCAACGATCTGGGTGATGAAGGATGAAATCCCAAGCGTTAAAATCATTTTGCAGGTGCGCCCGTGCAGCTTCATGTATTTTTTCTCAAAGCGCATGCTCTTTCCGTTTTTTGCGAAATAGATGGAAAGGATCACCGTGGAAATCGCCTGCGAGGTGATGGTGGCGATCGCCGCGCCGGTTACCCCCCAGTGGAACACAAAGATATAAAGGGGGTCAAGTATTGTATTGAGGATAGCGCCGATCAAAATACTGTACATCGAAAGCTTGGGACTGCCGTCCGTACGCGCCATATTGGAAAGCACGATGCTTACGACGTTGAACGGTGTGCCGAGCAGGATGATCGTCGAATATTCCTTGGCGTAAGACATGCTGTCCGACGTCGCGCCGAATGCTTTCAGCATTGGATCAAGGAACAGGAAGCATGCCACCATCATGGCCGCGCTGATAATGAGGGAGAGCGTGAGCCCGTTGTTCAACGCGCGCTGCGCCTCCTGCTCTTTTTTCTCGCCAAGCTTCAGGGCAGCGTAGGCACTGCCGCCTGTCCCCACAAGGGCGGCAAAGGAAATCAGGATCGTCATGATCGGAAATGAAATCGTTGTTGCCGCATTACCGAGGTAGCCGACGCCCTGGCCGATGAAAATCTGGTCTACAATATTGTAAACCGAATTAATCAGAAAAGAAATAATTGCCGGCCAGGCAAAGGTTTTGAGCAGCTTGCCGACAGGCTCGTAGCCCAAAGGGTTTCTTTTTTCAGTGAGTACCGTTTCACTCATACAGTCTTTCCTCCTTGGTTGTCTTTTGTAAATTCATAAGCGTTTTTTGCCATCAATTCCATCAGGCGTTCCGCAAGGACAACTTCCTCCTCCGACATACCCTGGGTGAGGATATCGTTCCACTTCCGGACTGCCGCATAAATGGAATTGACGATCGGCCGCGCTTTTTCAGTGGTGTACAGGCGGCATACCCGCCCGTCTGCCGGATCGGCTTCGCGGCGTATCAGCCCGAATTCCTCCAGCTTATGGATTGCACGGGTTGCGGTCGCCTTATCGTAATGCCCGCATTTTGCCAGGTCGTATACATTGATTCCCTGGTTTTCAAAAATGCGGACAAGGAAAAACTGCTGTCCCGCGCCGACCCCGAGGGAATTCAATTCCTGGTCGTAGTAGCGCATACCGTGCCTGTTGATGATAGAAGCATACTTATTTAAAGTAAAGTGCCGTTCCTGCAAACGGATCACCCCAATCATAAAAAATAGTTGCGTCTGCAACTTAAAATACTATATCACACAGTAGTTGCGAATGCAACCATTTTTGGGGCCGAAGCTGCGGATTTTCATCCGGCATGAAAAGATATAATGTAAAGAGCTCTTTTGATTGCCAGCTGCCATATTCGTATGGTATCGTAAAGATATCAACGGCAGGGGGGATCGTTTTATGAAAGATGAAATGTCAAAATACAGGAGGCGGCTTTTCGGAGGGCTGGTCTTTTACGGAATTTTTTCGCTTGGAATCATTCCTGTCTTTACGCTCATCATGGGCACAAAGGACAATATCCTCACAACATCCATGTCGGCGATGGGAAACGCAAGCAGAAGCATGCATTTCTGGTTTATTATCTGGACCATCGTATTTTGCGCATATTTTGCGAGCTTTATGGGCTATTTGCTGATGCTTACGAAAAATACGCATTCAAAAATACGCGGATTTGTATATTTTGCGATTGCGGTACTGATCGTAGGGAATTTTTTCCCGTTCCTGCCTGAAACGTTTCCCGGATTTTCCACCCTGCACAACTTTTGCGCGCAGATTTCCTCTATATCGCTCGCGGTGAGCCTGATGCTGTTCGCGCTGACACTGCGCAATTCCTATTCGCTGATGTTTAAGAAAGCGCTGGTATTTGTTCTGGTCATCTGGATTACCCTGATTGCGTTAATGGGGATACTGGGGACCACCAGCCTGACGGAAATGACGGGGATCATCCTTGCCGGGATATTTCTATTTACGGTGCTCGTATGGCTGTACCGGGAGGATACGTTCGACCCGGTGCAATCCTTAAAGGACAGCGATGCGGAGGAAGCGGCGGAAACGGCCCGTAAGCTCTCAAGGAAAGCGGAAGCCGCAAAAAAAGAATATTTGAAGCTGGAAGCTGCGGCCCGGCGTGCAAAAATCGAGGCGGAGGAAGCGGGCCGGATTGCAAGGCGCAAAAAGGAATGAATAACGGGCAGGGGAAGGGTTTATTTATAAACGAACGGATTAAAAGGTGCAATATCTGCATAAAGGTGGCAAAATGAAATTAATTTCATGGAATGTAAACGGTCTTCGGGCCGCGGCAGGAAAGGGATTCCTCGAATATCTGCACGAAAGCGGCGCGGACGTTTTCTGTGTCCAGGAGACGAAGATGCAGCGCGGGCAGGCGGAGTTTGATTTCAAGGAATATGAAGAATACTGGAACAGTGCTGAGAAAAAGGGCTATTCGGGGACGGCGGTATTTTCAAAGAAGGAGCCGCTTAGCGTATCTTATGATTTTGACGTGGAGGAGCACAGCCACGAGGGCCGGGTCATTATACTCGAATTTGAGGATTTTTATCTGGTAAACGTTTATACGCCCAATTCCGGCGAGGGATTGAAACGCCTCGATTACCGCCTGAAATGGGAGGACGACTTTCGCGCCTACCTGCACCGGCTGAATGAGCAGAAGGGTGTGGTGGTATGCGGAGACCTCAATGTGGCGCATACGGAAATCGACCTTAAGAATCCGAAAACGAATGTAAAGAATGCCGGTTTCACGCCGCAGGAACGGGAAAAAATGACGGAGCTTTTAAACTCGGGTTTTATTGATTCCTTCCGTTATCTGCATCCGGATGAAACGGGACGGTATTCGTGGTGGTCTTACCGGTTCAACGCGCGCGCGAACAACGCGGGATGGCGGATCGACTATTTCCTCGTGTCGGAGGATATGAAGGACCGGATCGAGGAAGCGGACATCTGCCAGGAGGTTATGGGCAGCGACCATTGCCCGGTGGTTTTGGTTTTAAAAGACTGAGCGCATGAAAGAAATTCAATATATTTGCCCAATGGCGGCCCGGCAGCCGCCTTTTTCATACAATCTTAAGAAAGTGTTCAGCGGGCTGTAAAACACTTTTTGCCGCTTCCGTCTATAATGAAAACAGAGTAAGAAAAATGGAGGCAGGAAGAATGGACAGCAAAAAAAGAAGGGTTCTGAAAACGGTGGCCGCAGCCGCGGCAGCGGTTATCGTGGTGGGCGTTTTATGCAGTTGTTCGCCATTTTACGGAAAAGTAGGGGAAATGATGGAATCGGTCGCCAGCGTGGGCCGGGAAAAAGCAGAGGAAATCCGCGCGGGCCGCGATGCGGAGTATGAGGGCGTTACTGAGATTGCAGAAGCGGCAGCCGACAGCGGAGAATATGATGAACAGTGGGAACGGGAACTGATGAAGTCCTATGAGCCGTTTGGCGTTACCTATCACGAGGCAAGCGGTGATTACTGGTTCAACGGAAAACCCCTTGCGGGAATCCGCGACGCCGGATATAATACGATGACGAACGGAATTTTCATCGGAATCGGCGCTTATGTGATCGTGGAGCGCGACGAAAATGAAGGGATCACGCGTATCTACGAAACGGACGCTAATGGATTTGCGGATGCGAGCGGCATGACGGTCGGCACGGCAGATGATTTGGGCACCTCGATGGAACAGCGCGCGGAAGAATGGGGATATGCGTTCCACAAGGAGCGCGGCAGCGTCAAGGATATGAGCCGCGAGGAGTTTGCCGCGTTTGAGGCAAAGCTGCACGCCAAATACAGGAATGAGGACGCGATCGTTGAGGTGGACGATTACGCATTCTGGTTTGAAAAGGACGAGCTGATGAACCTGAGCTCCTTCTGCGGAAGCAGCGCAAACCGTTATGGTGCAAAGGTATACGCGGATTATGCGGCGGCGGACGAAATGGACATTTCAACGCTCGACGATGAAAAGACGGACGGAATCATTTTCGATGTTTTGAAGTCGAACCAGGGGGCGACCGCCAAAGAAATCGAGGATAAAGTGAAAAAAGCCATCGCGGACGAATATGGGATCAGTGAAGCATATTTGATCGTGAAAGTGGAAGAAATCGACTGAGGATGAAAACACCGGACAGTATCCGCTGTCCGGTGTTTTTTGTTTATGCTGCCGTTTCATAGCGTACGGCGGTGCCGTCCGAAAAAACGGCGATGTCGCTGTTTTGGTCGGTGCGCAGGATGGCGGCGTCCGTTGCGCCAAGCATATCGATGGTTTCCTTATGCGGATGGCCGTAATCGTTGCCCTTGCCGCAATTGATGATGGCGACGGAGGGCGTCACGACATCGAGGAATTCCTGCGTGGTTCCGTTGTGCGAGCCGTGGTGGCCCACCTTGAGCACATCCGCATCCATGATGCCGGAATACCCGGCCAGCATGTCCGCGATCGCTTCTTCCTCCGCATCGCCTTCAAACAGGAATTTCGTACCGCCGTATTCCGCAAGCAACACAATGCTTGAATTATTTGCGTCGTCGTATTCGCGATCCTGCGGATTCAGCGCCGTGAGGCGGACGCTTCCGAGGTCAAACGTATATCCCGCCGTCACATGAACGGCAGGAATGTTGTTTTCCTCAATTGCATCGAGCATTTTTTCATAGGTTTTGGTGGTTGCGGCAAAATCGGTCATATAAATCGTGCCCACCGGGATATTGTCCAGCACCGCCGCCATGGAACCAATATGATCGGCATGCGGATGCGTGGCGACAACGCCGTCGAGGGCCTTGATGCCGAGCGCGGAGAGCGTACTGAGGATACGGTCTGCGTCGTCGCTTTCCCCCGCGTCGATCAGCAGGGAATGCCCATCCGGCGTCAAAAGCACCATACTGTCGGAGTTGCCGGTATCGATCACATAAAGCAGCAGGTCGCTGCTTTCGGCCGGGACAAGCTTTGCGACATTATCTGCCGCAGCGGCATTCGATGCAGCGGAACCGGCGCCGTCCCCGGGCTGCATAAATAAATCCAGGAAAGCGCCGTTTGTTCCAAATGCAAGCACAAGCAATAAGCCTGTAATGCATAAAATGGTGATAAGCGCGCTTGCGGCAGTTTTTTTCTTCCTTTTTGCGGCCATTTGTGCCTCCTTGCATAATTCCTATGAACGATTATACTATAAGTGGGCGATATATTATAGAAGACCGGAGAGAAAAATTTTATGGGAGACCAGAAAAAACGCGTCATTGTCGGGATGTCCGGCGGAGTGGATTCGGCGGTATCGGCGCTGCTTTTGAAGGAGCAGGGTTATGACGTGGTGGGCGTTTTTATGAAAAATTGGGACGACAGCGCGGAGGAGTCCGAATGCCCGGCGGCGGCCGATTACGACGACGTGCGCTCGGTTTGCGCGAAAATCGACATTCCCTATTATACCGTTAATTTTGAAAATGAATATTGGGAGCGGGTATTTGAATATTTCCTCGCGGAATACAAACGAGGGCGCACGCCGAACCCGGATGTGCTGTGCAACAAGGAGATCAAGTTTGCGGCGTTTTTGGATTTTGCCAGGAAGGCGGGGGCGGATTTCATTGCGACCGGGCATTATGCGCGGCTCGAACGCCGGGATGGGGTGACGTATTTAAAAAAGGGCCTCGACGAAGGCAAGGACCAGAGCTATTTCCTGTGTATGCTGTCCCAAAGCCAGATTGAACGGGCGATGTTCCCGGTCGGGGAATTGCAGAAAGCAGACGTCCGGCGGATCGCCGATGAAGCCGGGCTTTCGGTGGCAGGGAAAAAGGACTCTACGGGAATCTGCTTTATCGGGGAGCGGAAATTCAAGCAGTTTTTGCAGACCTATCTTCCCGCAAACCCGGGCGACATGAAAACGCTGGACGGAAAAGTGGTCGGCAGGCATGACGGGCTGATGTATTATACGCTCGGGCAGCGGCGCGGGCTTGATATCGGCGGGAGCAAGGATGGCACGGGTGAACGGTGGTTCGTGGTCAGGAAGGATATGGAGCACAATGTTTTATATGTTTCGCAGGGAGCGGAGTCGGAACTGCTCTTTTCCCGTGCGCTTGTCATGAGCGGTATGAATTTTATTTCAGGCGGGGAGGAACGGGACGGATTTGACTGCATGGCCAAGGTGCGTTACCGCCAGCCGGACCAGAAGGCGCATGCGGAGAAGCTTGGCGACGGAATATATCGTGTGGAATTCGCGGAAAAGCAACGGGCGGTTACCCCGGGGCAGTATTGTGTCCTGTATGACGGGGATATCTGCCTTGGCGGCGGTGTGGCCGACGAGGTGGTTTTCTAAGAGGGGCACCCACCTGCCGCAAATTATTTGGAACTTTGCGCGCTTTAATATGACATAAGATGTCTGCTTTTGTGTGATACACTGAACCATCAAACATTACGGAGGAAACGCAATGATCGAATTACCGGAAAGCGTTACGCTGGCAAGGCAGCTCACAGAAGCAATCGAGGGAAAACGGATCGAGCACGTTATTGCGGGGAAAAGCCCGCACCGTTTTGCGTTCTTTGTCGGGGAGCCGGAGCATTACGATGCGCTCCTGCAAGGGAAAACAGTAGGAGAAACACATTCCTATGGCGGACATGTTGAAATTGAGATGGAAGATATGCGGCTCGATTTTAATGACGGGGTAAACCTTCGCTTTCTCGCGCCGGGGCAGCCTGAACCGAAAAAGCACCAGCTTTATGTGCTGTTTGACGACGGCAGCGCGCTCGCCGGGAGCGTCCAGATGTATGGGGCTTTATCCGCGTTCCGCGCGGGAGAAAACGACAATCCGTATTATCTGGTGGCACGGGAAAAGGTTTCGCCCTTGGAAGACGGATTCGATGCGGAGTATTTCCAGTCGCTTCTTGACGGCGTGGACCGGAAACGGACCTCGGCAAAGGCGTTCCTTGCGACGGAGCAGCGGATACCGGGTCTTGGGAACGGGGTACTGCAGGATATCCTGTGGACGGCGCGGATACATCCCAAAAAGAAGGTGGGGGATTTTTCCGGCAGGGAAATTGCGGGGCTTTATATGGCGGTCAGGGATGTGCTGGGAGATATGGCGGAAAAAGGCGGGCGCGATACGGAAAAGGACTGTACGGCAATCCGGGAGGCTACCGGACGCTCCTGAGCAAAAATAACACCGCGATGGTTTGCCCGGAGTGCGGCGGCGGGATCATAAAGGAAGCCTATCTCGGGGGAAGCGTTTACTATTGCCCGGCTTGCCAGAAAATGTAAAATGCAAAATAATCGTTTGTTTGAAATCATTTATATTCTTTTGGATAAACGCAAGGTGACGGCGAAGGAGCTTGCGGAGCGGTTCGAGGTTTCCGTCCGCACGATTTACCGCGATATTGACGCACTGAGCCTTGCGGGGATTCCCGTCTATACGGAAAAGGGAAAGGGCGGGGGTATTTCCCTGATGGAGGGGTTTGTCCTGCAAAATTCCCTGCTCTCGGAAGAAGAGCGGGACAGGATATTGATGGGGCTGCAAAGCCTGCGTGCGGTGCAGTATCCGGAGACGGAGGAAGTGCTTTCAAAATTAAGCGCGGTTTTCCAACAGGAAGACCGTGGGTGGATTGAAGTGGACTTCTCCGCGTGGGGGACGGCTGAAAAGGAAAAGTTTGCCCTTTTGAAGGAAGCGGTGCTCAAAAAAGAGGTAATCACCTTTACTTATTTTGGGGCGAATGGAAAAAAGGAACAGCGGACGGTGGAACCGCTCCGTTTACTTTATAAAAGCAAGGCGTGGTATTTGCAAGGCTTCTGCCGGGATCGCAGGGATTACCGGACCTTCCGCATATCGCGTATCAAAAATCCTGAAATGACGGGAGAACTTTTTAAACGCAGTGCCGGGATGCTGCCGCAGGAAGCAAAGAAAGGCGGCGCACAGGAATACGTCAGATTCGTGCTGCATATCGACCCGCAAATGACTTACCGCGTATATGATGAATTTGAAGAAGGCGCCATCCAAAAATTGGACGACGGCTTCCTTGTGGAAATGAACGTGCCGGAGGACGAGTGGGTTTACGGGTATATCCTTTCCTTTGGCCCTTTTGCCTATGTGGTAAAGCCGGAGCGTGTACGCAGGGTGATCGGGAACCGGCTTAAAAAGATGCTGGAAAATTATGTTTAGCTGACATATGGTGTCATATTATGCCTGCTATGATGAATTCATAAAAGCTTAAGAAGGGAAACAAAACAGGCATGGATTATGAATTGGTTAGAATTGAAGAAAAAACCGTCGAGGGAATTGAAATCCGGACGGAAAACAAGGACGGGAAAGCAATGCGCGATATTTTTCCGCTGTGGAAGGATTTTCTTGGCAACGGAAAAGGGGAAATGATTCACGGGCGGGTAAACACAAATTATATTGGCCTTTACACCGATTACGAGGGCGATTTTACAAAGCCTTATTCCTATATAGCCGGATGCGAAACGGATGGCAGTACAGCCCCCGTATTCACGGCGAAAAAGATTCGCGCCGGGAACTATGCGAAGTTTGTGACCAAGAACCCGGAAAAAGGACTTGGTGAAATCTGGAATGCGGTGTGGGCCCTGCCGCTCAAAAGGGCATACGCCAGTGATTTTGAAGAATATTTCCCGGGACAGGACGGACAGCCGGAAGAAATCCATGTATATATTGGAGTGGAGGAATAAGTGGGGAATATCATAGAAGTAAACGGAAATAATATTGAGCGGGAGCACGTGTGCTGCGCAATTTCGGATAAAAAAAGTACGCAGGTTAAAAAGGAATGGATGAAGGAGCGCTTTTTGGAGGGGTATCAATTCTGGAAAGCGGATGCGCAGGGAAAAGCCTTTATTGAATTTGTCCCAGCGGAAAACGCATGGACGCCGATTGTCGCCGATGGGTACCTGTTTATTGACTGCTTTTGGGTTGCCGGTTCGCTGGCCAAAAAAGGATATGGTACCGCATTGCTTGAACGTTGCGCCGGGGAAGCCGAAAGACTTGGGAAAAAGGGACTGGTGGCAATTTCCTCCGACAAAAAGCGCCCGTTCCTTTCCGATCCCGTTTTTTATAAGAAGCGCGGCTTTCGGACGGCGGATACCGCACAGCCCTATTTTGAATTATTGTATCTTCCGTTTGATGAAGCTACGGATGTCCCCAGGTTCCGGGAAAACGCGAAAAAAGGAACCATTACACAGCAGGGCGTTGTGATCTGCTATTCAGACCACTGCCCGTGGAACGCCAAATATATCCCATTACTGGAAAAGGCCGCGCAGGAGCGAAACGCGCCTGTTGCCTTCCAAAAGATCGCCGATAGGGAAGCGGCGCAAAACGCCGCCTCTCCGTTTACGACCTTTTCCGTCTATTATAATGGTATGTTTGTGACCAATGAAATGATGAGCGATAAGAAATTCGGAAAATTTTTGAACGAAAAGGGTTTCTGATATGGAACTTGTGCCCGCAAAAGCAATCCTTGCCCGGCCAAAAGACGATTCATGGTTTGGCAACGACTATAATATGAACCTGTACCGGGGTTGCTGCCACGGGTGCATTTATTGCGACAGCAGGAGCGAATGCTATGGCGTGGAGGATTTTGACAGGGTGCGGCTGAAAAAGAATGCCCTTGGAATTCTGGAAAGCGAACTTGGGAAGAAACGGAAAAAGGGCGTTGTAGGCGTGGGGGCCATGTCAGACACCTACAATCCGTTTGAAAAGGAAGCGGAAGCGACGCGCGGCGCATTGGAGCTGTTGGAGCGCTATGGTTTCGGTGTGGCGCTGGACACCAAAAGCAGCCTCGTACTCCGGGATATCGACTTGATCCAAAAAATTTCCCGGAAGAGCTGCGCCAATATAAAGGTAACGATCACGACGGCGGACGATTCCCTTGCGAAGGTTATAGAGCCGTATGCGCCGGTTTCGTCAGAGCGGTTCCGGACGGTGCGGGAGCTTGGCAGGGCGGGGATATTTACGGGCGTCCTGTTTACGCCGATGCTTCCTTATATTACGGATACGGAAGAAAATGTGAAGGAAATGGTCCGGCTCGCGCATGAAAATGGTGCGCGCTTCATCTTCCCGATGTTTGGCGTAACGCTCCGCCAGAACCAGAGGGATTATTATTATGAAAAGCTGGACGAATACTTTCCGGGACTCAGCCGGAAATATGGGAACGTATTCCGGGGTAATTATTTCTGCGGTTCCCCGCAGGCGAAGAAGCTCCGCAGCCTGTTCCAGTCCGAGTGCCGGAAGTACGGCCTCATCTTTCGGATGCAGGATATCATCGCGGCTTATAAAAAATTACCGCCTGAGCCGCGGCAGCTTTCTTTATTTTAAATGGAGAAAAGACAAAATGTAGTGGCGGATTTTGCCGCCCATAGCTATATGAAGTGCGCATGGAATGCGCATTTTTTATGTGTCCGCAAACACGTCAAAAATGCATTAAAAAAATAGAAAAAAGATGTTGACAGGAGGAGGGGAGTTTGGTATTATAAATAAGCCGCAA
>NZ_MAIQ01000007.1 GCF_001678845.1 Christensenella intestinihominis
CGTTCGTGAAGCCGGGGGGCACGGTGGGAAGCGACATCAAGATATGGCGGGACCTCTCGGAGGGTGCAAGCGAGGAACAGATGGACGCAGACATCCGGGAATCGCTGCAATTTGTGAAAAAACAGTTTGTGGAATGAGTACGGCGGCGCTTTCCTCCTACGAAAGACAGAATCGCTCATAACACTCTCTCATCATAACAGGGAAAATAATTTCCGGACAAAGGCCTTCCTTGGGAGGGCCTTTGTTTTTTACCGCGGCGGCATAAGCGGAACGGTCCGCCTGTATAAATACGGCGGAAATTGTGGTATGATGATAGCCAGCGGGAAAAACGATGGATGTTTTTGATATTTCTTTAAAATTTGTTCATATATTTTTCACATAATCCGCGTAACATAATGAATAAAGATCGAACGGTTATTCGGTATTATTTCTGATGGTAATTTTACAGGGAGGACAGAACGCTCATGAACGAAAATGGATTCAACAATTTTAACGGGCAAAATAATCAGCCAAATGTCCCGCCGGCGCAACCCAATATGCCGCCGGTACAGCCGCAGCAAACCCCTCCGTATGGCTACGGGGCGGCTCCGCAGCCGGAAACGGCGCAGCCCAATATGGACGGGCAGCAGGGCGGAACGCCAAAACCGCCGAAAAAGAAACGGAAATTTCCCAAGGTATTTGTATCGGCGGTCGCCGGAATCGTTGCGGGCGGCCTTTTAACGGCTTTCGTCATTATGCCGGCAGTCGCGGGGCAAAGCGCCCTGCCTGTACAGCAGCTTCCCACCAAGGAAGAACAGGCGCAGGAACAGGGCACCGGCGATACGCCGTCCCTCGGAGGAGACGCACAGTCGATCCAGAACATACAGAACCCGGCGGTAGAAATTGCGGAAAACATTTCGGGCAGCGTGGTCGGCATCACGGCCTACAACAAGCAGCTTGTTTCCGGGCAGGAACCCGTGGAACAGGCGCTTGACGCGGGGACGGGCTTTGTCATTTCCGAAACGGAAGGATATATCCTCACAAACAACCATGTTGTTGCGGACGGCAACCTTATCAAGGTAACAACGCCGGACGGCGAGGAGCATGTCGCGGAAAAAATCGGCGGCGATTCCACCACGGATATCGCGGTCATTAAGGTGGAAAACCTTGGCATCAAAGCGGTGCCGATCGGCGACAGCGATTCGGTCAAGGCGGGTGAACTCGCGGTGGCGATTGGCAATATCCGGGGGGAAACCTTTAATAATTCCGTTACGGTGGGGCATGTAAGCATTGCGCAGCAGGAAATTGCCCTCGACGGGAATAAAATGCAGATGATCCAGACGGATGCGGCGATCAATGCGGGTAATTCCGGCGGACCGCTCGTCGGCGAGGACGGTAAAGTGATCGGCGTTAATACGGCTAAAAAATATTACTCCGGGATCGACGCAAACGGGAACCTGCTCACCTCGGAAGGCGTCGGCTATGCGATTCCGATCAATAGGGCAATCGAGACCGCGCAGCAGCTGATTGAAAACGGCAGCATTCCGCGCGCGGGCATCGGCATCACCTACAGCCTGATTTCCGATGTGGACGCGAAGCTGTGGGATACGCCGCGCGGCGCGCTCGTGGTGGATGTGACGGCAGGCGGCCCGGCGGACCAGGCGGGCCTGCAGCAAAACGACGTGATTACGGAAATCGACGGCGTAGACCTGTCCAACGGTGCGGATATGCCCATATTGTCCCAGAAAGCGGTTGGGGAAAAGGTCGGCGCCAAGGTATGGCGGGAAGGCCGGGAATATTCCGTAGAGTTTACCCTTGCGGATATGAACAACCTCGGTTAAAAAAAGTAAATCGTTTCTTTCCCCCGGCGGGGAAAGAGTACTGGAGGAAAAGGCACGGGAAACCGTGCCTTTTTTTGTCCGCCGCCTTCCCCTGGAATTTTCGCATGAAACGGTAAAGAATTTGATTCGCGGATATGCTATAATATTTTGTAACGGGCCCCGTGGCCTGAAAATTGAAACGGATCGTATGGGCTGTTTTTGATGATGAAAGAAATTTATTTGGATAATGCGGCGACCACAAAGCCGCTCGAGGAATTAAAGGAAGTTTATACGGCCTACGCCGCGGACGGATGGCAGAATCCTTCCGCGCTGTACGCGAGCGCGACGCGCGTGCAAAAACAGATCGACGAGGCCAAAGAAACCCTGCTGCACGCGTTCGGCGCGCAGGGGCACAAGTGCTTTTTTACAAGCTGTGGTTCGGAAAGCGCGAACACGGTTATTTTGCGCGGCGCAAAACAGAAAAAAGATATGCACTATGTGTGCGGCGGCGCGGAGCATCCCTGTGTGGAGGAAAGCTTCAAATTCCTGCAGAATGCGGGCTGCGGCGTAACCTTTGTAAAGACGAATAAAAACGGCGTGGTGCCGCCGGAGGCGGTCGCGGAGGCGGTAACCGAAAATACCGCGCTTGTCAGCGTTATGCACGTGAATAATGAAACCGGGGCCAAAAATGACGTCGAGCGGATTGCGGCGCTCGTAAAAGCGAAAAATCCGCAAACCATGTTTCACTCGGACGGGGTACAGGCATTCTGCAAGGAACGCCTGCAAAACACGTCGAATATCGACTATTATACGGTCAGCGCGCATAAGCTGCACGCGCATAAGGGAACGGGCGCTGTTTTTTATAAGGACCATGCGCCGCTGAAGCCTTATATCCTTGGCGGCGGGCAGGAAAACGGCCTGCGTTCGGGAACGCAGAACACGCTTGGAATCCTGGCCTTTGCGGCGGCCGCGGATTATTTCGGGAAAAACGTCGCCCCCGGGCATTTCAAACTTTTGCGGAACGCCTTCCTGGACGAATGCCGGAATATCCCGGACGTGACGATCCTGTCGCCGGAAAACGAGGCGGACGCATGCGCGCATATCGTCAACATTTCCGTGCTGGGCGTAAATGGGGAAACCCTTCTCCATACGCTGGAAGCGGCGGGCGTATACATTTCCACGGGCTCGGCCTGCTCCTCCAAAAAGGGGAAAAGCAGGATTGCCGCGGCCCTCGGCCTCACGCAGGAGGAAGCGGCGGGCGCGGTGCGCATCAGCTTCTCGCCCTTCAATACGGAAGAGGAAGCCGTTTTTGCCGCGCGGGAAATCGCAAAAAATGCCGCCGTGCTGCGAAAATTTATGCGAAAATAATATATGCTGCGGAAAAACCAGGATTCCGAAGATAAATGAAGTTAAATTTTGTATTGGAGAAAATCATATGATACTATTGGTTCGTTACGGAGAAATACACCTGAAAGGCCAGAACAGGCCTCATTTTGAGTCGTTGCAATTAAAAGCCATTAAACGCGCGCTGAAGGACTTCCCGAACGCGGTTACACAAAAGGGCTACGGCCGTTTTTATGTAACGGGCCTGGGGGAGGAAGAGATGCCCCGCGCAATCGAGGCGGTCACCAAGGTGTTCGGCCTGCATTCCGTATCGCCCGCTGTGGAAATGGAAAAGGACATCGATTCGATGGTTGAAGCGATGATCCGCCTCACGCAGGATTATATGGCGAAAAAGGGCCTCCGAACGGCGACCTTCAAGGTGCAGGCGAAACGGGCTGATAAACGGTTCCCGCTTTCCTCCATGCAGCTTGCGGCCGAGCTCGGCGGGCGCATCCTGGAAGCCGTTCCCGGGCTTGCGGTGGATGTGCATGATCCCGATTTTAACGTATATATCGAGGTGCGCGAACAATGCTACGGCTATGTGGACATCATCCCCGGCGCGGGCGGCATGCCCCAGCATTCCAACGGGCGCGCCATGCTCCTGCTGTCCGGCGGTATCGACAGTCCGGTCGCGGGCTATATGATCGCAAAGCGCGGTGTGGAAATCAACGCGGTGCACTACCACAGCTTCCCCTATACCAGCGAAGCCGCCAAGCAAAAGGTGATCGACCTTGCGAAAATCGTTTCGGAATACGCCGGGAAAATTCACCTGAACGTCGTGAGCTTCACGGATATCCAGATGCAGATTTATGAAAAGTGCTCGCACGAAGCGCTTGTTATTATTATGCGCCGCTTCATGATGCGCATCGCGCAGAAGCTTGCGGAGAAATGCGGCGCCCGGGCGATCGTTACGGGGGAAAGCATCGGCCAGGTCGCGAGCCAGACGATGGAAAGCATCTATGTCACGAGCAGCGTGACGTCGATGCCTGTTTTCCGGCCGCTGATCGGCATGGATAAAATTGATATCATTGATATTGCGGAAAAAATCGGCACCTACGAAACTTCGATCCTGCCGTATGAGGACTGCTGCACGGTGTTTGTGCCCAAGCACCCGCTCACGCGCCCGCACCTCGACCGTATCGTGGAAGCGGAAAGCGTGCTCGATATCGACGGGCTTGTAGACGCCGCCGTGGAAGGGGCCGAGCATATCGTAATCGGCTGAGTTTTTCGCGGCTGGTAAGCCGGATGTGAAAGGAATGGGAAAATCATGCCGGAATTGCCGGAAGTTGAAACAATCAGGCGGGTATTGGAACCGCAGCTTGCCGGGCGGACGATTACAGGCCTGCGGCTGAACCGCCCGGATATTATCAGCCATCCGTCGGCGGAAGCGTTCCAAAGCAGCGTGGCCGGCGCCCGTATCAAGGGCATGGACAGGCGGGGCAAGTTCCTTTTTATTCGCCTTGAAGGAAAGAGCATCCTCCTTCACCTGCGCATGACGGGCAGGCTTCTCCTTGTGCCGTCCGCTTTCCCGGAGGAAAAACATACGCATATCGTGTTCGGGCTGGATAACGGGGCAGAGCTCCGCTTTGTCGATCCCCGCCGTTTCGGGCGCTTCTGGCTGGTCCGGGACGGGGAAGAGGATACCGAAAGCGGCGTGCATAAGCTGGGGCCGGAGCCCTTTGACCCCGCGCTCAGCGCGGCTTATTTGCAGGCCTCGTGCGGGCAAAGGAAGAAAGCCGTCAAGGAATGCCTGCTCGACCAAAGCATCGTTGCCGGAATCGGAAATATTTACGCCGACGAAATTCTCTTTGTATCAAAAATCCGTCCGGAACGGCCCGCGAACTCCCTTTCCAAAGCGGAATGGAAGCGGCTTGCGGAAAATATTCCCGAACGGCTGCGCTATTTTATTGAAAAGAACGCCGTCACTCCCGAAGAATACCTCGCGGGAAACGGAACCGAGTACCGCAATACGCCCTTTTTGCAGGTTTACGGCCACGAAGGCGAACCCTGCCCCGTATGCGGCGCGCCCCTTTGCCGCACGGTAATCGCGGGCCGGGGCAGCATATTCTGCCCGCGCTGCCAAAAGGAGAAACGGCGCTGACGGACGGGGCCGGAAGAAAAATGCACATCAAAAAATCATGCGGAATGAACCGCCGACAGGCTTAAACGCGGAATTATTTCCATAAAAGAGAGCCGTCATATACCCGCATAGCGGGCTGCCAATATCCCAGGCGTTTGCATTCACCGGTAATCAATTGGTGTGTATAACGGAACATTTTTGCGGCCTTTTTTGCAAAGGCGCCGGAATCGTTGCTTGCCAAAGCTTCCGCCGCCTGCATGCACTGTTCATGGATTTCGCGGTTATACCTGTTTTTCGTGTGGCTCAAAAGCCCAGGTACGCTTCTTCCGATGTGGTAGTTTTCCTGGATTACCTTATAAATGGCCCGAAGCGCGCCATATTCAATATGGGCGGTCAGGAATTCCAGCAAAACGATGGGGGAAAGCTGGTATAAGTAGGAATGCTCCCACAAATCTTCAATCCTGCCCCGCAATTGCCTTGCCTCTTCCGCTGTGGCGCGGGATGCCGCATGGGCGGCGACGCCGTCGATGGTAAGCGACAGCAGCTCCAAACTGTCCAGGTACTGGCGGATATGATAGGAAACCAAATCCGGGTCAATGGGGATTTTGCCCAGGGCTTCCGGACCCATTACCACAAAAATGCCCTTGCCCCGCGCGGCGGAAACCACCCCCCATTTTTGCAGCAACTGTATCGCTTTGATTGTGGTATCGACGCTGACCCCATAAATGCGGCGCAGCTCGGCGTGTGAGGGAAGCCGGTCCCCGGGGCGGTATTTGCCAATGACGATCAAGCCGAGGATATCCAGGTAAACGCGGGAATACCGCTCTTCCGCCCGGCTGATCCTGCGCCCCAGTTCTTTTGTACCAAGCCGGAACGGAGAATCGGACACAACCTTGCAGACCGGCGTATAATTATCCCCGTCCGGCAGGAACCTGTAAAGCTCCGACAGGTCCGCAAAATGGATTTTTTCCGGGCTTCCTCCGTTCCTGACGGTGCGAAAAAGCTCTTTTAGCTTTGAATAATACTCCGTCCTGATCCCAAGGGTGCCGGGAAGCGGGTCCAGCTCGGAAAGCCCAAGGCTGTCCACGGCGCGCAGGATAAAGTCGTTGCCGATCCGGGCGACAAAAAAACGCCAAAACCGGTTTGACAGCCGCCAGAATTCGGTCGGCTGGCCCGGATTCATTTTTTCCAGGATGGCCCCGGGAATACTCCATTCGGCGCCGCTGCAAAGTTCCATTCCATGTTGAATCGTTGGATAACAAAGGAAAATACCTGTTTTCAGGATGTCGCCGGCGGCCGTAGCGTCGGCTTCGTGCAGGGAAGCCGGACGATCTTTCACCGGCGTATCCGGACAGGTAACGGTCGGCCGCTTCCTTTGCGCGGTTTCAACCAGGCCATGATCCGAAAGCAGCTTCACCACCCGCCGAATCGTCTTTTCCGAGGTGCCGAACTCCCGGCATAGCTCCGTACGGGAAGGCAGCTTCGAGCCGTTTGGAAGCAGTCCGCATTCAATTTTATTTTTTAAGATATGGTAGATTCTTTCGTAGAGCACGATACCGTTTTTCATAGTTCCCCTGCCTGTTTTGTTTATTATACCATATTCGCAGGTTCAAAAACGGTTTTACCGGGTTTTGCTATTCACCTTTATTCTTCTGTTCGTCCAAAAATTGAATCAGCTTTTCCTGCGTCAGCGGACGTGCATAATAGAAGCCCTGGATATATTGCACGCCGGACGCGGCGATCAGCCGCTGCTCCTCCTGTGTTTCCACGCCCTCGGAAACAACCGTCAATGAATTGATTTCCGCCATTTCCACGATGGAATGCAGAAGCGCGTGCTGTTTGGGGCTTGTGTTAATCTGGCGCGTGAGCGAGCGGTCTATTTTAATCACATCCACAGGCAGGTTGGAGAGGTAGTTGAGGCTGCTGTATCCTACGCCAAAATCGTCGAGGGCGATGCGAATGCCCGCCTGCCGCAGCTTATCCAGGGTGGCGGATGCATGCTCGATGGACTGGATCAGGATGCTCTCCGTAATTTCCAGCGTAATCTGTGAGGCGGGCGTGCCCGAAGCATGAATAATTCCAAGCAGATGGTCGGCGCTGTTCCCGACGAGAAGCTGCTGGACGGAAATGTTGACGCCTATATGCTCCAGTCCCGCTTTGCGGCCGTGCCCGGCCATGAACCGGCAGGCGCAGCCGAGCACATAATCTCCTAAATCTTCCACCATTCCGCCGCGTTCCGCGAGGGCGATCACCTGCCCTGCAGAGAAGAAACCTCCTTTCCCGTCCGGCAGGCGCACCAGCGCTTCCGCCGCGATAAACCTCCCGGATTCTACGTGGATAATCGGCTGGTACCATACTTCCAGCGTTTCCTGCAAAATAGCGGCATGGAGCCGGTGCAGGATATCGGCTTCCGTACGGACCAGCTGGTCGAGCGCATCGTCATAAACCACTACCTTTTTGTTTAATTCCTTTGCGTAGCGCAGCGCGGACTGGATTCGGTCAAGCAGCAGCTCGGGGCTGTCGCCGTTTGACGGGTATCCGCAGACAGCGACGCGCACCTGCAGGGTAAAAGAAGCGTTCCCGGCTGAAACGGGCGCGGAAAGAAGCGCCTGGAGCCTGCCCGCAAAGGCTTCCCCGTTTTCACCGGACAGGGAAATCCCGAGGAACACGTCGCCGTTGATCCGGTATAAATAGGTTCCGAACAACTGTGATAAACGGTCTATAACCTCCTGCAGGATCGCGTCCCCGACGTCTGCGCTGAAAAGTTCATTATATTGGCTGAAGGAGCAGATATCGATGCAGAACAGTTGGAACCGCCGTTTCCTGTCGTAAGAGATGAGCATATGCGCATCCCGTAAAAATTTTGGACGGTTGCCCACGTTGAATACAGGATCAAAATATGCAAGCTGTTCGACCTGCTTGCGGTATTGGTTAAAGGTTTTTGACAGTTCCATCATTTCGAGGTCGGTATATTCGTCAAAGGTAACGTCGTTTTTTCCTTCGATCAGCCGGCGGCATTTTTCGGTCAGCCTGCGCACGGGGGACTCCTGGGAGCGGTGGGCGTAATAAGCGCGGACCAGCGAAGTGATTTCCTCCTCCGCCCAGTCTTTGCCAGCCTGGCACGGTTTATACTGGTATCGGGCCGTTAAAAAGCTTTTTTCATTGCCCAGACGGATTTTCAGCAGGAGCTCAATCGATAAGCCCCGTGCAAAATCCTCCTGCTGCATTTCATTCATGTCCTCCCGGACAGCCAATATGAAATTACCGTCGCCCAGGCGCCCGGCAATAAAAGGACTCTCGATAAAATTTTGTAACCGCTGGGGAATACTTTGCAAAAAGACGGATTCTTCCTCATAGCCGATTATTTGTGCGGCTTGGTTATATCCCTCGAAAACAAAATAAAACAATACGATGGGGCTCCCATCTTCGGAAAGCCAGCGGTCGAGCTCGGCGGTAAAACCCGCGTTACTGTACAGGCCGGTTCGGCTGTCCCTTGATGCAAGCCGTTTTAGGGTATGGTTACAGCGGAACAGTTTATCCAGTGAATAGGCCAGGAAAAGCGCGAGCCCCGCCATCAAAAGACAGTTCAAAGTAATCCCGGAGATTTGGGCCGGACTGATCCAGCCGGAAGAAGGCTGGATGCTGAGCGTCCACTGCGTCGGCAGGTAAAAACTTGTTTTTACGGCCTGGGAAAAATCGATATCCTGCCGGGAGGCGGCGACCACGTCTTTTACGCCGTCCTGCGGTTCAACCCGCCACAGCTCATAATCGTAGCCGTGTTCAGACAGGTAGCCGAGGCCAAGCTGCCGCAGGACATAGTCGCGGTCCAATGCCACAATCACCTGCCCGAGGTAAGCGCCCTCCTCCACAAAAGGCTGTAAAAATAAAAACACCTGCTGTCCGCTGCTGTCCCCGTCGAGGGAAACCGGCCCTTCGACCACAGGTTCCTTAACAACCTTTGACAGCGTATAAATATAAGAAAAGTCCTTTAAATCGCGCCCGGCCTGATCGCCGTAAACGTCGGCGGGAAGCGCGCTTACGACGGTATCCCCCTCCACGAGGCAAACATAACGCACTTCTTCGCGCTGAAGCAGCGGCGCTGTGGCTTTTTCAAACCATGCGGCGTCGGAACCATTCATTGTATGGGCAATTTGGGCAAACGTATCAGCCGCGTTCAGGTCCTTTTGCAGCCTGAGCATCATGCTGTCGTTGCAAAACCGGAGGATATTCCCGGCTTCCTCGCGGCGTATATCGACCAGAGCCCCCGCGGCGGCAAGGCCCAGCGCCGCGGTCAGGGCCAGGATTACCGCAATTATAATACAGGCGAAAAGCCGCCTTTTACCCGTTGCTTTCATGCGCACCTCAACTGTTATGAATCTTATAATATCCTTTTCCGTTTTTCTTGACGAAATACAATGCCTCGTCTGCCCTGGCAATCAGCTGCTGCAAATCCGTACCGGGATGGTACAGGGCTACGCCGATGCTGCACTGGACGGAGATATGCTGCCCTGCCGAACCGATTTCCGAATGAAGGCGGAGCGCCAGCTCGTCGAGCACGCTGCGCAGCTCGGTTTCATCGTCCAGGTCGGTCAGCAACAGTACAAATTCGTCGCCGCCGTACCGGCCGACTACGCCGTTATATTTCTTTTCATATTCGCGCAGGATATAGCCAATGCTTTTGAGCGCTACGTCGCCGCCGTTATGGCCGTAGGTGTCGTTGATATATTTCAGGTTGTCCATATCCACAAAGCATAGGGCGCTGACCAGGCCGGGATCGATTTTTTTCAGGAGCGCATCCGCCTGGCTCAGGAAAACGGACCGGGTCACCACACCTGTCAGGGAGTCGGACAGGCCGTTCCCCGTGAGGCGTATGATTTCATTGAAGTCCATATCGTCCGGGCGTTCGTCCTGGTAAATCTTTTTCTCCAGTTCCTCCACGGAATGTACGAGGACGTCCACGACCTCCATTTGCCTGGCGATATAACGCCGCAAAACAAGAAGCAGGCTTAAGCACAGCAGCACGGTGAGCCCCGAAACGAGCAGCAGGGAGGGAAGGATTCCTGAAAACGCCGTCCAGAAATTGACCGAGCAAAGGATGTCCCATCCCGTATTTTCCACGCGCTGGTAAGCGGTATAGTAAACGCCTCCGTTTTGGATGCTCCAGTAATCGCCGGGAACCATAGCCAGAAGCTGTTCCTGCAATTGGTCCGCCGTGGTGCCGAACAGGGTGGCGTCCTGTATTTCATTCATCATCGGGTCGCCATAGGGCAGACCGGCGGTGGAAGACATGATTTGGCCCTGGGTTCCGATCAACGTCGCTTCGGAACCGTTGATGGCCGCGGATTTTTCCAGGATTTCGGAAATTTCATCAAAATAGATCGCGCAAAACAGGCATCCGGTAATATTTTGCTGCTTGTCAAACAGAGGAACGGCTACGGTGTAATTGAGCGTTACGCCGTCTGCGCCGGCGGCAAAGCTGTCCGTAACCTGCCTCTCTCCTGTGGAGAACAGCCTTTGCATATAGTCACGGCTCGCAAGGCTGGCCGGTTCGGAGCCGTCGGAATATACCGTGATATCCGAATCCACATAACAGATCATCAAATATCCGAAATAGGGGGACATCTGGTCCAGCTTTTGCACCTTCTCAATCGGAGGAACCCCGGGATCATAAAATTCCGGCAGGGCCGCGAGCGATTCCAGGAGGGTAATGGATTCGTCGATCCGCTGCGAAATTTGCGCATGTACGCTGGCCAGAGAAGCCGTGGCGTCGGATTTCATTTGCCGGAAGGTAAGGGCGGCGCCGCCCAGCATAATAACCAATACTACCAGCAGGCAGAACACGACGCTGTAGCGCAGGATCGGGGAAAAAGATATCCGGAAAGCACTGCTGTTTCTGGTTTGGAAGTTTTTTTTCATAAAAGTTTTCGCCTCCCTGGGCCCGTTATGTGGAATACGTCTCCCATAATCCCTGCCCATGCGGGCATAGCACGCTTTGACACGAATTTCAACTCTCGTTTATGCAGCAAAAAATAAAATAATACAAGTATAGTATTGTTTTAATGCGCCAAGTTACCAAAAGCAGGGCGGTGTTCCACCGGGAAAGAAAACCTGCGGAAAACGCGGCATTGCTGCGGCTATTCTTCCTGCAGGGGCCCTTCCAACCGGTTGAAGCATTCGCTTGCCCGCTCTTGGAACCTATGCCATATAATTATAACATCAGGGACGGCACAAATCAATATGATTCGGATTTTATCTGCAGTATAAAACGGCGCAACCCAAGAGGATTACGCCGTTTATGCTTTTGTGACGCCCGCATAACCGGCGGGACGTTTTTGCTCTTGCGGATTCCGGAACCATGAACCCTAGGTTGTACTGCCTTCCAGAAGGTATTGTTCTATCATGATATGCTGCTTTTCATCCGTGGAACATCCCTTGATTTTGTCAAGTAGCAGATTGACGGACTTTTCCACCATCAAGCGCCGATTGGTTCCCGCGCATGTCAGCTCTATGGGAAGAATGATATCCTGCTGGAGTCCGTCAAGGCTTGCAAGCATAATATCGCTCGGAATCCGGTAACCCATTCCAGAAAGCGTATGATACGCCTCAAATCCCATAATATCACAGAAAGTAATAATCGCGTCATAATGGCGCAAAGAATCCGCCATATCCATAATCGCTTCCCGTGTTTTGCCGTATTCCATGGACCCTTCTAAGACATGGGGGGTAAGTCCGTGTTCGCAAAGTGCGCGCAAATATCCGATTTCACGGTTCCGGGCAGAAGAAATTGAATTCGATACGTTCATAAATAGAATGTTTTTAGCATTTTTAGAAATCAGGTGCTTCGTCACCAGATAAGCGCCCTGAGCATCGTCAGAAATTACATAATCCGTATCGATCTCATCAAAATAACGGCCTACGAGAACAAGTGGGATATGTTGCTGAATCAATAATTCCACCGCCTTGGTATCCCGCTGGATGGGGAAAAACAAAATCCCGTCTACATTTTTTTCCAAAAGGGATTTACAAACCTCGTATTCATGAGACGGTTGCTCGTTTGTCGTGGTAAACAGGGAAAAATATCCCTGTTTACGTGAATAGCTTTCGATATATTTGGCAATCGCCGCAAAAAATGGATTCCTGAAATCTTGGAGACAGGCTGCAATGGTATTGGTTGAACCCGTCCGCATGCTCGTTGCAAGGGAATTGGGAATATATCCCAGTTTTTGCGCTGTCTCGCTGACCCTTTGCTGCATCGCCTTGGAAATCGTAGGGCTTTTTTTCAATGCCCGGGAAACCGTGGTAACAGAACAATTGCAGATCGCAGCAATATCTTTTAAAGTTGTCTTTTTGTCCATGGGATGGAATTTAGAATCCTCCATTTCATTTATCGAATCATGACTGATTCTTTTTTTATCATAGGAGGCATGGAAGGTTCTGTCAATAGGCAATGTTAACGATTGCGTAATTTTTTTCATGTTCCGGAATTTAACATATTGACAAGTATTTAAATATGTGATAATTTATAGTCAATCGTTAAGCTTAACGTTAAGCTTAACGATTGCGCAAACATTTTAATTTCCAAATACAAAAGTTAATAGGAGCAGGAAAATGACTGACAGAGTCAGGTTTTTGAAACAGCAGATGGAATCCATCAGCGATCAGAACGTTTTTTTTGAACGGGTGAAGCTTCTTTTGGAAGCGGAGGAAAAATATAGAAATGCTGATAACGGGAAAAAATATGTGATGTGCTTCCGGCATATGCTGGACGGAATGACGGTTGCGATCCGTGAACAGGAACTGATTGTCGGCATGGCCCGAGAAGAGCTGCTGTCGGAGCAGCAGGAGGAAGAGTTTGCGCGGCAATGTGCGCGGTATAACTTTAAAGTAACCGAACTTTTTACATTCGATCCACTTAAAATTATAGAAATTACCGACAGTGACGAGAGGTTTGCGCCTGCATGGTTCAATTCCTATGGACACTGCATACCTGATTGGGAGCACGTTCTGGAAACAGGCTTTTACGGTATCGGGCAGGAAGCCGAAAGGCGAATGGCGGCAGGAAATTTAACGGAAGAGCAGATAGAATTTCTGGAAAACTCAATAATTGCTGCAAATTCCATGAGCTCGTTCATTGCCAGATACGCAGCTTGTGCGGAACAGGAGAGCCGAACGGCAACGGGGCAGGAGAAAGCACGTTTGGAAGAAATTGCGGAAATATGCAGGAATCTTTCAAGAGGTGGAGCATCGACGTTCCGTGAGGCTCTCCAGTTGGTATGGTTTTGTATGCTGGTGCTGCAAACGGTATGCGGCGCCAGAGATTATGCTTATGGGCGGCTGGATCAGTACCTGTATCCTTATTACCGAAAGGACATCCGGGAAGGACGGTTAACATGCGAAAAAGCCCTCGAGCTCCTGGAATGCCTGTTCATCAAAACGAACGAGGTAATCGGCTATAGCTGGGAAGCTTATAAGTCAAAGCGGGTTCTAAGCGTCAATAGCTTACAGTATGTGATTCTGGCAGGAATGGACGAACACGGGAATGATATGACCAATGATGTTTCCTGGCTGACGATCGAAGCGGTGAACGAATTGAAGGTCAAGCAACCTACGGTAAATATACGTTACCACAAAAATATCGACCGGGCATTTTTTGACCGGGCGGTTGAGATTACGGCCTCCGGTCTTGGGTATCCAAGCTATTTTAATGACCATGTGGTGATTCCTGCCCTTATCAATAGCGGAGTATCGCGTGAAATTGCATACGATTACGGATATTACGGCTGTAACAACAGTTTTTTGCCCGGCCATGAAGATGAACTGCGCGAGGCGTGGCATTGCGGCCCCAAATATCTTGAATACGCAATGAACAGCGGAGCCTGTATGATAACAGGACGCGTGCAGGGCGCGGTCACGGCATCGCCTTGCAAACTAAAAAATATGGAAGACCTTTTTGATGCGCTTCGTCTACAGATGCGGGACGGGATTCGTAAAACGGTGGCCCATGTGGAACGAAGCGACCAATATTGGATGGAACTCAAACCATTCAGCTTTGAATCGATCCTCATGACGGATTGCATCGACCGCGCTTCCAGTATGAACGATAAAGGAAGCCTGCAAAAACATATCAATAATCATTTTGTAGGCTTGGCAACGGTAGCCAATTCCCTCTATGCGGTTAACAGGCTTGTGTTTGAAGAGAAAAGGTTTACCCTCACGGAGTTTGTCGAGCTTCTGAAAAGCAACTGGGAAGGGGAAGAATATCTTCGAAATTATGTCAAGGAACGATTCCCTAAGTTTGGAAATGATGATAGCGAGGTTGACGAAATAGCCTGTCGTGTGGCTCGCATATTTGTGGAAGAACTGAAAAAAGCAGCTCATACCGATACCGGAAGAAAGCTCTATCCCAGTATTTATTCACTCTGGCATCACAGGGAGTTTGGTAAAAAATGCGCCGCCAGTGCGGATGGCCGCTTTATGGGAGAGGAAATAAGCGAAAGCCAGTCCCCTGTCTACGGAACGGAAGCAAACGGTCCTACCGCGATGTTCAACAGTGTTGCCAAGCTACCTTTCGACCAAACGCCGAGCGGTGGCATCAACGTGAAATTCCAGCCCCGGCTGTTCCAGGGCGAAAAGGGCTACCGGAATCTTGGGACGCTGCTAGAAGGTTATTTCGATAAGGGCGGTATGCACGCGCAGGTTAATGTCATTGGAAGAGAAACACTGGAGGATGCTGTCGAGCATCCGGAGAAGCATAAAAACCTGCTTGTGCGGGTAGTGGGCTATAGCGCTTATTTTGTTTCCCTTTCGCCGGAACAGCAGCGGGAAATGATCGACCGCACAGAGCTTTAGAAAAATGACAGGAAGAATTTTCGATATCCAGCGGTTTTCCATAGGCAACGGTCCGGGAGTGCGTACCACGGTATTTTTAAAGGGATGTCCTTTAAGGTGTAAGTGGTGCCACAACCCCGAGGCCCTTTCGCCAGAACCGCAGATCAAAATAAACGGCAGGCTTTGCCGGAAGTGCGGTCTGTGTGGCAGAGTATGCCCGCAAGGCGTTCATGTGCTGAAAGACGGCATTCATACGCTGCATACGGAAAGGTGTATTGGTTGTGGAAAATGCGAAAATGCATGCTGTTATGGTTGCGTTTCGCTGATCGGTTCGGACCGTACGCCGGAGGAAACAGCGGATATCGTTCTTGCCGATAGAATTTACTATGAAAAAAGCGGCGGGGGCGTGACATTTTCCGGCGGGGAGCCGATGCTCCAATATGAATTCATAGAAGCGGTTGCGGGCATGCTTAAAGGAGTCAGCATATACATCGATACCTGCGGTTATTGCGATGAAAAAATTTTTTTTACAATGCTTCATCATATGGATGGCGTGCTGTTTGACCTCAAACACATGGATAATGAAAAGCATAAAATACTGACCGGGGTCGGGAACGAAAAGATACTTGCAAATTTTGCGGCTGCCGTTTCGAGCGGCATCCCCCTTCAGGTCCGGTATCCTATGATCCCCGGAGCAAACGATGACGACGAAAATATTTCCCGCATGTGTGCCTTGTTGCTGGAGTACGGGATCACACATCTGGAAGTAAGCCCCTATCACGATTTTGGGACACAAAAATACAGAGAACTTGGACAGGAGCCCCACTTCTTCCCCGCCTATACGCAGTCCGGACAGGAAGATCGGCTGAAACGGATTGAACGCATGGGGATTATACCAACAGTAATTTAAGTTTGCGCAAATGCGTAATATTACTCATTCAAAATTTAGAGGAGGATTGTACCATGAAAAAAATTATAGCTGTTATTCTCGCGTTGGCCATGGTGGCTTCACTGGCAGGATGCACCCAATCGCAGGCGTCTCAGGCGGAAGCGTCCGCATCCGCCGGGGAGAGCGCTGCGGGAGAAGCGTCACAGGAAGCGACGGGTGACACGGGCAAGAGTCTCACAGACGTTAAGATCGGCGCGATGCCGGCAGATGCTTCCGTTGGCTTTTTCCAGGCGGTTGCCGAAGGAATGCAGGCGGCGGGGGACGCCTTTGGCTGCAAGATCGACCTACAGTATACGGGAAGGGACCTCAATAAAGAGCAAAGCCTCACAGATACTTATATTTCCCAAGGGTTTGATGGACTGGTTATGAATGCCAGCGATAGCGCGGCAATTACGGGCTGCCTGACGAAAGCAAAGGAAGCGGGCGTTCCCATGGTTTCCGTAGATACAACGCCGGAGCGTACTGACCTTGCAGCAGGTACGGTGACCTCCGACAACTATAAAGGCGGCCATGCGGCAGGTGAACTGATGAAGGAACTGCTGCCGGATGGCGGGGATATCATTATGACGAAACTGAAATTTGCTTCCGTCGCAATGGATGAACGTTATCAGGGTTTTCAGGATGCCATTGAAGGCTCGCCGATTAATATCATTGATACGATTGAACAGGATGGAACCCGTGAGGATACGCTCGCAAAGCTCTCACCTCTGCTTACAAAATATGACAGTCTTGTAGGAATTTATTGCACACAGGGCGACCCGGCGATCGGCGCACTGTCTGCGGTCGATACGGCGGGCATGGCCGATAAGATTACGATTGTGAGCTACGACGTGGAAGACGAAGTTGCAGAGGCAATCAAAAACGATACGGCAATCAAGGGCGGTGTTACCCAGTTCCCGTACGCGATTGGATATTTCGGTGTATACGAATGCCTGCGGTCCATCCAGGGTCTTGAGACGGAAGAGGTGCTTAAACTGCCCGTTCTTCCTGTAACGAAAGATAATGTGGAAGAGTTCAGCGCAGATTCGATCGCTTTCCTACAAAAATATGGTGAAATAACGCTTCCTACAACATTCGATTAATTTGCTGGAGATATAATTTGCAGCGCATGCCGCCAAAGGCCGGCATGCGCTGCATAAAAACGAGGTGCCATATGGAAAACGAAAAGATTGTTGATTTACAGGGGATCAAGAAATCCTTTTCCGGAGTTCCTGTGCTGAAAGGCGTAGACCTTGCGCTGCAACGGGGCGAAATCGTCGCGCTTATGGGTGAAAACGGAGCCGGAAAATCTACGCTGGTCAATATCCTGATGGGGGTTCATCAAAAGGACGGCGGTATAATTAAAATCAACGGACAGGAATTTACGGAATACAATATCAATACGGCCCGCAAAAACGGGATTGCAATCATACCGCAGGAACTGGCCCTGGTTCCCGCGGTCACAGTGGCGGAAAATATTTTTTTAAGTAATCGGCTCAAAGGAAAAATGGGGGCGCTCAGTCTAAAGCAAATGTGCATAAAGGCCCGGGAAATCATCGACGAACTCGGATTTGATCTCGATCCGTCAGCCCGAGTGGATTCTTTGCCGATTTCCTACAGGCAGCTCGTGTCGATTGTAAAAGTGATCGCCGAAGAAGCCAATGTAATCATTATGGACGAACCGACGTCATCGCTCAGCAGTGAGGAAATTAAACGCCTCCAATCGATTATTTTCAAATTGAAGCAGCGCGGTGTGGCCGTTATTTATATCTCCCACCTGCTGGATGAGGTCTTTGAAGTCGCTGATACCATTATCGTATTGCGGGACGGATATTTTATCGACTCAAAGCCCAAATCCCAGACCAGTCAAAGGGAAGTAATTTCGCTGATGGTTGGGGAAGAACTCCTGCATACGCAGCAGGCGCTGCGCAGCGAGATCGAGTCGCAAACCGGACAAGAAAATGGAGAGGCTATCTTTTCTGTGGAAAATTTGCATCTCTCTCCCGAACGGCAGCCAATCAGCTTCCAACTCCACGAGGGGGAAGTGCTGGGGATTACCGGACTTGTTGGATCGGGAAAAACAGAAACCCTTCGGGCAATCACGGGAGTGGACAAGTACAAAGGGTTTACTGTGCAGCTGGACGGTAAAGAACAGAAGTTTTCCAATATGCGCGAGGCGCTTGCGCATGGCATCTGCGTCGTGCCGGAAGACCGGAAATTGCAGGGACTTGTACTTGTGCGCAGTGTACGGGAAAACATCTCAATGTGCAGAACCTATCGGAGCAAAATTACAAAGTACGGTGTCATCAAACGAAAGGACGAGCAAAAAGACGTAAAACGTATGCTGGAGGAACTGGCCATTAAGGTTGCGGGGCTGGAGCAGCAGGTTCGTTATCTTTCCGGAGGCAACCAGCAAAAATGTGTAATCGCCAAAGAGCTTCTGGCGGCTCCGCGCATCCTGATGCTTGACGAACCTACGCGCGGAATCGACGTAGGCGCAAAAACGACCATTTACAATCTGATACGGAAATTGAAAAAAAACGGACTCAGCGTGATCCTTTTCACCTCAGACGTATCGGAAATACCAATCGTGTGCGACCGGGTTCTGGTTTTGGCAAATTCGGAAATTGTCGGAGAAATTGAAGGTAAGGAAGTAACCGTGCCAAGCATATTGCATTTTGCTGCGGGAGGTAAAAAATGAATCAGGAAATTACGAAGTCTCAATTTAAAAATACGATGTTCGGCAAGTTTTTAAAATCATACGGGGGGCTGATTGTCGTCATACTGGCAATGATGGTTTTCACCACCATTATCAATCCGGTTTTCTTAACAGGCAGTAACCTGCTGCAACTGCTTATTAATAACAATACAATCTTTCTGGCCGGCCTTGGCATGACGTTTGTCATCATCAGCGGCGGAATTGACCTTTCGCAGGGGGCCTTGGCGGCATTTGCCACAATGGTGTTGGCAATGCTCGTACAGGCAGGAGTACCGGGTTGGATTGCCATCCTGCTGACAATTGCCGCCGGCGGTTTGGTCGGAATCGTAAACGGCCTCATTGTGGCGTATGGGAAAATCCATTCCTTTATCGCAACGCTGGGCATGACGACAATTCTGCGGGGAATTGCGATTGCGTTCAATTCCGGATATCCGGTTTCCATTGCATCGGAAAGCGATGTTTTGCAATTTGGGAATGGAAATGTGTTGGGCGTATCCAATGTGCTGATTATTGCAATCGCAGCCTTTGTAATCTGCTGGTTTATTCTGAACAAGACCAATGTTGGACGGGATGTGTTTGCCGTAGGCGGAAATGCGGAAGCGGCTCGGTTTTCGGGAATCAGCGTACCCAAAACCACTGTATTTGCATTCGGGATGTCCGGTTTACTCACTGCCCTTGCCGGGGCTATTATGGCGACACGGATGTACTCGGGTGTGCCCTCCTGCGCCACCGCTCTTGAAACAGATGCCATCACGGCTGTTATTATCGGCGGGACAAGCTTTACGGGCGGGGACGGGAACGTCACAGGCACCGTCTTTGGGACAATACTTCTGGCGGTGCTTATCAATTGTATGGTTATTTTGGGAATTTCGGAATGGCTTCAGAATGTCATATCCGGCGCGATCATTATCATCGCGGTCGTATGGGACCGGATTCGCCACAAAGGATGAGTATAAAAGGGAGAACCTGTGATTCCCTTTTTCAACGATATTGCACTTTTCCCGGAAGAAAAAATCCCTGCTGGCGGCAGGGATTTTTATGGCTATAATTTTATTTTTCCGGCCGCGTAACCGCTGGGGCGGGAACGTCGGCGATAAGCTTTTGGTTCGTCGAAAGGTCGAGCGTACAGGAAATGGCTGCAGACCCGTCGAGCACCAGCGTATACTCGCCGCCTGGCGTAAGCCCCGTAACCTCGACGGAAAATTCCCTGCCGCGCACATCCTGGAAGTTTTCGCAGTAAAGCTCGCCGCCGTCCGCGGAAAGGATTTTTAGTCCTACGCCGCCAATTACGGAAATTGTACCGTGGAAACCTATCGTCTCGCTGTCGCTTACGAATTGCCGTTCGTGAATCTCGGGAGCGCCCGAAAAAGAGATATGGATTTCGCTCCCCAAAGAAGTCCCGCATCCCATAATCAGCACTATGCATAATAAAACCGCTGTAAAAAGCGTTATCTGTTTTTTCATAAGAACCTCCGTGCTTTTCCATTAGTATAAAGCCGGGTTCTTACAAAACAACGTGGTTTTTTCTGAAATATTTCTTAACATAGGGCTAATAAAAAAGAAGCGCGGGCCCGCGCTTCTTTTTTATCTCCTGCCCTTCGCAGGCGGTTTTCATTTCATCATTTCGAGCTTCAAATCCTGTGGGCGAATCCACCCGGCGCGGCGCAGGATGGCCGCAAAAATCAGCGTAATAATGGTCGGGAGCACAAAGTGGACCAAAATAATTTCCAGAATCAGCATCGGCGCGGGTGTTGTGGGGCTCATCGCCGCCCACGCGCCAAACTGCCCGACCAGGCCGGAGGTTCCCATGCCCGCGCCGGTCGGCGTGTTTGTCATCTGGAATACGATAGTTGAAATGGGGCCGACAATGGCCGACGCAATGATCGGCGGAAGCCAGATTTGCGGTCTGCGTAAAATGTTCGGCACTTGCAGCATAGAGGTTCCAAGCCCCTGCGCAAGAAGGCCGCCCCAGCCGTTTTCCTTAAAGCTCATGACCGCAAAACCGATCATATTGGCACAGCATCCGGCAACCGCCGCCCCGGCCGCGAGGCCGCTGATCCCCATCATGATGCATAATGCGGCGCTGCTGATGGGAAGGGTAAGCGCCATACCCACGAGTACGGATACGATGATTCCCATCGGAAGCGGGGCGAGCACCGTTGCGGAATTGATGACTTCTCCAAGCCATGTCATAAACGTGCCCACCGGCGGCCCGACCAAAAGACCGACAAAGCCACCCGCGAGGATTGTTACGATCGGGGATACAATGATATCCACAGGGGTTTTACCGGCGACGAGCCGTCCGATCTCCGCGCCGACAAGGGCGGCGACATACGCGCCCACTGGGCCGCCCATTGCGTATCCAAACGCGCCGGTTGCGGCGGACGAGAAAATGACCAGCGGCTTGTTCTTGAGTCCGTAAGCGATTGCTACGCCAATTGCGGCGCCCACCACGGGCGATTGCGCGCTCAGCACCTCCGTAAACTGCGAAAGCACGGAGAGGCCGGGGATCGTGGCAAGCTGAGAGATAATCAGGCCGATAATCAGGCTTGAAAACAGGCCGAGCGCCATCGCGCCCATCCCGTCGATGAACCAGCGTTTTGCATATTTTTTGATGGCTGCCGTTGCATTGGAATTGTTTTGCATAAAAAAATACCTCCCAAAAAGTTTAATATTTGTTGCAGACAGCAAATATCGGTACTTCTCGAGCGGTACGTATACCGGAAACAGTGTTTCACGACTCGGAAATCATGTGTCTTGAACTGCACACGATACCAATCAGCGAGTTTTATTATACAGAAAAACAGATTTCATTGCAAGACGAAATTGTGAAAAAAAGCTCATGCTTTTTTCTTTGGTTTTTCCGGAAGGGGCAGGCGCACGGTGAACCGCGTTCCTTTCCCGAGCTTGCTTTCCACGGAAATTTCGCCGCCGCAGCTGTTTAGGATTTGCTTTACAAGCGCCAGCCCGAGGCCGTTTCCCTGCCTCGAATGCGATGGGTCTCCCTGGTAAAATTTTTCGAAAATGCGGGGGAGGGCCTCCTCGGAAATGCCCGTGCCGTTGTCCGCAATTTCCACCTTCGCAAAATTACCGTCCTTTTCGAGGCGAACCCACAGCACCCCGCCGTCGTGCGAAAATTTAATTGCGTTGGAGATAAGGTTGATCCAAACCTGCTGGAGCATCTCTTCATTTCCCACATACATTACGCCCTGCATGTCAATATCGAGTTCGAGGTTCTTTTTGCTCCATTCGTTTTCCAGCAGGAGAATCGTTTTGCGGATTTGTTCGTCAAGGGAAAACTCCGTCTCCTGCTCGGGAATGGCCTGGTTTTCCAGGCGCGACAGCCGCAGCAAATTGGATGACAGCTTCACAAGGCGGTCGCTTTCGCTGATAATCACGTCCGTATATTCGTCAAATTCCTCGCGGGTAAGGTCCTTTGATTTCAAAAGGCGCGCAAAGCCCTGTATGGAGGCAATCGGGGTTTTGAATTCATGCGAAACGTTGCTCACAAAATCCTTGCGCAAATATTCCATGTTTTTAAGCTCCCGCGTCATCAGGTTGAAGTGGTGCGCAAGCTGTCCCACCTCGTCGCACGATTCATAGTCGACCATGACGTCGAAATTTCCCTTGGCAACCTCTTTGGTCGCGCGCGTAAGCGTCTTCACCGGTTTGGTAACCTGGGTTACGGCGACCATCATCAGCATTGCGCCGATGGTCGCGCAAAAGAACAGCGCCGTAATTGCGCTGCTGCGGAAATTTACCAATTCGTTATTATCCGTATGCGGGGTCATAATCACATAGGAATCGCGCACATGAAGAAGCGCGTAAGGAAAAACGTTCCCTTCCTGCGACGCAAAATAAACCGTATTTTGTTCAAGGGTGGAAAGCGTCTCATCGGTTACTCCCTTGGGAAGCGTGATTTTGTCCGCGTCGTAAACCCGGATGGAATAAAATGGATTGGATACCGTTTCAATGATTTCTTCCATGCCAAGGTCGGTATCGGCCAGCCGCACAATGTTGTTTGCGGTCGTCATAATCTGGGTCTTCATCTCATTTAAAATAGATTTTTGCACGAACCCGGACGCAAGCAGCATCGCGGCAATGCATGCAACCAGCAGGATGCCGATAAAGACGAACATGAATTTTATCTGGATCGAGCGAAAATGCCTCATACGTACCGTTCCGCCTTATAGCCAAGCCCGCGAATCGTAATAATCCTGAATTCGGGGAGGTCCTCAAATTTTTCCCGCAGGCGCTTGATGTGTACGTCCACCGTGCGTTCGTCCGCTTCCGCGTCCATTCCCCAGATTTCGTCCATCAGCTGCTGGCGCGTAAAAATCTTTTTCGGATAGGAGAGCAGCTTGAAGAGCAGGTAAAACTCCTTTTTAGGCAGCTCGAACAGCTTGCCGTGCGCGCGCACCGTAAGGCTGTCGTAATCGAGCAATACGTCGTCGCCAATCTGCAGCCTGTGCTCGTTCGCAATGTTTGCCCGACGCAGCAGCGCCGCCACCCGCAGCAGCATTTCATCCATATCGATGGGCTTGACCATATAGTCGTCCGTCCCTACGAGAAAGCCTTTTTTCTTGTCCTCAAAGGTTTCCTTTGCGGTCACCATCAATACGGGCAGGGTAAACCCCGCGCTGCGCAGCTCTTCCACAAGCTCGTACCCGTCCATATTCGGCATCATGATGTCGCTGATCATGAGGTCGATATGCGTGGAGTCGAGGATAGAAAGCGCGGCCTCGCCGTCCTCGGCGTGGTACACCTCATATCCGCCCTGCTCAAGGTAGGCGGCCATCAGCCGCCTTAAATTTTTATCGTCTTCCACAACGAGTATGTGAAACATAAAAAACACTCCGCATCAATCAAATTTGTTATTGCATTGCCCGGATAAAAAATAATAGTCGGGACAAAGGCTTTTTCCAATTCCAAGCCGTCCGGGCGATATCCCTTTTTTATAATAGTATAGCACTATTATGAATTGAAAATGAAGCCTTTTCCCATAAGAAACGGGAAACAGTACATGATTGGGATTTTTGACCGAAAAGGTAATAAATTAAAATTCCCGCAAAGCCGTTTAGATTTTCCTGCCTGCGTTAAATATAGCATAGTTGTTCATGAACAGTTCACAAGCGTGAGCGCAGTCCAAAATCTATTACTAATTTAGGAGTGATAAAAAATGTTACACACAAACAAACCCTTGAAAGAAGATAAAATCGTATCTCCCAACCTTGCAGTGTTCGAGGCAGATGAAGCAATGCCGAAAAATGCGCTGAATGAAAAATCGGTTCCGGCCGAAGTGGCGTACCGCCTCATCAAAGACGAACTGATCGACGAAGGAAACGCCCGGCAGAACCTCGCGACCTTCTGCCAGACGTATATGGAACCCGAAGCGACGCAGCTGATGGCTGAAACCCTTGCGGTAAACGCCATCGACAAATCCGAATATCCGCAAATGACGGAAGTGGAAAACCGCTGCGTGAATATTATCGCAAATATCTGGAACGCGCCCGAAGGCGAGGCAATGGGAACCTCGACGGTAGGCTCCTCCGAAGCGTGCATGCTCGGCGGCATGGCAATGAAATTCCGCTGGCGCGATCTCGCTGAAAAGGCGGGCATTGACATCAATGCCAAGAAACCGAACCTCGTTATTTCCTCTGGCTACCAGGTTTGCTGGGAAAAATTCTGTGTTTACTGGGATATCGAAATGCGCCTTGTGCCCCTCGATGAACAGCATATGAGCATGAATATGGATGTGGTAATGGATTATGTCGACGATTATACAATCGGCATCGTGGGCATCCTCGGCATTACCTATACCGGCAAATTTGATGATATCAAGAAGCTCGACCAGCTTGTGGAAGAGCACAACAAGACGGCAAAGGTGCCGATTGGCATCCACGTAGACGGCGCTTCGGGCGGCCTTTTCGTACCGTTTGTCCACCCGGACCTCGAGTGGGATTTCCGTCTTAAGAACGTTCATTCCATCAATACATCCGGCCACAAATACGGCCTCGTATATCCCGGTATCGGCTGGGTACTGTGGAAGAATAAGGAATACCTGCCGGAACGCCTGATCTTCTATGTAAACTATCTGGGCGGTGAACAGCCGACTATGGCAATCAACTTCTCGCGTTCGGGAAGCCAGATTATCGGCCAGTATTATATCTTTATGCGCTATGGCCTCGAGGGCCTCAAGCTCGTCCAGGGCCACACAAGGGACGTCGGCCTGCACCTGACGGAAGCCATCAAGGACTTTGGCATATTTGAGATATATAACGACGGCAGCAACATCCCGGTCATCTGCTATAAGCTGAAAGACCCGGGCAAGCATAAATGGACGCTGTACGAACTGGCGGACAGGCTCGCAATGAAGGGCTGGCAGGTTCCGGCATATACGCTGCCCGAGAACATGACCAACGTCCTGATCCAGCGCTACGTTGTCCGCGCGGACCTCTCGTACAACATGGCGGACTCGCTGATCCAGGATATGAAGATGGCAATCGAATACCTGGAGAAGAACACCAAGGAAGAAGCGCCCGGAAAGCAGAAGACAGGCGCGCAGGGCTTCACCCACTAACTTTGGAAAGCCTGCGCCCAACGCATTTCTTCCCAAAGGGCAATCTGCAAAGCAAACAGGACCGGTTATCCGCGGCAGGAATGCCGCGGATACAGGTTCTAACATAAAAAATGAGAAAGAAAGAACACGGAAAAGAATCCCTTTTCCAAAGGAGGTAATGATATGAAAAGTGCTGCACCCGCCGCATCCGGCAAAAAGCATTTGACATTATTTGGATTTTTTGCAATCACGGCGTCCATGGTTATGACCGTGTACGAATATCCGACGTTTGCATCCTCCGGTTTTTCACTGGTATTTTTCCTGGTACTGGCAGGCATCCTGTGGTTCCTGCCGGTCGCAATGTCGTCCGCTGAAATGGCGACGGTAAAAGGGTGGGACACCGGCGGTGTCTATACCTGGTCGGGGAATATGCTCGGTGAAAAATGGGGCTTTGCAAATATATTCTTCCAGTGGTTCCAAATCACGGTAGGTTTCGTGACGATGATCTATTTCATCCTCGGCGCGCTCTCCTATGTGCTCCACTGGGATGCACTCAACAATAATCCGGCAATCAAGTTCATCGGCGTACTGGTTATTTTCTGGGCGCTCACGTTCTCCCAGTTCAAGGGGACGAAGCTCACGGCAAAGATATCAAAAATCGGTTTTATATTCGGTATTATGATCCCTGCGATCGTGCTGTTCGCCCTTGCCATCGGTTTCTTTACAACAGGCGGCAAAAGCCTTGTGCCGCTTGATGCAAAGGCGCTGGTGCCGGACTTCACAAAGCTCAACACGCTGGTTGTGTTCGTGTCCTTCATCCTCGCCTATGCGGGCATAGAGGCCTCCGCGACACATGCCAACGAAATGAAAAACGTAAAGAAGGATTATCCTCTCGCGATCATCATACTGGTTATCCTGGCGATTATCCTCAATACCATCGGCGGAACGTCCATCGCGGCGGTCGTGCCGGAAAGCCAGCTTGGCCTTTCCACCGGCGTAATCCAGGGCTTTGAAGGACTGGTGCACCACTTTGGAAGCGGTATGGACTGGATCGTCGGCATCATCGCAATCCTGATTGCGGTCGGCGTTATCGCGGAAGTATCCGCATGGGTGGTCGGCCCTTCCTGGGGCATGCTCGAAGCCGGTAAAAACGGGCTTCTCCCGAAGAAGCTGTCCGAGACGAACAAGCACGGCGTTCCGACCAAGTTCCTGCTTTTGCAGGGCGTGATCGTAACGATCTGGGCGGCAGTCCTGACGTTTGGCGGCGGCGGAAGCAACGTTTCGTTCTTCACGGCAATCTCTCTTACGGTCATTATTTACATCGTGGGTTATATCATCTTCTTCCTGGCCTATATTAAGCTGGCAAGGAAGCACAGCGACCTGCCGAGGGCGTTTGAAATCTCGAAGAAGAAGGGGGTCAAGCTGCTGATGGCCATCGTGGGCCTCATCATGTCGATCTTCGCACTGGTGATTTCCTTCGTTCCCCCGGCCCAGCTTACGGGCGCAAACGCATCCACGGAGTACCTGACAATCCTCATCATAAGCTTTGTCGTGGTGGTATTCATACCGTTTATCATATACCACTTCATGAGAAAGAAAAATCCGCTTCCAGCGGGCATGAAAATGCCTCCGGTACAGGATGACGAAGAGGATGCCGCGCAGCCGGCGCAGGCAGGCGCAGCCAGGGCTGCTGCAAGCACGGCGGCAAAGGGGCCGCAGAATCCACAAAACAAATAGAGCTACTGCCGGGCGAAAAAGAACTCCTCCGCCTGGAAAAGAGGCCGCGGGAATCCCGCGGTCTCTTTTGTGTCGATATGCAGCCGTTTTTCCCGGATATGCAAAATCCGCAAACAAAAAAACAGCCGGAATTTTCCGGCTGTTTTCATTTCGGTTTAGAGTGCGCACACGTTGCAAGCCCTTACCTTGTTGCTTCTCGCATCGATTTCCGTATCAAACGTAACCTGCTGTCCGTCGTTCAAAGCTTTATAGCCTTCCGTCTGGATCGCCGAGAAATGTACGAATACGTCCTCGCCTGTGCTGTCATTTGTAATGAAGCCATATCCTTTTTCTGCGTTAAACCATTTTACTGTACCATTATTCATTGTGGTACCTCCCAAAATAAAATTATATCCAATGCAAAAAGAAAAACCCCATATTTCTGTAAACCATGATGAACAACGATTTACACAAATACGAGGTCAATCAAATACATTAATACTTTATTACCATAACATAATGCCATAGCCTTGTCAATTCATTCCGGAAAATATATATATTTATTTTTTCAGGGAATCAGCGTATTTGCGGGGGATAAGTGCTACAATGAAAGAAAGAGACGGGAGAAAAATTATGAATACTATAAAGTTAGGGGAACCAATGTGGACGATTGCCGGACAACTGCTCCAATAAAAAAAGAAAAAAACCTGAGGGATATGCTTTGCCATGCCGGGGAAGCCTACGCGGGGCGTGATATGCTCCGAATCCGCACGGAAGGCGGAAAGGTAAAAGGAATTTCGCACGAAACGTTTATGCGCGACATGAACGCGCTTGGGAACGCACTGCTGGGCCTTGGCCTTGCTGATAAAAAAATAGCCGTGATCGGGCCGACCAGTTATGAATGGCTGGTTTCCTATTTTTCGGTGGTATGCGGCGTTGGCGTAATTGTGCCGATCGATAAGGAATTACAGGATGACGAAATTGCGGCGATCCTCCGCGAAAGCGGGGCGGAATGCATTGTCTTTGCGGATGAATACCTCGATACAATGAGGAATATCAAATCCTCCGTGCGCGGGGTCCGGCACTTTATCAATATGGGCGGGCAGCTCGATTCGTTTTCCAAAAGCTTTTACGAATTTACCGACCAAAGGGCGCAGTATGGTTATGAAGAGCGCGTGATCGATGAAACAAAAATGTGCGCCCTGCTCTTCACCTCGGGGACGACGGGAAAAAGCAAAGGCGTCATGCTCACCCATAAAAGCATTCTTGCCGCATCCGAGGGCGGCCTTGCCTACCTTGAGATCGGCCGGGTGTGCCTTTCCGTCCTGCCTGTGCACCATTCCTTTGAATGTACGCACGGAATCGTCATGATGATCGAAAACGGGACGACGATCTGCATCAACAACAGCCTGCGCTATTTTGCCGAAAACCTGAAGCTGTTCCAGCCGGACGCGGTGTTCCTTGTGCCGCTGTTCATCGAACGGCTGGAATATATGATCCGCAAATACGTGCAGCAAAAGGACGGCGGGGAAGAAGCGTTCACAGCCCTGCTTGAAAAAAGCAGGGAAGAGCTTGCGCGCGGTGAAGATCATCGAAATGAATATTTTGTGGATATCCACGCGCTGTTCGGCGGGAATTTGAGCCTCCTTTTGTGCGGCGGCGCACCGCTCCCAAAGCGGCTGATGAAATTTTTCCGCGATTTGGGAATCCTGCTGGTCACGGGCTATGGAATCACCGAATGCTCTCCGCTGGTCGCCGTGAACGGCAACCGCGCGTACAAAGACGGCTCGGTCGGCAGGCCGATTCCGTGCTGCGAGGTACGCATCGAAAACGCGGATGAAAACGGTGAAGGCGAGATACTCGTGCGTGGGGACAACGTAATGCTCGGGTATTACCAAAACGCCGCCGCCACAGCGGAAGCAATCCGCGGCGGGTGGTTCTATACAGGCGACCTCGGGCACCTGGACAGCGACGGTTACCTCTATATCACGGGCCGCAAAAAAAACCTGATCGTCCTCCAGAACGGAAAAAACATCTATCCCGAGGAGATCGAGGATTTCATCAGGCAGAGGATTCCATACATCGTGGAGATTGTGGTTTATGCACCGCTCGAAGACGGAATGAACGAAAGGACGCTGTGCGCCGAGCTATATCTTGGCGAGGCGGCGGAACGGGAACGTGCGCAGGCAAGCCTCGAACACGACCTTGCGGAGGCCAACCGTGCGCTTCCTGCGTTCAAGCGCATCCAAAAAATCCACGTGCGCGACCATGAATTTGAAAAAACGACAAAAAAATCGATCAAGCGTTTTACGGTATGACAGAACCAACCAAAAAGCCGCGCCGGGGAAAATTTCCGGGGCGGCTTTTTAAATCCCTATAATTTCAGTGCCATCTTCAATCGGTCAGGAACCGAGGGGATGCTCTGAAAAGGTTACGGTTATGGCGTATACGCTTTCGTCCTCCTTTGGGCCCTGCGGTTCCCCGAAAAAGCCGATACCATGGGGAGAAGATTCGCCGTCCGTAACGGAAAGGATCACAACCGGGACCTCCTGCTCATAGGCAATATCCATCGGGTCCTGCCACTGGGCGGCGGACGGCAGTCCTGCTGCCGCGTCGTCGTTCTCCGTCAGGGTAAATCCATAGCTTGCGTCCCCGTTTTCGACGATTACGCGAAACTGATCCGCCGGAAGCGACGGCAGAAAAAACATGATCCGTCCGTCCGGAGCTTCCGCAACCCCTTCCGAACTGCCGAGGACCTCCCATTTTCCGTCGATGCCGAGTTTATACAACACGCTGCGGATGGACTCCAGCCTGTCGGATGTATGATAGGCATATACCTGTCCCGGAATGATTCCGTCCTGCACAAGCAATGGGTTTATCCTGTCCTCGTCCGTAAGCTGCGCGGGCTCAAGGCGCATTTCCGCGCCGCAGCCCACACACAGGAACATCATACATATGCCGAGAAGCAAGGCGATCCATTTTTTCATACCCATCCCCCCTTTTGCTCACAGTCTAGCATGCCGCGGGGGAAAACGCAATCGGTTCAGCGTTCGGGCATCCTGAACCCTTTTAAGGCTTCGTTCAGGAAGTCGTTGAACGGCTTCATCAACCGGAAGATATGCGCGGCCTCGTTTACGAAACGTCCCGCGTCGCAAAACACCTCCGCCGGGATGTCATATTCGATGTCCCACGCCTTGTGCTTCAAATATTCCGCGCACGGGTTTTCCTTTTCGTACCCGCGGGGCACGTTCTTCAGCTTTTCCCCAAGCACGTTAAAATGCTCCGCAAATTCCTTTGCGGTAATGATTGCCGTAAATTCCCCGCAGCGTTCCGCGATCCTGTCGCGCACCAGCGCCGTCGCCTCCGGGAAAACGGAAGCGAACACACCCCCGCCGAGAAAGACGCGGCCCGGGCCTGCGCTCAGGTAATATCCGGCGGGGAAGGGGCTCCTGCCGCCGGGCGAAATGTGTGCGCGGAAGCAGGGGTTGTACGGCGATTTGTCTTTGGAAAACCGCGTGTCCCGGTTGATGCGGAAGATAAGGTTTTTCGGGGGCGGCAGGCACGCAGAGGGATCAAAAGCGGCAATGCGGCTGCAAAGCTCCTGCACAAGCGCTTCAAATTCGCTGCGCGCTTCGTCATATTGCCTCCTGTTCGCGTGGAACCAATCGCGGTCGTTGTGTGCCGCAAGGGCGGAAAGATAATCCAGAATGCTTTTTGTATCCATCCTGCCCTCCTAAAACGCGCGGATCGCGTCCATGCCCCTGGAATCCAAAAGCTCGCGCAGGAACTGCCGCGCGCTCATGGGGGAGCGGTAAGCGGGGAAGGAAGCGAATATTGCCGCGCTGTCGTCCATCGCCTCCATTTCGTCCTTGCACGATGCGAGCAGCCCGCTGTCGAGCGTCTCGAGCGCGGTATATGCCGGTTTTTCGGGGTCGATGCGCCCCTGCTTTACCGCATGGCCCGCGCGCCGTTTGCAGCTGCACATCCCAGTGCCCGAAAGCCCGCAGTATTGCGCGAGAAAAGCGGACATCCGCTTGCGGATGCGCGAGAGCTTCTGGCGGTAATTCGCCGCGGAAATGCCCAGCGCCTCGCCTGCGATCCGGCTGTCCACGCGGAACATCGTACCCAATATGAAGATGCAGCGGTCCTCCGGGGAAAGGCATTGCAGCATCACGTTCGTGCACGAAAATTTGAGCTCCTCGGCAAGCAGCTCCGCATCGGCGCTTCCCGTGTACGGGGCGTCCTGCACCGATGCGATATCCGCGCCGTAAAAATCAAAGTTCAGCGGCGCGTGGGCGAACATTGATTTTTTGTAGTCGATGAGGAAATTGACCGCGATCCGGTACACCCATGTGGAAAAGCTGCTTTCCCTGCGGAAGGAGGCGAGGTTCGTCATCACGCGCACCAGGATATCCTGGCTCGCGTCCTCCGCGTCCGCGGGCGTGCCCAGCATGCGCAGCGAAAGATTAAAAACGGTGTCCTGTACCTCGGCCAGCAGCGCCTCGAGCGCATCCCTGTCGCCTTCGAGCGCCCGCGAGACGAGCGCGTCTGTTTTTGTATCCATATTTTGTCCTCCTTAAAGACGTCTTTACCTGTTTAGACGGAAAAAAGCGCCGCGTGTGACAAAAAAATGCTGTTTTTTCAATATACATTGGATCGGCTCTCCCCGCAACTTAAATTTTCCAAATCCGCTTGACATATATCACGATGTGATATATGATAAATATATCATAACGTGATATAGTTTAACGCGATATAAAGGAGGGGCGGCATGGATGTAAAAAAAGCGGAAAAACGGTATCTGCCCATGAGCGAAACCATGTTCTATATCCTGCTCTCCCTGCGTGAAAAGCGCCACGGTTACGCCGTGATGCTGCACGTGGAAGAGATCACGAAGGGACGGGTAAAGATCGGGGCGGGAACCATGTATCAAAGTATTTCCAAGCTTGCGGGCGACGGGCTGATTGCCGCGGCGGGCGAGGAAGGCAGGCAGAAAAAGTATCAGGTTACTGCGCTCGGCATGCACATCCTGCAAGCGGAGGCGCAGCGGATCAGGGACCTTTTTGAAGCAGCGGAGGAATTGCTATGAAAAATAAGAATGTGAAGGCAGTCTGGTGGACGCCGTACAAATATGCCGCGCCCTCGGATTGGGAGCGCTATATGGAAGATATGGCCGCGCAGGGCTGGAACGTGGATAAAATCAAACAAAGGAGTTCCTTCCGTATGGTGTTCCACAAAACGGAGCCCAAACAATACAGGTATGTCATGGACCTGAACGCGTTTCCCAAAAAGGATTACATGGCGACTTACGAGGCGTTTGGCTGGGAATTTGTCGGCAAGATGGCAAGCGAATACATCTGGCGCAGGGAATATACGGGCGAACGGCCCGAGGCGTTTACCGACACGGCGAGCCTTGAAAAGCGGAACATGAATGTGATCAATGTGCTGCGTATTCTGCTTGTGGTCATGCTCGCGGGCATTGCGGCGGTTGTCATCGCCCGCTTCGCCGTCCCCGACAGCTTTACAGATTGGGTGGATTTCGTTATCCCGGTTGCGATTTTTGCCGTGATGGCAGCGGCCCTCGGGGTGTTCCTGCGAAAGATGTACCGAAAGCGGACGGAGTGAATATACCCGCAGCCGCACGAAACCATAAGGAGCTGTCCCGGTTTTATCCCGGGACAGCTCCATTTTTATACGTTTCGCAAATCGAATCATTAAATATACATTATGTAGTATTTATATTGACAATGCGAATTTCGATTGCTACAATTGTAGTAAATAAGCCAGGAGGAACAACCAATGGATAAGGTAAAATCGCTTTCGGCGGCGGAATGGACGGTTATGTCTGCGCTATGGGATGACGAACCGCTGATGATTTCTGAAATTGCGGGAAAAATCGGCAAGGAAACGAATTGGAGTTATTCCACTGTCGCTACCTATATCAGCCGCCTTTGCGATAAGGGAATCCTGACCTATAAAGAGCGTGGAAAACGGCGCCTTTACTACCCGGCGGTAAGCATTGACGATTGCGTACAGGCGGAAAGCAATAGCATAAGCGAGCGTATGGCTAAAGTAGGCACTAAGAAATTGCTGATCCATATGATTAAAGATGCCGGGCTGACCGATCAGGATAAGGACGAGCTTCTGGAACTCATTGATGAACTGAAATCGAGGTAAATCAGATGAACCATATCGTATCAACCCTCCTGGAGATAACGTTTTATGCCGCGCTGGTGTTCCTTGTTATTATGCTGCTCCGGACGCTGCTTCGGGGCAAGCTGTCTCCGGTATTCCGGGCGGCTCTCTGGCTCGTGTTGGTTGTGAGGCTTTGCCTCCCGGTGACGTTTGACAGTGGCCTGCACTTTGTCATATTGCCTCCGGGACAGGGGGAGGTGCAGGTGCAAGGTATGTCAATGGAGGTAATTCCGGCAGCAGGGCCCGGGGCGGAAGCGGCGGGTGCGGAAACGAAAGCGGCGGTTCCCTTCCGGGCAACCTGGCAGCAAATATTTGTGCTGGCCTGGCTGGGCGGCGCCGGGGTCTGCTGCGTTGTCCTTGCGGCTGCGGGCCACCGGCTGAAACGGCAAAGCCAGCGCCCTCCCAAAGAAATGGACGGAAAAATATCCCGCATACTCGGGCGCTGCATGGCAGAACTGGGAATCCGCAAAAAACCGGATGTGGTTTTGATGGACGATTTACCCTCCCCGGCCCTTACGGTCGCGGGATGCCCCCGAATATTACTGCCAGCCCGGAAGGTTTCCGCCATGAGCGACGAACAATTGTATTTTGCGCTCCTTCACGAGCTGACGCATTACAAACGGGGAGACCATATTTTGCTGTTGGTCTGGCAGATATTGTCTGCAATCTACTGGTTCAATCCCGTCGTATGGCTTGCGGGCGGTTGCCTGGTTGCGGATATGGAAGGCGCGTGCGATTATTCTGTCGCGCAGGGGCTGTTGCCCGAAACCAAAAACAGCTACGCCCGGACGTTGGTATATCTTTCCACCGAACGGCCGCAAACCAAGCTTATGATGGGGCTGGCGCATTCCGGAAAGAGGAATATGCGGCAGCGTATCCAAAGTATTTATTCCGCGAAAAGCAAGGCTTCCGCAAAGGCCGTGTCCCTGGTATTGGTTGCCGTTCTCGGCGTCTGCTGCTTCACAACGGCCTGTTACCCCGTCTCCGCCGCGGAAGCGGAGGAACAGCTTTTAAGTGCAACCGTTCCGCTCTCAAAAATGTATCATGACGTCAAGGAATTAATGCGGGAGGAGAATTTCTCCTGCGGCTCGTTTGGCGCGGACTATAACAATATCATCTATCTTCCTGCGGACGGGCTTTTTGATAAAGGCAGTGCGGAGCTGCGGGATGAAAATGCCGGAAACACCCTAACGAAGATAGGCGGAATCATTAAAGAATATATGCCCGCCACCAAAGAAATCCTGGTAAGGGGTTATACGGATAGTACGCCTGCCACTTCCGCGGACTATAACAATAATATGGAGCTTTCCGCGGCGCAGGCCCGGCGCGTCGCCTCCTTCCTTGCGGAGGAATTTGAGCTTGACCAATCAAAAATCAAAGTGCTTGGGATGGGCGAACTTGACCCGATGGACACGAACGCTACGGAGGAGGGCCGCGCGCAGAACCGGCGGATCGACATCATGGTCATAGCCAAGAGCTCGCCCTATACGGCGCAGGACTATATGGGGGAAGGAAAGACGGTCGGGCTTTAACGGCGGTTACGACGGGCCGGTTTCTTTCATAAAAAAAACGGCATGCGTGCATGCCGTTTTTTGCTGCCTCAAGTCTTGTTTTCCTGCCGTTTCCGCCACTTTTGGAATTTGTTGTTTTCGAGCGCAAGGTATCCGGTCTTTAAAAAAGGGAGGAAATTCCACAGCCAGTTGAAGAACCCAAAGCTTGCGAACGGATAAATTTTCCTTTTCTCCCTGCGCACCCCTTTGATAACCGCCCGAGCAACCTTCTCAGGCGTTTGCGTGGGAAAGGGCAGGGGCGCTCCGCCTGCCGCACGTTTGAAAAAGTTTGTTTTGGTCGCCACCGGGTAAACAACGGAAAGCGTTATATTGTCCGGCTGCTCGTAGCGGTAGGCCTCAAAGAAGCCGTCAAGCGCGTATTTTGTCGCGGAGTAATACGCAAACCCCGGAATCGCCGCTTTCGCAAGCGCGGAGTCCGTCACCACATAGTGGAAGGGCGCGCCCTTTTGCAGCGCGACCAGCTTTTGCAGGGTATAGATAGGCGCAAAGGTGTTCACTGCAAAAATGTCCTGCGCCTTCGTCCAGTCTTCCTGCGCCGCTTCGCCGTAATACGCAAACCCCGCGTTGGCAAAAAATACGTCGATCCGTCCCAAAAGGCGCATGGCCTCGGCAAGCATCTCGTCGATCTGCCCGGGGCCGGACATATCATAGGCAAGGGCGGTCACATTTGCCAGCCCCAGCCCGCTGATCGCGTCCGTATGACGCGCCACTCCGGCAACCTGCGTTCCCGGCACAGCCGCAAGCCTCTTTAAAAGCTCGAAGCCAATGCCCGATGAAGCGCCGGTGATTACGATTTTTTTATCATTGAATTCCATGGGAAAACCCCCTTCCGCCCATCGGCGGCTAGGCTCCCGTGAATCCGTGGGATGATTAGAAATACCGCTCGATGTCCACATGGTTTTCGCGCAGGCGAAGCAAAAATTCCTCGCGGTAAACTACATTTGCGCTGAACCTGTATTTTTTAAGCGCCGTTTCCATAAAGAAAAGCTTTTTCGTCACAACGGCGCGCCTGATGTCTTTATAATAAACCTGTTTTTTCACACCAAACACACTGTATGTGACAATATATTCCTCCAACACCCTGATGCGCCATACAAGCGCCAGAAGCAGTACATAAACGCCGCAAGCGGCCAGCACCGCCAGCAAAACAATGCTGATCCAGTCAAGGCTGTGCCAGATCAGCAGGAGTAAAAAGACACAGCAAAGAAAACAGAAAAACACAACCGCAAGCCATACGAATACGCGCGGATGACGCACCGTAAAATCCTGATGCGCATCAATTGCCAGCACGCGCTCATTCTTCCCCGCATATAGGACAAAATTGACTGCCACCGCAATCAATACGGCGGCAAGGATGACTTGCAGGACCGTTATCATGAAGCCGCTTTACCCGTTTCTTTTTTACGGCCCGTCATCTTGGGGATGACAAGCGCGAGCACAAAGGTAACGATCACCAGCACCCAGCCGCCAATAAACAAATATTGTTGGTCATATCCGGCGTATGGTGTCCTGATGTTGGAGTACAGGAAGCTTGCGGCAAGCACAAGGAACGCCGCAGGGCAAATGTATTTCAGCAGCACGTTCCACCACCTGCCGATTTTGATGGTCGTAGTGGAATTGATAAAGTCGCGCAGCTTGCCGATGCCAAACAGCCATGCCACGGCAATCGTCTCAAAAATACCCATAAACAGGAGGTTGCCGTCGTTTACAAAGTGGTCGACAATATCCAGCCAGTAGAGCCCCGCATTGGTCGCAAACAACAGCGCAAGCGCGGCGCACGCGGCGCACGTAATGTACAGCGCCTTGCGCGGGGGAAGCTTGAATTTATCCGAAAATGCGGTTGAAACCGCCTGCACAATGGAGAACAGGGAGTCGATGGCAAGCGCAAACAGCATGATGAAAAACAGCAGGGAAAAGACAATCCCCACAACCTGCCCGCCCGGGAATACGGAAAGCGCCTGCGGATAGGTTACGAACGCCAGCATCACGCCCTGATAATTCATTTCATCGATGGGCACGCCGCTCTGGAACGAGAGATAGCCGAGCGTGGAGAACACCACAAATCTGGCAAGCAGGCTGATTCCCATATCCGAAAGGCCGATCACAATGCTGTCCTTGGGAATATCGCTTCCTTTTTCAAGGAAGCTGCCATATGTAATCATGAGCGCAAAAAGGATGCTCATGCTGTAGGCGACCTGCCCGAAGGCCGCGCGCCACACGTCAAAGTCGCCGAGCGCCGACCAGTCCGGCGTAATGTAATAGCGGATTCCCTCCGCCGCGCCGGGCATGCTCACCGCCTGGACGCACATGACAATCAGGATCACCACCGGGATAATAACAATCCATTTTACAAGCTTTGCCATTTTTTCCACGCCCTTGCGCATCGCAAAAATAACGACCAGCCATGTAATCAAAAGGCCGATCAGCACGGGCAGGGAAAATCCGCCGAGGTGTCCGGGGCTTTCCGACAGATGGAGCACGGTGTTGTTGAAATATCCGGCGGGGTCGCCGCCCCAGGCCATCGTAAAGGAAGCGAAAATGTAATTCACGACCCACGCGACCAGCGTCGAATAATATGCGGCGACAATAAAGGCGATAATCACGCCGGCCCAGCCGATCCATTCAAATTTTTTGTTCATGGCCGCAAATGCGGAAGGCGCGCCCAAACGGTATTTTTTACCGATGGCCAGTTCCATCATCAGCACCGGGATGCCGATAGCAAAGATCGCAATAATATACGGCAGCAAAAATGCGCCGCCGCCGTTCTGGTATACCTGCCCGGCGAACCGCCATGCGTTCCCAAGGCCCACCGCAGACCCGATTGCCGCGAAAATAAAGTTAGAGCGAGACCCCCAAGTTTCCCGTTTCATAAATCTTTCTCCTATTATTTATGATAAGTTCAAATGAATAGCACCATTATATCATAGACCGGCGTTTTTTTCCCTGGAAAAAGCAAAAAGGGCACAAAAAAACCCGGTTCCGTTTTGGAAATATCGGCGCTTGGGCCCACCGGGTCAGTTTTGTTTTATTTTTTTGTTGCGGGCTATGAAAAGTTCAGATGGCCGCAGACTTGATCTCGTCAAAGAAATCCGCTTCCGTTTCACTTCCGGGCGCCGCAGAGGCAAGGGCTAAAATACGTTCCGCACTCACGCCCATCATCGTTTTTTGGTCGTAAAGAACGATGTCGTCAACATATTCGCTGCAATCCATTCCCGAAGGAATATCCTGCAATTCCGTTTTGGAACAGGCGATCAGCGTTGTAATTTCATCGACCATAATGCCGACGGATTTGTCGCCGCGGTTGAGCACGATCACAACGCCGCGGTTGACTTCCTTATAGGTATCGATCAACTGGTCGAGCAGCGGAATGACCTCGTTATAGCAGATTCGTTTCGCTTCTTCCAATTTTTTCGCGGCGTTTTCCCAGTCTTTTTTTGCAATCAGTTGGTTCACCTGGCCGCCGCAGAGGTGAATCGTCGCGTGCGGCGCCTCGATTTTTTTCAGGACAAAGTTCAGGCTGATATTATCCGTATGGAAATTATCATACCACATGCCGAATTTACATTTGTGGGGATCGACGGCTTTTGTAAAAGTAACGCGGTTTTCCACGGATTCCTCGAGCGCCTTGATCCAATCCAGATGCATCTGCTTCATTTCCGCAAATTGGTCCACATATTCCGCAAGGTTCATCATCCTGAATAACGTGCGCATCTCGATTACGGGAATCGTCTGCTGCTTGTAGTTCATGACGCCCATCCAGTGAGGCGGGGTTCCAGGTATTTTCGTAATTTTTTCAGGAATTACGATGGAATCGACATATTCGCTGGTAATGCAGTAATCTGCGTTATTCAGCTTAAACGTGACCCATAACCTGCTTTCACTGTTTGTTTCCATACCGTCTCCTTTCTGCAAACTTTAAAGACTTTTTAATTCGTTATAACTCATTATAGACGCTATATACGGAAAACACAACAAAACAAAAAAATTTTTCCGGCGGGTTCAATTCCTGACGTAAGGTGCTGTTTTGGCCCTTGCATGTTATAATACTGCTATGGAACCATTGCTGAAACACTGCCGCCTGTGCCCGCATGCCTGCGGGGCAGACAGGACGGCGGGGGAAAAGGGAATCTGCGGGGCGGACGCGCGGCTTTTCGTGGCGCGCGCGGCGCTCCATTTCTGGGAGGAACCGTGTATTTCGGGTACCGTCGGTTCGGGCACGGTCTTTTTTTCCCATTGTCCGCTTCATTGCGTTTATTGCCAGAATGCCGAAATCAGCGATGGACGGGCCGGGGCAGAGATTACCGCAGGGCGGCTTGCGGACATTTTTTTGGAATTGCAGGGGCAGGGCGCGGCTAACATCAACCTCGTTACGCCCACCCACTATGTCCCGCACATCATAGATGCGCTTACCCGTGCCAAAGGGCGCGGCCTTTCCCTTCCTGTCGTATACAATTGCTCGGGCTATGAAAGCGTGGAAGCGCTCCGGCTCCTTGACGGGCTCGTCGATATTTACCTGACGGATTTTAAATACATGGACAGCGCCCTTGCGCAGCGTTATTCGAACGCGCCGGATTATCCGCGTGCGGCGAAGCGCGCCCTGCATGAAATGACGCGCCAGGCGGGGAAGGCGGAATTTGACGAAAAAGACCTGATGCGGCGGGGCGTGATTGTGCGGCTTTTGCTCCTGCCCGGCTGCCTCGAAGACGCGAAAGCGGCGGTCCGTTATCTTTATGAAACCCATGAAGACGGGATATGGCTGAGCCTGATGAGCCAGTATACCCCTGTGCATGCGGAATGCCTTCCGCCGGAATTGCGCAGGCCCGTTACCCCCGAAGAATATGAAGCGCTCGTGAATTATGCAATCGCCCTTGGCGTGGAAAACGGTTTTCTCCAGGAAGGAAAAGCGGCGGACGAAAGCTTCATCCCGCCCTTTGATTGCACCGGCGTGCGCCCGGGATAGAAAAATGAAAAACCGCTCTGTTGAGCGGTTTTTTTATAACTGTAAATACGCATGTTTCGCGCCGGGCTCATGCTTCCTATACGCCGATTGACTGCACCTGTTCCAAAAATTGCTTCGCCACCCGCGGTGAACGTCCGCCGCGTTCGAGCGCATAAATTTCCGCCTGCCGGTGCAGCTCTTCGCGCTCCATCCCGACCCCGTAAAGTTCCGCAAGGTGGTCGACGATGCTAAGGTACTGCTCCCGGTTGGGCCGGGAGAATGTGATCGTAAGCCCGAATCGGTCGGAGAGGGAAGTCAGCTGCTGCACCGTATCGTTTGCGTGCACCTCGTCGCCCTCCCGGTCGGAAAATGTCTCGCGTACCAGGTGACGGCGGTTGCTCGTCGCATAAACTGCAAGGTTTTTCGTGCGCGCGGAAACGGAGCCTTCCAAAATCGCTTTGAGCGCCCCGAAATCGTCGTCGTCCCGGGTAAAGGAAAGGTCGTCGATAAACAAAATAAATTTCAGCGGATTTTTTCCCAGGCTGCCCACCAGCGCGGGAATCGCCCGAAGCTGCTTTTTATCAATCTCCACCAGCCGCAGCCCCCGGTCTGCAAATTCGTTTACCACCGCTTTTACAGTGGAGGATTTTCCGGTGCCGCTGTCCCCATAGAGGAGCGCGTTGGCGGCAGGCTTGCCTTCAAGCAGGGCGAGCGTGTTTTTGACCACGCATCCGCGTTCGTATTCATAGCCGGAAAGCTGGGAAAGCCGCGTTTCATCCGGGTACTTTACCGGGACGAGCTTGCCGTCCGCGACTGTAAAGAAATGGTATTTTGCGAACGGACCGTAGCCGCATGTGCCGATGTGCGCCATGCGGTCCTTGTATACGGCGGAAAAATCATGCTTTGCCGTTTCCCAGTCGGGCAGGAAACCGTCATATGGGACCAGCCGTTTGGCCTGTGCGGCGGAGACCTCCGAAAGCTCCTGCAGAACGGAAAGCTCGTTTTTGAGGCACCTTTCAAGCTGGGGCTCCAGCTTTTCCCCACGGCCTTTTTTCAGGGCATACAGGTTTTCGCTTTCCAGAACCGCATTTAAAATGTAATCGCTGAAATTAACCTTGAATTTGAAAAGCTGTGCGCAGAAATCTGAATAGGCTTCCACGCATTTTTGCGGATCGCCCTGCTCGGCCGTCTCCGCAAGCGTGATGAACCTTTGTATGGCAGGGTCTTCCAGAAGCCCGCGGAATAAGACGAGCGAGCGAAGTTTTAATACCAGTTGCTGTAAATTTTCCATTGCTTTGTCCTTCTCTGTTAAAATACCCGTTTATTATACCGCGCTTTTCGTCCAAAATCAAAAAGAGGCGGCCCGGGGTAAAATTCCTGAAGCGCCTCTTTTTCTGTTTTGCCAATCTATGATCCGCCGCGAAACGCGGCCGCTTATTACCTGTTACCCATTATTTATTCCTTGTTTACCTTCTGGCGGTATGCCTCCATTTCCCAGTTGGCAATAAAATCAATGAGTTCAGGAGTCATGTGCAGCGGTCCGCCGAAGCTTTCCGAATAAACTGCAATTTTGACCGCGTCGAGGAACAGCATTTTAGAGGTCGACACATCCTTATCCGTATCGCCGAGGATAAAAGCGCCGAACCCTTTTACGCAGACAACCTTGGGCGCATAGCCGGTTTTATCCGTGAATTCCTTGAATTTTACATCCATAAGCTCCGGGGATTCCGTGTACAGGAATTCCGCTTTGCAATAGACGATATGGTCGGGCGTGAATGCCGCGGAAAGAGGCGAAAACGCATGCCTTGAGGCCACGAGGGAAAGAATTTCCTGATTGCATAAAAGGTCGGCTTTTCCGTTTGGGGAATAGAGCGCCGCCAGCTCCCGCTTCAGGGATTCCGCCTTACCTGCATCACAGGACGCTGCCGAAAAATCCGGCGTACGGCCGAGCCTGCTGCGTAAGCGTTCCATTACATGCTCCATCAGCGCGTCGATTTCTTCGCGCGTATCGGCCGCAATGAAAATACCGTGGTTCTGGAGCAGCAGGATTTGTGCTTCCTTGCCCTGCGCCGCCTTATATTCCGAAAGCTTTTCCCGGCAGAGAAGGGAAAGCACATAGCCGGGACGGGAAAGCGGAATCCACACGTGTTCCCCGGGCAGAAGCTCCGCCGCGATTTTTTCTCCGTCCTGCCCGCAGGTGAGCCCGTTTACCAGGGCGGGGTGCACGTGCAAAATCAGCCGGAAGGGAAACAGGTTGTGCAGCGTGGTCTCCACGCTCGGCCGTTTATCTTCAAAGCCGGGGAGCCGTGCGGCCATCATGTCCGCGAGCGAAGCCGCTTCGCGTTCCTTGTCGCCCTGCGGGTAATCCGCCGTCATCATGGCATTGAGTTTTGCACGGTCCATCCCCACAAAGCCGTCCGCCGTTATGGTTGCAAGCGTTGTGCCCGAGCCCTTGATATACATTTCGCTGTCATCTTTCAGGGAAGTATTGCCGCCGCCGGCGAGAACATAGTCCTCATTGCTGCCGTAGTCATTTGAAAGTTTTACCAGTTCCGTAAGATTCAATTTCGCTCCCTCTTTTCCTGAATTTTATTCAGATTTTCCTTTGAAAATCATAGTAAACATGGTATAGTAAAAATAATTTGAACAAATTGCACACTACTTCTTGATTATATGTGATTCTTTTGTGCTTTTCAACAAAAAATAATGTGAAAAAATAACAAAATGTTGAGGAACCGCGAAACAGGGAGGAAAAACCAATGAACAAGGAAACACTGCTACAGGAATTGAACGCCCCGGAAAAAGAAAACCGGCTTGAAGCGCTGCGCGGCCTGCGCGCATTGCTTAACGCGGGAGAAATTGAAGAGCCCCTGCGTACGGCAGACACCAATAACCACGTCCATACGACGTATTCCTTTTCGCCCTATTCGCCGGCGGCGGCGGTCTATCACGCTTATATGAGCGGACTATGCACGGTGGGAATCATCGACCATGATTCGATCAGCGGGGCGCGGGAATTTATCGAGGCGGGAGAAATTATGGGGATTACCACGACAATCGGCTGTGAAGTACGCGTGAGCTTTGCGGACACCCCCTTTAAAGGGCGTACGCTGAACAACCCCGACGAGCCGACGGTGGCCTATATTGCCCTGCACGGACTGCCGCATAACCAGATCGACGCGATGGACGGGCTGCTTGCGCAGATACGCATAAAACGCAACGAACGGAACCGGAAACAAGTGGAAAAGCTCAATGAAATCATGGAGCCCTACGGCCTCGTGCTTGATTTTGAAGCGGATGTGGAGCCTCTTTCCATGGCGCACGACGGGGGAAGCGTCACGGAGCGCCACATATTATTCGGACTCACGAAAAAGCTGATTGAGAAGTATGGCAGGGGAGAAAAACTGATTCGTTTCCTTGAGAACGACATGGGAATCGGCCTTAAGCCGAACGTAAAAAAGATGCTCGAAGATACGGAATTTTTTGCCTATGAATACGACGTGCTGAACGTCCTGAAATCGGAGCTTGTGCCGAGGTTCTTTATCGCGCAGGGGGAAGACAGCTTCCCGGTGAAAAAAGTGGTGGACTATGCCCGCACCCTGGGAGTGATTCCCACCTATTGTTATCTTGGGGATGTGGCCGAATCGCCGACCGGCGATAAAAAGGCGCAGAAATTTGAGGACGAATTCCTCGACGACCTCTTCCCTTATGTGAAGGAGCTTGGCTTTGAAGCGCTTTCCTATATGCCGTCGCGCAACACAATGGAACAGCTTGCGCGCGTGATGGACAAATGCAGGGAGCTCGACTTTTTTGAAATTTCCGGGGAAGATATTAACCAGCCGCGCCAGAGCTTTATTTGCATGAAGCAGCGCGACGATGCGTTCAGGCACCTTTCGGATAATACATGGGCGCTTGTGGGGCATGAAAATGCGGCGACGCTCAACCCGGAGGAAAGCATTTATTCGGAAAAAATGAAACGGGAGTATCCGCAGCTTAAGGATCGTGTGGCGCATTTTAAGGAAATTGGACTTAAGTACAGGAAATAAGCCGGAAGATAGATGCGAAGGACAGGGCGCCGCTTTTCAGCCGCCCTGTTTTTGTTTGCCGGTCCGCGGAGGAAAATGGAAAGCCGCAGGGCAATATAAAACAGGCGATCAGGACACGAAAAACTTTTTATCCCGCCCAATGAATATTAGGCGGGATTTCCTGTTGTATACAAGGTATAAAAAGAATAGAATAAGGACAAAGGCAAGAGTTATGGGTCTCTATTTCCAATTAAGGAGGAACTTAATATGGCGCAAAGAATTATTTTGAATGAAACATCATATTTTGGGCAGGGCGCGCTCCTGAACCTGCCGGAAGAAATCAGGAGGAGGGGCTTTCGCAAAGCGCTTGTTATAACGGATTCCGATCTGGTAAAATTTGGCGTTGCCGCGAAAGTCACGGATATCCTCGATGCAAACGGTATGGCATATAATATTTTTTCACAGGTAAAAGCAAACCCAACGGTGGAAATTGTCAAAAGGGGAGTGAACGCGTTTTGCGCAAGCGGCGCGGATTACCTGATCGCCATTGGCGGCGGCTCGTCGATCGATACGGCGAAGGCGGTGGGGATTATTATCAGCAATCCGGAGTTTGCGGATGTTGTGAGCCTCGAAGGAACGGCGAATACGCGAAACAAGGCGGTGCCGACGATTGCCATCCCGACAACCGCCGGAACGGCGGCGGAGGTGACGATCAATTATGTGATTACGGATGAGGAAAGAAAACGGAAATTTGTATGTGTGGATGTGCATGACATTCCGCAGGTTGCAATCGTCGATCCGGAAATGACGGCCTCCATGCCGCGCGGGCTTGCGGCTTCCACCGGGATGGACGCGCTTACGCATGCCATCGAGGGATATGTTACCAGGGGCGCGTGGGAAATGACGGATATGTTCCACCTGCAGGCGATCGGGATGATCGCGAAAAACCTCAAAAACGCGGTGGACGGCGATATGAAGGCCAGGGAGGAAATGGCGAATGCGCAGTATATTGCGGGGATGGGCTTTTCCAATGTGGGCCTTGGCGTGGTGCACGGCATGGCGCATCCCTTGGGGGCGTTTTACGATACGCCGCACGGCGTTGCCAATGCGGTCCTGCTGCCGTATGTGATGGAACATAACCAGGACGCGACAGGGGAAAAATACCGTGAAATCGCCCGGGCGATGGGCGTTGCCGATGTGGACGGCATGAGCCGGGAGGAATACCGCAGGGCGGCGGTGGAAGCGGTGCGCGCGCTCTCGCGGGCGGTGGAGATACCGCAGACGCTTGCCGAAATCGGCGTGAGGGCGGAAGACCTTGAAGAGCTCGCAAAATCGGCATTCTGCGACGTATGCACGGGCGGAAACCCCAAGGATATGACGGAAGAAAGCATTCTCGGCGTATACCGCTGGGCGCTTAATGGATGAAGGGACGGCGGCCCGCGCCAACAAACAAAATGCTTTCCGCGGGGAATAAGCCACCCGCGGTATAAAAAAGGAGAATCCTGATGAATTTTCATTTATTGCATCCCGCAGACCAGATTTGCATGATGATGGAACGCATTTATGCGTTTGGTATGACGACGACTTCGGGCGGGAACCTTTCGATTAAGGATTCGGACGGCGATATCTGGATCACGCCCGGATCAATCGACAAGGGGACGCTTACGCGCGAGGATATTATGCAGGTAAAGCCGGACGGTACGGTGATCGGCCCGCATAAGCCGTCGGTGGAGCTGCCGTTCCACAAAATGGTGTATGAGAAACGGCCGGACCTGAAGGCGGTGCTGCACGCGCATCCACCGGCGCTGGTGGCCTATTCCGCGCTTGATAAAAAGCCGCAGACGGAGATGATCGCAAGCGTGAATTATGTCTGCAACAATGTGCAGGCGGCGGGTTATGCGCTCCCGGGCTCCAAGAAGCTCGGCGACCTTATTGCGCAGAAATTCGAGGAAGGCTCGGATATCGTGATGATGGCGAGCCACGGCGTTGTCGTGGGTGCGCAAAACCTGTTTGACGCATTCATGAAATTTGAGACGCTGGACTATTGCGCGCGCATCGAGATCAACGCCGCGCCCCTTGGAAAGCCGCGTATCCTTACGCCGGAGGAGCTGAATATGTATTATATGCGGTCTTTTCCGCAGCTCGAGGATTATTACCCGGGGGAATACGGCTCGGCAGAACGGTATTACCGCTCGGCAATGTGCAAATTTATCCGCCGGGCCTATAACCAGCAGCTCTTCACCTCCACCCAGGGGACCTTTTCGCGCAGGCTGCCCGACGGTTCGTTTATCATTACGCCCTATAATAAGGACAGGATGTACCTCGAACCCGAGGATATCGTAAATATCCGCAATAGGCGTAAGGAGCAGGGCAAAAATCCTTCGCGGGCCGTGAAGATGCACCAGGCGATTTATGAAAAGCATCCGGATATCAATGCCGTTGCCATCGCCCATCCGCCCAATATTATGGCGTTTGCGGTCACGGGAGCGGAATTTGACGCGCGGCTGATCCCGGAAAGCTATATTATGCTCAAGCAGGTACAGCGCCTGCCGTATGGTTCCAACCTTCTCGAGCACAACCAGGTGGTCGATACGATTTCCATGAAAAACCCGGTGGAAATCATTGACAATGACTGCGTGGTGATCGCGGGTTCCGGGCTCCTCAATGTATTTGACCGGCTCGAGGTGTTGGAGTATTCCGCAAAGTCTGTACTCGCGGCCAGGCAGCTCGGCGAACCGGGCACCATCACGCCGGAAGAGGTTAAAGAGATCGAGGTGGCGTTTAAGCTGTAGTTAGCTAGGATAACCGGATAAGGCCCGTTCCCTTTTGGGAGCGGGCCTTTTTCTATATATTCCCGACAATTAGTTAATATAATAACGTTGTTAAAAATAAAAATTTAATGAAAAATAATTAGAAATATCATAAAAACACCGTAATAATGGATATTATTATAACTTTTAGTGTTTGAATAAATATTTTATAAAAATAATATTGACATAAATATAACTTAGTAGTAAGATACAAGTATCAAATAAACAAGGGGGCCATTGATATGAAAGTAAACAAATCGGAACTCGACCAGCTGGTAAAAAGTGCGATTGGTTCGGGCTCGGTACGCAATGCGGATACTCCTAAATTTGCGGACGATTCTTCAATCGGAGAGGTTAAATCTTTGATTGGGAAGGTAACGCCGCCGCCGCTTAAGAAATTCAAGATCACGGTGGAGCGCGTAGAGGGCACGTGCGTTGCGCGCCATTCGGAAGGCGAGACCTTTTATATGGAAGGAGATAAAACGCCTGAAGGAATTTGCATTCCTGCCTTTTCCGGGCTGCTGCCTTATATCAATGCAATGATCTGCAATGCGGATTTCTGGTGGGAACCGGTCAAGGGAAAAATCCGGCTCGGCTGCCCGGACCCGGATAACCATGTTACGTTTTCCATCGAAGAGGTTTAATTACAATCGGAACGAAAAGGCTGTCAAAGCCGGGACGCAGCAGCGGTTAATACAAGCGCCTGGATCGAGTGTCCCCCGACATACGATATGCGGTATCGGGCGGCAAGGCGCGAAGGAAAATCCGCATCGTCGGGCAGGTTCCATGTTTCAAAAATTCGTATCTTTACAAATTATTATACAAAAAGATTCGGTTGCAATTCAATAACTTTTTAGCAGCGAAAACGAAACGGATTTTAAAACAATATATACAAAAAGCATGGGAAACTTACCCAATGCGGGCAGTACGGGACCCTGCCGCGCTGCAATGAAGCTTATTGGGGATTACCGGCCATGAAACAGCGGGGACAAGCCGGGACTTTTGGCAGGACAGGAATCTTGAAGGAGTATGACGGGAATGGGAAACGCTCTTGGATTGCTCGAAGTACGGGGGCTTGCATCGAGTATTACGGTAACGGATACAATGATGAAAGCGGCGGATACGCTGCTGATCGATGTAAAAAAGGATATGGGCGGCGGCCTTGTGACGATCGTGGTGGAAGGAAATACAAGCGCGGTTTCGGCGGCGGTGCAGGCAGGAGCGGCCGCGGCGGAGCAAACAGGCGAAGTGATTGCGTATCGGATTATGGCGAATCCCGACTCGCAGACGCGCATGTATCTCGATAATTCCTACCGCGGGAAACAAATTACCTTTGGACGGGAAGCCTGCGGCATCATTGAGGTTTATGGCTTCGTATGTGCAATGACAGCCGCAGATGCGGCGGTAAAAGCGGCGGATGTGCGGCTGGTAGGCATGGAACGTACGAAGGGGGAAGAAGGCATAGGCCTGATCGTGGCCTTGAAATTGGCGGGAATTCCGGATGCGGTCAAAAGCGCGGTGGACGCCGGGCTTTTGGCGGCGCGTGAGGTTGGGGACGTGATTTCCTCAAACGTGAATGCGCTTCCGTCGGAGGGGATTTACCCAATGATCCAATACACCAACTTGAAGAGTGACTGAGAAGATGGCAAAGAAAAAAAGGACCACCAGCGTTGGAAGGGCAGGAACATCCGCCGCCGAACGGAAGAAGACGCCGGAGGCAAAGACGGGGGATGCGCTTGGAATTGTGGAATGCCGGGGGATTACGGCGGCAATTGAAGCGGCTGACAGCATGGTGAAAACGGCGGATGTTGAAGTGATCGGGACCCAAAAGATAGGAAACGCCCTGATTTATACAGTTGTTACGGGGAAAGTGGACGCGGTCCGGGAGGCGGTAAAAGCCGGAGGCGAAACGGCGCGGAGACTGGGCGAGCTTTATGCGGCGCACGTGATGCCGCGGCCGGAGGATGTGGTATTCGAGATCGTAAAAATTATTTCAGGATAAGAAAGGAGAGCGAAAAAATGGCGAAGGAAGCGTTGGGTATGGTAGAAACGCGGGGGCTTACGGCGTTGGTCGAGGTCGCGGACGCGATGGTGAAAGCGGCGAATGTGAAGCTTGCGGGAATGGAAAAAATCGGTTCGGGCTATGTGACCGTAATGGTAACGGGCGATGTAGGCGCGGTAAAGGCGGCTGTAGAAGCAGGCTCGGCAGCGGTAAACGGCCTCGGCGAACTTGTTGCCGCGCATATTATTCCCAGTCCGCATGCGGATGTGGAAAAAATATTGCCCGGGAGCCAGGCGGCAGAAATTAAAGTGGAAGAAATCGGATAAAAAACGGAGGAAAAAATCATGACGAAAGAAGCACTGGGAATCATTGAAACCAGAGGGCTTACGGCGCTGATCGAGGCGGCGGACGCGATGGTGAAAGCGGCAAATGTAGAGCTTATCGGCGTGGACAAAATTGGTTCGGGCTACGTATCGGTGATGGTACGCGGCGACGTCGGGGCGGTAAAGGCGGCTACGGAAGCAGGCGCAGGAGCGGTCGGGACACTTGGCGAGCTTGTAGCTGTGCATGTAATTCCGCGTCCGCACGGCGATGTGGAAAAAATACTCCCCGTAATCAAATAAGTTAGAAGGGAAGTGCCGTTATGCAGCTTGGCAAGGTTGTCCAATATGTCGTGGCGACGAAGAAAAATGAAAAGCTGACGGGCTGCAAGCTGCTGGTCGTGCAGATGATTGAAAACGGGCAGCTTACCGGGCGTTATGCTGTGGCGATCGACAGCGTGGGAGCGGGGGAAGGCGAGGTCGTGCTCGTGGCGTTCGGGAGCGCGGCCCGCATCGGAACCGGCCGGGAAAGCGCGCCGGTAGACGCGGCCATCGTGGGCATTATTGACGAACCGGAATCCGTGCTTGGGGACGCGACATGAAAAATTTGGGGGTTGCGGTCGGGATTGCCGAATTCCAAAGCATTGCCGAAGGAATCGCGGGCCTCGACCATGCAGTGAAAAATAACGATATTCGCCTGCTGCGTGCGGGGATGATATGCCCGGGGGGTTACCTGCTGGTTTTTGGCGGAAGGTATGCGGAGGTTTATGGCGCGGTCCATATGCTGCGCGCAAAGCATCTTCCGGTATTGAGGGACTCGGTGGTGATCGGAAACCTGAGCAACGGAATCCTGGAACGCCGGCCGGAAGGGGCGAACACCGATGCGCTGGGCATAATCGAGACGCCGGACGCGGCAAGCGCAGTCTATGCCGCGGATGAGGCGGTAAAGACATCCGGCGTATGGATACGGGAATTGCGGCTGGCGAATGGAATCGGCGGCAAAGGGATCGTAATCCTTTGCGGCGGTATTGCGGAAGCCGCCGCCGCGGTGGAAAAAGCCTCCCTGCTGTGCAGGGCGCGGAATAAGTTTATAGCAGGCACGGTTGTGACAAATCCGCATGAGCAGACATGTAAAACATTATTTGGGACTTAATATTCTGGAGGTAAGGTTATGTGCAATTTTGGCAATGATTATATGAGGTGCAAAATCATCAATACAGGACGGCTGATGTTCGACAGGCAGCTCACCGACGCGGGCGGCGGGAATATCAGCGTGCGGCATAACGGACTGATTTATGTCACGCCGATGATGGCGGGAGAGAAATTACGGTGGCAGCTCCAGCCGGATGATTTGATTGCGCTCGACGAAAATACATTGGAGGTTGTGGAGAACGACCCGACCATGATGACGCGCGAAAGCATGATGCATCTTGGCATTTACGAAGCGATTCCCGAGGTCGGCGCGGTGCTGCATGCCCATCCGAGGTATTGCCTTGTTTACGCGGCGGCGAAAAAAAGACTGGACGTCTACACGGAAAATTTTGAATATTTTGCGGGCGGCCCGATGGAATGCGTCAAAGAGGTTGCGGGTACGTCTCCTGAACTCGCAAAAGAGGTGATCGCGCACTTTTACAACCGGCGCAGTGAAATCCCGGAACGGGCGGTTGGCGCGCTGATTCCTAATCACGGTATCGTGATTGCGGCAAAGGACCTCGACGAGGCGTTTACGCTTCTTGACAACGCGGAGGTCAATGCGATGGTCGGTTTATTCCAAAAGCTTTTGTAAAAGCGATGGCAGCGGCAAAAAAAGTGCTGGCGCTTGATTACGGCGCCGGCAGTATGCGGAGCATAGAAGGGAATTTTGACGGCGGCCGGCTTGAATGCCGGGAGCTGCTGCGCCGTGGGAACGAGTTGGTGCACGTGAAGGGGAACCTTTTCTGGGATATCGGGACGATGCACCGGTTCGCGGTGGAATCGATCGGATGTGCGGAAAACATAGATTCGGTGGGAATCGACACATGGGGCGCGGATTTCGGAATGCTGGACGGGAACGGGAGGCTCCTGTTCCTGCCGCGGACCTACCGCGACCCGCAGGTCCAGGAATTTGCGGAAGAAGTATTTTCCACCATTTCAGAGTATGAGCTTTTTGAAAGCAACGGCACCATAATAGAAGATATCTGTCCGCTTGTGCACCTGTGCTATTGGAAAAAATATGCGCCGGACTGGTTCAATAAGACGCGGACGATCCAGCTGATGGCCAACCTGATCTGTTATCTGCTTACCGGGGAGGCGACCTTTGACAATACCTTAGCCAGCCCGTCCGGAATGTACAGCCTTGCGCGGGACGATTGGAACATGGAGATCATGGAGCGGCTCGGGCTTCCCGACATATTGCCGCAGACAGCGGAGCGAAACGATATCCTGGGAATGACGGGGGTCCCCGAGGGGGGCGGGAAAATTCCGGTGATGCGAATTTGCGGGCACGATACATCTTCGGCCCTTATGGCGGTGCCCGCCTGCCATGCAGGGAAGGCCCTCTACGTGAGCACGGGGAGCTGGGTTATGACCGGCTGCTTCCTGCAAGAGCCTGTGATTACCCGGGAGGCTTTTGAAGCGGGGCTCAGCAATGAGAACGGCTTTGACGGGGAGATCAATTTCCTGAGGTATTCCAATGGACTGTTTATTGTGCAGGAGTGTGCGCGGGAATGGAAAACGGAAGGCTGGGAAATGGATTACGGGTTCCTGGAACGGGGAGCAAAGGAAGCCCGTTACGGGGGATATATCGATCCGGACAGCCCGGAATTTACCAGGCCCGGCGGAATGCAGGAAAAAATCCTGGCATATATGGAACGCACGGGGCAGCCGAAGCCTGACGGAAGGGCGCAAATCTATGCGGCAATATTGAACGGGATTGCAAATACCGCAGCGAGGACGGTAAAAGATATTGTCCGCATCCTTAACGACAGGGAATTCGATTGTATTTACGTACTGGGCGGCGGCGCGAACAGCGCCTACCTTTGCAATGAGATAAAAAGAAAAACAGGACTCAGACTGTACGCGGGTCCCGTGGAAGCGACGGCGATCGGCAACATTTGCACCCAATTGATCCGGCAAAAAGAACTTTTGAACAGGTCGGAAGCGGCAAGCCTGCTGCGTGGTTCGACAAAAATTCTTGAATTTTAAAACTTCATATAAGGAAAGACCTGATTACAATTCTACAATCAAATAACAAGGAGGAAAATTTGATGAGGAAAATGAAGCGGTTTGCGTTTGTTGTAGTTGTGGTTATGCTGGCGGGTATGCTGTTTGCGTGCGCGCCTGCGGGGACTCAGGACAGCGGGGCTCCTGAAGAATCCGCCAAGGAAAGTATTGCCGCGGTAGAGGACACCAACGGCGATGGAAAAATTAAAATTGGCGTCCCGGTTTTCAACCTTGGGCACACGTACTGGGTATCCTGGGTTGATGAGATTGAAAAGCTGGCCGAGGAAAAGGGCTTCGAGGTAATCTCCGCGGATAGTAAATTCGACGCCGCAAAACAGGTGAACCTCATGGAGGACATGATCGCCCAGGGCTGCGACGCGATTATCCTTTGCCCGGTGGACCCGGGTGGAGTGGGCGTTGTTATTAAGGAAGCGGAAAACGCGGGCGTACGCGTGATTTTAAGCGACCTTGACGTTGTTGACGGGGACGGAAACCACGTTGCCTCCGGACTTGTTGGAATTGAAACCTATGAAACGGGCAAGCTGGAAGGAAAATGGGCGGCAGATTACGCGAAAGAACATTTTGATGGAAAAGCAAACGTCGCCGTACTCTCCTATCCGGCGGAACAGCCGTGCCTCGATGCGGAAAACGGCTTCCTGGAAGGACTGAAGGGCGAGCTTGGGGAAGAAAATGTGAAGGCGGTAATCATGAACGGCCAGGCGGAAACGGAAAAGGGCATGACCGTCACGGAAAACATCCTGTCCGCAAACGATGATATTAATATGCTGTGGGGCGCGAATGTCGAGTGCACCCTTGGCGGAGTGGCGGCGATGGAGTCGCGCGGGATGACGCAGGACGACGCGGTGGCGTGCGCGTTTTATACCAACCCGGACGTTATGGAATTAATCCAGGCGGACGGATCGATGTTTAAGGTCACCATGCATCTGCCGCCGCGCGTGATGGCGGATACTGCCGTTGATATGGCGCTCAAAGCGGTCAATGGGGAAGAGTTTGAATATGAGATCAAGGTGCCGTTCGAGCTGTGTGACAAGACGACGGTAGAAGAGTTGATGAAAGAAGAATAGTCTTGAATATTGCGGGAGGCCTGCGGGCCTCCCGCAGCCAAAAGGAGATAAGCATATGGGAACGATATTGAGCGTTAAAAATATCAGCAAATCATTTCCCGGCGTAAAGGCTCTTGACGACGTATCCCTTGATGTAAAAAGTGGGGAAATACACGCCCTTCTGGGAGAGAACGGCGCGGGTAAGTCCACATTCATAAAGATTGTTTCGGGTGTATTCCGCGCGGATGAAGGCGAGATATTTATGGGCGACCGGAAAATCGACGTCAAAAGCCCGGCCGATGCGGTGGAGGCGGGAATCAGCGTGGTGCACCAGGAACTGAACATCGTACCGTGGCTGGACGTTGCGACCAATTTTATGCTGGGGCAGGAAAAAACAAAGAAATTTTTGCATATAATCGATAAAAAATATTCCATACAAAAAGCGCAGGAGAGCCTTAAACGGCTCGAGTTTGACATCGACGTTACCAAAAAGATGCAGATGCTGTCCTTTGCCGAGCAGCAGATGGTGGAAATTGCCAAGGTTATCAGCACGAATCCCAAGGTGGTGATACTGGACGAACCGACGGCGGCGCTTGCGCAGCAGGAACGGGCAAACCTCTACCAGGTTGTAAACGCCCTGAAGGAGCAGGGCGTGGGTATCATTTATATCACGCATATTTTCGAAGAGGTATTCGAGCTGGCGGACCGCGTGTCGGTGCTGCGCGACGGGCAATATATCGGCACGGAGGAACGGGAAAACCTCGATGAAAAAACGCTGATTAAGATGGTGGTCGGCCGCGAGGTAAAAAGCGTGCCAAGGGAATCGATCGCGACGGATGAAGTGGTTCTGGAAGTGAAGGACCTGAACGTGGAAGGAAAACTCCATGATATCAATTTCAACCTGAAACGCGGTGAAATTTTAGGCTTCGCCGGTCTTGCCGGAGCGGGCAGGAGCGAGATCATACGGGCCGTATTCGGTGCGGACAGGAAGGATTCCGGTGAAATATGGATCGAAGGGGAACGGGTAGAAATCGACTCGCCCTATGACGCGTACCAGGCAGGTATCGCGCTGGTGCCCGAGGAACGGAAATCCGAAGGGCTGATGATGGAAATGACGATGGAATATAACAATGCGTGCGCAAGCCTGTTCAAGACGACGAATAAAGCCGGTATGATTTCCTATAAAAAGGTAAGGCAAAGAGCGTATGAAGCGGTCAAAAAATTTGAAATCAGCCCGCCGGACGTGCTGCGGAAGGCAAAGCTGTTCAGCGGCGGAAACCAGCAGAAGATCGTCGTCAGCAAATGCGTGAGCGCCGACCCCAAGGTGTTGTTGGTTGACGAGCCGACGCGCGGTGTGGACGTGGGCGCAAAAGAAGAAATCCATGCGATACTGGATGAAATGGTAAAAGAAGGAAAGAGTATTATTGTGGTTTCCTCGGAGCTGCTGGAGGTTCTTAAGCTGAGCGACCGGGTACTTGTTGTACGCGACGGGCGCATTGTGGCGGAGCTTACCAAGGAAGAAGCGGGACAAGAGGTCATTATGCAATATGCGATGGGGGGAAGTAGTCATGAGTAATGGTAGTCAGTCTAAAGCACTAAATTCAATCAAAAACTGGTATGCGACATCCAAACAGGAAGCGGGATTGTATATTGCCCTGGTGGCGCTGATAATATTCCTTTCGATTGCATCCCCGGCGTTCCTTAACGCGGAAAACATACTGAATATCATACGCCAGGTATCGATTGTAGGGATTATCGCCATTGGCGGCTTTATGGTTATATTGACGGGCGGGATGGATATCTCGGTCGGGTATGTTGCGGCGCTCACCGGCATCGTGGTGGCGAAGCTGACCATTGACATGAATGTGCCGATGCCGCTCTCTATTACGGCCGGAATGTGCGTTGGACTCCTGGCGGGCCTTTTAAACGGCACGCTTTCAACCTACCTGAACCTTCCGTCCTTCATCGTGACACTCGGAACGATGCAGATTTGCCAGGGAGCGGGATATGTCGTTACACAGGCAACGCCGATTTCCAATTTCCCGGAAAGCTTTGTGGAACTTGGCAGGGGATATTTGGGGCCGATTCCAATTCCCGTAATCATTTTGGCTGCGCTCTACATTTTCATGTCGCTGTTCATGAAATATTCCAAATTCGGCACCTATTGTTATGCGCTTGGCGGCAACAAGGAGTCGGCGCGCCTTTCCGGGATACGCGTCAACAGGATTCAGGTTCTTGTATATATCCTGGGCGGCCTGTTCTCCTCCTTGGGAGGATTGATCGTCGCCGCGCGTACAAACGCGGGCTCTGCGCAAGTAGGCGGCACCTACCTGTTTGACGTGTTTACGGCCTGCGTACTCGGGGGCACGGCGCTTTCAGGCGGGATCGGGCGCCTGCCGGGCGTAGTGGTCGGGTGTATCTTTGTGGGAATCCTCAACAACGGGCTAGTACAGCTTAACGTGGATTCCTTCTATCAAATGATGGTGCAGGGGATTGTGCTGGTGATTGCGGTGGTGCTGCAGTCGCTGATGACGCGCGAAAAACGCAAAAAAAGCAATAAGCAGTAAGAGGAAAGGGCGGCCTTAAGGCCGCCTGGAAAAGCCTTCATGAAAGCATCAGAAAAATAACGTAAAATTGCATATTTTCATATAAAATAGAATTTGAAACAACACGGCCATGAAGAAATACGCTTTTAAATAATATTTTCATTTTTTTGGGAACCGGTGACAAGGACATTATATTGACAGGCAAACTGATTTAAGAGATACTTAAGTGAGTCAAAAGAAAGGGAGCTGTTTTGTATGTCGGGACAATACAGGGATTATCCGAAGCATTTAATCAGGAAACTTCCCAGATATTATCGGTATTTAAATGAACAGAAACAGTTCGGCAGGGAATATATTTCATCGAACGAACTGGCCTCGCTGATGGGGATATCGCCCTCGCAGGTGCGGCAGGATTTCAACCGTTTTTTATACAACGGGTATCATGGCGTGGGCTATAACGTTTCGGCGATCCTCGAGCAAATAACCGAATTGCTGGACCTGAAAACAAAGAAAAATACCATTATCATCGGGGCTGGGAACCTGGGACAGTCGCTCAGCAATTATGATGAGCTCAAAAATTGCGGATTTGAAATCAAGGCGTTCTTTGATATCAATCCGAAGCTGGCAGGCGCGGTAATCAACGGGATCAGGGTTTTCGATATGGACCAGCTCGGGGAATATATCGGGGCGGAAAATATCGTTGCGGCAATTTTGGCGCTGCCCACGGAAGGGACGAGCGAGATTGCGCGTAAAATCAGCGAGTATGGAGTAACGATGTTCCTGAATTTCAATCCGGTTTTCTTTGAATTTGAAAGAGACGTTTTCATCGAAAATGTGCATATTGACGACAACCTGATGATGCTTTCCTATAAAGGAGCCCACGGAGGGGCGGGAGAGCAGAAGGATGAAGAATAAAACAGGAATTTTCTATGGGTTCTGGGCGCGCGATTTTGATGTGGATTATGTGGCGTTCACAAAGAAAATTGCGGGGCTTGGGTTTGGAGCGGTGGAGCTTGTTGCGGAATCCGTACGGAAGATGGACCCGCAGGAACGCGAGGTTTTAAAAAAGACGGGAAGGGACCTTGAGGTTGAATTTGTACTTGCGTCCGATCCCCCGGCGCAATATGATATTTCTTCGCCGGATGCGGCGACGCGGGCGGCGGCAATCGAGTACCTGAAAGGGTATTTTGATATTGCGGCGGAGCTTGGCGCGAAAACCGCCTGCGGAATTGTCAACGGCATATGGAATTCAAAAATCATAGACAGCAAGGAAGCGCATACCGCGCGCTCCGTTGAAAGCATGGCGGCGCTGGCCCCGTATGCGGAGGGCTTGGGCGTGGAGATATGCCTCGAGCTGGTAAACCGCTATGAACATTTTATGCTCAATACGGGAGCGGAAGCGCTGGCATACCTGGAAGCCGTTGGCAGCGGGAATGTTAAAATCCAGTTTGATACCTTTCACATGAATATAGAAGAGGACAGCTTTGCGCAGGCCATTCTCGATGCGGGAGAGCATATTGGCTACATGCACCTTGGGGAAAACAACCGCCGTCCGCCGGGGCGCGGTTTCCTGCCGTGGGCGGAAATTTTCGGCGCGCTCAAAAAGGTTGGTTACGAAGGAAAAATAACGCTTGAACCGCTTGTGCAAAGGGGCGGGGAGATCGGCGACGCCTGCTCGATTTGGCGTGATGTTATGCCGGGTGCGGATTTTGACGAAGAGGCGCGGCGTTCGCTTGCCTTTGTGAAGGAAGCGTGGGATCGCGCATAAAGAAACTGTGGTAAGGAAGCCCGGGAAATTAATTTCCCGGGCTTTTCAGTTCCCGCTCCGCAATTTTTGTATAGGCGCGGAAGGCGGAAGGAAGCGCGTGCGATTGCTTGAGCCCGGCCAGCGTGCACCATGTGAATCCGCCGGTTTGTGCGGCGGCCTTTACGAGGTACCCGGTCATATGCCATTCGATGTGTGTGAAAATATGTTTTGCAGGCGCGAGCGGTGTGATTTCCTCCAACGTGATACCGTTTTGCCGGAGGTATTCCCTTGCTTCGCCTGTGGAAAGCGCGCCGTCTGCGCACGGAAATTCCCACAGGCCTGCAAGCAGGCCTGTACCGGCCCGTTTTTTGAGGGCAACCTGTCCTTCGTTTAAAATGACGAATATGGTACGCGCCTCAATGCGCCGTTTCTTTTTGGAGGTCTTGACGGGGAGTTCGCCGGTCAGGTTCTCCTTATGCGCCCTGCACAACCCCGCAAGGGGGCATTTTTCACATAAGGGCTGCCCGTTGGGGAGGCATACCGTTGCGCCAAGCTCCATCAGCGCCTGGTTGAAATCCCCCGCGCAGTCGCGCGGCATGACCGCGGAAAGGGCCGTTTCCACATGCTGTTTTGTTTTCGCGTCCGCTATATCGGCCCGGCTTGCGAGCACACGGGAAATAACGCGCAGCACATTTCCGTCTACGGCGGGTACGGGAATGCCGAAGGCGATCGACGCGACCGCGCCTGCGGTATAGCTGCCGATGCCGGGCAGGGAAAGCAGGGCGTCAAAGGAGGCCGGGAGGTCTCCATGAAATTGTTCTACGATCATTTGGGCGGCTTTTTTCAGGTTCCGCGCACGGGTATAGTACCCGAGGCCCTCCCAAAGCTTCATCAGCCTGTCGTCCGGCACCGCCGCAAGCGCTGCGGGAGAGGGAAGCGCACGTAAAAAACGCTCGTAATACGGCATAACCGCCGTAACGCGCGTTTGCTGGAGCATAATTTCGGAAACCCATACGCGGTATGGAGTAGGGGCATCCCTCCAGGGGAGGATGCGTGCATTTTTCCCGTACCACTGGAGCAGCGGCCCGGGAATTCTGGACAGGACGTCCGTTTGTTCAGCGTTTTGCAGCATGCTGTTCGAGGTAGTTCTCGATATCCGCGACACGCTGGAAGGTGCGCAGGTCGTCGTTTGATATCTCGACGCCGAATTCGTCTTCAAAGGCCACGACAATATTGATTACATCAAGGGAATTCAGCCCGAGGTCGGCTGTGAGCCGCGCCTCCGGAACGATAAGGCTTTTATCTGCACCGGAATATTCCTGTAGGATTGCAACAATTTTTTCAAACATATGATTCCTCACTTATTTAATACAAACCGTTTGATTTTCTTTGTGGTTGTTTTTTCAAATTCGGTATTGCGGAATTTGACTGCCTGTATCTGTTTATACTGGGGCAGACGCGCATTCAGTTCGTCGATCTTTTCACGCAGGAAGGCCTCCGTATCCGTTACGCCTTCGTCCTGCGCGGCGGCTGCATCCGGGAATACTTCCGCGGTAATAATTCCGCCGCTCTCATAGACGACGGCTTCCATGATGAACGGAATCCGCGCGAGGTCGGTTTCCAGCTCTTCGGGACTGATGTTTTCCCCGTTGCTTAAGATAATGAGGTTTTTCTTGCGCCCGGTAATATGCAGGAACCCTTTTTCATCAAGGTATCCAAGGTCGCCCGTGCACAGCCAGCCGTCCGAAAACGCGTCCCGCGTCGCCCCGGGGTTTTTATAATAGCCGAGCATCACGTTATCGCCCTTTACCAGGATTTCCCCATCCAGGATTTTAACTTCGCAGCAGGGGAGGACAGGGCCTACCGAGGAATCATTATAATACTTTTCGCGGTTCACCGCAACAAGGGGGGAGCATTCCGTGATTCCATATCCCTGCAGCATCACGATCCCCAAATCGCGGAAAAAAGCCGTGATCTGCGGATCGAGCGCCGCGCCGCCGACAAAGGCTTTCCGAAAACGCCCGCCGAACGGCTCGTATACGTCGCGGAACAGCCTGCGGGGAACGCCGAGGCCGATTTTCTGCATAAAATGGCTCAACCTGCGCCCAACCATCAGCTTTTTATATTTACCCATCCGCTTTGCGCCCTCGATGACCTGCTTATACATTGTTTCGGAGAACATGGGAACAAGCGACATGCCGGTGGGCTTGAACAGCTTCATATTATCGAAAAAATATTTCAGGTTTTCATTGAAGCAGACGACCGTGCTCGTATGGAGCATCGCGAGGATGCCGCAATTGCTTTCGTAGGCATGGTGCAGGGGAAGCACGGAAAGCATTACGTCATCCCCCGTGTAACTGATATGCTTGCAGGCGCAGTCAAAGCTCGCAATCAGGTTTTTCTGTGACAGCATGACGGCCTTGCTTGCGCCCGAGGTTCCCGAAGTAAAAAGGATCGCTGCCATTTTTTCAGTATCCGGCTGTGCGTCCAAATATGTGCGGTCTCCCCTGGCAAGCAGCGCGCGTCCCTCCTTTAGGAGTGTATCCAGCGTTATGCCGAAGGTTTCCGTGCCGTTCGTATTTGAGAAAAGCTCCATCCCCGGAAGGGAGGGAGCAAGGTTTTCCATTGTGCTTTCGTATGTTTTGGAAAAGAAAACAGCCCCCGCGTCCGCAAATTGCATCTGCTCCGCAAGCCGCTCGGCGGGAAGGTCGCGGTCGAGCGGAACAATTACCCCGACCCCGCACAATACGGTCATATAAACGAGCACCCATTCATAGGAGTTTTCACCGATCACACAGATATGGGCGCCTTGAAGCCCACGGGCAAGAAGCGCCGTTCCGAGGGCGTTTACATCGTCTTCAAATTGTTTCCAGGAAATTCCCCTATAGTGCTTGCGGTCAATGCGTACACGAAACGCATCCTTTTCGGGAGTGCGCTCTGCCGGCCAGGTAATGACGTCCTTTAAGGCAGACACCGGGCGCGTTTCATAATAAGGATAGGGCTTCAAAACGTCTTTCCTCCACTTACTCTTTTAGCATACTAAATTATTATAGCAGGTAGAGCAAATTTTGTGAATATGAGACGCTTAAAAACACGAAACCATTTCATTAAAAATGAGCGTCCCGCGTTAGCGCAATTGGAAAACAGGGTATTTTATATTCCGGGGAGGTAGGTTCCTTGAAAAAAATACTCCTGCTGATCGTAACCTGTATTTTCTGGTTTTCTCTTTATTTATATATCCCGTTCCTTACGCCGTACCTGATTTCGCTGGGCGTATCGGCAACGGTTACGGGAATCATTTTTGGTATGCATTCCTTTACGCAGCTGGTGCTTCGGTTCCCGGTTGGAATTAAATCGGACGCGCTTGGAAAGCAAAAGCCGTTTATTGTCCTCGGCCTTCTTTTCGCCGCGCTTGCCGCCGTTATTATGTATTTCTTCCCCAGCCCTGTTATGCTGTTTGTCGGAAATGTGGTTTCAGGATTTGCGAGCACTATGTATGTGGCGTTTACCGTACTGTATGCAAAGTATTACGGAAAAACGGAAACGAGCCGCGCCATGGGGACGATTGGCGCCGTAGTCGAGGCCGGGATATTTGCCGCGTTTCTGATCGGAGGATTCCTGTACCAGAAATCGGGAATACGGATTTTGTTCCTGGCGAGTTTCCTTGTTGGCGTCGCCGGTTTCATAGTTTCACTTTTTGTAAAGGAAGCGCCGGCGAAAAAAGTAACGATTAAAAAGGGCGACCTTCTTGTAATCATCAAAAACAGGGAGCTGCTGGTCTCTTCGATTTTATGCATTTTGGTAAAGGCAATCGTGTTTGCGACCGCATTTTCCTTCACGCCGAAAATCGCGCAGGATATCGGGGCGGGCGGAATAGAAACGGGCGTGATTAACGCCCTGTTCATTGCTGCGTCGGTGCTCGGTTCCCTCTTTATTACGACAAAAGCGGGAACAAGGCTCGGTAATACGCGTATGACGGTAATCGGCTTCCTGATCCTTGGCGGGTATGCCGCGGCGGTTCCGTTTGTGCACAGTATTCCCGTATTGATGGTTGTACAATTCATCGGGGGGCTTGGCTATGCTTCGCTTACCGCAATTTTTATGGCGAATGCGGTACGGCACTTAACCCCCGATCAAAAGGCGGCGGGAATGGGGCTTTACCAGGCGCTGTACAGCGTGGGCTCCGCGCTCGGCCCGGTGATGCTCGGAATATTCGCGGACGCCTTTTCCTATACGGCGGGGTTCCTTGTTATTGCCGGGATTTCCGCGGCCGGACTGCTGCTGACGCTTTTTGCGGGCAGAAAACGCCTTATGGACTAAAAGCCGCAATACCCCGGGGAAATGAAACACTGCACGCCGCTCATTTCAGTATTTGCTGAAAGCGCCCTTATGGGCGCTTTTTTTGTGGCGTGGATGCAAAAAATAATTATCACACAATCATCACACGCGCCGTGTGAAAGCATATATATTACCCTGCCGGTAAGACATCGGAACCGATACAATAATAAATATAATCTGGGAGAAGTCCGGTATTAAAGACACCGGAAATCTCTTAAATAAATGATTGCGTGACAAGAAAGCGTATGCAGAAAATAGAAACAAAGGAGAAATGGAACCGGATGGCAGGAAAAAGAAAACATAGATCATTTTTTACAATAATATGTCTTGTACTGTGCGCGGTATTCGTGTTTTCCATGCCTGTAACTGTATTTGGACAGGCGGTGGAAGATGAAATGTCCGTATCCGCTACGGCGCCGCAAATAGATACGCCTGTGGAAGAACCGCAGGAAACAAAACCGGAAGAAACACAGCCTGAAGAGACAGCGGAACCGCAGGAAACCCCGGTGGAGCCGCAGGAAACAACAGCGGAGCCGCAGGAAACTCCGGCGGAATTGCGGGAGAGCGAACAAGATGCGCCGCACGACGCGCCCGCATCATACGGCGCTACGGACGCACAATCCGCCGATATATTGGAAGCGGCATGGGCAAGAACGGGAACCCTTTCTTCTTTGGTGGAGGTAGGCCTCAATGATTCGCTCGATATTTCCGTTGCCCCAGGCAGCATCGGTACGGGAGACGCAGCGGAATATAAATTTGTCGTAACCTATTTTAACGATGAAGCGGCCGGGGAGGAAACGGGCTTTAAGGTGGTAAGCAGCGGGAAATTCATTCCCGGTCCCCCGGAAGGCGTGAAACAGACCCTTGTGTATGAAATAGAGCCGGGCAGTATTGCGGCAGCTTCAAGCATCGGGTTCCAGGCGGACCCGAAAAAGGTTTACCCCAATGAAAAAATGCAGGTGTTGGTGCAGCTGTTCCGGGATAACGAAGAGATAGACCGGAAAACCGCGTACATGGAAACTTTTTTCCTCACGGCGGGAATTGTAGACCGGGTTGGGCTGAAGGACCCGCTCAGCATCACAGAGGGCGCGTCAGGCGCGCCGTACGAAGCGGGATTCTCTATCTCTTCCCTCAAAACGGCTGGAATTACAACCAACGGAGGCGTGTGGGGCAATTATTTCGCGACGAGTTATGTTGATTTTGACAATGTACGGACAACGCTCGATTTTTCGGATGTCAGCATCACCGCCGGGGAATATACACACACCTATAAAGAGTGGCAGGACCCGGCGGTATACGCGGGTCATGGCATGACGCAGCCGCCTGTTACGTTTTACCGTGACGCGGCCGGGACCGACAGGATTACACCGGAAAACCCTGAAATCTTCTATGAACAAAGCGGGAAAGACAGGAACGCGGATTATAACCCGCTATACTATCCGTTTTATATTGTGACAACGGAGGAGTTCACGGGGAGCGGTACAAAAATCGACTTCCAGGACATGGGCGTTTCACGCAGCATGGAAATCAACGGGCACAGGTACTCCTTTGAGGAAAGGAAGGGGGCCATAGCTGATTTTGCTGATTTCAACGACCGGAATGTGCCGCTGGTGAACGTTAAGCAGCCTGCCGGCATGGTGATAAAACCGGCCGCAGGCGGAGAAGCCACGGTCGTCATGCGGGCGGCGGTGGGTACGGCTTCGGCGCCGTATTTACAGTATAATTCGGCGCAGTATGCGGGATCAGGCGCGAAAACGGAACACCTTTATTTGCAGGAGCTGTTTAAACTGGAAATTACCAAACCGGGCGAACCGCAGGATGTGGAGCTGACGCTCGATATACCGGAAAACACGAAGGTGACAAAGCTGAGGCTTCCGCCTTTGGGCGGGAACAGCAAGTATGAGAGCGTCGAGGTCAACGGCGCGACGCTGGCAGCGCCGGTGGACGGGAACTATGCCACGCTCGATATTCCGGGCCACGATTTTGGCCGGGAGCTTAAAGTGAGGATCAACGGATTGCAGTCGATCCAGAGCAGCAGCGGCAGGCCGGTGGAATATCCGAAAAATATCCTGCAATTTGCAGGTGTGACGAATACGGCGGTTTCCCCGGGAGGGACGGCGAAATTCGAGCTGAAATCGGCTGTTACCGGGGAGGGCGGAACCGTTACCCTCAAAGGGACGCGGACGGCCAGCGCCACCGTGACGGACCAATATTGGGTCGATGTATATACGGAATCGACGACGATTGCGTTTTCCGAGCCAAACAGCACGGCAAACCCCGTGAGTACAATTGAAAAAGGGGAGCCGTTTTACCTGACGATGCAGTTTTTTCCATCGCATTACCCGTACAGTTCCACCTTGCGCGTGGACGCGGACGACCCGGTGAATACGACGCTTTTGCCGAATCCGGTTGTATATTTTGTATTGCCGGAGGGAATGGAAGCGGACCTTACGGGCGTACAGATTTTTAAAAACACAACGGGAGGGCGCGGCTTCAAACTGCTGGGCGACGATCCGGAAAACCTGAACTTCACGGCAAAAAGCCTTGGCAAGAACGGTGGGGGACGCGAAGTAATGGAAATCAAGCTGCATGGAAAAAATGAGGACGACAGCGTGTGGATTGAGGGATATTACGCAAGCCGCCTGCGCGTCAGCATTACTGTGACGGTACCGCCGGAGGCGGACATAAGCCATGTGGAAATGAACGCGAACGATGCGCTGGTTGGAACGTGGGGCGGAAGCGGCGTAAGGACCTTTATGAGCGGCGCAGGCGGGACGAGCATCAGCACCGCCGGGATTATTCCGGCGGGCGCGGCGCTTTCCGGGGGATATGCGGTGCGTTCCAACAATGAACGCAAGACGTCCATTACGCTGACCTCTTCGAAAAACGCACAGGTGTTCGCCGCTGTCCGGACGGATGCGGAAAAAGGAAAGTACCAGTCCTACAGCAGCAATATTCCGGGCTCAATGCCGCAGGTAAGGGCCGGGAGCAGGAACGAGCAGTTCCTGGTACAGATATATAATGGAATCAACACCGAACTGAGCAATGTGGAAGCGTATTTCCTCCTGCCTGCCGCCAACACGCAGGAGGACGGAAAATGGAGGACAGCGCTTACCGGGCAGCCGGTTTTTGCAGCGGAAGCAGGAACGTCGTACAAGGTTTACTATACGACGCAGGAGTTGATGGAAAGCGGAAAGCAGGGCTGGACGCTGGACGAACTTGCGGCGCTGGGAACATGGGAGGAAGCGGCCGGAGGCAGGATTCCCGAAGAAGATATTGGTAAAGTAAGCGGATTTCGATTCGTGTTTGAAACGCTTGGCAACCGGGAACAGTTTAAAATGACTGCGGATTTTGGGGTGCCGGCGGTAAAACAGGGAACAAAGCCTGATTACGGCGCAATGGCAATCGGCCAGACGCTGTTTGATTTCAGCGATGAAATGAAAGGAGAAAATGCCAACACTGCGGCGGTGAGGCTGCGCAGGAGCGACCCGCCCATTGTGCGGGAACCGGAGGGAGCGGGCGAAAAAGAGATTCTGCCGGAAACGGAAGCCGATATGCTCGGCCCCGCCAGCCAGATACCGCGCTGGGATGAAGCGATTGCTTACGACGATGTTACCGACGTGGCGATAGAATCGGTTAAAATCGAATTTACACCCGAGGGCGGACAGAGCGCCGTGATTGCGGAATTCAATGGAACGGATTTTGAAGAGGAGGATTACAGCCCGGACGGGAAAGTCCCCGGACTTGGAACCGATTATGCAAAAGGAACGAAAAGCAAAATTAATTTTGCCGGGAAACAGGCCTCTGATTATGTAAATACTTCAAAGGCGGGCACATATGTGATTACATACGTATCAGAGCCGGATGCGGATGGGCAGGCAACGACCGCCGTACGCAAAATAAGCATTGTACGGCCCGATAACGACCTGAGCGCGGCAGGCGCGGAGGTTGAACTGTTCCGCGGCGACACGGCTCCGGATGGCTTTGCGGACTGGGAGACGTATCTTCGCAGCCGTATCAGTATTACGGATGGAACCGGCAGCGAAAAACGCGGCCAGGCAATTGCGGCGATGAACGGCTTTGATCCGAACGCGCCGGGAAGGTATACCGTGGCGTTTACCTATACGAATCCATACGGACACAGCGCAACCGCGGACGTGGCCGTGCTTGTGAAGTACAAAGGCGTGGTGAGCGGTACGTTTACCGCCAATGGAGAAGGCGTCGGAGGAATCCGGATCAATACCCACGGGACGGATGGAGCACCCGGGCGAACGGCGGCGGACGGTACGTTCCGCTTTGGCCTCGAGGCTTCCAGGGAAAAGCCGGAAGAAAAAGACTATACGCTTGAGCTGGAACGCGAAACCATCCCGACAGGCATCAAGGACGTACAGGATGAACAGGTGAAGGTATCCGGGACAGGAGGAGCGGGAAACCTTGACCCGATACATAATTTAGAGATGGAACCGATTTCCATTACGGTTGGATTTGACCGGGGCGCCGCACAGCGTACGGAATCGGTTGCCCTGTATGTGAACGGGGAGCAAGCCATGACGCAGCGGGTGACCGGAGCGGGCGACTACCTGTTCCAGCCGCAGGCAAACGGCGGGTGGTTCAGGCCGGAAGCAGGCGACTATGAGGTAATCGTTACGCCCAAGGAGGGAATGGCCGCCGATATTGACCGGATGGGAGATTTACAGAAGGGAAGCGGCGATGCGTTTGTGTCCGGCCCCCTTGCGCTGGCCAATGAGGATATTGTGTTGAATGCAACCAGTGGGGCGCCTCCGGAACCGACGGAAACTCCGTCGGCCGGGCCGACCGAAACGCCGGCGACGGAAAGCCCGTCGGCTGGACCGACCGAAGCGCCACCGGCAGGGAATCCGGCAGCTTCGCCGACTGGAGCACCGCCGACAGGGAACCCAACGGCCGCGCCGTCCGCGGATGCGGCCGCGCAGGCGGAAGCCTCTGGTGAAACGGATAACAGAAAAAACGGGGAAGAAGCGGCAGGCGTTTCGAAACGGCAGGAGGTGAACGCGCCGACCCCGGAGGGACAAGCGCAGGAAGAAGCCTTTATCGTTTCGGAAGACAGTAAAATCCCGATGGCGGGAGCGGAAGCCTCCGGGCAGCGGGAGATGGAAAACTGGTCTCTTGCGGACCTGCTGCTGATGCTTGCGGGAGCAGCGCTGGCTGTGCTGAACATTGTCCGGCTTTGCGTAAAGAAAAAGAGGCGGCAGCCCCAAAAACACAAGGCGCTCCTGATTACGGGCATCCTTGCGGGCGCGGTGGCTCCGGTCCTGTTCCTTGTGACGCAGGATATGACGTCCCAGATGACCATATTCGATAGATGGACATGGCTGTTTGGACTGCTGGCCATATTACCGGGAATTACCTTGTGGCTCCGCCGAAAAAAGGAAGCAAAGGAATAGCGAATAAAAAAACGCCCCTCGCATGAGAGGCGTTTTTTGCTGTCATTTTTTGTCGCTCCAGCAATAAACCCCGGCGGAATGCTTTGCGCGGTAAAGCGCCTTATCTACACGGTCGAACAAATCGACAAAGGAGCGTTCGTCATCCCGGAATATTCCGATGCCGACGGACCAACTCCAGATGTTCCCTTCTCCCAATATCTTTTCCGCCTCATTATGGTATTCTTTTTCCATGCTGAGGATTTTGCGGACATGGTCCTCCGGGAGGGAATCCGGCGCCTTTTCATATACGGCAAATTCATCGCCGCCGATCCGGCCGATAATATCTCCGTCAAAATATTTTTTCAATAACCCGGAAAAGCGCTTCAGCAGGATATCGCCTGTAATATGCCCATAGGTATCGTTGACCTCTTTAAAGTGGTCGAGGTCAAATACATAAAGCGCTCCCGCCTGCCCGGACAGCATGGCTTCCCGGGAATATTTCCGGAACGATTCCTGGTTATAAACGCCGGTCATCAGGTCAAGTTCGGATTTTTTTTGGAATTCCTCGGCCAACTCAAGCGCCTCGCGTGCCTTCTGGGAAAGAGAACGCGGGTAATATTCGCCGCTTTGCTGGTCGAAATACGGCATGGAATGATGGAGGTGGATGATTTTCCAGCCGTCCGCCTCCCTGCGGTATAGGACGCTGAAACGGGTGTCCATATCCACAAGCACTTTTTCCTCGGCCTCCGCCTGCTGACGCGCCCACAGGCCGCCGTAAACAAGGCCGACATCCGCCCCGAGTTCGAGGTATTCGTACCATTCGTCGAGGATTTCAAACCTTATGGTTTCAGCCTCGCTGAGGTTTGCCGTCATATCTTTTAAAATCTGGTCAAACGAAACATAAAATTCATGCTTTCCCGTGCCAATCATAACAAGCTGTTGTGAGCAGGCGGTAAAAATTTTTTCAAAATGCTCTTTACTGGGCGACAAAAGGTAATATTCCCAGAATTTTTTTGTTGTATCGCAAAGCAACTGTTTGGTATCCATTATAATCTCCCTGGCAGGCGTCCACCCTGTGAATGACAATCCGGGCCCTTTTAAGATAATGTGCGCGAAGGTTTTTAGCGTTTATTATCACGGGCAATAAGGCGGGTTATTTCCGGCAAACAAACTATACCCGCATAGTCTTATTTTAACAGAATTATTCAATAAGTAAAGCGTTTTCGAGACTGAAAGCAGGAAAAAGCCCGGGACAGAATAAAAAATAACCGGTTAAAAACAGCCCGAAAGGAATTGATTTTTATAGGATACAGTGAGTTTCACCCGTTCGCCTTTGACAGCACCGTTACGCACTCAACGTGCGTCGTCTGCGGGAACATATCCACCGGCTGGACGATGCCCGCATTGTAGCCGAGCTCTTTGAACAGCGCAAGGTCGCGCGCCAGCGTAGAAGGATTGCAGGATACATAGCCAATCCTGGAAACGCCGGAGGAAGCCAGCATACGTACCACAGCTTCGTCAAGCCCCTTGCGCGGCGGGTCGACGATCACGGCGGATACATTCTCCCGTTCCAGGACGGAAGGAAGGAGCTCGGCGGTATCGCCCGCAAAAAATTCTGCGGTTTCGATGTCGTTGAGCTTCGCATTGAATTTTGCGGCTTCCACCGCTTCCCCTACAATTTCAATGCCAATTACCCTTCTCGCACGCCGCGCGGCGGCAAGCGAGATCGTTCCCACTCCGCAATAAAGGTCGAGCACGGTATCTGAAGGGGTAAGGGCGAGCATGCGGAATAAGGTATTATAGAGCGCTTCCGTCTGGGCCGGATTTACTTGCAGGAAAGTGTTGGGACCGACCTTGAATTCGAGGCCGCCAAGCGTTTCAAACAAATGATCCTTCCCGTAAATGCAAATGGAACGGTCCCCGAGGATGGTGTTTGTCCGTTTGGTGTTGCAGTTCAGCATGATGGATTTTACCTGGGGAAGCACGAATTCAAAGAGCATAATCAAATGGGAGCGGTTTGGAATATCCTCTCCGTTAATGCACAGGACGAGCATAATCTCTCCCGCCTTGTTTTCCCGCAGGACAATGTGGCGCAAAAGGCCGGTATGGGATTTTTCATCGTAAACCGGGATTTTATTTTTGACAATCCATACGCGCAGCTGGGACATAACGATCTGGAAGTCGGAAGGTTCGATCTTACAGTCGTCCACGTCGACAATGCGGTGCGAATGCGCCGCGTAAAACCCGATATCCACCTGTTCGCCGTCCTGCCGGACAGGAAAAGCGGCTTTGTTGCGGTAACGGTATTCGTGCCGCGCGGGAAGCGGAAAATTGACGGGGATATCCAGCTTGCCGATACGCTGCATACAGCCCTGTACATGGTTTTGCTTAAATTGGAGCTGCGCCGCGTAGGAGAGGTGCTGCAAGGTGCAGCCGCCGCATTTTCCAAATACGCGGCACGGCGGGCACGTGCGCATGGGGGACGGAACGAGCACCTCGTCAAGCTTGCCTACGGCATAGCTTTTTTTCAGCGCGATTACTTTCGCACGCACCGTTTCACCGGGAAGCGCGCCGTCCACAAAAACGGCCAGCCCTTCCGCGTGGCCGATTCCCTGCCCGTCTGTTCCAAGGTCGTCAATTGTGAGTTCAATCGAATCATTTTTTTTCATAACGCCATTATAGCAGAAGGAGGAAAAAAGTGGTAGGAAAAGCTGATAAAAGGTGGCGAAATCCATTGACAAAGAGAATGCGCGTTTGTTACAATAGGAACATAAAAATGTTAAATTTTAACAAGAATGTGTCCGAATTTGATAAATCGATCATTTTTAACATGTGAAATTGACATTTTCGGCGTATTTTAACAAATTGACCATAACGGAGGTAAATTCGATGGCAACAGCGGTAATTATGCCAAGACAGGGACAGTCTGTAGAAAGCTGTATCATCACCAAGTGGAACAAGCAGGTGGGCGACAGCGTGGCGGAAGGCGACGTTCTTTTCTCGTATGAAACGGACAAGGCGTCTTTTGAAGAGGAAGCGAAGGTTGCGGGCGCGCTGCTCGCGATTTTGGCGGAAGAGGGCGACGATGTTCCGTGCCTCGAAAATGTATGCGTGATCGGGCAGCCGGGCGAAGACGTTTCACAGTTCTCGGCAGCGGCGACGGTGGACGGTGGCGAGCCGGCTCCGGCGGCGCAGGAAGCCCCGGCAGCACAGGCTGCCGCCCCGGCGGCAATCGCGGCAGCGGGCAGCGCAGTGGAAGGTGAACGAATCAAAATTTCCCCGCGCGCAAAAGGGATTGCGGAAAACCAGAACCTCGACATTAAAAAGGCCGTTCCCACGGGCCCGAACGGGCGTATTATCGAGCGGGACATTTTAGAGCTTTCCAAGCTTGGCGCAGAGGCGGCAGCTCCTGAGGCGGCGGCGACGGCAGCGGCTCCGGCGGCGCCCGCAGCGGCATATGAGGACGTGGCGCTGCCGAACATCCGCAAGGTGATTGCGAAGTCCATGCATGCGTCCCTCTCCGAAATGGCGCAGCTGACGCACTCCTTCTCCTTCGACGCGACACAGGTTATGGCGTACCGCAAAATCGTCAAGGAAAACGCGGAGAAGCTCGGCCTTGCGAATATTACCTTCAACGATATTATCCTCTTCGCGGTTTCGCGCGTAATCCTGAACTATAAGGACCTCAACGCGCATTTCCTCGGGGATAAGATGCGTTATTTCACGGACGTGAACCTCGGTATGGCGGTAGATACGCCGCGGGGGCTCCTCGTCCCGACGATTTTCGGGGCGAACAAAATGTCGCTCAACGAAATCGCGATTGCGGCGAAGGACCTTGCGAAACAGGCGCAGGAGGGGACGATCTCTCCGGACCTGCTGTCGGGCGCGTCCTTTACGGTCTCGAATCTGGGAACGTTCGGGGTAGAGCACTTCACGCCGGTGATAAACCCGCCGCAGACGGGCATCCTCGGTGTAAACAACATCCAGACGAAGCTGAAGATGGTGGACGGGGAAGCGGTTCCGTACCAGGCGATGGGAATATCCCTGACGTACGACCACAGGGCGCTCGACGGCGCACCGGCGTCGCGTTTCGCGCAGGAGCTGTGCAAGACGCTGGAAAATTTCATGGCATTGCTTGCAAAATAAGTGTCAGGCCCTTTGAAACTCCGCAGCCGCGCTGATGCGCTTACGAAGTTTCTATCCGGCCTGGCCTCAGCGGTTTTATAAATTTGGGAGGTAACTTATGAGTTATGATTTGGTAGTTTTGGGCGGCGGCCCGGCGGGTTATCTGGCCTGCGAGCGCGCGGCGCACGAGGGCATGAAGGTCGTCCTGATTGAGAAGAGGAATGTGGGCGGCGTATGCCTGAACGAAGGCTGCATTCCGTCAAAGACGTTCCTGTATTCGGCAAAGCTTAAGGACGGCGCGGAGCACGGCGACAAATACGGTGTTGTATGCAAAGGGATTGAAATCGACCACAAGGCGGTTGTGGCGCGGAAGAATAAAGTTGTAAAATCGCTCACGGGCGGGATTGCGTCTATGCTCAAGGGCCTTAAGGTCGAGTGGGTGAAGGCTGCGGGCACGATCAAGGGCAAGGGCCCGGACGGCTATGAAGTGGAAGCGGACGGCAAGGTATATGCCGGTAAGCGCCTGCTGATTGCGACGGGCAGCGAAGCAGCGATGCCGCCCATTGACGGGCTGCGCGAGCAATACGAAAAGGGCTTTGCGCTCACCAACCGCGAAATCCTCGATATCGAAGCTGTGCCGAAAAAGCTGGTCGTGATCGGCGGCGGCGTGATCGGCCTTGAAATGGCAAGCTATTTTAATTCTGCGGGCAGCGAAGTAACGGTGATCGAAATGCTCGAGCAGATCGGCGGGCCGATCGACGCTGATATCGCCAAGCTGCTTAAAAAGAATTATGAGGGGAAAGGGATTACCTTCAAGATGGGCTGCAAGGTCACAAAAATCGAAAACGGCGCCGTCGTTTACGAGGAAGCGGGCAAGCAGCAGAAAGCGGAATGCGATAAGACGCTCGTGTGCATCGGCCGCAAAGCAAACACGCAGGGCATCGGCCTCGAAAGCATCGGCGTACTCACGGAGCGCGGCGCGGTAGTGACGGACGAGCACATGAAAACGAACATTCCGGAGGTTTATGCGGCGGGCGACGTAAACGGGAAATCCATGCTCGCGCATACGGCATACCGCGAAGCGGAGGTTGCCGTGAACAATATGCTGGGGAAAAAGGATAAGATGAAATATAACGCGATTCCGGGCGTGATTTACACCAACCCGGAGGTCGCGGGGGTCGGCGAAACAGAGCAGAGCGCGAAGGAAAAGGGACTTGACGTGACCGTCAAGAAGGTCCCGATGCAGTTTGCGGGGCGCTATGTCGCGGAAAACGAAGGCGGAAACGGCTTTATCAAGATCATTGTGGACAACAAATGGAACAAGCTTGTGGGCGTGCATATGATTACGAACTATTCGTCGGAAATCATCTGGGGCGCGGATGCGCTTGTGGATAAGGAAATGAACATTGAAGCGATCAAGAAGATCGTGTTCCCGCATCCGACTGTCAGCGAGATTATTCGTGAAGCCATCTGGCAGCTCTGATACTGCCTTATGAACAAAACTGTTAAATAATTATTGTCTATATACAAAGGAGAAAAACAATGACAAAGTGTTTGACGATTGATCCGAAGAAAATGAGGGCACCGGGCAAGATCACATTCAAAGATATCCCGATGAACACCTACCAAAAAACGGTAAAGGATGAAGTGAAAAACTTTACGAAAGAGGAATTCTTGCACATTTACCGGGATATGTGGGTTGTCCGCGAATTCGAGACGATGCTCAACTCCATCAAAACGACCGGACAATATGAAGGCATTGAATACAACCATCCGGGTCCGGCCCATCTTGGCATCGGCCAGGAAGCGGCTTATGTCGGCCAGGCGTTTGAGCTTGGTATGGACGACTTTTCCTTTGGTTCCCACAGGAGCCACGGTGAAATCCTTGCCAAGGGGATGTCCTGCATCGAGAAGCTCTCGGACGAGCAGCTGACGGAAATCATGGAAAACTTCTTTGACGGCGAGACGTTCGCGGTCGTCAAGGAGCATACGCAGTATAAGGAAATTAAGGATATGGCGCGCGAATTCCTGCTGTATGGCATGATCGCGGAGACGTGGGGCCGCCAGACGGGCTTTAACCGCGGCCTCGGCGGATCGATGCACGCCTTCTTTATTCCGTTCGGTATTTTCCCGAATAACGCAATCGTAGGCGGCAGCGCGCCCATTTCAACGGGCGCGGCGCTCTTCAAACGCGTCAACCAGAAGCCGGGCATGGTTATCTGCAACATCGGCGACGGTTCCATTGGCTGCGGTCCTGTTTACGAGTCCATGAACTTTGCAACGATGGACCAGTACAACACGCTGTGGGATGAAGACCACAAGGGCGGCCTGCCGATTATCTACAATATCTGGAACAACAGCTATGGCATGGGCGGCCAGACCTGCGGCGAGACCATGGGCTATGAAGAGGTTGCGCGCCTTGGCGCGGGCCTCAATCCTGCGGAAATGCACGCGGAACGCATCGATGGTATGAATCCCCTTGCCGTAATCGACGCATACCGCCGCAAACGGAAGGTAATTGAAGACCGCCAGGGGCCGGTGCTCCTCGACGTTGTGACGTACAGGGTTTCCGGGCACAGCCCGTCCGACTCTTCTTCGTACCGCACAAAGGAAGAAATTGCCGCATGGGAAGCGATCGATTCCATCAAGGTATTCGGCCAGCAGCTGGTTGAAGCGGGCGTAGCGAAGGAAGAAGAGCTGAAGGAAATCGAGCTCGGCATCCGCAAGGATATGACATGGGCGGTGAAACTCGGCAAGGACGAGACAATTTCCCCGCGCATCGATCTTGACAAAAACCCGAACGCGATTGCGGACATGATGTTTACAAACCTCGAAATCCCGAGCATGGACACGACGAGGAAGCCCGACGTGCTGATGCCGAAGGAAGAAAATCCGCGCGTACAGAAGCTGGCCAAGAAGGTCCGCAGCGCATATGAAGCGGACGGCAAGCCGGTTTCCAAGAACAGGACGTTCCAGAACCGTGACGCGATTTTTGAAGCGGCTATCGATAAATTTTACCAGGACCCGACGTTTATCGCCTATGGCGAGGACAACCGCGACTGGGGCGGCGCATTCGGCGCTTATACAAACCTTACGGAGTCCATTCCGTATCACAGGTTCTTCAATTCCCCGATCTCCGAAGCGGCGATCGTGGGTACGTCCGTTGGTTATGCAATGGCTGGCGGGCGCGTAATGTCCGAGCTCATGTACCTCGACTTCATCGGCCGCGCGGGCGACGAAGTGTTCAACCAGATGTCCAAATGGCAGGCAATGAGCGGCGACGTCCTCAAAATGCCCTTCGTGCTCCGCTGTTCCGTTGGTTCCAAATACGGCGCGCAGCATTCGCAGGACTGGTCGGCGCTGTGCACGCACATCCCGGGCCTCAAGGTCGTGTTCCCGGCGACGCCTTACGACACCAAGGGGCTTCTTAACGCGGCCCTCAACGGGACCGACCCGGTCATCTTCCTTGAAAGCCAGAGGACGTACGACCTCGGCGAAATGTTCCAGAAGGAAGTTCCGGCGGGTTATTACGAAGTGAAGATCGGCGAGCCCGATATCAAACGTGAAGGAAAGGACCTTACAATCCTTACCGTCGGCGCGACGCTTTACAGGGTGACCAAGGCGGCCGATATCCTCCAGGAAAAATACGGCATCTCTACGGAAATTATTGACGCGCGTTCCCTCGTGCCGTTCAACTACGAGCCGGTGATCGAGTCCGTGAAGAAAACGGGCAGGATCATCATCACGGGCGACGCCTGCGAGCGTGGTTCGCACCTGAAAGATTTTGCGCAGTCCATCAGCGAGATGGCGTTCGATTACCTCGACGCGCCGCCGGTGGTTGTGGGCGCGAAGAACTGGATTACCCCGGCCCACGAGCTGGAAGAATACTTCTTCCCGCAGCCGGAATGGATTATCGATGCCGTACATGAGCGCATTATGCCCCTGCCGGGCCACACATGCACGACAAACCAGACGATCCTCCAGCAGATTGAGAACGACAAGAAGGGCGTATAAAAAGGCCCTGTGAATGTTAAAAGGGAAATGTAAGAAAGCCCCCTGCTGCAATTCGTTTGCGGCAGGGGGCTTTTTGTATCATGGGAGGGCGGTACTTGACCGCGGGCCGGAAAGGGAATAGAATGTGAACAACCCGAAGTAATTCCATAGAGAAAGGAAATTCATGTACAGAATTTTAATTGTCGACGACGAAGCCTTGGTGCGTCGGGGCATCAAAAGGAGCATCAACTGGAACGAACTGGATATTGAGATGGTGGCTGAAGCGGAAAACGGCGTGGAGGCCCTCGAGCAGGTGCTTGAAAACGTACCGGATATTATCCTGCTTGATATTTGTATGCCAAAAATGGACGGACTTGAGTTTGCGAGTATTGTGAAACAGAAATATCCGCAGATCAGGATTGTGATTATTACGGGCTTTGACGACTTTGAGTATGCCCGCAGCGCCCTTCGGGCGGGAGTGGACGACTATATCCTGAAACCGATTACGCGGGAAATGGTGGAAGCCGTCGTAAAGACCCAGATTGAAAAAATTGCGGAGGAGCGAAGCAAGCGCGTGCCCGCGAAACCGGACGAGGGCAAGGCGGCGGCCGCGGTCCTCAACGCGGTGCTGCGCCGGGAAAAGCGTGCGGGACAGGAGCAGGAGCTTTCCGCATTTTTGGATTACGCGCAGATTAAGGACCAAAATATTTATTTTGTTATCATGAAAGACTATCTTTCAAGGTGCGAAATCTGGGCGGACGCCGCCGACGACCATCTTGCGGAATTTGCGATTTTGAATATTGCCGGGGAGCTGCTGCGCGATACGCGTACGGGCTTCGCCTTCGAGACCTATAAAAGCGAGCTCGCCATGGTGGTTTCATGCGCCGCGCGCCACAGCCTGGAAGAAATGCTGATGGATATTTACCACAACATTCTGGATTTTATTGAGATACCTGTCGATTTTGGAGTTTCCGGAAAGGGGACGCTCGCCGACCTGCCGACGCTTGCCGAGCAGGCGCGGGAAGCGCTGGAATGCACCTTTGTGCTTTCCAAACAAAATATCATCCATTACGGGGACCTGAAAGAACACAGGAGCGGGGATTTCCATTATCCCGAACAAACCGAGCGGGAGCTTTTGACCGTGATGTATTCGAGCGATGCGGAAAAAAGCAACGCGCTGATTGAAGAGTTTTTTTCCCAGCTTCGGCAGGTCACGCCGGATGTCACCCGCTGCAAAAGCATGCTGCTGCGCCTGCTTTTGAGTATATCGAACACCATGGAATCCATGAGCTCACGCCTGCATCCCGAGGGCGAGCACCGGGACGCATCGTTTGACCCGGTGAAGGTCCTCGAACAGTTTGAAACGCTGGAACAGGCCGAGGAGTGGGTGAAGAAGCTTTACCAGGAAACGCTTTCCTATGTGGCTTCCATGAAATCGCGGAGCGGCCAGCTGTTTCTGAAAATCACCCAATATATCGAAAAGAATTATGGGGACAGCGACCTGAACCTGAAAAAATGCAGCGAGGATTTATTCCTTTCGTCCGGCTATATCAGCATGATTTTGAAAAAGGAATCGGGGAAGACCTTCGTCGATTACCTGAACGAATTCCGGATCGAACGGGCGGCGGAGCTGCTTGAAGAGCCGGAAAGCAAGGTGTACGAGGTTGCGACCAGGGTGGGCTTTACCCACCAGACCTATTTCAGCTCGGTATTCAAAAAGCTGATCGGTATCTCTCCCAAGCAATTCAAGGAACAAAAATAGAAATGAAAAAAGCGCGCGCCCCGAAAAGGATATCGACGATTATTATATTATGCTTTTCGCTGTTCATGGTAGTGATCCTGATTCTCATGAGCGTGGTTTCCTATTACTATTCCTACGAGAGCATGCGCGGGAGGACCATTTCGGATACGGAGGTTATCCTTTCGCAGGTCGGCAAGAACATCGGGCGTTACATCAGCAACATTGAAAGCATTTCCGGTATTATCAACACCAACAAGGACGTGATGCGTTACCTTGAAGACCCGGAGGCCGAGGACGCGGGGGTCACGCGGGCAAATTTCAGGAACTTCCTCAATTACCTGCCGCAGATCGATAAAAATATCGTTTCGATTTTTATCTTTGACAAAGAGAATAATCCGGTCTATGTGCCCGCCACTTTGCGGATGAAGGAAAACTACGATATTACGCAGGACGAATGGTACCGCAATGTGGAGGACTATGTAACCGATATCCCGACCCTTACCGGAACGCAGGTCAGGACCATGACCCAGGGGGATAATCCATGGGTCATCTCGCTCTCCCGCCGCATCCTCAACGCGGCGACGGGGGAAATTATCGGGACGCAGCTTGTCGAACTGAACTACAGCGCCATTGACGACATTTTAAACGACATTAACCTCGGCTCCAAGGGCTATATTTTTATCGTCGACGCGGATGGGAAAATGGTATACCACCCGCAGCTCCAGCTGGTTTATTCCGGGCTGAAAACCGAACGGGTAAAGGACGTGCTGGGGACGAGCGACACGACGCTGGAACTCCGGGACGAAAATAAGCTTTACAATATCAGCGATATTCCGGGGACGGATTTCAAAATGGTAGGGGTGACTTTCCTGGACGAGATCGTCGCTTCTTCGCGCGAAATGATTACCCTGTATATTATTCTTACCCTGCTGATGGCGCTCGCGGCCTTCATCGGTTCCGTGCAAATGGCGCGGTATGTTACAAAGCCGCTTTCCCGCCTGGAGCTTGCGGTGAATGAAGTGGAACAGGGAAACCTCGATGCGAATTTCGCAATCCGGGGCACCCTTGAAACGGAAAAATTTGCCGCGTCCCTTTCTTCCATGATAAGCAATGTAAAACAACTGATGGAGCAAATTGTGGCGGACCAGGAAATGATCCGCACAAGCGAGCTCAAAGCGCTCCAGTCGCAGATCAACCCGCATTTTTTATATAATACGCTTGATACCATCGTATGGATCGCGGAGGAATCGGGGAGCGAAAAGATCAAGGAAATTACGGTTGCGCTGGCAAACTATTTCCGCATCGTCCTTTCTTCGGGCAAGGATATCATCAGCGTACGCGACGAAATCGAGCATGTGCGCAATTACCTTGTGATCCAGAAAATGCGCTATGAAACACTCGATTACAAAATTGAGGTTTCAGAGGAGGCGCTGGCCCTTACCATGCCGAAATTAATTTTGCAGCCCATTGTGGAAAACGCGATTTACCATGGCATTAAGAACAATCCGGACGGCGGGACCATTTGGGTGCGCGGATTTGTGGATAAGGAAACGCTTACTTTTATAATCGACGATGACGGCCGGGGAATGCGGCCGCATGAACTGCGGCGCGTATTTGAGCCGGGGCGGAAAAGCGCCGTCCGCCACGGCGGCGTGGCGATGCGCAACATCAGGGAACGGATCGAGCTTTATTACGGCACGGAATATGGGATTGCGGTGGAAAGCGAATACCGGAAGGGAACGCGCGTCATCGTGACGCTGCCTGCAAGGAAGAGGACGGACCAGGATGGCTAAGAAAACCTTTTACATCATTATTTCGCTGATTATTGCCGGAATATTTGTTACATTCGGGATTTTTCTCGTGCAGAAAAATGCGACGAACCGGGTGTTGGATGCGACGCTGATCGTGAAATCCAGGCAGCCGGGCTTTGAGTTCTGGGAGCTGCTGGAAAAGGGAGCCAAGGAAGGCGCGAAGGAATTCGGCGTGAACCTTACGGTGGACGGGGCAATGTCCGAGGAGGATACGGAGGGCCAGGTTGAAGCGGTGCGGAAGGCCATCGCAAGCGCCCCCGATATGATTATCCTTGCCGCCGCCGACCGGGACGCGCTGCTTCCCTATGCAAAGGAGATCAGGGAAAAGGGAATTACGCTGATTATAGTGGATTCCGGGCTCAGCGAGAATGTGGAAAATTGCTTCGTGGGCACGGATAATTATGAGGCGGCCAAGCGCGTTGGCGACGCAATGGGCAAAGCGATGGACGGCAAGGGAAGGGTTGCGGTAATTTCCCATTCCCCGCAGGCCACTACGGCCCAGCAGCGGACTGCGGGCTTTATGCGCGGCATCCAGAACTATCCCGATATGGAAATTATGGGGACGTACGACATTGGGGACAGCACGGACCGAAGCTATGAGACAACAAGCGAAATCCTCCGGGAGAACCCGGATATCACCGGCTTGTTCGCAACCAACCAGATTTCGGCGGAAGGCGTGTCGCGGGCGATTAAGGAGTCCGGCCGCGATGATATCTATTTCTATGCTTTCGACAGCTCCACCGTACAGAATGAAGCGCTGGAAAACGGAATCGTGGACGGGTTCGCCGTCCAGATGCCGTTCAATATGGGATATATGGCGGTGCAGGCCGCCGTGGAAGCGTACGACGGCACGCTGCGCACAACCAATATAGATACGGGCTTTGCGTTTGCCACCAAGGAAAATATGTGCGAGGAAGAAATCCAAAAATTAATTTATCCCTTCGTATAAAAGTGCGAAAAATCCTGCTATAAAGCCTTTTTCATATCATGGAAAACTGAAAATCCGCCAGCCTTGCACGGCCGGCTTTTGGCTGCGCGCAAAACCGCACAAAGCAAAAAAGAGTGTTGAATCTTTAATGTTTTGTGTGGTTTTGTTTATTATCTTTTTGCGCTCCAGGCCGTATAGTGTAGATATAAGAAAAGCAAATCAGGATTATTTCTAAATTATTTTAAACGAATGGAATAGGGTAAAGGGGTGAACAGTACATGGCTGAAGTTGTGGTAAGCATGAAAAATATCCAGAAACGGTTCCCCGGCGTACATGCGCTTGACGATGCGCAGATCGAACTTAAAAAGGGCGAGGTACACGGCCTTGTCGGTGAGAATGGCGCAGGGAAATCAACTCTGATGAAAGTGCTCACCGGTATTTATGAGAGGGACAGCGGAACGGTCGTAGTCAAGGGGCGGGAAGTGCATTATAAAACCCCGGCCGATGCGCTGGGGGACGGGATCAGTATGATCCATCAGGAACTCAACCTGATGCCCCACCTTACGGTAGCGGATAATATTTTCATCGGGCGCGAGCCGAAAAAGGGCCTTACGCTGGATAAAAAGAAAACGAACCAAATGACAAAAGAGCTTCTCGCGTCCCTGAACCTCGATATCGACCCGGATATGACGGTTGGGCGACTTACGGTGGCAAAGCAGCAGATGATTGAAATTGCAAAGGCGATTTCCCTCAATGCGGACATCCTGATTATGGATGAGCCGACCGCGGCGCTTACCAGTTCGGAAATTGACGAGCTGTTCCGGTTTGTCCGGGATTTGAAAACCAAGGGCGTGGGCATCGTGTATATTTCCCACCGGATGGAAGAACTGAAGATTATTACGGACGACATCACGGTCATGCGGGACGGCCAGTATGTGGACACGGTAAGGACGGAAGACACGGATATGGACCAGATCATCAGCATGATGGTAGGGCGCACGATCTATGAGGAACCCAAGACCCATAGCGCGGTTCCGGCGGACGCTCCCACGGTTCTGCGGGTGGAACACCTTTCCTCGCCGATGGTGCGCGACGTATCGTTCGAGCTTAAAAAGGGCGAAATCCTCGGTTTTGCAGGCCTGATGGGCGCGGGGCGCACGGAGACGGCGCGGCTCGTGTTCGGGGCCGACCCGAAAACCGAGGGCAGGATATTCGTGAACGGCAAGGAAGCGGTAATCGAAAGCCCCGAGGACGCGGTTGAAAACGGAATCGGTTACCTCTCCGAGGACCGGAAAGCGTTCGGACTCGCGGTGGGGCTGTCGGTGGCGGATAACACGGTGATGGCGACGATGGATCAATTCGTGCACGGCGGCATCGTAAATGAAGGGAAAATTGCCGGGGTCACAAAGGAATATGTGGAAAAGCTCGACCTTAAGACTCCCTCCATACGGCAGCTTGTGCGGAACCTTTCGGGCGGCAACCAGCAAAAGGTCGTTATCGCGAAATGGCTTGTCCGCAACTGCGACATTTTGATCTTTGACGAACCGACGCGCGGAATCGACGTCGGGGCGAAAAGCGAAATATACAAGCTGATGAACAGGCTTGCGGCAGAAGGGAAGTCCATTATCATGATTTCCTCTGAAATGCCCGAGCTGCTCCGGATGAGCGACCGTATCCTCGTCATGTGCGAAGGGAAAATGACAGGCGAGATCGATATCAGCGAAGCAACACAGGAAGGCATCATGAAGTATGCCACACAAAGAAGTTAAGCGAGGTAGGGGAAAATGAGTAACGAAGCGAAAGCATTGAAGCAGCAGGGCGGAAAAAAATTCGACCTGCAGAAACTACTGACGGCGGGCGCACTGATTATATTGTTTTTATTTTTCTTCATATACGGTGTGTTTGGCCGGAACGTAAACGGCGCTACATTTATTTCAAACATCCTGGAATCCGCATATTTTGTCGGCTTCCTGGCGCTCGGCGTAACGTTCGCGATTATCACCGGTGGGATCGACCTTTCACTCGGCACGGTGATGATGTGCGGCGCGCTTGTGGGCGGCTATGCCTACAACGCATGGGGCTGGCCACTGATCGGCGCGATGGTTCTTACGGTATTGATCCCGGTTGCGTTCGGCCTGCTGAACGGCATACTGATCGCCCGGCTGCGGCTGCCCGCGTTCATCGCAACAATGGGCTCCATGATGATTGCACAGGGCCTCGGTTCGATCATTACCTCCGTACAGACGCAGCGCTGGCCCACGGCGGCGGAAACGGACGGATGGTTTAAAACCGTGTTCCTTAAAACGGAGAGCGGTTTCCCGACAGGTATTTTCTGGCTGGTCGGCTTCTTCCTGCTCGCGATGTTCCTGCTGAATAAAACGAAATTCGGCAAATATACGTTTGCGATCGGCTCCAACGAAGAAGCGGCGCGCCTCTCCGGTATCAATACGGCAAAATGGCTCACGCTCGACTATGTTGTGGATGGATTCTTTGTCGGGTTCGCGGCAATCATGTATGGCGCGACCTATACGACGGTCCTCCCCGGAACCGGTAACGGCCTTGAGCTCCAGGGCATCGCGGCTGTCGTTATCGGCGGCACGTCGCTCGCGGGCGGCGTCGGCTCCATGTCGGGTACGTTTATCGGCGTGTTCATCATGGCGGTGCTGAAAACAGGGCTTACTTCCATCGGCCTGCAGCCGCAGTGGCAGACGTTCTTCGTCGGCGTGGTCGTTATCCTCGCGGTGCTGATGGACATTTACCGCCAGAAATCCGCAAACAAGGTGAAGGCGGCATAACAAAGTGCGTTTCAGGAATTGAACCTGATTGCAATAAAGAAAGCTATTTCTTAAGGAGGAACTAAAATGAAAAAAAGATTAATCAGTATTCTCATGGTGGCCCTGGCCTGCGCGTTTGTGTTCGCAGCATGCGCACCGGCGGCTGAGGCTCCGTCCGAGTCCGCATCCACGGAAGCATCCACCGCCCCTGAGGCGTCTACGGAAGCATCCACGGAAGCGTCCGAGCCCGCCGCAAGCGGCGACATCACGGTAGAACTCGTGGCAAAAGGATTCCAGCATCAGTTCTGGCAGGTTGTTAAGGAAGGCGCAGAGGCTGCCGGACAGGAACTCGGCGTTGCCATCAACTTCCAGGGACCGCCGTCTGAAAGCGACATCCAGGCACAGGTTGACATGCTGAACAGCGCTCTTTCCAAGAACCCGTCGGCAATCTGCCTCGCGGCTCTTGACACCGGTTCTGTTACGTCCCAGCTTACGGACGCAGCGGCGGCTGGAATCCCGGTAATCGGCTTTGACTCCGGCGTTCCGGATGCTCCCGAAGGACAGGTAAAGGCGACTGCCGCAACGGATAACGCTGCCGCCGCAGGCCTTGCCGCAACGGAAATGATGAAAGATTCCGCGTTTGCAGAAAAAGTAAAGGCGGCTACGCCGGACAGCCCGGTCAGGGTTGCGGTTCTTTCCCAGGATGCAACCTCCACCTCCGTTACACAGCGTACGCAGGGCTTCATCGACACCTTCAAGGCTGCCGCGGAAGAAATTTTCCCGGACCAGGTTGCGGTAGAAGGACACGACCTGTATAAGCAGGATTCGGCGCAGACTCCGGCGGTTATCATCTCCGTGCACATCGCTCCGACGACGGACGCGGCCGACCTGAAAAACATCGGTTCCGCGGCCCTGCAGGAAGAGAACCTGATCGGCGTGTTCTGCTCGAACGAAGGTTCCGTTACAGGTTTCCTGAATGCGACCAATGACGGCGCGGACCTCGACAGGGAAAACGGCACGTACAAAGACCTGACAGTTGCAGGCTTTGACGCAGGCAAAACGCAGAAAACGGCAGTCCGCAACGGATGGTTCCTGGGCTCCGTGACGCAGGACCCCTACCAGATCGGCTACCAGGCGGTAGACCTCGCGGTTAAGGCTGCAAAGGGCGAGACGGTTGCCGACGTTGATACGGGCGCAAAATGGTACAATGCCTCCAATATCGACGATGAAGATATTGCAAAACTCGTTTACGACTAAGAAATAACAATTTCGGAGGCAGCGTTTGCTGCCTCCGAAAAAATTTATGCTTTATATCCGGTATTTTTATATAATTAATACAGGTGTGGGGAAAACCGGATGGTTTTGGCCTTTCCTCCCATGCAGGGAGGGAAGGCTAAAGCGGTGAATGATCCCCGGTCGGCGGGTAAATCTACATAGGAAAAAGGAGAAAAGCAAAATGGTAAAAATAGGAATCAGGCCAACAATCGACGGACGTGAAAAAGGGATTCGGGAAAGCCTCGAAGAACAGACGATGCGCATGGCAAAGGCGGCGGCAGCGCTGATCCGTGAAAACGTGTATGATGAAAACGGAAATCCGGTGGAATGCGTGATCGCGGATACCACAATCGGCGGATTCGCGGAAGCGGCGAAATGCCAGGAAAAGTTTGACCGGGAGGGCGTGTGCGCGACCCTTACGGTAACGCCGTGCTGGTGCTACGGCAGCGAAACCATGGATATGGACACGAAAACGCCGAAGGCCATTTGGGGCCTTAACGCGACGGAGCGGCCGGGCGCGGTATACCTTGCCGCGGTGCTTGCCGCACATGCGCAAAAAGGCATCCCCGCGTTTTCAATTTACGGACATGACGTACAGGATGCGGACGACGATACCATTACCGACGACGTGGCGGAAAAAATCCTGAGGTTTGCGCGCGCGGCGGTGGCCGTAGGCGAGATGAAAGGAAAATCCTACCTGTCGGTGGGCAATGTGGCAATGGGCATTGCGGGCAGCATGGTAAACCCGGATTTCTTTGAGGAATACCTCGGTATGCGGTGCGAATACAAGGATATGAGCGAAATCATCCGGCGCGTAGAGAACGAAATTTACGATAAGGAAGAATTTGAACGGGCGCTCAAATGGGTGAAGGAAAACTGTAAGGAAAACGACGACCTGTATAACGGCGAAAACGGCCACAGCCGGGAGCAAAAGGACGCGGAGTGGGAATACTGCGTAAAGATGGCGATGATCGTGCGCGATATGATGCAGGGAAACGAGAAAGTGAAAGAAAGCGGCTGGAACGAGGAAGGAAACGGAAACAATGCGATAGCGGCCGGCTTCCAGGGACAGCGGCAGTGGACGGATTTCATGCCGAACGGAGACTTTATGGAGTCGATGCTGTGTTCGTCGTTTGACTGGAACGGGATCAGGAAGCCCCTTGTCGTGGCGACGGAAAACGATTGCCTGAACGGCGTTGCAATGCTCCTCGGGCACCTTGTGACGAATACGGCGGCAATTTTCAGCGACGTGCGCACCTATTGGAGTCCGGAGGCGGTGAAGCGCGTGACGGGCAAAGAGCTTACCGGCTATGCCCAGAACGGGATTATCCACCTGATTAATTCGGGCGCGGCGGCCCTCGACGCTTCGGGCGAGCAGGAAAAGGACGGAAAACCGGCGATGAAGCCTTTCTGGGAGATTACGGAAGCGGAGGCGCAGAAGTGCCTCGACGCGACCAAATGGACGCCCGGAAACCTGGGATATTTCCGCGGCGGCGGTTTTTCCTCCACATTCAAAACCCGCGGCGGCATGCCGGTCACGATGTGCCGGATGAACCTGGTGAAGGGCCTTGGGCCGGTATTGCAGATTGCAGAAGGATACACCGTAGAGCTTCCCGATGACATGAACAAGGTTCTTTGGGACAGGACGGACCCGGGCTGGCCGTGCACATGGTTTGCCCCGCTCCTGACCGGGGAAGGAGCGTTTACGGATGTGTACAGCGTGATGGCAAACTGGGGAGCAAACCACGGCGCGTCTGTATACGGGCACGTGGGCGCGGACCTGATTACGCTGGCAAGCATGCTGCGGATTCCGGTGAATATGCACAATGTGAGCGAAGAAAAGCTGTTCCGCCCGGCGGCGTGGAATGCGTTTGGAACGCAGGACAGGGAAGGTGCGGATTACAGGGCCTGCAGGAATTACGGCCCGTTGTATAAATAGGGAATGCCCGGAAATACTTTCCTCTGTTTTTTATAAGTACTCTCCGAAAAAATGCGGTCGGCAGGACCGCATTTTTTCTTTTGCGAAAAGATGGGAATCGGGAAATCTTGAAATCCCCTGCAAAAAAGACTATACTGGTTTAGGTTTAAAAGCATGCTTTAGTTAAACACGGTTTGGCAAGCGGCCGGGATTGTAATAATTTGAAAAAGGCGGAATTCATGAAAGGTTCGGAAGTAACGCGGGACATCAGCGTGGGGAAACCTTCCTCTGTGCTGTTGCGGTTCGCGCTGCCGCTTATTTTAAGCGGCGTTTTCCAGCAACTGTATAATGTGGCGGACAGCGTTGTGGTCGGGAACTTCGCGGGCGAGGACGCGCTTGCGGCGGTAGGGGCCTCCTATCCCATTACGATGCTGTTTGTTACGCTTGCCATGGGCGCCGGGCTCGGGAGCTCGGTGGTGGTATCCCAATATTTTGGGGCAAAACGCTTTGGCCCGATGAAAACGTCTATTTCAACGATCTTTATTGCCATGGCGGTGCTCGCCGGGGTATGCACGGCGTTCGGCTTCATTTTCTGCGAACCGCTGATGAACCTTTTGAATACGCCCGCCTCGATTTTTGACGACAGCGCGGCTTATCTGCGCATTTACCTTGGCGGCCTTATTTTCCTGTTTTTATATAATGCGGCGACAAGTGTGTTCGCGGGCCTCGGGGATTCAAAAACGCCCCTGTATTTCCTGATTTTTTCATCCCTTTTTAACGTGGCGCTCGATATTATATTCGTGGCGGCGTTTCAAAAAGGCGTTGTGGGCGTTGCGTGGGCGACGTTTATTGCGCAGGGCATTTCCGCGCTGCTTGCGATGGTATGGCTGTTTGGCCGCCTTAAAAGGGTGCGGGCGGAAGAAAAGTATCCGCGTTTCAGCTGGCCCATCCTGCGGAAGATTGCCGGCATCGGCGTGCCCAATATGCTCAACATGTCCGCCGTATCCATCGGGCAGCTTGCCATACAGGCCCTTGTAAACGGTTTTGGCCCTGTTGTAATCGGCGGCTATTCCGCCGCGATTAAAATAGACTCCTTTTTTAAAATTGTCATCAGCAGTATGGGAAACGCCATGACCACCTTTACCGCGCAGAATATCGGCGCGGGGAAAATCGAGCGCGTGAACGAGGGACGCGTCGCGATGGTTAAAGTATCCGTAATTTACGCCGCGGCAAGCGCCATACTGCTCTTTTTCTTTGCGCCGTCCATCATGGGCATCTTCGTCCAGGACTCGGGCAGCGACGTGGTGCGCATCGGCACGGAATACATGCGGGAGGTATCCCTTTTCTATTTCCCGTTTGCGCTTGTTATGATCCACAACGGAATCCTGCGCGGCGCGGGCTATGTAAAGGCGTTCCTCACCGTGGTCGCGGTGGACCTTGGCCTGCGCGTCGCCTTCTCGTACATCCTGGCTTCTTTAAATGTCGGATATTCGGCGATTTGGTGGTCGATTCCCATTGGCTGGGCGGCGGCGGATATTATTTCCATGGCGGTTTATTACCGGGGCAAGTGGAAACAGCTTCATATCATCGACCGGTAAGGGCGGGGCGCGAAGGGCGGCGGCGCCCTTTTTTTGTGCGGCGAAGCACTACATTAAAATATTACCGGGACGGGAATTTTTTGATTGAACAAAGCGGGGAGGTTTAATTATAGGCATAAATATCATGCGAAAGAAGGGATTTTATGAATACTTATTCAATGACACAGGCAATGCCTCATAAAATAGACTGGAAGGTTTTGATTATTTGCCTTTTAATCAGTGTAGGCGTGGGCGCCGCGTCCGGCATCCTTACCAGCAGCAGTATGGATATCTATATCAACGATATCGTGAAACCGCCGCTTTCCCCGCCCGGCTTCTTATTCCCGGTTGTGTGGACGACGCTGTTTGTGCTGATGGGAATATCGTCCTATATGGTGTATATGACAATATCGCCATACAGGAGCCGCGCGCTTACACTCTATGTCGTGCAGCTGGTCCTCAACTTTTTCTGGATGTTCATTTTCTTTGTCGCACGCAATTATGTGTTCGCATTTATATGGCTCGTGGGAATGTGGCTGCTGGTGTTTTTCATGATCCGGGCGATGAGACTGGTAAAACCGGCTGCCGGGAATTTGCAAATACCCTACCTTGTCTGGCTGACCTTCGCCGGATATCTCAATTTTGGGATCATTCTCCTAAATTAATATAGATATGCACAAAAAAATTCCGTGCAGGGCTTCCTGCCGGAATTTTTTTTGCGCCCGGGAACCCTTGTTTGTAACGCGCCCGTGCTATGATATATTTGGCGGAAAGCCGGATGGAGGTTTTATGGCATGGAGATAATTTTGGTAGCGGCGGGGTTTGCCGTGCTCGTGGTTTTATGTGTTGTGATCCTCGCGCGGCAAAACAGGAAAACGGACGACGCTGCGGCGCTGCGGACGGAGCTTACGAACCAGTTCCACATCCTTTCGGGGATGGTCCTCGACACCGTAAACAAGGCTTCGGCGGTGAACGGGCAGAATGTGGAGGTTTTGCGGCGCACCGTGGAAGAGAAGCTGAATGAAATCCGCTTTTCCGTAGACCGGAAGCTTGACACCACATTGAAAAGCGGGCTTTCCACATCCTTCGCGCGCGTCAGCGAACAGCTCGAGCAGGTATATAAAAGCATGGGCGAGGTGCGCGCCCTCACGAGCGGGGTCGGCGATTTGAAGAATATCCTCTCCGGGGTGAAAACAAGGGGAATCTGGGGCGAAGTGCAGCTTTATAAGCTTCTTTCGGACTTCCTTGCCCCCGGGCAATTCGTTGAAAATGCGCGTATTACACGAGATAGTACAGTTGAATTTGCGGTGAAAATGCCGCAGGACGGGGGCGGCGACGTGCTGCTGCCCATCGACTCCAAATTCCCGATGGACCGCTATGCGCGCGTGCTTGCGCTTGGCGACAGCGGAGATGCGCAGGCGCTCGCGGCGGCGCAAAAAGAGTTCGTGCAGGCGGTGCTTACCGAGGCGAAAAAGATCAGCGGGAAATATTTGAGGCCGCCGCAGACCACTGATTTCGCAATCATGTTCCTCCCGTCCGAGGGGCTGTATGCGGAGGTAATCCGCCTTGGGCTTGTGGACAGGCTGCAAAGCAAATACCGGGTTATGGTGACGGGGCCTTCCACGCTCGGCGCATTCCTCACCAGCCTGCAAACGGGATTCCGTACCCTTGCCATCCGCGAGCATTCGGCGGCAATCGAAGGGATGCTTACGGAAATCAAGGCGGAATTTGAAGCCTTCGGCGATATGCTGCAAAAAACGCAGAACTCCCTCGCGGCGGCGCAAAACCACCTGGAATCCGTGCAAAAACGGTCGATCCGCATCCAGACCCGCCTTTCGGACGTGGACAGCTTCGGCGAATGACGCATTGACAGCCGGAAAAGGTTCTGCTATATTAAAAAAGTAAAAACTGCATAGTGAAGCAAATGGGGCGTTGAACCGTATGGTTTGGGGCCGTTTGCTGAAGCAGGGGAGTCGCCGCAGGGCGGCTGAGAGTAAGCAAGAGCTTAGACCCGTTGAACCTGATCCGGTTAATACTGGCGGAGGGAGCGCTTTTTTTCACATTGATTGAAAAGTTCTTTTCGTTTGGCCGCGGAAAGAATTTTTTTTTTTGCGGATTCAAACAACTTTCATTCATTCGGCCGACACAGGTTATCAGGGTTCCTGCTCGCAAATCAAAAAGCATAGGAGAAGGAAGCAATGAAAACCAAAACAAAGAAGTATGCATGGCAGCTCAAAGACATTATTATGATCGGCATCCTGGGGGTTCTGTTCGCGCTCATCTACCTGGGGTCATTCTATCTCAGTATGGGCCTGCAGGCGGCGCTCACGCCGTTTGGCCTTGCGCCGTTTAATTTTGAAATCGTGTACGGCGTATGGTTTATGGCGGCGACGGTTGCGGCGTTTATTATGCAGAAACCGGGCGTTGCCCTTGTGACAGAGGTGCTCGCCGCGTTCCTCGAGCTGCTGATGGGGAACTTCCCGCTCGTTATTACCACCGGCCTCGTGCAGGGCGTGGGCCTCGAGCTTGGCTTCGCGGTGTTCCGTTACAAACGCTATGACCTGCTCAGCATGTGCGTTTCCGCAACGTTTGCGTGCATCCTCAGCTTTATCTGGACGTATTTTACCAATGGTTATGCCGCGCTGGAGACGGGAATGCTCGCGGCGATGTTCGCGGTACGCCTCGGCACGTCTTTATTGTTTGCGGGCCTGCTCAGTAACCTGCTTGGCAAGGGCCTTGCGCGTACAGGCGTTTTGAAGGGCTACCCGGCGGGCGCGAAATATGCGCGCCAGGATATCATGGATGATGAAGAGGAGGCAGCATGAAAACATTACATATGGAATTGGACTGGTTTGCGAATACGAACCATACGGGCTTTTACGTGGCCCTCAAAAAAGGATATTACAACGATCTTGGCATCGACGTGAAAATCAACGGAGAATTCGGGGGCTGCGGCCACCAGTTTGCGGGGGAGCCGGATATCGTGGTTGCGCCCGAACCGGCGATGCTCGTGTATATGGACGAAACGCCCGGAGAAGAACAGGTGCAGGCCATCGCGGTGCTAACGCAGGTGAACGATTCGGGGATTATTTCCCTGAAGGAAGAAGGCATTACGCGCCCGCGGGAGCTTGGCGGAAAACGCCTTACCCACTGGACGCCAGAATGGTTTCACGCGGTAATCGGCTATGCGGTGGACGGGGACGGCGGCGACTATTCCAGGGTGAAGCTGGTGACCAAGGATGTGGGCGACATTACGGAAACGCTCGGCAACGACGGAGACGCGGTGTGGATTTACAAAAACTGGGAATGGTTTGTCATGAAGCACGCGGGATATGAATGCAACTATTTTGCGCTTGCGGATTTTTATCCGGTGCTCGACTTCTGCGCGCCCGCGGTCGCGGCGAAAACAAGGCTCATCCGGGATGAGGCAGATGCGGTGCGCGCCTTTGTAAAAGCGAGCGACCAGGGCTTTATCGACGCGGCAAAGGACCCGGAAGAGGCGGCGAAAATTTTGCATGGGTATACGCCCCATTTTGACCTCGGCCTGCTTCTCGAAAGCCAGGACTATGTGTCCAAGCTGTATTTGAACGACGGCGGGCATTGGGGAACCATCGCGCCCGAACGCTGGGACCGTTTCAGCGCGTTCATGCAGGAAAAGGGCATGACAAAGAAAGATATTTCCGGGGCGAACGGCGGCTATACGAATGAATTCCACGGCTGATACGGGCGGAATACGGTGCGAAAACCTCACCTTCCGCTATATGGAAACAAGTAAATATAAAGTGGTCGATCATGCGGATTTTGAGATCGGGGAGGGGAAGGTTACGGTTCTGACCGGCCCCTCCGGCTGTGGAAAAAGCACCCTCCTGTACCTGATGGCGGGAATATATCCGCAGAATGCCGGAATTGTGGACGAAGGCAGGGTTACGATAGACGGCAGGGAGATGGGCGGCCTCTACCCGCACGAACGCGCGCGGATTGCGGGCATGATGTTCCAGAACCCGGATTTGCAGTTTTGCATGGATACGGTGAACGGGGAGCTCGCTTTCTGCCTCGAGAATATGGGCGGGGACCCGGCAAAAATGGATGAGGCCATCCATGAAGCGCTTGCTTTCTGCGAAATTGAACACCTGAAAGAGAGGGCGTTCCACACGCTTTCCGGCGGCGAAAAGCAAAAGGTGATGCTTGCGTGCGCGGTGCTGATCCGGCCCAAATGGCTGCTTCTCGACGAGCCGTTTGCGAACATCGACCCGGCCTCGGCGCGGGTGCTTGTGGAAAAACTCGGCAGGCTGCACCGGGAGCGGGGCGTGGGCATTGTGGCGGTGGACCACCAGCTTGCCCCGTGGCTGCCGATTATGGAGGAGGCGGTGCTGCTCGGCGAGGGAGCGCGCGTCCGCCGGCGGGGAATCACCCCCGGAAATTTGCCGGAGTTCCGGGAAACGTTTGAAGAAATGGGTGTTGCGTTTCCCGGGCAGGCATACCGGGAAAACAGGAAAAACGGCGCGCCGGAGGATACGGTGCTTGCGGTGCGCGGCCTTTGCGCGGGCTATGGCGGGAAAGAAGTCTTAAGCGGCCTTGACGCGGATTTTTACCGCGGGAAGGTGCATGCGGTTACCGGCGCGTCGGGCAGCGGGAAGAGCACGCTGTTTTCAATCCTCTGCCGCATTGTGCCCTATGGGGGAAGCATCCGCCTCGAGGGAGAGGAGCTGAAGCGTATCCGCAAAAAAGCAATGGCGCACCGGCTTGGGTTTGTGTTCCAGAACCCGCAGGACCAATTTGTGGCGCAAAGCGTATATGCGGAAATGGAAGTCAGCCTCAAACAGGCATACGAAGGCGAAGAACTGGAAACAAAGATCAGGGAATATTTGAAGGAAATCGGCCTGTGGCGCTACCGCAGGATGTCGCCGTTTATGCTCAGCCAGGGACAGCAGCGGCGGCTTGCGGTGGCGGCTTTGCTGGCCTATGACTGCAAGGTGCTTGTGTGTGACGAGCCGACCTACGCGCAGAACGCGCGTTCCCTGAAATCCGTGATGAAGCTGATGATGGACCGTGTGGAGCAAAAAGGGCTGACGCTGATTTTTTCCACGCACGACCGGGAGCTTGCGCGGGACTATGCGGACGTAATCTATACGCTTGCGGACGGGAAGCTGGAACGGAGGGAACTTATATGAAAAGCATCAATCCTTCGTGGAAGCTGATCGGCATCCTTGTGCCGATCGTAATCCTCGCATTTTTTTATAACATTACGCTGAACCTTGTGATTTTCGGGGCGAGCCTTGTGGTCCTCGCGTTTTCGAGGATCAAATGGAGCACCGCGCTTAAAGTGATGATTCCCGTGGCGGTGCTTGCGGTTGGAATGTATATGACGGGGGCCAAGTTCCATGCGGGGGCGAACATCGGCGTGGGCGCGGGGAACGCGCTCCTTTCAAACGCTGCGTTTGAAAACGGCCTGCAGCTTGGAAGCCGCGTGCTTGCGTTCGCCGGGTTCGGCCTGCTGTTTATCATGACGACGGACATGATGGAGCTTGTGCGGTCTATGGAACAGCAGCTCCGTTTCCCGGCAAAATTTGTATACGGCCTCCTCGCCGCTTTCCAGATTCTGCCGAATATGCAGCAGGAATACCGCAAGACAAAGGCGGCCTTTTGGGCGCGGGGCGTATATCCGGTCCCGGTTTCGCCAAAGCTGCTCGTACCCCTGATGGTGAAGGCGGTGCGCTGGTCGGAGGCGCTTGCCGCGGCAATGGAATCGAAGGGCTTTGACGAGAAAGCCGGACGGACCATCTATCATCCGATTGTGATGCGCCCGGCGGACTATGCGTTTCCGTTCCTTACGACAGGGCTGCTTGTCCTCGGGCTTTTATTTTTATAAGAATTATCAAAGAAGCGCGTTCATTCCTGATCCTGCCCTAAGGCTTTGCCTTCATAATCCATCTCCTTAATCTCAATAAAATATTGTGCATATTGGAACCCCCATCTTTATTTGTCATGCCTATTCATATTATAATTTGATGTAGCCAGTAGAAGGAAAAGCAAGCCTATGGACATTATGCGGCAGGCATAAACAAATGCTGGCGAAAAATATGGACAATTCCCAGGCCAAATAATTTTTAACGTAACTCTCTCGTATCCAAATAAGGACGACCGGAAAAGCCGTAGTATTTATGTGGCGGAAATATAACCATTTTTCCCGTTCATGCACGCCTGAGTCCCATTCGTGCGGAAGCGGGGATGGAAAATGCGCCCTGCCGTATAATAAACAGGGAAGGAAGCAGGATATTCCCTATCGGCGGCGCATTGGACATCGTTGCGGGCCTCTTTACGGCGGCGCCGGATGCGGCTTTCCAATCCGCGGCTGCGCAGGATATTGCAGGTATAACCTGGAAATAAGTCAATTTATATCACGAATATATCATGCGCTCATTGAAAAGATTTAGAGGAAAGAAGATGAAAAAAATGAAAAAGAGTATATCAATTTTACTTATAATCGTTCTTCTGGCCGCCAGTTTCGCGGGCTGCGCCCATGCCCCGCAGGAAACACAGGGTTCCGTATCCGCGGAACCGTCTGCGGCGGTTTCTTCCGAGCCGGAGCAATCGGCCGCGGGGGAAGAAAGCAGGCTGACAAACGAAACACTCCCGCTATATTATTTAGCGAAAGAAACACAGGACGAAATACTCCTGCACTATGCCGACGGGCAAACGGATATCCCGTATATATCCATAGACACCGCTGTAGAAATACTCACGCAGGTTTTCCAGACTGTGGTCGAGGATACAAAATATAATATCACGGTTGAAAACAGCGACGGGACCGTGCAGCTGGAACGGGAAAACGGAAGCGCCGTTGAATTTGACTTTAACGAAAATTCCATTACCTACGACGATTTCAACGGATTCTTCCAAAAGTCCTATGCCTCCACGGGGCTGGATGTTATCGCCCTCAAAGGAGTGAATGAGAACGGAGAACCGGAATACCTTGAACGCCCTGCGGCTTCGTTCCAAAGACAGGGATTACCGATCGGTGTAAACCTTACCGACTATAGCATCGATATGATTTATGAGGATGGTACGGGGTATCTGCCTTTGCAGACCTTTTCAGATTTGTTTGCTGCCCAGGCAGGGGTCAATATTTTGTACAACGGCAAAATGGTTGCCGTTATCGCAGGCGGTAACCTGGGCGATTTGGAGGAACTCTATTATTCGGCGCCCACAGGAAAGCGCAGCGAGGAATTGGCGGAATTTTCCTATAACGAGCTATGCCTCGCGCTTGAAATGAATTACGGGCTGAAAGAGTCCCATAATATCGAGTCGTTTGACAAGCTGTTCATCCAGACGGGACTGGACGACGAATTGAAGAGCGAGGACCCCGTGACAGCGGACCAGGCAATTGCCACGCTTTGCATGGGATATTTCGCGGATATGCACAGCGGGCTCCAAAAGCCGTCTTATTATGCGGGAAAGGATGCGAAGACTTTGCCGGAGAGCATGTCTATCTCCTGGATAGATTCGATCAGCAATATGCAGCGTTACGACGCCGCAAGAAAACAATTTTATCCCGACGGAGCTCCCGCGTATGAGGAGATCGGCAATACCGCCTATGTAACGTTCGATTCCTTTTTGATTCCCACGACGGTGGATTATTATGAAACCCCCGCGACAGCCGAAGCGGAAGACACCATCGGGATCATCATGTACGCCCATTCGCAGATCATGCGCGAAAACAGCCCGATTGAAAACGTCGTGATCGACCTTTCCAACAACGGCGGGGGACAGGCCGACGCCGCCGTTTATGTGATGGGCTGGTTCCTCGGCACCTGCACCCTGAACATTGACGATACGCTGACGGAAGCGCAGGCGTCTACCCTGTACCGGATCGACGCGAACGGCGACCGGGTGTTCGATGAAAACGATACCGTCGCCTCAAAAAACCTTTACTGCATCATTTCGCCCAACAGCTTTTCCTGCGGGAACCTTGTCCCGTCCGCCTTCAAGAATTCGGGTACCGTGACCCTGCTCGGGGAGACCTCCGGCGGCGGCGCGTGCGTGGTGCAGCACCTCACGACCGCGGACGGCACCATTCTCCAGGTGTCCGGCCGGGAGCGGATCAGCACGCTGTCCAACGGCTCGTATTACAGTGTGGACCAGGGGGTTGAGCCCGATTTTGTGATTACAAGGATAGAAAACTTCTATGACCGTGAAAAGCTCACGGAATACATAAGCAGCCTGTATTAGAAGGCGTAAAGCGGGGCCGTGCCGCTAAATCAGCTGTCGGCCAAAATATGAAGGCAAGGTAATCGATTTGATATACCTTGCCTTTATGTTTCTTATGATGGGGCCACGCCGCTGGCCCCGCGTTTTTTCGCCTATTTCAGGAACACATAATTTGTTTTGGTGGAGAGCCCGTCTTTATAGGAATAGCCGAGGCGGTTGAAATATTTCACGTCCCCGGTCTTTTCAATTGCGTTTTCCGCCATGAAACGCACCATTTCGCCCCGCGCCATCTTTACGTAAACGCCTTTTTCCTTTATTTTCCCGTCTTCCCACTGGCCGAATGTGCAGGTGACATAGCTTACGCCGGGCTTGAGATATTTTTCAATTGCGCGGCTGTATTCGCCGGACGCAAGGTTCAGGATCACCTTGTCTTCCTTTGTGAGTTCGGAATACAGCCTGCCGCCCCAGAAATCGTAAAGACTGGTGCAAAAACCGGTTTTCAGCTTTGCCTGCATTTCGAGGCGGTATGGAACCACGCCGTCAAGCGGGCGCAAAATGCCGTAAAAACCCGATAAAATGCGCAAATGTTTTTCCACATAAGCAAAGCAGGAGCGGTCAAACACCTGCGGGGCCATATATTTATATTGGATGCCGTCATACGACAGCAGCGCGGGACTTGGGTCGCGCATAAGGTCCATCGTGCGGTAACGCTCGAAATTCAGCGCGGCAATCCGTTCGTTTGTGCACAGCAGCTTTTTCAGCGCTTCGCAGGAAAGCCCGCGCAGGTATTCCATAAGCTGTTCCGCCTCGCGCAGGAAAACGGGCATTTGCGTATATCCCGGCTCGTCCGTGTCGCGCTTCATTTGTTTGGCGGGTGAAATGATGATCTTCATAATAAGCCCTTTCCGTTGCGTATATTATACCAGAAACAGTGCGTTTATGCGCCGGGAAAAAGGGGTATTATAGCAAATAACAAACCGAACGGGAGGACAAGGTTATGACAATGCACGGGCACAGGTCGGCAAAGCGCGATAACCAGATGCGCCAGCTGCACGATACGCATGAAGCGGAACAAAGCCGGGAGCGGGAACAGCTTCGGGAAGAGGTGGAAAAGTATAAGGAGAAGGAGCGCGAGGGCGCGGAGGCACGGAAATACGAACCCAAAGAAAAAGGGTAAAGCATTCAATAAAAGAAAGGACGGCGCCTGCCGTCCTTTCTTTATGGAGAGAGAAAACGTTTATGATACGTAAATGCTGCCGGAGGTCGCCGATTTTGAGCTCACGACCGTCGAACCGGAATAGGTGCGGTGATATGTAGTCACATAGTAGGAATAGCCGGATGCAACGCTGAAGGATGCGCCATCTGTGAATGCGGCGCTTTTTGTTTTGCTGTGCGTTGTTGATTTATATTGTTTCCATCCGCCATTATATTGATAAAGAACGTATTGCACCTCGATTTTATCGGCAATAGCTGATGCTCGAGTAAATGAAGTACATGCAACACCTGTCGAACTAGCCTTGCCAATACCATTACTCCAATCAAGTACACTTGTTATTGCATAAGGAACGATATTCATAGAATATTCAGGACTGGACGCCTGTACTGCGTCGGGCGAGAACACCGGGGCCGGCGGATTCGCATCCGAATAGGCGGGTTCCGCGGCAAAGCCGACGGAGCAGATCGAGAGAACCAAGACAATACAAAGGACAAATGATAATTTGCGCATTACTGCACCTCCAATTTAGTTGTTATTTTATTAGAGAAAAAAAGTAGGAATTCGTTACATAAAATAAAGAAGTTTGCAGATTCTGCAAACTTCTTCTATTAATTAACGTTTTCAATTATTTTCTGTAATATATCCCGATCTTCATCGGTTGATAAGGTTACTTCGTAAATATCATGGTAAAGAAAAATTGCTGTTAAAGGTTCTTTTGACGATATTGCGACAGGCATATTATTTATTTCCTGAGATATATAATCACGTGAACTCCAAAGCTCAGATTTTACATAAGAATCATTTGTAGTTAATACAATACTAGTACTGATATATCGAGAAGGATTGCTATCTGTATTTAGATAATCAATAGAAATAATTGTCGATGTATTTAACAATTCCATTTTCTGCACACTCGATAACTCATACCCCTCCGGCAGCCATGTAAACTGCGGCAGGGTGAAATCGAGGTCCGCCTGTAAATCCTTGATGCTTTGGTATTCGTCAATCTGCTGGCCGTCCTCTTCGATTTTTGTGCCGGGGCTGAAAATCGAGGTAAAGAACTGCTCGACGTTTGTCTTGAAGGCCCGCGCCGCCGGAACGTCCGAAAAGAGGAACGAGCCGATAAAAATACCCACCAGAACCGCCGCGGCAATCGGAATAAACAACGGGGCTTTTTTCCGCCGCCGGGGTTTTGCCGCTTCTTCCGGGGTAAGGGTTTCCTGGAACTGCTCGAATAATTTCCGCGCCGTTTCCGCGTCATCCCCGCCGGGGGCCTTCACCTCGAATTCATCAAGGTTGTCCCCGATGATCTTTTTCATTTTTTTACGGAAATCATTTTCCATCCTTGTCACCTTTTGCAATTTTTTCCAGCTTTTTCAGAATACGGTGGTGCAAAACACGCAGCGTCCCCTGCTTTGTGTGCACCTCTTCGGAAATTTCGGAATAGGTTTTTTCGTCGTAATAATAGTATTTCAAAAACTGCTTTTCCGTATCCGTAAGCTGGGACAGCCACCGGGACACCTTTTCCTTTTCTTCCTCCAGCAAAATTTGTTCTTCAAGGGACCGGATATCCGCATCACACGGAATCAGGTTTTCCGGGTGGTCCGGAAATATATCGCTAATCAAGGCTTCCTTTTTGTATTTTTTGTTGAAACGGACAATTTCACGGTGCCCGATGGTAAAAATCCAGCTTTTGAATTTCGCCTCGTCCCGCAGGGAGTCGATATTTTCATAGGCGAGCAGCAGCGTCGTCTGGTAAATATCGTTGCACAGGAAGGGCGGGTTTGAATGTTTGCGGATATAGGCATACAGGCTGTCGATCACGGGTTCACAGAGCCGGATGAAAAATTTCGATTTATTCTGCTCCATTTGATTCATTAAAACACACTCCCCGACCTATTATACCAACGAAGGAGGGTGATTGCGAACAAAATTTTGGAAAACACAGTCAAAAATTGTAACAAATGGAATACATTCTCCTCTTATAAAATAGGAGAAATCTGAATTCAGAAAAGCGGGAGTGTCATTATGGCCAAAATCGCAATCATAGACGATATTATTAACCATTCTTACCTGAAATACCCGGAACGTGTCAAAAACAGCATGGTAATCGACTGGCGGGGCGCCAGGCAGGCGGATGCGGAGGCGCGTCCGCAGCGGTTTACGCATGCGTCGGCGTGCGCGTTGATCCTGGAGAAAATGACGGACGATTACGAACTTTTCAGCATTGCGGTTTCCAAGGAAATGGAGGAAACCGACTGCCTGCAAAAAGCGCTTGGCCTCTGCGGGGAGCTCGGCGCGGACATTGTGGAAGTGAGCTTTGGAACCAGCCTATTCACCGAGCCTGCCCTGCTCGGCGAAATAGTCCGGGAACTGGGAGAAAGCGGGTGCGTTGTGACGGCGGCCATGCCCGGGACCTATGATTTTACGGGCTGTAAAAACATGATTGGCGTCTGTTGCGACCGTTACGGCGTTATGAAGCCCGGGGAATATGTTTTCGAGCGCATGGGCCCGTCCGCCGCGAAGGTGACGGTGAACTGCAATTTCCGCATCCGGGAAACCGAATGCGGGCAGAGCGACAGCTTTTCCACCGCCGCCATAACCGCGCGGATCAACCGGTATATTAACGAAGGAATCAAAGCCATGGGCGATATCCTGTATTGCCTTGAAAAGGATGAAAGCCCGAAATACAAGGCGGTTTTAAATTTAATTAAATAAAGATATCACGGAGCGCCGCCGCCCGAAAGGGCTTCGACCTCCTTTTTATGTTCAAACAGGGTGCATCCCCCATGATGCCCAGCGCCGGCGGCAATTTCGCGCAGCCGCAGGAAGAAGCCGGAACGCAGGGCCTCCTCTATGGTGCCCTCCCGCAGGTTCATTTGCGAATGGGGAGAAAAGGGGCACGGCTCCGCCCCGCCGTTTGAATTGATATGGAAAAACCCGCGCCCCGAGGCAAGGCACCCGCCCGTCGCTTCTTCATCGCCGGGGAAAGAAACCATGATGGTGTCGGGGAAGCGGTCCCTGAGGCCGTCCACGGCTTCCTGCAGCTTTTTAATATCGCAGCCGTCGAGGACAAGGTGCTCCGTTCCGGGCTCCACCGGGACATATTCCACAAAGAAAACCAGGCCGCAGCCCTTTTCGCGCAGGCCGTCGATAAAAGCATCCTGTGTTACGCCTGCCATGTTTGCTTTTGTTACGGTAATCGACGCGCCGAACAGTATTTTCCGTTTGCGGAAGTGCGCCATTGCATCCACAGCGGTCCGGTAGGAGCCCGCGCCCCGCCGCGCATCAGTCGCGCCTTCGTCCCCTTCGATGCTGAAAACGGGGATCAGGTTGCGGTTCCGGTCAAACAATTCGAGGTATTCGCCGTCCATCATGGTCCCGTTTGTAAAAACGGGAAAAACCATATTCGGGAAAGAGACTGCCGTTTCCAGCACGTCCTTCCGCACAAGGGGCTCGCCGCCCGCAAGCAGTACGAACGATACGCCGAGGCCAGAGGCTTCGGACAGTATTTTTTTCCATTCCGCGGCGGTCATATCGCCCGCGCCGCCGTCCGTGCAGGCCCCCGCCGCGCGCGCGTAACAGCCCGCGCAGTGCAGGTTGCACCGCGAGGTGATGCTGGCGATGAGGAAGGGCGGCACGTGAAGCCCGCCCGCTTCCTGCCGCTGCCTGCGTTTGGCGCTTTTTTTGATTTCGGGGGCAAGCCTTGCAAGGAAGGCAATTCCTTTTGGATTGTTCAGGTAATATCTTCCCACCGTCTTTACCAGCAGGGAAATTCCCTGGTTCATGTATTCATTTAACTTCATTTGTTTTCTCCGTGTGAGATGTGGTAATTTTTCGCAAATTCTTCAATATGGGCGTGCAGCAGGCGGAGCGCTTCCTCCTGTTTTTCCGGCTTGGAATCATACATCAGCACGAGCAGCAGGATGGGGCCGTAAAACTGCGTCGCCACGGCGCGCGGGTCCGCCTCCCGGAAATATCCCTCTTTCATCATTTCACCGAAAAGCGAGGTCTGGAAGGACAGCGCGCCCCCGATGAACCATTCGCCGAAAAGCTCCGCCGCCTCGTTGTTCCTGAACTGCTCGATCATCAAAAGATGCATAAACTTGACGGCGTACGGGTCGTTTACAAAAAACAGGAAAATTGCATCCACCGCTTTTTTCAGCCACTCGAGGTCGTTTTCCCCATACTGCCGGGTAACCTGGCTGATTTCGCCCTGGGGCAGCCTGTAAAAAGTTACGGTTTCTTCAAAGCGCCGGTTCATTCCCTCCAACAGGGTCGCAAAAATTTCCCGCTTGCTTTTGTAGTGCTTATAGAGGGAGCTGTCTTTGATGCCCACGGCGGCGGCGATATCCTTTACGGAAACGCCGTCGTAGCCGCGCACCGAAAAGAGGTCGAGCGCCGCCCCCAATATTTTTTGCTTGGTATCGCGTTTTTCCATTCCGTCCTCCCGGTGGCTAGTGATTACTAGCTTTAGTATAGCTAGCGTTTGCTAGCTTGTCAAGGAAATTAATTTTACCATTGTGCGCCGCACAGGGCGGAGCGGTGGCGCAGGCCGCGGAAATGTGGTATATTATTGTTTGATTTACATAAAACCGGAGGGATTTCAATATGGGAATGTATGCCAACCAGGCGCTGCTGGATTTGATTTTTCGCATGAGGCAAAAGATAAAAGACAGGAAAAAACAAAAAAAGAAAGAAAAAGAGAAAAAGGACCGCTGACGGCGGAACCATGCTTTGGCGCGCGCAGGAAAAGGGGAATTGTTCAAAAAATATTGCACCAAAGTGAAAGATTGTCGTATTGCTATCCTCCTCTATCCCATCTATACTTAGACATAACGAAAAGCCAGTCAATTATCCGCCGTACAAAATATTCAAATAAATATGGGCCGAAATATTGTTTTTACAAACCGGGCCGCAGGGATTTGGATCATTGACCGGACTAAGAAAAGATTAACAAAGAAATTTTTCACCAAAAACCAAAAATAGTTTTCAGGAAGCGGGCAGGCCGTTCGCACAGGGAAAACGGACATAGCCTTTCATTTGGTATTGCATTTTTGCCGGTGTATTTGATTTGCCCTAAAACGGGCGAAAGAACATAAAATTATGAAACAGGAGAAGGAAAAATGAAAAAAATCGTAGTATTGATTCTGGCCGTCGCGCTTGCGGTATCAGTCTTTGCGGGCTGCGGAGGCACGGCGACACCCTCGGCAGAGGCGTCTGCGGAAACAGGCGGGGACGCCCAGGCATCCGTTGAAGCGGGAAGCAGCGCGGCGCAGGAAAACACGCCCGCGGAGGGAAAGACGTTTAAGGTTGCTTATGTGAATAAGACGCTCAACAATCCGTTTTTTGTAGCGCTGGAAGCGCAGATCAAGGAAGAAGTGGAGAAAAGGGGCTGGCAGTATACGAGCCTTGACGCGAAGGAAGATATTGCCAAGGAACAGGAAAACCTTGAAACGGCCGTATCGCAGAAGGTTGACGCCATCATCATGAACGCGGTTGACCCCGAGGCGTGCGTTCCGTCGATCAAGGCCGCGATGGATGCCGGAATTCCCGTTGTGTGCGTCGATACGCAGGTTTCGGAAGAGGCCAATCCCGTAACGACGGTTATGTCGAACAACTATGAAAACGGCTACATGGTGGGTCAATACGTCGGCAGCGAAGAAATTTTCCCGGCGGACGAGGAAATTATTTCCGTACTGCTGAGCGGAACGAAGGGCAACCTGACAGGCCAGCAGCGCCGCACCGGCGTGATGGCGGGAATCATTGCGGCCCGCACAGGAGCCACGGCCGACGATGCGAAAGCGGCGGCGGAAAAAATGGAACAGGAATTGACGGATAACGGCAAGGCTGTGAATGAAGACGCAAAATTCCAGATCAACGGCCAGGGCTGGGGAAACTGGACGGCGGACGAAGGCCTGCCGGCCATGGAAGACCTGCTTGTGGCGAACAAAAATATTAACCTTGTTATTTCCGAGAACGACAATATGCTCTTAGGGGCAAAAACGGCGATCGACAATGCCGGCCTGACGGATAAGGTTTGGCTTGCGGCGGCGGCAGACGGGCAAAAAGAAGCCTATGAAGAAATTATGAAGGACGGTTCCCGCTATTTGGCGTCGGGTGAAAACAACCCGTACAAGGTTGGAACCAAGGCAGTGGAAATTATCGATTCTCTCTTATCTGGCCAGACAGACGTAGCCTCCTACGATGTAATTACGCCGACAGAAGCGTTGGCGGTCACTAAGGAAAACGTGAAGGAAATTTATAATCCGGATTCGTTATTCTAAGGGACAGCTGTGGGAGCGGTCGCTGCAGGAACGGCCGCTCCCCATAATTGCAGTTGTTTGCAAAGAATGCAAGGAGAGAATGAAGATGGATGAAGTATACCAGATTGAAATGCTGAATATCGATAAACACTTCGGAGGCGTGCACGCGCTGAAAAACATTGATTTCCGGGTAGGAAAAGGAACCATACACGCGCTTGTCGGGGAAAACGGGGCGGGAAAATCGACCCTGATGAAGGTGCTCTCGGGGGCGGTCCAAAAGGATAACGGAATTATAAAAATCAGTGGAAAAGAAGAAAATATCAATTCGCCGCATGAGGGAAAGAAATGCGGGATTTCCACAATTTACCAGGAATTTATGCTGGCACCGCATTTGACGGTTGCTGAAAATATTTTTATCGATAAATTAACGCAGGGCGGAAAATTTATCAAATGGAAAAACCTGCGGGATAAAGCGCACGAAATCCTCAAACGGCTTGGGTTTGATAATATCGACCCCAACGTGCGGGTTTCCGAGCTGCCCGTCGCCTACCAGCAGATTGTGGAAATCAGTAAAAACCTGATGAACGATAATACCAAGGTTTTGGTGCTGGACGAGCCGACCGCCGTATTAACGTTCAGTGAAATTGAAAAGCTTTTCGAGCTTGTACGCAGGCTGAAGGACGAAGGAGTCAGCATCATTTACATTTCGCACCGCCTGGACGAGGTGTTCGAGCTGTGCGACAAAATTACGGTAATGAAGGACGGCGCGGTTGTGCAGACCGTGGACGCCGATCAGATAGACAAACAGGCGCTGATCAGTTCAATGGTCGGACGGGAGTTGTCGACGTTGTTCCCCAAGCGGAACGCGAAGATAGGGGAGGTCGTTATGGAGGTTTCCCACCTGACCTCGGGGCCGATGGTGCAGGACGTATCGTTTGCGGTGCGCAAGGGCGAGGTGCTCGGCTTCAGCGGACTTGTCGGGGCGGGAAGGACCGAAACCATGCGCGCTATTTTCGGGGCGGAAAAAATGGAGGCGGGAAGCATCGTTTTAAGCGGGAAAAAGAAAACGTTTAAAAACCCGAAGCAGGCCGTTCACAGCAAGCTTGGCCTGCTGCCCGAGGACAGGAAGCAGCAGGGCGTGATTTTAAGCCAGTCGATCCGCATTAACACGACGATGTCTTCCCTGAAAAAGATCGAGCAGTTCCCGGGCTGGATCAGCGATGCAAAGGACAAGAAAAAGGCAGGCGAAATACTGGAACAGCTGCAGACAAAATATGATTCGCTTGAAGACCCGGTTTCCTCGCTTTCCGGCGGGAACCAGCAGAAAGTCTCCCTCGCGAAATGGCTGGCGGCAGACTGCGAATGCATTATCCTCGACGAACCGACGCGCGGCGTGGACGTTGGCGCAAAGGTTGAAATTTATAAGAATATCAACGACCTTGCGGCGCAGGGAATCGCGGTCATCATTATTTCCTCGGAAATGGAAGAAATTATCGGGATGTGCGACCGCGTTATCGTTATGAGGCAGGGAAAGATTGTCGGCGAGTTGGAGAAGGAAGAAATTACGGAAAACAATTTGATTCATTTTGCAATGGGAGGCTAAACAATGAAAGAGACTTCAATACCAGTAAAAGGCAAATCGGGATTTGGCAATTTCCTGATTAAATATAATACTTACATTATGCTGCTCGTACTGATTATCATCTGCACGAGCATTTCAACCGACTTTTTCACGGTGGACAACTGGATTAACATCGGCCGCCAGTATTCCGGGACGATTATCGTATGCATGGGCATGCTGCTTGTTATCCTGACCGGCGGGATCGACCTTTCGGTAGGCTCTATCCAGGCGCTGGGGAGCGTAATGGTGGGCTGGGTGCTGACCACGCAGGGGTGGGATATGCCGCTTGCAATCCTTATCCCGCTGCTGTTCGGGCTGGGGCTCGGGGCGATTACCGGAATTTTGACGGCATATGCAAAAATGGCCCCGTTCATCGCCTCGCTCGCCATGATGACCATTGCGCGCGGCCTTGCGTTTATGATATCGAACGGGCAGCCCGTTAAAACCCCCGAAAATTCCATCGGCCTCCTCGGCGTGGGAACAATCGGCGGGACCTTCCCGATCCTGGTTGTGCTTACAATTATCGTCGTCGTCATTTTTGCACTTTTGCAGCGGTATACCTCGTTTGGGCGAATCGTAATCGCAATCGGCAGCAACGAAACGGCGGTAAGGCTCGCGGGAATTTCCGTGAAAAAGCACAAAACGGCGGTTTATGCGCTGTCGGGGCTGTGCGCGGCGCTGAGCGGAATCATTGCGGCGTCGAGGACGGCGATCGGCACGCCGATCATTGGCGAAGGACTGGAGCTTGACGCGATTGCGGCCTGCGTGATCGGCGGCGCGAGCCTTTCCGGCGGCGAAGGCTCCTGCATCAAGACGGTTGTCGGCGTTCTCGTGCTCGCCTTAATCAGCAACATTATGAACCTGCTGGCCGTTCCCTCTTACCCGCAGGATGTAATTAAAGGCCTGATTATCATAGGCTCCGTCCTCCTGCAGGCGTTTACGGCAGGCAGGAAGGAACAGGGCGTTTGACGGGACGCGGAAAATAAAGAATATAAACAGCGGGGGATTTCCTGCCTTGCGGCGGGAGACCCGGGATATACCACGGAGGAAAAAAGAATGAAGCAAGTTGAATTGACAGGAATCAAAGAGTTTCGGGAAAAGAAAGTTGAAAAGCCCATGCCAGCCGCCCATGAGGCGTTGATCCGGGTGGAGGCGGTCGGGATATGCGGCTCCGATATCCATGCGGTGCACGGGAAGCATCCGTTTATGTCCTTTCCCATCGTGCTGGGCCACGAAGCCACGGGAGAGGTAGTTGAAACCGGAAAGGATGTTTCCGGCGTTGCCGTCGGCGACAGGGTGATTTACAGGCCGCAAAAAATTTGCGGGGAATGCCTGCAGTGCAGGACGGGGAAATACAATATTTGCAACCACCTTGAAGTGCTGGGATGCCAGGATACGGGTGCGAGTTCGGAATATTACGCGGTGGACGCGGGCCTTTTATACCGCCTGCCGGATAACCTCGGCTATGCGGCGGGAACGCTGGTAGAGCCGCTGGCGGTGGGCGTTCACGCCGTGAAGCGCGGGTGCGCCGACGTATCCGGGAAAAAAGTGCTGGTGATCGGCGCGGGCACCATCGGGAACCTTGTTGCGCAAAGCGCGAAGGGGATGGGCGCGGCGGCGGTAATGATTACCGATGTTTCCGAATATAAACTTAATATGGCAAAAGAGTGCGGAATCGATTATCCTGTTAATGTGGGCGAAAAAAACCTCAGGGAAGAAATGCTTCAAAAATTCGGGCCGGACGGCGCGGACGTGGTGTTTGAATGCAGCGCGAATGAAAACGCGCTGAACGAGGTGCTCGATATTGCACGCAAGGGGATTACCATTGTTATCGTGGCGGTTTACGGCGGAAAAGCGAACGTGGAAATGGCCAACGTGCAGGACCGGGAATATTCGCTTGTGGGCACGCTTATGTACCTGCATGAGGACTACGCCGACGCGCTCCGCCTGGCCGGGGAGAAAAAGGTCAACCTCGACGCGCTGATTTCAAAGCAATTCGACCTTCTGGAAACGGCGGAAGCGTACCAATATATTGACGATCATAAAAACGACGTACAAAAGGTAATTTTGAACGTAAGCCATTCCTCGTAAAAGGACGGAACGGCGGGGGGAATTGAAATGAAATACATGCTGGGGATTGACATTGGGACACAATCGATCCGCGCCTGCTTGTTTGATGAAACGGGGAAAAACATTTGCGCAAAAACGACGGAGCAATATGTGCGGATCGACCATCCGTCGTGGACCAGCCAGGATGCCGGAAAGTGGTGGCCGATTGTCACGGAAAGCATCCGGGCCGTTATCCGGGAAAGCAGCGTGCAGCCAGCCGATATCGTATCGGTTGGCTGTTGCGCCCATATGCACGGGCCGGTGCCCGTAGATAAAAACGGGAACCTCCTGTCGGGAGACGTGCAGCTTTACTGCGATAAAAGGGCCGCCGGGATTGTGGAAGCGATGGAAGCGGCGGCGGCCGACCAGTGTTATGCAATTACCGGGAACCTTCCCTCCACGACATGGATGGGATTTAAGATCAAGTGGGTCCGGGAAAACAATCCGGGCCTTTATGAAAAAACATACCGGTTCCTCGCGCCCAAGGATTACATTAACTGCTGCCTGACCGGGGAATTTTATACGGACCCGACGGAAGCCTCGGGAACCTATGCGATGGACTGGCAGACGGGCGAATGGTCTGATGCGGCGCTTGCGCTGATGGGAATTGAAAAAAGCAAGCTGCCCGAAATTGCCGGGTCGTTCGAGGTGATCGGAACGGTTTCCGCAAAGGCGGCGCGCGAAACCGGCCTTGGCACGAAGACGAAGGTGGTCTGCGGCAGCGGGGATTTTCTGGCGTCGATGTTTGCATCCGGCCTTAATGAAAGCGGGCTTGTGATTGATTCGACCGCAACGGCTTCTACGATTTGCTGCGCCTCCGGCCGCCCTTTGTTCCACAGGCGGCTGCTGGAACTGAAAAACGTATCCGGCGGATGGACGCACTATGGCGTGCTGGACGCCGCCGGGGCCGGATTTCGCTGGGTACGCGATACAATTGCCAAGGCAGAGGCCGCGCAGGCGGGAAAAACGGGGGTCAACCCATATGACTATTTATCCGGCATGGCGGAAAAGGTTCCGGCGGGGGCGGACGGGCTGGTCTACCTTCCTTACCTCCTGGGGGAGAGGTCGGCCGGAACGCCGGATTCGCGGGGCGTGTTTTTCGGGCTGCACCTCGGCTCCGACGTCGGGCAAATGGTCCGCGCGTTCCTCGAAGGCGTTGCTTTCGACCTGAAGCGCACGATCGACATTTTTGAGGACAGCGGAATCGCGGTCAAGAAGATATACCATGTGTCGGGCGGCGCGCGGGGAGCGCTTTGGAACCAGATTAAAGCGGATATTTACGGGAAGCCCCTTTATACGTTAAAAGCGGACGAAGGCAGCGTTTTAGGCGTGGCCCTGATGGGCGGGGTGGGCGCCGGAATTTACGAAAGCCCGGAGCGTGCGCTCGGGCAGGTGTTTGCGGTTGACAGGGAATACCTGCCCAACCCGGCAAACAGGGGGCTCTATGAAGACCTGTATGCCGTTTTCTGTAATCTGCACGATATGGCCCAGGCTCCCTTTGCGCGGCTGAAAGAAATCCAGGACAGCACGCACAGGGGTGTGGCGGAAACATGAAATTCTATTCGTTTATTGTCCCGGATGTTATAATTGAATAGGCGGTAGAAAGTGAGGCGTTTGGAGTGGACAAAAGGCTGAAGGTTCTTGTTGCGGATGACGAGCAGCTCGTTTGTGTGTTGATTCAGGATATGATTGACTGGGAAGGCATTGGCCTGGTTTCGATCGGTAATGCCTATGACGGGAATTCGGCATACCGGATGATATGCGAACAGGAGCCGGATATTGTCCTCACGGACATCAGGATGCCCGGGAAGGACGGGCTTGAACTGATCCGGCTTTGCCAAAAGGAAAACAGGAAATGTGAATTTGTCGCCATCAGCGGCCATAAGGAATTTGAATACGCGCATTCGGCGATCCAGTATGGGGTCAATTATTTTTTGGTCAAGCCGATCAATGAAGACGAATTAAACGGCATACTTGCGGATATCAAAAATAAATATGCGGAACAATACGGGCAGATCGAACGGCAGAAGCAAATCCAGATGGAACTGGAAAAGAGCAAACGAAAAATCCAGGACGATTTTTTGAATGCATTCCGTACCAATCCAAAACAAATACAAGCGATGGCCATTTCCCAGCTGAACCAGAAATATATGCTTCGGCTGCGGGACGATGGGCGTTTCCTTTTTTTTATTGTCCGTCTTGACGGGAAACTGATGAATACGGACGAGCATATGGGCCATTTGCTGCACCAGGCGGAAAGCAAGCTGAAGGAGCGGCTGGCAGGCGAAGACTGTGAATGCATTGTGCAGCAGGACGGCGGCGCGCTTTTTTGCCTGGCGGCCGGGACGGATATGGCGGCGGTTATGAAGGGGATCGAAATAACCGGGCTGGAGCTGGTGCAAGACCTCTATGTATATGTCAACGTAACGGTGGGGATGTCGCGCCCCCGTGCTTCGCTGGACGGGGAAATGGTACGCGAAGCGGAAATTTCGGCCGCCCGGCGGATCGACGAGGGAGTCGACCAGGTTATCTATCCGAAGGAGCGCGCGAAATATTCCGTATTTCTGAACAACGCGCAGCTGCTGGAATTTTTGAATCTGGCGGGGCTTGCAAATGTGGAAGGCGTTGAAAAATATATGGATGGAATCAAAAGCAAAGCGATGGCAAAACCGGCGGCGGAGCTTTACCTGACAATGAGGGCGCTGCTCGGCCAGTTCCACGCCGGCCTGGTCAGCCTGTATGGGGAGGAGGACGTGCCCTGCAAAAAGGAAGACCTTTTAAGGCGGCTGGCCAGCCGGAAAACAAAGCGGGAGATGTATGATACGACGAGGGAGACGGTTATTTCCTACCTGGCGGATTACAACGAAATGATACAGGCGGGGGAGCACTGGTACATCAGGGAAGCGAAGCAATATGTGCAGGAGCACTATTCCGACAGCATTTCCCTCGAGGACGTGGCAAGGTGCCTGCACATCAGCCCGACGTATTTCAGTACGGTTTTTAAACAGCAGGAGGGCGTCGGGTTTGTCGATTACCTGCTTGGATACCGCATGGAAATTGCGAAAAAGATGCTGCGGGACAGAAATTGCAACATTTCCGAGCTGGCCGAAAAGATCGGTTACCGGGACCAGAAATATTTCAGCAAATTGTTTAAAAAGGTGGTTGGCGTTACGGCCTCGGAGTATAAAAAACTCCACGGGAGGTAAGGATGAATACAGACGTGAAAAAGAAGAAATGTATCAGCAAATACCTTAGCATTGCCGGGGCGGTTACCGTATGTGCTGTGGCATTTTTTTTTGTGATTCCCTATTTTGGGCCGGCGCCTTACTTGCCGCTGGTAAAGGGCGGAGTCCTTGCGGCGGTGGCAATTGCGCTTTATTTCGTGTTCCGTTATGTCTATTTACCCCTGCGGGATATAGAAAAAAAGGGCCTTTCCACGGAAGAGGTAAAACGCTCGAAGCATATTTCCTATGCGTACGAGGCGCTGCGGCTGGATTCTCTTAAGGAGCTGTCGGAGCGCGAATATGCGGCGCTTATTTATAAAAAACAGGCGGAGCTCGACAGCCTGCAAAGCCAGATTAACCCGCATTTCCTTTATAATACGCTCGAATCGATCCGGGGACAGGCGGTCCTTGACAGGGCGGATAAAATAGCAAAAATGACGGAAGCGCTGTCCGCGTTTTTTCGCTATAGCATCGGACGCAAGGGCAGCATTGTGCAATTGACGGACGAACTTAAAAATACGGATAATTACATGCTCATACAGCAATTCCGCTTTGGGGAAAAAATTTCGCTCCAAAAAATTATTCCCGACGGCGAGGAGGCCCTGCAGGGCTATTTGCCCAAGATGACGGTCCAGCCCATCATTGAAAATGCGATCTACCACGGCCTTGAAATGAAGGAGGGAAAGGGACGGATTATCCTCCGCGTGACGCTTACCGGGGAGCGGATGCTCATTAACGTTACGGACAATGGAATCGGGATGGAAGACGAACAGGTGGAAAAAATCAATGCTTCCATGGACGAGCCAATACACCTTTCCGCGGGCCAGGACCAAAACCGGAAGGGAAAGGGGATTGCCCTCAAAAATGTAAACGACCGGATACGGCTCCTTTACGGGGAAGAATACGGAATCCGCGTGTTCAGCACACTGGGGGAAGGAACGGATGTGGAGCTGAGGCTGCCTTTTAAAAAAGATAAGCCCCGGGAGCAGACGTTTCTGCAGAATCCTGAAGATAAATAAATTGCAGGAGCTCCTGGTAGGAAGTAACGGAGGTGTCGAATTCGACAAACTCCATTTGCCGGGTGGGGCATAAAATACGGCTGCACAGGTTATAGCAATTAAAGATATCCGATGTGACAAGGAGAATGCCGATTCCATCGGAGGCAATTTTGTGTACGACGGAAAGGATTTCCCCGGCCTGGACCGGGTCGAGCAACGCCGTGATATGATTGATAATTATGGCCGTGGGCCGTGCATACAGGCAGCGGAACAATAATGTTTTCAAGTCAAACGATTGGCCGCGGGAATCAAGCTCCGCGCTGGAAAAGGACTGGATGCAGGAATCGTAAATATGGTCCGATATACGCTTTTTCACACTGCGGAAGGATTTGTTCAAAAGCTGGAAGGAAAGGTTTTCCTGCAACGTAAAGCTGCCGATATAACTCGAGGAAACGGCTGCGCCGTTGACAAACGCCAACCCGTGCGAGACGGCCTTTTCCAGTGAAGACACCGGCTGGCCGTTCACTTTCAGGGGGGCATTGGCCCGCCGCGCCGGGAACAGCATTTGTTCCAGCCGGGAAAAGGAATTATTTGAATCAACGATTCCTAAAATTTCGCCGTCGTGCACCTTGGCAGACAGGAATGCTTCACCGACCGGAACCCGGTCGAGCTCGAGCACGGCTTTCCCGCCCGGCTGCAGGCGCACATGCCCGGGTGTTTCATGCGGCTGGTTTTTGGTCATCATGGAGAGCAGGAGGTTCCCGCTGTAAACGTCGTGGTGGAGGACTCCGGCCGTGCTTCCGCCGCGAAGGACCTGGATGCGGTCGGAAAGCTCTGCAATCAGGTCGGGCTGGGTTCCGATGTAAATAAAGGAAATATGTTTCAGCTTGCGGACCAGCTGCAGGAGGGCTACGAAATCGTGAACGCTGTAAAGCGCGGCGATCCGGTCGAGGATAATGACCCGGGCCCCCCATGAAACAAATTTCATGATTTGGACAAGATGGGACTGGGACTGCGAAAGACAGGCCGCGGGTGCGGATGCGTCGAGCGGAAGCCCGGCAAAGTCCAAATAGCCCTGCGTGTGGAGACCCGCTTTTTTCCTGTTTACGAAAAAAGAGGAAGGGGTGGTTTTCCTGATCGCGGCAAAATTTTCCGCAATTGTAAATTTGGGAAACAACGTGCACGAAGAATTCAAGCAATAGATATGGTGGTCCTGCTGGAACCGGGTTATGGAACCGGGCACGGCAGGCTGGCCGTCTATATAAAGCCGGCCTTCATCCGGGGCCGTTTCCCCTGAAAGTATCCCCGGGAAAATATCAATTCCGGAATTGCTCAGCCCCATGATGCTCAAAAGTTCACCCTCATAAAGGCTGAGGGATACCTTTTTCAGGTACAGGCTGGTCCCGCGTTTATAGGTTATATCCTCAAAGCGTAAAATTTCTTTTTTCATTCAACGCATCCTTGTTTCAAGACTAAATTCCCCTGCTGTGAACTATACGGGGAAACGATCAACAGTCTACCGGACAGGTTCATTCATTTCCAAATAGCTGGCCCGGTAACGGCTGACAGGAACGGTTACTTTTATTATAGGGCCGACCTCTTCCGCCGGTCAATAGGGAAAGGAAAATGAATCCGCAGCCGCGCGTAAGGCGCGCAGGCATTGTGGAATTTTTTTCCGGCATGAGGTACAGTTCCTTGACGGTCCCGTGCCCGAGTGGTAAACTGGAAACTAATTCTATTGGAAAGGACATTATTTATGCTGGACCCGATCTTTTGCTGAGCAACGATGGAATATAAGCGGGCATAGCCTGCATGTGAATTTTCCACGCGGATTATTTGCGTGTTTTTCAGCGTGCCTGTTCGGATGGACACAAAAGAGAGGTAAAATAATGTTTGATATCAGGAAAATACAGGAAAAAGTGATCTTTGAAAATGTAAGCGCCATAAGCGGCCGGGAAATCGCAAAAGAAATTGTGTACGGCAGCGATACGGAACCGAGGGAAGACGCCGCGTGGGTAAAGGAAACCATGCAAAGGCTGGAAGCGGCATATGATAAAGAAACGCTGGTACGGCTGCGCATGAAATGCCAATGCGGTTATGGTATGGATGAAAAAAGGGAACTGGTAGAGGAGTTGTATGCCTCCGCAAACAGTATGGAAGAATTTGCGGGAAGCGAAAAAGCGCGCAAGGCCGGGCTTTTTACGCAGGACGGCGAATTGTTCCTGAGCTTCCCCTTTTGCCCGTGCCCGATGCTGTCGGGCGTTTCCAGGCTCGATACGAAGACCTGGTGTTATTGCACAATGGGATACAGCAAAAAGCTTTTCGAGGATGTTTGGGGATGCGGGGTCAAGGTCGATTTGCTGAAAAGCATTAAGGCAGGAGACGATATGTGCCTGATGAAGATCACGCCGCTATCTCCTATATGGGAAAAGTAGACGCATAAGATAAAAAAGGGCAGGAAGGGCGTTATCCATAAGACAGAAAATTAAAAGAATAGCTGTCAAAACAGGATTGGCATAAAAAGACCAATGAGCAGAATCTAACTCATTGGTCTTTTTGCTGCGTCGACATTTAGACCCTGTTTTTGGCGTTTTAGGTACAAACACCTTACCTTCCTAAAATTGCCCTCTGAAACCCGCATGGTTAAGGGCTAAAAAGTGCTCTAAATAGTAACAAAACAACTTGTCTAAGCTGTTTTAATTTACTTTATATTGTAGTATAATTTATGGAAAGGTCATTTATTATCAATGGCGAGGAAAATAAATTGAAGAATTTAGAATTATTTGATTATATTGATGAGTATATAAAATATTTAGACCCTAATGATAATCCATTATTGTTATGGAAGGAAGATAAATTATTTGAATTCTTTAAAGGACTTTATCAACGAATCAAACCAGAAAGCAAAGAAAACAACCAATCTTCTTTTTTTAATTTTTATGTAAATTCGACTTTCTCCGGCGAGCCGTTTCCTTGTTCGCACTATAATTGTAGAATGAAAAATGTTGATAAATTAGCTCGTTTTTCATCTCTTTACGCAGATAAAGTTCTCATTAAATCTCCTCTTGATAAATATTTGGAAATAGAGGAAATGAACCCAGAAGAATTAGCAAAGGATTTATACGTAGATATACTTCTTTTGGAAAAATTGAGACCTTTGATAATTGCCGATATTGTAGGTTTTTCTTCAGAATATATTTGCGTATGCCAAGATTGTCTTGAAAAAATTTTAGATATAGAAGATAACTTTAGAATCAAAGTCGAGTCTTTGCAATCGGATATTAGAAAAGATTGTCTAGCTTCTATAACTTGCTCTCTTTGTAACGACTATGGTTATCCATTTTTAAGAATAGAAGGTGCGGAAAAATATGGCTTTCATGAAACAACGGATTGGCTGTTTAAATACTATTTGCCTTCTCCTTTAAAAAAATATTATCGCCCGTCTAACAAAGAACCGATTGTGTTACCGCAAAAGCTCATTAAAAAATTGGGTATCGTTGAAAGCCTTACAAATAATTCTTTTAGAGATTTGTTAGAAAAAAATGTGTCCTGCGTAGGACGAAATTATTCTTACTTAACTGATAGGGATTTTGATATTTATATGATTAACCATCTCCATTTACCATCAGACCTAGAAAACTCTCAAAATCTATCACAAGGTTTATTACATGAAGTTCCTTTTCTAAATGAAGTAAAAATTGAGAACATAGTTAAATTGCGTTTAGATGAAGGAGAATCTTTTAAAGTATATAGAGATAGTATAAACAAAATTCTTCAAGGCCAAAATCGTGACAAAAAAGAAATAAAGGATATTAGGCGTGATATTATTATGCCTGAAATAAATAAAATAAACCTTGTCCTAAAAAATAATAAGAAAGCACTTCTTGGTTCAGTGGCATTTGATCTTGCGTTTTGGGGTGCAAGTATTTCCATTGGTCTTTTCAGCGGTATAATGCCTCCGAATGCTATAGGTATTTTGGGGATGGTTGGAGGAATCTCTACAGCTAAAGATATAATTACCAAAGCCAAAGATAGCTACAGTGACAAGTGTATCAAAAATGAAAATTTCTATTTTTTGTGGAAATTGTTTAAAAAAACAAAATAGCAATTACTCGTGCGGCTTAATCCCCTTAAAGAACTCCGCAAAATCCACATTATAGACTTGCTGGAGCGCAACCAAATCCGTTACCTTTATATTGCGTTTCCCAAGTTCTATTTTTGCATAGGCTGGACGATCAAGAGGACTCCCTAATAAATTCATTTGTGCTACTACTTTGCTTTGTGACAAACCAGAATCAGCCCGCAGCCGTTTTAAATTTGTAGATAAACTCACATTTTGAAGAATCATATTTCTCATAACAGTACCCCTTTAAAAAATTGTGCCTAATTAGACACATCTTTTTCTTGATTATATAATTATCTCTATGATATAATGGTGTCCAACGGGACTCTGATTTTATCTAAGGAGAAATAATCATGTCAAATAAAAAAGTATTGGAATGTTTAGAGCAAAATGTTGAGGGATTAGAAAGAATCCAAAACCTAATGCGGTTTGAAGACCATCTCATATACAGCGATCTTATGTTGGAAATCAACTTAGATCATTTTAATGGATATGAAGCTTTATTACCTGTCATGCTTATATCGACAGATGACCCTGTCATTGAGCGAACAGGTAAGCGTCTTTTGCTCCAACTATATAGTGAGAAATTACAGGAAATCGGCGGTCGGCAGATCGTTGATCGCGTGACAGATATTTTGATCGAAGAAAAAAATCAATGGGACAAGAGAATCAAGCGTCTGCGTAAATTGAAAAAGCAAAATAAATTATAAACATTTCTAAAAAAGGTTCCTTTTTGGGTGTTTCGGATTGTGTTAGTAATGAGGGGACATATACGGGATATTCGGTCTACCAGCAAGCATAGGAAGTGTATTGACACTTCCATATTTTGAATCATGACCGCTTACGCGTCCATGAATCAAAATTGCTTGTTGGGGAGAATCCCCAAACCCCTCTAGTCTATCACGAAACGGAGAGGAACCCATGAGCAAAACACGAATCGTAAATAACAGTATCGTTGTAAAGAACCCGACCGCATTTGTCCTGCCCGCGATCAATCTATCAATCAAAAAAGGCACGACAATTTACACGGTCACAGGGATTTACAAGGGTACAAAACCATTGACGCAAAAGCTGTATCGCGTCATGGAAAACGAAATTGAATCCTGTATTGGCAGCCTGCATGAAAAGGAGGATTTGTAATGAAGCAGACTGACCATATCACGGCTTTGTATTGCCGCCTGTCGCGGGACGATGAACTGGACGGCGAGAGCAACAGCATACAAAACCAAAAGAATATATTGGAAAAATACGCCAAAGAAAACCATTTCCAAAATCCCGTATTCTTTGTAGACGACGGCGTGAGCGGAACGACCTTTGACCGCCCCGGCTTCAATGCTATGCTGGAACAGGTCAAGGCGGAAAATGTGTCCACTGTTATCATCAAGGATATGTCGCGGTTTGGACGGGACTATCTGCAAGTGGGGCTGTATACGGAGGTGCTTTTTCCAGAAAAGAATGTGCGGTTTATTGCGATCAACGACGGCGTAGACAGCGAAAAAGGCGACAATGATTTTACACCGTTCCGCAATATCATCAACGAATGGTACGCCAAAGACACAAGCAAGAAAATCCGCGCGGTCATGAAATCCAAAGGACAGGCGGGAGAATACCTTTGCACCAATCCGCCCTACGGTTACTTCAAAGACCCCAACGACAAAAAGAAGTGGATTGTGGACGAGGAAGCGGCAAATGTGGTTAAAAAAATCTACCGCCTTTGCATGGACGGAAACGGCCCGACACAGATTGCGCGAATACTCACAGAACGCAAAATTTTAACTCCCGCCGCATACTTCCAAAGTCAAGGAAGAAGTTATCCGGTCATGGTAGAAAACGGGCGCTGCGCGTGGGTGGCCGATACAGTAGCATACATTCTCGAACGCAAAGAGTATACAGGCTGTATGGTGAACTTTAAGACTTACAAAAAGTCATACAAGAGTAAAAAGACTTTATTCAATCCAGAGGAAAAGCAGCTTGTATTCGAGGGTACACACGAAGCGATCATTGAGCGCGAAACATGGGAAAAGGTACAGGAATTGCGCCGCCACAAACGCCGCCCGACCAAGACAGGAAAAAGTAATATGTTCGCGGGGATAGCGGTGTGCGCGGACTGCGGTTCCAAGATGTACTACTGCACAACGAATCAGTTTGAAAAGCGGCAAGATTTCTTTGTCTGCTCCGCTTCCCGTAAAGCAATGGACAAATGCGAGGCACATTATATCCGTGCTGTTGTACTGGAAGAAATGGTTTTGCTTCACCTGCAATATGTATTGGATTATGTTGCGCGTTACGAGCAACAGTTTGTACGGTGTATGGGCATTTCACAGGCAAAAGAGTACAAAAAAGCGACGGCATTGAAACAAAAGGAACTCGCAAAATCTCAAAGGCGTACCCATGAACTGGACGTGTTATTCAAGAGAATGTATGAGGATAACGTAACAGGCAAACTCGCAGATGAACGGTTCTTCACTCTTTCGCAGGATTATGAGAAAGAGCAAAAAGAGTTGCGGGAAAAGACTGTTGCCTTGCAAGCAGAACTGAACGAACAGGAACAACAGGTGACGGACATTCAACGTTTTGTGACGAAGTGCAGGAAGTATGTTCGATTGAAAGAACTCACCCCAACAATCCTCAATGAACTGGTGGACAAGGTATTTGTCCATGCACCTGTTAAAAATGGCGGAAAACGAACGCAGGACATTGAGATCGCGTATAACTTTGTGGGGATTTTGCCGCCGACTACATTCACCCAAAACGAAGAAACGGCATAGCGGAAAACCGCTATACCGTTTCAAATACTCATACTGTCTTATGCAGCCGCCCCTGAATGCCCTTTTTTTGTCTCCTGAAAATGCCGCCCGAGCCGGAAGGAGATCGTCTTTTTAGCCGTCGCCTGCAAAATTTGCACCGGGTCTGTTGCTATCTTTCCGGAATGGATTTTCAAAAAAATTCGTCCCGGGGACAGAAAAAATGATACACTATAGGAAACGGACGGAATTTATTTTCACGGCAGGAGATGCGGGCATAAGGTAAAAGGCATGAATATCCCGAAAGAGAAAAAAATAGCCGAGCAGTGCAAAAAGCTGGTCACAAAATATAATGTGCCGTCGGCGGCGGAACGCTTTAAAAAAAGGGTGGAATTGTTTCATCTGCTGGTATGCTTTGAACGGCTCCACAGGACATACCGCAAAATCGAGCCGCATGACCCCGGCGATTTTATTGTGCGCGATTCGGAAGGAACGCATATGTTTGAAATCGTTACGATTTTTGGGAATAAGGACGCTTACCGGATGATAGAGGCCCATTTTGAGGATTTGTTCCAGCATGGCCGCCCCGGGGAGGAACGGATTCACCTGATTACCAGCTTTGAGGAAAATATGGACCGGCTGAAAGAATTACTGGTTACGAAAATGTGGGAAAAGAACGAAAAGGAATACTTCAAACGCCACAATTACAAGACGGCCAACCTTTTATTGGTGACGGCGGAGTACGACAGGAAAAAGGCGCAGTTCCCGTGGTTCCTGTCTTTGGCGAACAGGGAATTGGGCGAAGTGGTGGCCCGGAAGAATTTTACCCGTTGTTATGTGCTCGATTATCTCGGGGCCCATGCCGAGGTGCTCGATATGGAAGAAGGCTTGCTTGCCTACGAAAAATATCAAAAGGAAAACGGAGCGTATGGGCGGCCTTGAAAGACGGGAATGCTTCACGGCAAACAGCTTGGCAAACTCTCCACACAGGAATCAATGAACCAATTTTCCATAAAATTATAAGCAGTCTATGCGCTTGTGGTTGCGGTAAGGCGAAAATACTGCTATATTGTGGATTTCATAATGATATCACGTAATTCCTCTAAAAATTTCTTACCTGCTCTTGAAAATACCTGACGTTTTTTCCATACGATACACAGTCCGGCTTCCAATACAGGACGGAGCGGCTTAAAACAGAGATCATTGTTTCCCGTTGTATCGATCAGTTTATCCAAAGCGATTGCATAACCAAAACCTTTTTTTACAAAATGGGAAGCATTATAGATTAATTCATAGGTTGCTACAATATTTAATTTTGATGTGTCTTTTTTCAACCATGCAGACAGCTCGCTGCTGTCGGATGTTTGATGTGATAGAATCAACGGTTTATCCCATAAATCTTCCGCGCGGACGGATTCCTGCTTTGCCAAGGGGCTGTCTTTACGCATGAGGACACCCCATGTATCCTTGACAGGAAACCGCATAAAATCATACTTCGCAATATCAACAGGCTCGACCAAAATTCCAAAATCGATCAGGCCTTTGTCAAGCCGCTCTGTAACGTCGGAGGCGTCGCCGCTGTAAATGCGGTAGCGAATCAGAGGATGCTCCCTCTGCAAATTTCTCGCCGCCTGCGCAATGAAGGCGATTGCGTCTGTTTCCCCGCCGCCAATATAAACATCGCCGCTGATATTTTCACCGGAAGAGCTGATTTCCGCTTTTGTCTTTTCCATCAAGTCAATCACTTCCTCCGCACGTTTCCGAAGAAGCATCCCGTCCTCGGTCAAGGTGACCTTTTTGCTCCCGCGAATGAGAAGCTTCCTGCCCAATTCGTCCTCCAATTCTTTTAGCTGTCTGGATAAAGGCGGCTGCGTCATGCGAAGCGTTTCTGCTGCCCGCGTAATATTTTCTTCCCGCGCAACTGCAAGGAAATATTGCAACACTCGAATATCCATATATACACCTCGTTTCATAAAATATTTTATCAGCCTAGTCCATACTTTTCAAGTATCGCTATCCATTTAATATATGTATTTGATATCTATTGTTTTGAATCTTATACTGGACACATGAGGAGACAAAAGCAGATATATTGTCTAATGTCCTGATTTCTAAATAAACGATCTGGAGGAATTTTTATGAATATGAATTTTAACTTTTTTATACCCACAAAGCTTATTTTTGGGATTGGAAAAATAAATGAACTCGGCATTCAAAACATGCCGGGCAACAAAGCTCTATTACTGATTTCAAACGGAAAATCCGCGAAATTGTCGGGCGCGTTGGAACGGACGCAGGAACAGCTATGCAAAGCGGGTATAGAGTATGCTGTATGCGCGAATATTCATGAGAATCCATCGAAGGAAGTTGTGATGGAGGGGGCCGCGTTCTCGCGGGAAAATGATTGCGATTTTATTGTGGCCCTCGGAGGCGGCGCTGTATTGGATTCGGCCATTGCGATAGCGGCAATGGCAACCAATCCCGGTGATCTGTGGGATTATGTGTCCGGTGGTTCAGGCAAGGAACAGCCGCTTGTGAACGCGCCTTTACCTATTGTCACAATTCCACTGACTGCGGGGACAGCTTCAGAAATCAATCATTGGGGCGTTATTACGAAAACAGATACCCATGAAAAAATTGGGTTTGGCGGTGACGAGCGGCTTTATCCTACGCTTGCCATCGTAGACCCGGAATTGATGAAAACCGTTCCCGCAAAATATACCGCATATCAGGGGTTTGACGCGCTGTTCCACAATACGGAGGTTATGATTTCAAGCGGCATCAATATTATGAGCGAAATGGCAGCCCTTTCCGCGATTGAAAATATTGCGAAGTATCTTCCCCGTGCCGTGGCAAATGGAAACGACCTGGAAGCGCGGGAACATATTGCCTACGGCAGCACCATAGCCGGAATTGCAATGCAGCTTACCAGTACAACAGCGAAACATTCTATGGAACATGCCATGAGCGCCTACCATCCCAATCTTCCGCATGGAGCGGGTCTTATTATGATTTCAAAAGCGTTTTATGAGTTCTTTATTGAGAAACACGCCTGCGATGGGCAGTTTGTCAAGATGGCGCGGGCAATGGGAATTGAGAAAGCCGACAAACCTGGAGATTTCATTTCCGCCTTGATACAGCTTCAAAAAGCTTGTGGAGTGGATGACCTGAAAATGAGTCAATACGGCTTCAAACCGCATGAATCCATGACGCTGGCTTTAAATGCGCGGGAAACAATGGGAGGGTTGTTTTTAGCGAATCCTTGCGAAATGACGGACGAAGACTGTGCAGGAATATTTGATAAATCCTATCGTTGATAAAGCGGGGTAAAATATCTTGAAAAAAGTTAAAATATCAGTCTTGAAAAGAGAATTTTATGAAAACCTTGCAAAAGAATATGGCGTAAAGGGGCGGCAGAAAGGAAGGTCGTTTTGACAGTAAAAGATGTTATAAATAGTTTTTATGAGGATGAAAATTGTGATCTGGAATGTAAACGGTATGCCAGCGAGCTTTTTCAGGAAGCAATTGAAATTGGCATGGAGCTGAACACACGGTATCACACGCCGGAGGAGATCAGGGTAATCATGGGAAAGCTGACCGGAAAGAAGATAGACGAAACGTTCAGACTATTTCCCCCGTTTTACACGGATTTTGGAAAAAACATCAAAATTGGCCGGGATGTTTTTATCAATTCCGGGTGCCATTTCCAGGACCAGGGTGGAATTGAGCTTGGCGACGGTGTGTTGGTCGGACATAATGTGGTGCTTGCAACGATCAACCATGACCTTGATCCGGCGCAAAATCGAAAAAACCACTATGCGCCGATCAAAATAGGCTCTCATGTGTGGATCGGTTCCAATGCAACGATCCTACAGGGAGTTACCATTGGCGAATGGGCCGTTGTAGCGGCAGGAGCCGTTGTAACCCGCGACGTTCCTAAAAATACGATCGTGGGCGGCGTTCCCGCCAAAACGATAAGGACTGTTGATCCACATATAGACAAATAAGAAAGGGCTTTAAAAAAATGAAAAAATATTTAGCGTTATGTCTTTCGCTGTTTATCCTGCTTTGTTTTTCATCTTGCAGCATAGACCAGACAAATGCGGGAATGATCGCAACAAATCAGGAAGAAACAATGCCGCCCCGAACAGAAAACCCTTCCGAAACGGCTCAACCGCCAGAAATCGAAATGGAAAGTACGAATATTTTGATCGCATATTTTTCTTGTACGGGAACAACAAAGACGATCGCGGAATATGCGGCCGGGATATTGGGCGCCGATCTTTATGAGATAACGCCCGAAACGCCCTATACGCAAGAAGATTTGGATTATAATAATTCATCCAGCCGCGCAAACCAGGAGCAAAGCAATTCCAGTGCCAGACCGGCAATATCCGGTTCTGCTGCAAATATAGAGGATTATGATACGATATTCCTCGGCTATCCAATTTGGCATGGACAAGCCCCGAGGATCGTCAGCACGTTTTTGGAAAGCTATGATTTCAGCGGCAAAACCATCGTGCCGTTCTGCACTTCGCACAGCAGCGATATCGGCTCGAGCGATACCAGCCTGCATGGCCTTTGCCCGGAATCTACGACATGGCTGCCGGGCGAACGGTTTGCCGCAGGATCATCAAAGGATACTATAAATAATTGGATTGGGGGCTTACAGCTTCAAAAGGAAAGCGCCCAAGAAGGCGGAGCGTTCAATTTTAAAACAAAAACCGTACTGCTGAATAGCGGATATGAGATGCCGGTCGTCGGCCTTGGCACTTACAGCCTGTCGGACGAGGAATGCTTCAATTCCGTTTCAGCATTACTGGAGGCGGGCGGCAGGCTGATCGATACGGCTTATATGTATCATAACGAGGAAAGCGTGGGGCGGGCGGTTCGGGAATCGGGCGTTCCGAGGGAGGAAGTTTTTGTCACGACGAAATTGTACCCCAGCCAGTTTGCCAATGCGCAGGAAGCCATCGACGAGGCGCTCGGGAAGCTCGATGTGGAATACATCGATTTAATGCTCCTGCACCACCCCGGCGACAATGATGTGGAGGCTTACAAAGCAATGGAGCAGGCCGTAGCACACGGGAAAATCCGTTCTATCGGTCTTTCGAACTGGTATGTGGAAGAACTGGAGGAATTTTTGCCGAAAATCACGATCATGCCAGCGGTCGTTCAGAACGAAATCCATCCTTACTATCAGGAAAACGACATCATTCCCTACATACAGGAAAAAGGAATTGTCGTGGAAGGTTGGTATCCATTTGGCGGGCGAGGCCATACGGCAGAGATGCTGGGCGATGAAGTCATTTCCGGGATTGCGCAAGTGCATGGCAAAACCTCAGCGCAGGTGATCCTCAGATGGAACCTGCAAAAAGGCGTAGTCGTCATACCGGGTTCCAGTAATCCCGACCATATCCGGGAAAACCAAGATATCTTTGGCTTTGAGTTGACAGAGGAAGAAATGGAAAGGATCAATGCGCTTGACCGCAATGAAAAACACGATTGGTACTAATACCAATCAGTCCGGAGGGCCCGACGGATCGGATATTTCCTCAATGCCGGAGACCCCAAAATTCAGTAAATTTTGTTTCATCATGGTAAAATTTTTCCGGATTAACCGGGAGAAGGTCGCCGCAAAGAGGTCGCCGTCCCCTTGCCGGAGGGCTTCCTGTAAATCCTTGGAAATCCCTTCCCAGCCGGCTACCGGCTCTTCCCCGGTTGTATCGAGGCGGAATACGCTGCCTTTGAGCAGCAGCAATGTGAGCTTTTCGTAAATTTCACGCAGGGCGGCCTGCGGGCTGCAACGGATCACCGCCTGCAGGCTGGCGCCGATGGTTGCGATCATGGCTGTCAACTGCCCTTCCGAGGCGACGGCGGCAGAGATTGTATGGAGGGTGTCCTGGGAAAAATAGGGGAATACGTCAAGAAGGACCGGCCCGGAAGTGATGGCAAGCAATTGAAGCGCTTCCAGGAAGGTCCTGAGGTTATCCTCCATCATCAAATCTTTCAATTTATATACGAGGGAAGCGTCCCCTTTTTTGACGACTCGCGTTCCCACGCCGTTGAGCGTTTGGGAAATCCCCAATTTATTGAGCAGTGCAACCGTACGCCGAATGGTGATGACCGCCACATGGTATGTATCAGCCAAAGCGCCGCATGTGGGAAAAAGGGTGCCGACAGGATAGATTCCCTGGTTCACCTTGCAAATCAGGTCGATCGCAATAATTTCACAGTATTGCAGGCGGCCCTTATGGGGCTCCCAGCAGAAAGGCTCCCGGGATTCCGCGGGACTGGCAGGCACCTGTTCCAGATACCGGGTAAGTTCTTTGTAAAATTGCCCGCCTAAACGGTCGTGCCGCCCTTTTGCAGCGGGGCAGGAGCCGTTTTTACAATCCTCAAGGCTGCGGACAAAAGTATCCGCCATCTCCTGCAGGCGGGCGTCCGCCCCGGTTTTGCCATAGCAGGCGGACAGGATATCGAGGAAGGCGCTCTCGATGAAGGAGCCGACGTCGTAATAAAGGTTCAGGGCCGTACGGCTGCCCAGCGCGCGCAGGGATTGCTCAAATAAACGGTATAGGCGCTTCCCGGGATGGGAGGCGTTTTCGGCTTGGTCAAAAGAAGAAAAATCCATATGGAGCAGACCTTCCATGCAAATGGAAGGGGAAAGCAGCTCCAGCGTTTTGCAAAGGTCGCCGAGCGCGGCGGCACGCTGGCGGAATACGCCGCTTTCAAGGTAATTCCGATATGGTTTTTTGAGGACGACGGTTTCCTTCCCGCGGCACAGCCTTAAAAGCCCGTCCTTTTCAAGCGCCTTAAGCGCCCGCTGCGCAGGGCAATAGGAAACGCCATACCGTCGGGCGACCTCCTGGGCGGACGGAAAACGTTCCCCGTCGTCGTAAAACCCAAGCTGAATCTGGCCTGCGAGGCTTCGGTAAATGGTTTGTTCCTGGCTGTTTATATAAGACATGGCGTATCGCCTTTCAAGCTTTTTATTTTATTATACCGATATGTCTGCAAAATTTCCAGATTAAGGTGAAATCCCGGTATTCCAAAAAACACGACCTGATAAGTCGGAATTTATTGGAAAGCGATTGTTTTATTTGACCGGGACAGGTATAATGTGATTAAGTATAATATGATTAAGGAGGCGCAAATGAATCTGAAAGAATGTTATTTTGCCATCGGGGCGGATTATGAAGACATCATGCGCAGGTTTAAAAGCGAGGAACGGGTAGAGCGCTTCCTGAAAATGTTTTTGAACGATAAAAGCTTCGAGATATTGCGCGGCGCAATCGTGGATGAACAGTATGAGGCTGCCTTTCGCGCGGTACATACAATGAAAGGAATCTGCATGAACCTGAGCCTTACGGCGCTGTATCGTTCCTGTGTCCTGTTGACCGAAAACCTGCGGCCAGGCAGCCCGGATGGGGATACGCGGCGTTTTTTTGAAAAGGTAACGGAGGATTACGAGCGGACAGAGGCGGCGGTTCGCGATTATTTGGGTCAAGGAGTTTGACGTGGAACGGAAATATCAGATTCTGATTGTAGACGACGCGGAAATTAACCGCTCGATGCTAGCCGACATCCTGACGGATCAATACCAGATACTGGAGGCAGGCGACGGCAGGGAGGCCCTGTCCATACTGGAAGCGAAGCACGCCGAAATATCGCTCGTGCTGCTGGATATTATTATGCCGGAAATGAACGGTTTTGAAGTGCTGTCTGCAATGGATGAAAACGGATGGATGGACAACGTTCCGGTTATCATGATTTCGGCCGAGACCTCGTCGACGTATATCGACCGGGCCTACGACATGGGGGCGGCCGACTACATCAGCCGTCCTTTCGATGAAAAGACGATCCGGCGCCGCGCGCGCAACACCATCATGCTCTATGCCAAGCAGAAGATGCTGGAGGAGATGGTAACCGAGCAGATCGTGGAGAAGGAACGAAATAATTCCCTGATGGTGGAAATCCTTTCCAATATTGTCGAATTCCGCAACGGCGAAAGCGGCCTCCATGTGCTGCATATTCGCAAAATTACGGAGCTTTTGCTGCGGCATCTCGCGAAAATGACGGACCGGTATTACCTGACGGACGCGAAAATTGCGCTGATTGTGAACGTCTCGCCGCTGCACGATATCGGGAAAATATCGATCCCTGAAGAAATCCTCAACAAGCCCGGAAAATTAACCCCGGAAGAGTTTGAGGTGATGAAGACGCACAGCGTCATCGGGGCGCGGATTCTGGAAAACGCTCCGGGCAGGCAGAAGGAAGAACTGGTGCAGGTGGCCCACGATATCTGCCGCTGGCACCATGAACGGTACGACGGCGGCGGCTATCCAGACGGCCTCAAGGGCGACGATATCCCAATTGCGGCGCAGGTCGTCGCACTGGCCGACGTATACGACGCGCTGACAAACGAAAGAATTTATAAACCCGCCTATCCCCACGACAAGGCGATGGAGATGATCCAAAACGGGGAATGCGGCGCGTTCAGCCCTTTGCTGCTGCAATGCCTTGCGGAGGTTGGCCCGCAGATTTTGAAGGAGATTGGGAAAAGCGAATCCGGGCAAAGCGGAGCGCCGCAAACCTATGTGATGCCCACTCAATTGCCGGGAGGCGGAAAGGCGTCCAGCCGGACCCTTGCCCTGCTGGAGCAGGAAAGGACCAAGTTCCAGTTTTTTGCTTCCATGTCGCGGGAAATCCTGTTTGAATACAGCATGGATACGGAGCTGCTGACCATTTCCGACTGGGGTTCCCACCATCTGGGCCTCAGCGAGCTGATCGCCCATCCCCGGTATCATAAGGGACTGCAAACAATATTCAGCGCCAACGATTTTGACGACTTATATTCCCGCATTAAAAATGCCAGCCCGGAGGACCCGATTGTAAGCGCCGCTTATGCGCTCAACATCGACGGTCAGTGGCGCTGGCATAAAGTGTTCGCCCGTCCTCTATGGACCGGGACGGAGAACCCGGTGATGACGGGGGCAATCGGTAAATTTACGGATATCCACGAGGAACGCATGCAGCTCGAGACATTTAGACAGCGGGCGACCCAGGACTCGCTGACGGGCCTTAGCAACCATTTGTCCGCGCGGGAACTGACGGAAGGAGTGCTGGCGGAAGGCAGCGCCGAAAAGGGCGCCCTCCTATTGCTGGATATCGATCTTTTTAAGGCCGCGAACGACCGGCATGGCCATATGTTTGGGGACTGCGTACTGAAAGAGGTGGCGCGGCTGATTGCGAAAAGCGTCCGCAAGGGAGATATCGCCGCGCGCATCGGCGGGGATGAATTCCTGATTTTTACAAATTACCGCAGCGAAGCGGAACCCATCGTGAGGCGCATCTATAAAGCCATCAGCGGCGTGTACGAGGGCTTTGAAATATCCGTCAGCATGGGGGTGGCCGTATGCCCGCAGGACGGCAAAAGCTATGAACAGCTTTTTCACCGGGCGGACCAGGCGCTTTATACCGCGAAAAAGCGCGGGCGCAGGCAATATTGTTTTTATGATTCCACGGCGGAAAGCGCCATTTCCGTGCTTTCACCGGTGGAAAGCGATATGGAAAACCAGGACGGGCCTGTCAGCCCATCCACTTAAGCAATATTTCGTTCAAGCGCTCCGCTACTATCGGCTTTGCGATATGGCCGTTCATACCGACGCTGCGCGCTTTGCTGACATCGCCTGTAAAGGCGTTTGCGGAGAGGGCGATGACCGGTATTTTTTTTGCGTCCTCCCGGCCCGAGGCGCGAATCGCTTCCGTGGCCTCGTAACCGTCCATAACCGGCATCTGGATATCCATCAGGATTGCGGCGTATGTGCCCGGCGCCGATGAACGGAACATTTCGACCGCCCGCCGCCCGTCTTCCGCCGAATCCACAAGGATTCCTTCCATTTCCAGCAGCTCGGCTGCGACCTCGCGGTTGAGGTCGTTGTCCTCGACCAGCAATACCCGTTTGCCCGCCAGGGCGGACTTTTCCTCCGGCGCGGGGCTGTCCGTATCTGCGCCGTTCCCGAAGCAAAACAGTTCCAGCACGTGCAGCATTTTTGATTTAAAGAGGGGTTTGGTGATGAAAGCGTCCGCTCCTGCCTTGATGAACTCCTCTTCAATATTGGAATAATCGTATGCCGAAATAATGATAATGGGAACATCGGGGCCAAGCCTGTACCGGATTGCCTTTACGGTGGCGAGGCCGTCCATATCGGGCATTTTCCAGTCGAGGATCACCGCGAAAAAATCGTCGCCCGTTTCATGGGCGCGGACAATTGTGGGAACCGCTTCGATTCCCGACAGGACCGAGGACCCCCGCATACCCAGCTCGTTTAGCAGTGCGACGGCATTTTCGCATACGACCGCGTCGTCGTCCACCACCAGCACGGGCAAACCGGCGAGCTCTTCCGCGGAATGCTCTTCTTCGTCCAATAATTCCAGCGGGACGGAAACGGTAAACTGGCTGCCCGCGCCAAGCTGGCTCTTCACCCCGATTGTGCCGTTCATCATGCGCACAATATTCTCCGTGATTGCCATTCCGAGGCCCGTTCCCTGGATTTTGCTGATGCGGGTATCTTCGGCACGTGAAAAAGGCTCGAAAATATGGGGAAGGAATTCTTCCGCTATGCCGATGCCGTTGTCCGTGAGGACAAATTCATATTGGGCCTTACCGGGAAGCGGGGAGGAAAATTCGTTGATCCGCAGGCTGATTGTCCCGCCCTCCGGGGTATATTTCACGGCGTTGGAAACCAGGTTCATCAAAACCTGCTGCAGGCGGTCCCCGTCCGCCACGACCTTTTCATGCTGGACGCGTCCGGCGCTGATTTGGAATTCGTGGTTTTTTTCGGAAATCAGGGGACGGCACATATCCGCAACGTTCTGCATCAACTCGGAAAGGTCGACGTCTTCCGGCGAAAGATCGACTTTTCCGCTTTCTATTTTAGACATATCCAACACTTCATTAATCAGGCTCAGCAAGTGCCGGCTGGAGACGCCGATTTTTTTCAGGCAGTCGTGCACCTTTTCGGGGGAATCCAGGTTCATTTGCGCAATGGCGGTCATGCCCATGATTGCGTTCATGGGGGTGCGGATATCATGGGACATAGAGGATAAAAAATTGGTTTTGGCAGAGCTTGCCACCCGCGCCGCCTGATAGGCGTCTTCCAGGGCCTGGCGCTGCCGCGCCTGCTCCTCGCGTTCGCGTGTGACGTCGATCCCCACGCTGTAAAAGGAGGGAATTTCATCCCAGCTGTCCTTTGCGTCGACGTAACTGAAGGTCATCATGAGGATTTTGGTATCCCCGCTGCGGGTAACGATACGCGCCTCAATTACCGTGTCTTCGCCCGTATCCCTGGCGTTCTGCATCGTCCTGACCGCACGTTCGAGATCGTCCGGATGCACATAGGTATATTGGGAATTCAGTTCTTTTTCAAACTGTTCCTCCGTATAGCCGATTATATCCAGAAATCCGCCGCCATGCCAAAGGACCGTCTTTGCATCCCGTGCATCCACGCGGGCAAAGCCGCCGGGAATCGTGCGCAGGATGGCTTCCCGCTCCCGGTCTTTTTTGGCCAGCTTGTATTCCGTGCTGTAATTGTCGTGCGACAGCTCGAGACGCGCGCGGTGCCCGTTCCAGTCGACAATCCGGTCTTTGATTATGAATGTTCGTCCGAGAACCGGATTATCAAATTCCCACTCGTAAAATTCGTCCCGGGTCAGGAGATGATTGGTGCAGAAGGGGCAGGGGGAAGTCCTTCCCTGGATGACCTCGTAACACTTTTTTCCCAAGACCTCCTGTGGAGTCCTGCGGAGGACTTCACAGGCAGATTTATTCAGGTACAAAAGCTCGTAGCTTTCCATGTCGCTGATATATGCATTGCCGATGTATTCGTCCAGCATCCATTCGAAATATTGCCGATCCCCGAACCCTCCGGCAGGATTTGTTGATTGCTCCATGCTTATTCTCCTTTTTTCCGCTACAGCCCGCCTGTTAAAATACCCGATTCAGTAAATATTATATTGCAAACCAACCATCCGAAAACCGGGCCCGGCTTCACCATAATCATATTATATCTGATTGGTTTTATAAAAGCAATCATGCGGCGTGAAACGGCGCAGTATGGGCAACGCCGAGGCCCGGCTTGGTTGCCGTATACTGCCGGTTTCGCGAACCATACTGCAATTCATCCGCGGCTTTCGTTCGCCGCAGCCTGTATATTTTTTACAATAATCAGGAAAGATGTCCGACTGAATCGTAATATAGTCTCATTGTTTGCGGCGGCCTGCGGGATTATACTGAAAGCACTTCAGGACAGGCGGGAAGGTTATCTGGAAGGCAGGTTTGCCGCGTTTTGCCGCCCGGGTATTCAACACAGAAGCGCCCGCCCCGGGGCGGGGAAGCCTGCCGTACGTACATAACATCAATTTTAAAAACATAGGAATCTATAACACAAAACAAGCCATAATTCAAAGGAGGATTTGAAATGCCGGCGGGAAAAAGCTTTATCATTGAGAAGGGTATGATTTCGGGCTCTATGGGGAAGACTGCGATTGGGGGGGAGGAGTATTACAGCATAAGGCTAAAAAACCAAACCCTGCATGCGGTGCATCCCCTGGGATGGTTCACCGAGCTGAATGTTAAAATTGACGGACAGGACATACCGAAAAAGGACATAATTTTTGAACTGAGGGACCAGCGGATCGGTATGGAGCATATGTCCACGATCAAAGATATTTTTTGGTACATCATGGAACCCGCATACCTGCATGTTAAAATGCAGGGCGAATTGGCGCCCGGCGCCCATGAAGTTGCCTGTGAAGTGGTTGCGCCGCTTTTGGAAGTAGGCATGCTGCTGGATGCGGAAGGGAAATGGCCGCGCAGGCACCAGACAATTACCGGAACTGTCACCTTATGAGGAGGGGTTATTATGTATAGTACAATTGGCGTTTCTACATGGAGCTTACAGCAGCTGACATTTAAGAGAGGGGTGCAGCTGCCGGAAATGATTGAAATGATTGCGCGTATGGGGGTGGACGGCCTGGATTTGTATGAAGAATACCTGCCCGTCTATCCGGATACGAATCTGGCAAAATTGAACGAAATAAAAAAGATGGCCAAAAACGCGGGCCTGCCAATATTCAGCACATGGTTTTTTGTTGACCCGATTGGCGCGAGTTATTCCGCTTCGCTTGAATGGACGACGGAAACGGTTAAGAAATTCATTGCGGTGACCGCGTCGCTGGGTGCAAAATATTTGGCGCTGCCGACGATATTGAATATTCCCGGGGTGGGCCTTGACGAGGCCTATGACATGTATGAACGGGTATATGAAAAGCTTGTGCCGATTGCGGAGGAGTATGATGTGCGGCTAGCGGCGGAGGTTGCGCGGCAGCATACGCCCAGCCTGATGATGAGGCTGCAAAAATCATTGAAATCCGATTATTTTACAATCTGTCCCGACTTTGAAGCATGGCGCGTCGATACGCCCGATATTCCGTTAATCCACCAGGAAACGCCGGGTGCGCCGCCATCGGAGCCGGAAACGATTGAAACGTTTACCCAATGCCTGCCCTATTCGCCGTATATCCATGCCAAACTGCTGTCCATAGATGAAAACGGCGAAGAGCCGCATTTCCCGATCCATGAAATGATGAAGGCAATTGGCGAGAGTGAAATCAACCATCACCTGTGCATCGAATACGAAGGATGGATTCCGGATATCAGGCCGGAGGACGATGCGGAGGAGGAAACGCGAAAGTGCGTTGAGCTGCTTAAGAAATACCGGAAAAAGTAAATCACGCGGGATAAGTGGGAAAGGCCCTGTTTGGCTGCCGTACGGAGCAAGCGGGGCCCTTTGCCGTGATAATTAAAATTGCCCGAAAAACAAGACGCTTTGTAATCTTTTAATTTGTAATCTTTTATTGCCCGATGATATAATAACACCATAGTTAACATCACCCGTACCATCATTTTAGCCCGGGAATTCTCTGATTATTCAAGACAGAATCATTTACTGCGGTTTTAAGAAATAGAGGAATATAATATGCTGCGTATAGTAATTGCCGATGATGAGCAAAATATTTTAGACCTTATTAAAAAGTTCTGCGATTATCCCGGTGTTGAAGTTGTAGGAGAAGCGCGCAACGGTCTGGAAGCCTATGATATGGTGCTGGACAAAAGGCCGGATATGCTGATAACGGATATCAGGATGCCCGGGCTTGACGGGTTGGAATTGATTAAAAAAGCCCGGGAAGCGTTCCCCAAAATGGAAGTTGTAGTGCTGAGCGGCTACAGGCTGTTTGATTATGTGCAAAACGCGCTGAAATACGGCGTACAGGATTTTCTTTTGAAGCCCGTGGACCGGGACGAATTACACCGCGTTTTCAGGGAAGCGGTGGAAAAAAAGGCGGGGGAGACGGAACAAAAAAAGTATATTGTCAATATTGAACAAAACCTGAAAAACAGCTTAATCAAGCTTCGGAGGGAATGGCTCTTAAAGATTGTCCAAACCCAAAAAATTGATCCCGGCCTGATGACGGAGGAACTCATCAATACCGGCGGATTCGGTAACTTTTGCGTCGCCGTTTTAAAAGCGGACAGCAAAAGCGACATGAAAGACCATGTTTCATACATAAAATCATTACTGGAAAAAGCGGGGCAGGCAATCGACGATGTGCTCCGCGGCAGCGGGCTGGAAACGATTTGCGCGCAGGAGGGAATGCGGATATATTTTATGATTTTTTTCCCGCAGGGAATGGAGCCGGGCGCTTTCTGGAACAACCAGGACCACGGAATTATTTATTTGAATGATTTCCTGATAAACGAAGGGTATAAATATAATTTTTTGAGCTTTGCGATGGGCTTTGGCGAATGCGTACAGTCTGTCGGGGATATCCTGCGCTCCATTGAGACGGCGGCGGAGGTGATTAACAACCGGCTTGACCCGGCTCTTTTCACCGCGTGCGATTACGCCAGGCTGCGTAAGATGCGAAAAAGGAAAGCCGCGCCGGTTTTCCCACGGGAGGCGAGGGAAAACCTGGCCTTGCTGGTTGAAAAACCGGACGGCAAGAGGATTGCGGAGCTCTTTGCCGATTTTGTAGACGAGCAAGTGGGAAAAACGGGCGATTACGGCTGGGTCTATGATTTTGCACGATCTTATATCAGGATGGTAAAGCATATGCTGACGGCAAAGGGAATGATTGAGGAACGGGATTATCCCGATGAGGAAGAAATCGAGGACCTCATAGACAATTCCGATACGCTGGAGCGCCTGGAGGCCAGGATTGCCGGATTCATAGAGCGGGTGTTCCACACGGTGAACGAATGCAACGAAAACAAGACGCCGAAGCCGATACGAATCGCCCAGGAGTATGTGCTGGAACATTTTGCGTCGCCGATCACCCTGCAGGAGGTGGCGGGGATGGTTTACCTCTCCCCCAATTATTTCAGCGCAATGTTTAAACAGCAGACGGGCATGAACTTTTTGGATTTTTTGACGAAGGTAAGGATAGAGGAAGCAAAAAAACTGCTGAAAACCTCCCTGATGAATGTTGCGGAAATTGCGCACGAGGTCGGGTATGCCGACGAAAAATATTTCAGCAGGCTTTTTATAAAAATTGTGGGCGTAAAGCCGATTGAATACAGGAAATTCCATGCGTAATTAAAATCATCAGACAATTGAGAAGGGTCGTTATGAACAATATTTATGACAGCATGAAAAGAAAAGCGAGGCTAAGCGTCGTGACCGCGATCTGCACGGTTGCGATTCCGGTTGCGGTCTTTGTATATTGCGCCGGCGTGTTGTATTCTTCCGCCGGGGGAACGGCCATAATCATTACCCTGGCCGCCGTGACGGGCGTATTTGTTTTTTGCGCCTTGTATAATATTCTGACCCTTCTGGTTCCGCTGACAAAATTAATCAATCTTTTGAAATGCATGAACGAGAATGATTTGCTGGGAAACAAGGCGAATGGCGACGATATTATCTTGATGATGGATAACCTGGGGTGGCTGGGGAAAATGGTCAGGAAATTAGCATGCGATATCAATATCGAACCGCGCGCGCGCCTGCTTGGCGCGGAAGTGGCGCTCTATGCGCTGCAAAGCCAAATCAACCCGCACTTTTTATATAATACGCTCGATACGATAAGGAATTATGCAATCAACAGGGATGTGCCGGAAGTGGCCGACATGACACAGTCGCTCGCCTCCATATTCAGGTACAGCATATCGCGGCCGGGAGAGGTGGCGACCCTTGCCGACGAGGTGAAAAACGTAAAGGCATACCTGAAAATACAGTGGTACCGGTTTTCCGACCGTTTCCATACCGTGTGGGAGATTGACGACGAAGGAGACGACATACTGAAATATTCACTGCCCGTGCTTACCTTGCAGCCCCTTGTTGAAAATGCGATACAGCATGGGCTCGAGGACTCGCTCGAGACGGGGATTATCACGATCAGGGCGACGACGACCCTGAGCAAAATGATTATTTCGGTGGAAGACAACGGAAGGGGAATTCCTGAAAGCAAGCTGCAGGAAATCAGGAAAAGCCTGGAGGAAACCGAATATGTGATGGAGAAGGTGAGCCAAAGAAATCCGGGAAAGAAATCCGGAATTTCTCTGCAGAATGTGAGCCAGCGGTTGAAGCTGTATTTTGGGGATGCCGGGAACCTGTCGATCAGCAGCATAGAAGGGTATGGAACGACTGTGGAGATTGTGGTGCCAAAGATATAGAATGATATCCGTAAGTTTTTGTTGCATACCGTAGGAGCGATGTAGCAAAAGTCTCCGCAGTTACGCCGCCGCAAACCGTTTGCGGCGGAACAGTCGGCGGTGTGGGCCGCCGGAGTTTTTGATACTTTTTGCGATCAAAAAGTATAGAAGCCTATTAAGGGAAGACCTCTTTGTATGGAGAAACGCATGCAATGCGTTTCCACATATATAATGAGTATTCCCAGCCCAAAGGCAGGAATCATTTCTTGTTAATAGGGTTCCGAATGTTTAGCGCTAAAATCATGACAATATGACCCGGACAGGCAGGACGCGGCGGCATGAAAATAGAGTCACTGTTTATAAATAACCTTTCAAAAAAACTCAATAAAGGATATGAACTGAAATCGGTCTCTATCCGCATGTACCAGGGAGAGATACTGGGAATTGCAGGGGCGCATGATTCGGGCGTTTTAACGTTGGCGGAAATTTTTTCGGGCAGGGCGGCGCCGGATGAGGGGACGCTCTCTGTTTTTGAACAACCGGTAGAAATTGACCATAAAACCGATATGGCAAGGTACGGGGTTTACTATATTGACCCGACGCCCAAGCTGCATGTTGATTTTATTGTTGCGGAAAGCATTTGCACGACAAATCCGCCCGTTATAAAAGGCCGGTGGGTGAACCGGAAAAAGATGGTCCGCGCGGCGGCCGCAATCCTGAAAAAATACAACGTGGAGATTGACCCCAACAAAAAGACCTACCAGCTTGACGCCTATGAAAAAAGCATTGTAGAAATTATGCGGGCGACCATAATGGGAGCGAAAATCATTATATTGGGAAATGTTATTACGCCGCTGGAAAAAGAGAAAAACAAAAAATATTACAGGCTGCTGAAGGATATTGCCGCGGACGGCAAGACGGTGGTTTTGATCGGTATGGACACGAATGTGCTGATGGACGTCGCCGACAGGCTGTACATTATGCGCGCGGGAAAAGTGGATGGAGTATACCATAAGGACAAATTCGAGAAAAGCATTGCGAACAGCATTTTTGTGAAAAAGCAGGGGAATGCCGGCACCCACATGGATGCGCAGGGCGGAAGCGAAATTGTCCTGCGGATGGAAAACGTGGGCATCCGGGGCTGCCTTATTGAACATGCGGTATTGAGGAAGGGCGAAGCCATCAATTTTGTTGATCCGGATGGCAACGGGTTTGGGCTCATTGAGCGGGTTTTGAACGGCGAGGAAAAGTACAGCGGGGATATTTATATCAACGAAACGCTTGTGCGCCTGAATTCGCGGGAAAAGGCAGTGAAAAACGGAATTGCCTGTCTGACGCGGTATGATTCGCCCGAAATGGTATTTGAAAACCTGACGATCGGCGATAATATCCTGCTGATAAAACTGCGGGAAAAACTCAAATATGGGCTGATAAACCGGCGGTGGTGCGATTTTGCGGCAAATGAATATTTGATCGATAACGGACTGCCCGGCGAATATAAGAAATTGTTTCCCTGCGAGGTTGGCGCGGAAACGCGCGCGATGATCCCGCGGATCAAGTGGGATGCGGTAAAGCCTGCGATTGTCGTTATGAAGGATTTCCTGATGGGAATGGATGCGGATATGAAAGCGGATGCATTCCATTACATAAATAAATTGAAAAGCCGGGGAACAGGCATTGTGCTCTGTTCCTCCGCCACGGAAAAATTGACGGGTTATTGCGATTGTACCTGCATGGTAAAAAATACTTATTCGGGATGAAAATCCCATTCACTTGCCCCGAGTGGGCTTGCCCCATGATGGGTGCATGAAAGTCCACGGATCAGCTTTTTTGCCCTTTTGTAAACCAGGCTGTTTTTATTCCAAGAAAAATGTCTCACCAAATGATAGATACGCCATATTGTAATTGATATGGCCTCATTTTATCATTTTCATAAGGCACCGGGATACCGGCGCAAAACATTTAAAGCCCTGCGCCATAAGCAGACGCGGGAGCAATACCAAATAATTTTCCCAAAATGAAATTGACGCAAACAGGAATTTACCGGCGCGGTTGCAGGACGGACATGCTTTGCAAAAAAATCGCGGCCAAAGGAGCCGGTCAGGACCTGAACAATATCGGCGGGCGTATGGCAGCCCGCCGATCAAATAAATTAGTGGCGGCAGGCACACTTAAAACAGCCTGTAACACTTAGCATATGAGGAGGAAAGAACATGAAAAAAGCAGTAACACTGGTAATTGTTGTGGTAATGCTGTTGGTGTGCATGACGGCATGCCAGGGCCCCGCGGCACAGGAGTCCCTTGCACCCGGAGGGGAAGGCGGGACGGAGCAGGCGTCTGAGCCGGGAAGCGGCGGCGAAGAGGCCGCCGGGAATACCGGGGAAGGGAACGTCATCAAAATTGCGCACTGCGCCCCCAACCAGGACGGTTCCCAGAGGGAGTTTTCCGATTTTATCAAAGCCAACGTAGATAAAATAAACAGCGAAAACAGGGGATATACAATTGAATATACGATTTTCAATGCACAGCTAGACCAGCAGACACAGATCGGGCAGGTTGAAGCGGCGATGGTGCAGGGGTACGACATACTGATTATGTTCGGCGTCGACAGCGACGGCGCGGCCCCGGTTGTCAAGGAAGCGCATGATTCGGGCATGATCGTCGTCGATATTTGTGATATGGGACATCCGGAAGATGTTGACCTGACGGTATTCGGTTCCAATGAAGAGCTGTATGCCGACCTGCGTGATGAATTCCTGAGCGACTATCTTGAGAAAAATCCCGACGTGCACCTCAACACCGGCGTCGTATACGGCGGGCTGAACCAGCTGCCGCAGCTGCCGCGCGGCGACAGGACCGTTGAATTTGCGGAAGCGCACCCGGACCGTATGACGATACTCGATACGCAGCCGGGCGAATGGTATGCGGATAAGGCCATGAACATCGTAGAAGACTGGATTCAGGCGTATCCTGAGCTGAATTACGTATCCTCTGCCAACGATGAGATGACAGTCGGCATTGTACAGGCGTTAAAAGGCGCGAATAAGCTTGATTCCACACTGGTAACAAGCATAGACTGCACGCCCGATGCGCTGGATATGATCCAAAAAGGCGAAATCGCCTGCACGATCGGCGTGGACCAGTTTGACTATGCGAGCGAGCTGATCGACTGCTGCATCAAGCTGTACCAGGGCGAAGACCTCGGCGACGAGTACTATGTGAAAAAGACCTGGTGCGTGACACAGGATAATATCGAGGAATACCTGCAGTATCAAAAAGACACGCGGGGAAGTTTGGCATAATCAATGATGTGGTTGGAAGCGGAATGCCCCGCCGCTTGGGGCATTCCCTTCCAAAACCCTGAACGGGGGAGAAGGATATGGCTGATACAATATTACAGATGACCGGCATCACTAAAGTATTTGCGGGAGTACAGGCGCTCAAGGACGTATCCTTAAGGCTGGAAAAAGGCGAGGTCCACGCGCTGATCGGGGAAAACGGCGCGGGAAAATCGACGCTGATGAAAATACTGATCGGAATCCACAGGCCGGAAAAAGGCGAAATTATATACAATGGCCGCAAAATTGAATTCAAGGACACCGCCGAAGCGCTGAAAAACGGAATTTCCATGATACACCAGGAAATAAGCCTCGTACAGCAAATGGACGTGGCGGAGAACATCTGGCTGGGCCGGGAGGCCGACTTTTCAAAAGGCGGCCTGATCGATAAAAAGCTGCGGTATGAACGCACGCGCGAATTGCTTTTGGAACTGGGAATTGAAATTGACCCGGCCGCAAATGTCAGGGAGCTCAGCATTGCGCAGATGCAGCTTGTAGAACTTGCGCGGGCGATATCGTACCGGGCGAATATTATTATCATGGACGAACCCACCTCCGCGCTGACAATGCGTGAAATTGAATTGCTGTACGCCATCGTGCGCAAGCTGACCGCGGAAGGCGTTACGGTTGTGTTCATATCGCATAAGCTCGATGAGATTTTTGCAATCTGCCAGCGTGTCACAGTGCTGCGCGACGGGTCGTATGTCGATACGCTCCCGGTCAAGGGGCTGACCAACCAAAAGCTGATGAACCTGGTGGTTGGACGGGAGCTTAAGGATATGTTCACGAAGCACAAGGCGGAAATGAAAGGCGAAGCGCTCCGGGTGGAGCACCTCACGGGTTCCGGCGATTTTTACGACGTGAATTTTTCAGTGCGCAGCGGGGAAATCCTCGGGATTTACGGCCTGATGGGCGCGGGCCGGACGGAGATCATGCGTTCGATATTCGGGATAGACAGGTATACGTCCGGAAAGGTGTTCGTGAACGGCAGGGAAGTGGATATTAAATCGCCGGTCGACGCGATCAAGCTGGGCGTGGGCATGCTCACGGAAGACCGTTTGCGGCTGGGTGTGATTTATGCGCTGTCGGTGGTTGCGAATACAACCATAGCCAGCTTCAAGCGCGTATGCAACCGGCTGGGGATGTTCAACAAAAAAAGGGAACTGAAAGTATTCGGCGAGGAATCGGATACGCTGTCCATTAAATATTCCTCTCCCCACGACCTGATTGGGCAGTTGAGCGGGGGAAACCAACAGAAGGTGATGGTGGGAAGGTGGCTTCTGACCAATCCTAAAATACTGATTCTGGACGAGCCGACGCGCGGAATCGACGTGGGGGCAAAGCAGGAAATTTATGCCCTGATCGATAAAATGGCAAGCGCGGGCATAGCGGTTATCCTGGTGTCTTCCGAGCTGCCGGAGATACTGGCGATGTCGGACAGGGTCCTGGTGATACGCAACGGGAAAATTGTTTTTGAATGCGATGGAAAAGAAGCGGATCAGGTTACGCTTGTGAGCAATGCATTTGGTATATCATAAATAAGCTACGATTGGAAGGGTTTGAACATGGAAAAATTGCAGGCAAATAAAAAAGGAAAAAACTTTATCAATACTCTTTTGATGGGAAACAAGGCGTTCTTAATGGTTATCATCATGGTTGTCGTGATGTCGCTGTTGTCGGAAGCCTTCCTGACGCCGACGAACCTGCTGAATGTATTGCGCCAGATTTGCGTGAATGTCGTTGTTGCACTGGGCTTTACGTTCGTCATCGCGTCCGGCCAGATCGACCTGTCCGTCGGTTCGATGGTCGGCTTTATCGGGGTTATTATGGCGCTGCTGATGCGGGAAGCGAATGCGCCTGTATTTGTCGCCATACTGTGCGGCTTTGCGGTCGGGATTGGGTGCGGCGCATTGAACGCCGCAGTGATTTCCGTCTTCTCGCTGCCGCCGTTTGTGGTCACGCTGGCGACGCAATCCCTATTCAGGGGGCTCATTTACATATTAACCGAAATGACCCCCATAACCAGGTTGCCCGACGAATTTGTGTTCCTGGGGCAGGGATATTTCCTGGGAATCCCCGTCCCCGTGTATATGATGGCGGTAATGATCTTCATTATGTATATTGTCGCCAACCGGACGATGTTCGGCAGGTATGTGATCGCGGTGGGCGGAAACGCGGATGCTGCAAGGGCGAGCGGCATAAGCATACTAAAAACCAGGTTTGGCATATTTATGAATATGGGTATTTGCGCGACAGTGGCGGCAATCGTCCTGACGGCGAGGACCGCCTCCGCGCAGGTCAATGCCGGAGTCAACATGGAACTGGATGTAATTGCCGCGGTGGTCATTGGCGGCACGTCCATGCTGGGCGGAAACACGAATATGATCGGCACCGTGTTCGGCGCGGTGGTAATCGGGCTTACGAGCAACGGGCTGAACCTGCTGGGAGTGGAAACAAACTACCAGATTATCGCAAAGGGCCTGCTCATATTGCTTGCGCTGATCCTGGATTCGATGTCCGCTAAATTCTATGCGAACCTCCGCAAAAAACAGGCGTTGGCGTCAATGGAAGGGAATGAAAACGGAAATCTGGCAGGATAGGGGAAAGCGCCGGGAACCCCGGGCAGCATGACTTCCCTATAGGCAAAATGCAGGCAGCCGGCAGGCGGCACATTTCATGGCATTGCTGTGGGACACGCCGCTTTCCGGCTGCCTGTTTGTTTTACAGCCGTATATGGCGGCTGTTTTGTATTGCGGCAGCATTGACCAACTCTCTTTTTTGGCCCGCCGCGGTTGCATTTTATACGCCGAGGATTTATACTTTTAACGAAAGGCAATTGCCAAGGCCTGCACGATAACGTGGGGCATAAAAACTGAACAGTAAGTGGAAGTCCGGTGAGATTCCGGCACGGTCCCGCCACTGTAATCCCATTTTGGATGGGGAGTCAGGTCTTCTTTGTTTTCCTGTGCTGCGAGCGACGGCACGGGTTTTGAAGAAGAGGGGTCATACTCTCTTTTTTTTGTCTCATAAATTAAGGTGGAAGAAGTAAGATGAAAAAGCGTACACTTTCAATGATTCTTGTAATTTCTGTTTTGCTGACATTATTGTTTCCTTTAACGGCGTCGGCGCAGGAATCTCCTATGCCGGAAGAGCATACCAGCATGGAAGCGGCGGGTTCTTCGGAGGAAACTTCCGGGGAGTCGGCCGGGGAAAGCACGGATGCCGGTTTAACGGAGGGCGCCCCTGCGGAAGCTGGGCAGGAAATTCCGGAAGAAGCCCCGCCGGAAACTCCCGCGCCGCAGGATTCGTCCGGAAGTATTGGGAACCCCCGACAGGATGAGCCTTCCCCCAACACCGCGATAACCGCGAAAGCGCCCTTTACGATTACCCTTAACCCGATGGGCGGCTTGCCGGGGGCTGAAACCGTCCAAACAGATGAAAGGGGATTCCTGCCTGAAATTCCTTTTGCGGAAAAAGAGCAGTTTTTCCTTTTGGGGTGGACACAGGAAGAAACCGTTCTTCCCGAAAATTTCACCTATGGGGACGTAGAGTCTTTATCCTTAATTACGGAAGAAACGCAATTCACCGGAAATGCGACGATATATGCCGTTTGGATACCAATGGTTGAAATCCAGTCCCTGTCGTTGGACGGCCCGTGGGACGGAACCTCCGCAGCGGAACCAACCAGCATCGGCGGAGTATACCAGATCGGTACCCCGCAGGAACTGGCATGGTTCCGGAATACGGTGAACGCGGGCAGCAACCAAATCAATGCCATGCTGACCGCCGATATTGATTTAAACAATATGGAATGGGTGCCCATTGGCGGCGGGGACGGTTATGCGACCACTTATTTTGGCGGCAGTTTCGATGGCGCGGGATATTCCATTACCGGCCTTTCCGTCAATGCAACTTTCAACTTTGCCGGGCTGTTTGGTTATATAAACGACCCTGCAGCGGTTGTAAAGAACCTTTCCGTCGGCGGCGCTGTCACTTCCACGTCCACCAATGTCGGCGGAATTGCGGGCGCTCTTGCCAAGGGGACAATCCTCAATTGTTCTTTCAGCGGCTCGGTTACCAATACCAAGGCTTCCAGCGGCTATGCGGGCGGCATCGTCGGTTACTTTAATAATTCTTCTGCGGCCAACAACCCCACGGTCCGCGGCTGTGTGAACAACGGCGCGGTTTCCGGCCCTTACGCGGGCGGGATAGCGGGCTACGGAAAATACGGCGCAATACTTGAGTGCTATAATACGGGCGATATCAGCGGCAAAACAAGGGCGGGCGGGATAGCAGGCCAAATGCAAAACAACTTTAACTGCAGTTATTGCTACAGCGTAGGCGCCCTGTCCGGGTCGTCTACGGCGGCGGAGATTACAGACTTTCTTTATGCATCGGCCACACTGAGCCATTGCGGATACCAAGCCAACCTGTCCGGAACAGGCACGGGGACAACAAATGATTGTTTCCAGTTTTCCACACCGGCGGAGCTTTTGGCCGGTTTAGGCAGCGCCTACAAGGCCAACGGGGATGGCTGGCCTGTGTTGGGATGGCAGGCCGGGGGCGGCGGCACAGAGCCAACGCCCGATCCCAAGGTTACCCTGGGCGGGGCGACGGCCATCTTTGTTGAGCAGGGAGTAACTCCGAACCAGACCACGGTTACCCTCGCGCTCCAGGATATCAAGGAAGAGGATATCACCGGCATTGTGTGGAAAACAACGGTCCTGAAAGGTTCTATTCCCCTTGAAGAGATGGTTGCCGTATCCCACCCGGAGAACAACAATAACGCCATTATCCTGGCAGCCCTGACAGGCGGCGGGGTAATCCGGGTTGAAGTTGCGGTGACTGCGGGCGGAGAGACGTATACGGACGCGCGGGATGTGTCGGTCATCCCCCAAATCACATATGCGGAAGTAGTGAACGCCGATCCTGCGCATGGCGTATACCCCGTGCTGGGCGAATTGGCGACGGTGAAGATTTATACGCTTGGCGGCTCCCTTTACGACTTTGACAACTATCCTGAACTGAATTTCAAATGGCGGTACAATTCTTCCGGCGCGGCGGATATATCGGGGGCAACGGGCAAGGATTACCTGATTCCCGGCGACGGGTCGTTTGAAGCGGGAAAATATGTCTATGTGGAAATTCTCAGCGGCACGAAAGTCCTCCGCAGCGCAATGGATACGAGGGGCCTCCTTGCCGCTGAAGCGTATACCCCGGATATGGAGGAAGTGGATAACGCCGCCAGCATTTTTGACGACGACTACGGCCCCCTCCGCCCGGTTTATGGAACGGACACAAATATCCTCGATATGGTGAATGCCGACCTTGCAAAGGCGGGCTTTGGTGATATTGCGGTCACCATAAAATCGATGGAAGAGATTTATGGCGGCGGCTCTATACACCAGGATGGCTCTCTGGAATTCTTCTATGCCGATCCGAACAGCCTGCCGACAGTTAAAATGTCCCAATACAAGGTTACATTGAACCTGGAGAAAGGCGACGCTTCAAAAGAGGTCAGGGATTTGGTCGTCAACATCCCGTGGGATGGAGAGAAAGTCAGGACGGCGATGCGGGATGAAATTCTTCCCGGCGTTACGGAAGACACCATATTGGGGACTAACGACAAAGATAATATCGTTTCCGACCTGGTTCTGCCCAAGGTTGTCGACGATAAAAAGTGGGTGCAGGTCTCATGGACGTCTTCAGACCCGGCGGTGGTTTCCATAAGCGATGAGAACCAGAGAACGCCCGAAACGTTGTTTGACCCTTATGTGGGAAAGGTGATCCGGGGAGAAAATGCCAAAACCGTCACCTTGACGGCACGGTTCAATTTCCAGTTCACCTCCGCTCCCGAACCGGATATTATTTTATACAAGACCTTTACGTTTAAAATCCCGCCGCTTTCCAGCGAAGAGGTCGACGCACTGCGGGGAGAGCTTCTCGAAAAAATCGACGCGGGGGTTGCATCGACAGGATTTTCGGATTATGTGACAAAGCAACGGCTTGTCGCGGCGGACGGCGTCTATACCGTCTATAACGATATCCAGTATCCGACGACAAGAAATTTCGGCGTGGACGGAAAGTATTTCCCCGTCACCATTTCAAGCGCCAATGAGGATATCATCGAAAGCCCTGATGTGGCGAATGCGGCGAGGTCTTTCGTTTACCGCCCGCTTCCCGGCAATCCTGCCGGGGAAGTGGAGGTCACCATAACAATTACCGATTCCGCAAAGGGGGTTTCCGCGTCCCGTGAATACAAGTTCATGGTCGAGCCCCTGACACAGGAAGAAATTGATTCCGCGCTGTCCCTGATGACGCTCGTTAAGGACAATTATTTTGAGGGCCTGAATAATTCCGCTTACGACGATTATTATTCCGTTACGGGCAAATTAACCCCCTTCCAGGAGGCGGCTTTAAGTACGGCGGAAAACGGCGGTTCGATACAGTGGATTTATACCGACGCTGAAAGAACCAATGATGGAATTATTGCGGATGAAATCGACGGATGGGCAGACCAGGAGGCGTGGAGGGCGTTCCGTTCCAGCGACCCGGCCGTTTTGGACCATGAAACCCTTAATTTCACAAAACCGGAGGAAGACACCTTTGTCCGGATCAGCAGTTCCCTGACGCATTCGATATTCGGTAAATATTGGCTGAAATTCAAGGGGACGGCAGGGTACGAGGCGTTTGAGCCCCTCTATCGCCAGCCCGTATGTGAATACGTTATGGCGGAAGGCGTAAACCATGTTGAACGCACGCCGGAGGAATTGACCGGGCTTCGCGCCCAGGCAATTACGGATATCAACGCTCCTATTTCCGCTACGCTGGTTCTGGCCGATTTTGAAGCGGATTCGCAGCCCGCCGCACGTTCGGCGCGGGCCGCGCTATTTACGAAGGCGGGCGGCAGCCTGATTAATGCGACAGTATCAAATCTGGAAGCCGGCACAACGGTGTTCGGGCTTTTCCGCAAGGTTATGGCAGAACATAACTACACGTATTCTTCGGTAGGAAGTTACATCCGCTCGATCACCGACCCCCATGGCAACACTCTGGCGGAACGGGACGGCGGCCCGAATTCCGGGTGGATTTACACCGTTAACGGCGCGATGCCCCTGGTTTATATGAATGGGTATACCCTGAAACAGGGGGATGTTGTTGCAATCAAGTACACCCGCGATTACACCAAGGAACCCGGCGCGGTTTTCCCGGAGAATCCGTCGACGCCGTCTAAACCGACAAAACCGGAAAATCCGTCAACCCCAACAAATCCAATTAATCCAACAAAACCGGCAAATCCAACAAATCCCGCCAGGCCCGCAAATCCCGCGGACCCGATGAATCCTGCCGATCCCGACGGTTCCGGGACTTCTCCGGAGGTAAACGCAGGTTCAACGGGGAATCATTCAAATCAGGGTTCCAAGGGAAACGGAAGCGGTCTTGATCCGGCCGGCGGGGACGCTTTGACGACGGGCGCTTCGCCTGCCCCGGATGCAAACGGTTCCGGCGGCAGCGCGAATGCCGATGCGGATATCGGGCATTCGGAAAGCGGTCAGGCCCCTGATTCGGAAGGCTTTGATGATACTTATGTGGAAAAGAACGCAGAGGAGAATAAGGATTCGCAGGACCCGACCATGATGATTGTGCTGGTTGCGGTAATCGCGGCATTTTTGGTAATTTCGGGTGTAGTCTACTCCAGGGTCATTAAAAAGAGAAAAAAGTAATCTTTCCATGCGGGGCGGGTATTTTTACCTGCCCTGCTTTTTCATTGTGAAATGAGGGTTTTATGACGAAATCTTACAATATAGCCCTGGTAGGAATCCTGTCGGCCGTTAATGTGGCGTCCAGAATTGTGCTGCAGTTTCTTCCGAATATAAAGCCGGTAACTTCGATTATAATCATAACGACAATATTCTTCGGCCTTTATATTGCCCTGCAGGTTGTGGTCACAACCACCCTGCTGTCCGCGCTCCTGCTGGGAATAGGCCCTTATGTAATATTCCAGATTGCGGCATGGGCTTTGATCGTTTTGGTTACCTTTGCGATTAACAGGCATGTTAAGCAGAGAAAGGTCATTCCGTACACGCTGTGGTCGGGCTTGTGCGGGTTTATTTTTGGTTTTATCGTATCGTGGGAAAAGTTATTATACGGCTGGACATTTTTCCTGACGTATTACATCGCGGGGATTCCTTTCGACGCGCTGCATGCAATCGGCAATATTGTATTTTTCCCCATTTGCTATTTGGCGTTATCGCCCGTCTTTAAGAGGGTAAAAGATAAAAAACTGGTTTGAAGGCCGTTAAAAATTCATATTTTAACATAGACCAACCAGTTCAATCAAAATAGATGCAGATAAACGGCCCCCGCTGAACTCGAATGGAGCGTTAGCGGAATGAATTCGGTGGGATAGCGCGGACTGCGCCTATGGCTTATCCTTGCATGGACCCACGTGGGTTTCTTATCCTTTCATCAAAAAAATAAAACCCCGCTTCGCAGGGTTTCATATTTTTTGGCGGAGGAGGTGGGATTCGAACCCACGTGCCCGTTAAGGCTACACGATTTCGAGTCGCGCCCGTTATGACCACTTCGATACTCCTCCGTGCGACGGAATTTATTTTACCAAAAAGCACTGCCAATTGCAATATCATAATGAAATTCGTATAATAAAAGAAAAAATGCGGAGGAAAGCAACTGCTTGAAAAAGTTTATTCTCGTCATTGCAATTGTGCTGTCAGTGATGCTCGGCGCCTGCTCTCTTACGCCTGCCGACCGATACGACAATTTTATCAACGACCTCGACGCGATCACCCGCCTGCAAACGGGCTTGCAGCAAATGGAAAACGGAGGGCTGACCCTTTATGTAAGGGCGGATATGAAAACACTGGAACGGGAGCTTTCTTCCTTGGATACGCCGGATAAGGAAATACGGGAAATCAATGAAAACTTTGTCGGTACGGCGCGCCTTTTGCAGGAAAGTATGGATGCCGTAAAAGACGACGAGGATGCCGCGCATGCTTTTTTAGAAGCGGCGAAGGATTCTTTTGACGAGGGATTCCTGCTGTTTTCCTCGCTCGAAACAAGCGGAGGAGAGAACGCCAGTGAATGACGAGAAATGGATGCATGCCGCAATTGAACAGGCGCTTCTTGCGGAGAAAATTGACGAGGTGCCGATCGGTGCGGTAATCGTCCGCGACGGGCAGGTAATCGCGGCGGCGCACAATACCCGGGAAACGGACAAAAATCCCCTTTGCCATGCTGAAATCAGCGCGATTGCGAAAGCGGCGAAGGTGCTCGGCGGCTGGCGGCTTCCCGGGTGCACCCTGTATGTGACGCTCGAGCCCTGTCCCATGTGCGCGGGCGCTGCGGTCAACGCGCGGATTCCGCGCGTCGTTTTTGGGGCGTATGATAAGAAGGCCGGAGCGTTCGGGACCCTGTACGATTTGGCCGAGGGGAAACTCAACCATAAGCCGGAGGTTACGGGCGGCGTGCTGGAAGCGGAATGTGCGCAGATGCTAAGCTCGTATTTCAAAAAAAAGCGAAAATGAGGTGTTTTGGATGGAATGCAGAAAGGAACAAAATAAGAATATGTGCAATTGCTCGTTCCATTGTTCAAAAATGGGACTTTGTTGCGAGTGCGTAAAATATCACAGGGAACTTGGACAGCTTCCCGCATGTTATTTTTCGGAGGGAGCGGAAGCGACGGGCGACCGCAGCGTGGAAGCGTTTCTCCGGGATTGGAACGCGCGGTAATGGCAAAGGCGAAGTTGAAACGCGTGAGCCGCGAACGCGAATTCCTTGCGGCGGCAGACCTGGCGCATACCATCTGGCGGGAACACTATGCGGGAATCATCTCCAGCGACCAGATCGAGTATATGCTGGAGCATTTCCAGTCGGTTGCGGCCATCCGGGAAGCGGACGCGCGGGGCTGTGAATATTACCTGGTCCGCGTGCTGGGAGTAAACGTGGGATATGTTGCCATAGAACCCAACAACCCGCAGGGGAAAATGTTCCTCAGCAAGATTTACCTTTTAAAGGAATACCGCGGAAAAGGGTATGCCCGTGATGTGGTAAACGAAGTGCGCGAAATGGCGCGGGCACTGCGCCTGAAAAGCATCCGGCTTACCGTCGCCAAGAATAATACCTCCTCTGTTGCGGCCTATGAACGTCTCGGCTTTACCAATACGGAGGATATCTGCAAAGAGATCGGCGGCGGCTTCGTGATGGACGATCATGTGATGGAATTGTCCGTATAGGGGAGGGAAAATGCAGAACAAAAAGCAAAGGATCGCGGCTATGTGCGCTATCCTCGCCAAAAATCCCAATAAGCTCTATCCGCTTAAATTTTTCCAGGAAATGTTCGGCGCGGCAAAATCCAGCCTTTCCGAAGATGCGGCAGTCATTAAACAGGTGTTCGCGGATACGGGAATCGGGCGCGTGGAAACGGTGGCGGGCGCGCACGGAGGCATCCGCTATGTGCCGCAAATGCCTGAAAATACGCGTCTGCTGCTTTTGAAGGAGCTGACGGAAAAAATGAGGGACACTTCCCGCATCCTGCCGGGAGGATATATGTACATTGCGGATTTGTTCTGTACGCCTTATTATGTGGACGGGATGGCCCAGATTATGGCGGAATGGTTTTCCCGGGCGAAGGCGGATTTTATCGTGACGGTCGAAACCAAGGGCATCCCGCTCGCCATGAGCGTTGCGCGTATTTTGAACCTGCCGCTCGCCATCGCGCGAAGGGAAAGCAAGCTTACGGACGGCTCCGTTTTCTCAATGAACTATCTTTCGGGCTCGTCCCGAAGGCTGCAAACGATGTCGCTTTCCAAGCGGATGATAAAAGAGGGGACGCGCGCCCTTGTGGTCGATGATTTTATTGCGGGCGGCGGTACGATAAGGGCAATTTGCGATATGCTTGCGGAATTCAATATCGAAGTGGTGGGCGTTGGGGCGGCCATTGTGAACCGTTATCCACAGAAAAAACGGATCAGCGGATATAAGGCGATTTTTGAACTGGAGGAACTGAGCGAGACAAAAATAGAGATTTCGGCCTGCTGATGCGCGACGGTTGCAATTTTACGCGAAATGTGCTAGATTAAAATTGAGTAAAATCAATGGGGTGGATTTGCTTAGCGCCGCTTTTGGAGAGCGGCATAGTCTAACAACAAGGTGGAGGATTGAAGAATGGAAATTACAGATATTCGCATCAGGAAAATTGACGGTACGGGGAAAATGAAGGCGATCGTTTCGGTGACGTTCGACGACATGTTTGTGATCCACGACATGAAGATCATCGAAGGTGCGAGCGGCCTGTTTATCGCAATGCCCAGCAGGAAAACACCCAGCGGAGAGTATAAAGACATCGCGCATCCGATCAACTCGGATACGCGCGAAATGATCCAGCAGATCATACTCAAGGAGTATGAAAACCTGCCGGACGAAGAAGCGACCGCTGCGCACGAAGAATTTTGAGTTTCAGAAACGGGACCCTTCCGCCGGGAAGGGTCTTTTTTGTTTTGCATAGGGAATTGCTTTTGTGTATAATAAACAAAGTTGGGGTAAAAAAGTAAAGGACGATGGAGAAGCGGTTATGAAAGAATGTATGGCGGTAATCCTTGCGGCGGGCGAGGGAACGCGTATGAAATCCAGGATACCGAAGGTATTGCATGAAGCGGCGGGGCGCAGTATGCTCGAGTGGGTCGTAAATGCGGTGCGCGAAGTGGATGCAAAGAAATGTGTCGTGGTGTGCGGCCGGGGAATGGACGAAATAAAGGAGCGCCTTGGCGATGGGGCGTCCTATGCGGAGCAGGCGGAACGCAAAGGCAGCGGGCATGCCGTCATGTGCGCTGCCCGGGAGCTTGAAGGCTTTACGGGATATACGCTTATCATTGCGGGGGATATGCCGCTTTTGCGTGCCGGGACGGTTCGCGCGCTGGTGGATGCGGCTGAAAAAGGCAATTACGCCTGCACAATGCTTACCGCACAGCTTGAGGACCCGTATGGGTACGGCAGGATACTGCGCAATGAGCTCGGGGACGTAACCGCCATTGTAGAGGAAAAGGACGCGACGGAAGAACAGCGTGAAATCAAAGAGGTCAACGCTTCGTGCTATTGCGTATGCACGCCGCTTCTGCTGGAATGCCTGAAAGAAATCAAGCCGGCGAACGCGCAGGGGGAATATTACCTGACGGATATTGTCGGCTTGCTGAATGCGCGGGGCGAGAAGGTAGGGGCCTATATTGCGGAAGATGCGCAGGAATGCATGGGTGTGAATGACCGGGTACAGCTTGCGCAAATTTCAGAAATTCTTCGCGGACGTATCCTTGAGCAGCATATGCGGAACGGCGTAACGCTGATCGATCCGAAAAACACCTATATTGGCGCGGACTGCGAAATCGGGCAGGACACGGTTATCTATCCGAACGTTACCCTTGAAGGGAACACCCGGATTGGCGAAGACGTGACCCTTTATCCCGGCTCGCGTATCAAAGACAGCGCAATCGGAAGCGGCACACAGGTGCAGAACTCGGTGGTCTTAAACGCGGAAATCGGGGAACATTCCACCGTAGGGCCAAATGCATATGTGCGCCCGGATTCGCATATTGGCAGCCATTGCCGCATCGGGGATTTTGTGGAGATCAAAAATTCAACGATTGGCGACGGCACAAAGGTATCCCACCTTACGTATATTGGCGATTCCGATTTTGGCAAAGGGATTAATGTGGGCTGCGGCGTTGTGGTTGTAAATTATGACGGGAAAAACAAATTCCGCACCTCCGTGGGCGATGATGCGTTCATTGGATGCAACACGAATCTGATTTCGCCGGTCAGCGTGGGCGGCGGCGTATATATCGCGGCAGGCTCCACCATCACGGAAGATATTCCGGATAACGCCTTTGCGATCGCGCGAAGCAGGCAGACTGTAAAGACGGATTGGAAAGATAAGCGGAAATAAAAGTGTTGCCGCCGGAAGAGGAAGCGCGGAGCAAAGGCAAAAAGGGGACCCCGGCGAAGCCCAACGAAGTGGGTTCGACGGGGAAGAGGAGCAACCGCCGACAAAGCGAAGTTTTGCCGCAGCGCGGCGAAACAAGCAAAGAGGCGAGTTGTGACGAGCGAACGCGCGAAGCAGGCAGACCGTAAAGACGGATTGGAAAGATAAGCGGAAATAAAAGCATTGCCGCCGGAAGAGGAAGCGCGGAGCAAAGGCAAAAAGGGGACCCCGGCGAAGCCCAACGAAGTGGGTTCGACGGGGAAGAGGAGCAACCGCCGACAGAGCGAAGTTTTGCCGCGGCGCGGCGAAACAAGCAAAGAGGCGAGTTGTGACGAGCGAATGCGCGAAGCAGGCAGACTGTAAAGACGGATTGGAAAGATAAGCGGAAATAAAAGCGTTGCCGCCGGAAGAGGAAGCGCGGGGCTTATTCTGCATTTTTGGAGGAATCTATGTATTTTATCGCCGGGCTCGGGAATCCGGGCCTGAAATATAAAAATACGCGGCATAACGCGGGCTTCCAGGCACTGGATATTCTTGCCAGGCGTCATGGTATCAAGCTGAAGTCGACAAAATTTGACGCACATGCCGGGCAGGGAATGATCGGCGGCGAGAAGGTCATGCTGATCCGCCCGACGACCTTTATGAACAACAGCGGCTATGCGGTGGACGGAATTCTCAATTATTACAATGCCGACCTTTCCCGGCTGATCGTGATGTATGACGATATCGATATTCCCTTTGGCGCGCTGCGCATTCGTGAAAAGGGCAGCGCGGGAACGCACAATGGAATGCGGTCGGTTATCGGCTATACCGGTTCCGGCGATTTCCCGCGCATCCGAATCGGGATCGGCAAACCGGAAGGAAACCTGATCGGGCATGTGCTGGGAAAATTTGAGAAGGAAAAGCGCGACGAAGCGCAGGAACTGTTCAGCCGTGCGGCGGACGCCTGCGAAAGTATCGTGCTCGAAGGTGTTGCGCGTGCCCAGGCGAAATTTAATAAATAGCAATGCTTATTGAATGAAAGGAAGCGTGATTTGAACGACGCGGTAAGCCCGCTGATTATAAAAAGCGGCGCGTTCCAGGATGTATTGAAATGTATCCGGGGAGGGCAATTGCCCTGCTCGGTTTTTGGCGTTACCCCGCATGCCAAGGCATATTTTGCCGAAGCGGTTGCAAGGAGCGCAGGCAGGCAGGTGCTGTGCGTCACAAATACGGAACAGGCGGCGCGTGAATATGCGGCCGCGGCAGGCGTACTGTTCCCTGAAAACGATGATTCCATACGCGCGGCACAGGCCAAGGGGCGCGATGAAGAACTCGTGCGCGTAAAGGTCATGAAAAATGCCGGGGCGGTAAGGAAACCGGTATTCCTTTCCATACGCGCGTTTCTCGGGAAAGTTGTCCCGCGGGAAAAGTTTAACGGGACCTGCCTGCTGCTTGAAACGGGAAGCAGCTATGACGGCGAAGCGCTAATGCAGGAGCTTACCCGGAACGGATATGAACGCGTGGGAACCGTTTATTCGCGCGGGGAATTTGCGCGGCGCGGGGAAATCCTTGATATTTATCCGCCTGATTCCAAAATGCCGCTGCGCATTACGTTTTTTGACGATGAAATTGAAAGCATCCGCACCTTTGACAGCGAGACCCAGCGGTCGGCGGGAAAACCGGCGAAAGAATATCTCCTGCCGCCGGCGCGCGAGGTGGTGCTGGGCGAAGAGGAAAAGAAAAAGCTGTTCAGCTATCTCGAACAGCAGGAGAACAAAAAGCTTGCGGACAGCATCATGGCGGATGTGGAGGAATACGGCAATTTTGAAAACGCCGGAACTTTCCTGCCGGTGATGTTTCCCCCGGCATATATTACGGATTATTTTCCGGACGCCCTCCTCCTGTTTGATGATTTTGAACGGATTTACGGCGAGGGAAAACGCATCCTGACGGAGTTTTCGGATATGGTCGCCCACGTTACGGCGGAAGGCGACGCCTTTCCTGTCCAGGGCGAAAGCATGGGCGAGCTGCGGACGCTTATTAAAAACAAAAACGCCGATATCATCGATATGGCGGGCACGAAAAACGCACGGCTGAAAACGGTGGGCGAGGTGGATATGGAGATGCACGGGGCGGTGGAATACCGCGGCCGTGTGGATCAGCTTGCAAAGGACCTGCTGGGACGGCGGGAACACGGCTATTCCGTGCGCATGTTTGCGGGGGGCAAGGCGCAGGCGCTTTCCTCCGCCCTTGCGGAGCTTGACGTAATCGCGCCTGTGGAAAAGGAAATGTCGTCCCCGCTTTCGGTCAGCGGGGAATATGTTTCCTATGGATTTGAAATTCCATCGGGAAAGCTCCTCGTGCTGGGTGCGAATGATATTTACGGGCGCGTAAAGAAAGCGCCGGTTAAAAAGCAGCGGCAGCATGCGGAGGAAGATATTTTCAGCGATCTTTCCCCCGGGGATTTTGTGGTGCACGACGTGCACGGCAAAGGGAAATACCTTGGGCTCAAAACGCTTGAAGCGGGCGGGACGGTCGCGGAGTATATGGAAATCGAATACCGCGGGGGAGACAAGCTCTATATTCCCACCGCGCAGATCGACCGCGTGCAGAAATATATCGGCAGCGAGGATGCGCCGCCACAGCTCTCAAGGCTCGGCGGCCGCGAATGGGAAACTGCCAAAACAAAGGCGCGCGAATCGGCTTTAAAACTGGCCTTTGACCTTGTGGATTTGTATGCCCAGCGGTTTGAAAGCAAGGGACATGCTTTCCCGGAGGATACGGTGTGGCAAAAGCAGTTCGAAGACGCCTTTGAATATGAGGAAACGGATGGACAGCGGGAGAGTATCGAGGAAATCAAAAAAGATATGGAATCTCCCCGCGTGATGGACAGGCTTTTGCTCGGGGATGTGGGGTATGGCAAGACGGAGGTCGCTATGCGCGCGGCGATGAAGGCGGCGGGGGACGGCAAGCAGGTGGCGGTGCTCGTACCGACGACGCTGCTCGCCCGGCAGCATTTAAAGACCTTCCGGGAACGGTTCCATGATTTTCCCGTGACCATCGCGGGCCTGACGCGGTTTTCCAAGGGACAGCACAAGCAAGTGCTGGAAGATTTGCGGCGGGGAAAAATTGATATTATCATCGGCACCCACCGGCTTCTTTCGGGCGACGTGAAGTTCAACGACCTGGGGCTTTTGATTGTGGATGAAGAGCAGCGCTTCGGGGTGACGCACAAGGAGAAGATCAAGCTTTTGAAACAAAGCGTGGACGTGCTGACGCTTTCGGCGACGCCGATCCCGCGTACGCTCGAAATGTCGCTCGTGGGTATCCGGGATATGAGTACGCTCGATACGCCGCCTTCCATGCGCAAACAACCGTATTCCTATGTGATGCGCTATTCGGACGGACTTCTGCGCGACGCGATTATGCGCGAAATCGGCCGGGGCGGACAGGCCTACCTTGTATGCCGCAGGATCAGTGAAATGGACCGGCTTGTGGCCGATGTGAAACGCAATGTGCCCGAGGCACGGGTTGCGGCCGCGCACGGGCAGATGGGCGAGGCTGAGCTCGAGCGCGTCGTGGGAGGGTTCATCGACGGGGAATACGACGTGCTTGTGTGCACGACGATTATTGAAAGCGGTATCGATATCCCCAGCGTGAATACGATCATTGTATATGAGGCGGATAAATTCGGCCTTTCACAGCTCTATCAGCTGAAGGGGCGCGTGGGCCGTTCGGATAAAAATTCATATGCCTATTTTACCTATCTTGGCGACGGCAGCATGAAGGAAAACGCGGCCAAGCGCATGGCGGCGATCCGTGAGTTTACACAGCTTGGGAGCGGATTTAAAATTGCCATGCGGGATTTGCAGATTCGCGGCGCGGGGAACCTTTTAGGGCCGGAGCAGAGCGGGCATATGGCGACCGTGGGCTATGCCATGTATTGCAAGCTGATGCGCGAGGCGGTTGCAACGGCAAGGGGCAGGCATGTGGAGGCGGAATTTGAAACCTCGGTAGAGCTTGGCGTACCCGCCTATATTCCGGACAGCTATATCGCGGGCCAGACGGATAAGATGGATATCTATAAGCTGATTTCAAAAATCAAGACGGTAGCGGACGCAAAGGCCGCGGCGAAGGAGATCGCCGACCGCTACGGCAAAATCCCGAAAGAGGTCAACAACCTGATCGTTACGGCGACGGTGAAAAGCTATGCGGCTGCCGCCGGGATTGCCAGCGTGATTAAGAAGGCGGACGGAATCGAGCTGAAATATTCGGAAACGGTGAACCCGAATGTAAAGAAACTGTTAAAAATGGTGAGCGGACGCGCAAATGATGTTATACTGAGACCGTCGACCCCGCCGACGCTTGTTTATCGGACGGAAAAGGGATTTGATACGAACGCGTTCCTTGAGTTTTTGGGTGGGATAAAGATGCGCCGCCGGAAGGGTTGAATGGAAATCCGTATAATGGGCCTGCGTTGCAAAATATGGGGACATCCTGTATAATATATCCATTATGCATTTATTGGAAAGGAACAATAGCAATTATGAATCGAATGAAAAAAATCATGGTAACGGCAGTGTGCGCCGTCCTGTGCGTTGCGCTTGCATCGTGTTCCATGGTATCGGTCAACGAAGATAAAGACCGCGCACAGGTTGTGGCAGAGGTAAACGGGACGCAGATCACCAAAGGCGAGGTGATGGACCAGGTCGATATGAACCTTGCGGTTTATGGTATGACGCGGGAACAGTTTGCCGAGCAATATGGCGCGGAGCAGTTTACAGCCATGAAGGAAGATATGCTCGACCAGTTTGTAAAGGGCGAGCTTTTGTACCAGCACGCGCAGGCGGACGGCCTTGTCGAGGATACGGAAGAAGTGCGCGCGGAAAAGCGGAAGGGCATTGAAGATACGCTTGCAAGCCTTAAGAGCGGCATTGAGGATACGGCGAACGCCGACGATACAATCACGGATAAGGACGCTTATATCGAAGAGCAGTATGCAAAATATTCCGAGTTGTACGGATATAAGGATATCGACAAAGCGGTTGAAGATTCGATCAAGACGGATGCGATCAATGCGGAAGTGGAAAAGCTGAACGGGGAAGTGAGCTATTCCGAGGAAGAAGCGAAAGCATATTACGACGAGCTGATGGAAACGCAGAAGCCTGCGATTGAAGAAGACGCGACAGCCTATACGACGTATAAAAATTCCGGCACGGTGGTGTACGAGCCCAAGGGCGCGCGGTATGTCAAAAACCTGTTGATCGGCCTGCCCGACGACGTACAGAGTGAAATTAAAACCCTGCGCCAGAATGGGGACGACGAAGGAGCGGACGCAAAGCTGCAGGAAGAGCTTGCTAAAATCAAAGATTCCGCGGACGCCGCGCTTGCACGCGCGAAATCCGGCGAAGATTTTGACGCGCTGATTGAAGAACTGGGCACGGATACCGGAATGAAGTCTGAACCGGCGAAAACGAAGGGCTATCTCGTATTCCCGGGCTCGGGCATGGTGGAACCGTTTGAAACGGCCTCGATGGCCCTTCCGTCCGTGGGTTCGATTTCCGACCTTGTGCCGACGGATTACGGCTACCATATCATCCAGTATACGAGCGAGGGCGGCGGAGAAGTGCCCTTTGAAGATGTGAAAGAAAGCATCACCAGCAAAAAGCTGAATGAGGTACAGACGGCGCATCAGGATGAAACGATCGAGCAATGGAAGAGTGAGGAAAGCATCAAGACCTATCCGGACCGGCTCTCCACATTTGCATAAGCTGAACAGGGTAAAACAAAGGGACTGTACAGATTTTGTACAGTCCCTTTTTGGAAGTATCGTTCCAGGGGAAATGCTATTCGCAGCGGCCCCAGTTACGGAAGCGCTCATCCCATGCGCCTTTGTGGTGGCGGCGGAAGCGGGGGTCCATTTCGGGACATGGCCCGTGGTGCGGGCCATGCTCCGGCGAACCTCCCCGGGGGCCGCAGTGAGGACCGCGGCCAAGCGGTTCCTCGGGTTCGCCTGCCTCCGCAAGGACGGACTGCCATGAATCTGTCAGTTTGCCGAGCAGGAAAGAAAACTGTTTCCGTTCGTCTTCGGAAAGCGCCCCGAATATTGTTTCATCCAATGCCTCCCGGCCTTGCGTTGTCTGCTGCACAAGCTCCTTCCCCTGTTCCGTAAGCGTAACAATCATATTGCGCTTGTCCCTGTCGTCCGGCGTGCGTGCGACAAGGCCTTTATCTTCGAGCTTTTTCAAAAGCTCGCTTAAGGAGGAGGGACGGATGTCGAGCAGGAAAGCAAGGTCCTTCTGACCGACAGGCTCGTTTTCAAGAATTTGGAAAAGCAGACGTCCCTGGCCGGGATGCAGCAGCGGGTTTTCCCCCTGTTTGTGGTAAAAGTGATAGATACGCCCCATCAGGCGGGAAAAACGGAAGGATTGATCCATCAGTTTTTTTTGTAAGTGTGAATCCATTTCATCGTGCTCCTTTCAATTGATTAGGCACCTTATTAAATAATATAGCTCCATTGAAAGCCGATGTCAACAGAAAAATGATTAGGTACTGAAATATTTTTCGGGGGAACCTCAAAGAATTTGCCGTACCTATCTGCAGGTACGGATGAATTCCTCCTTGGAAACAATGGTTTTCCCGGCCGCCATGCGGAATCGGTTTCCTCTTCTGCTTTTCCGGCGTTGGTTGCAAAGAGGAAGGAAAGCGGATATAATTTTGGGATAACGATGAACGGAAAGTGTGGAAGCTGATGGAATTACAGATTGTAGAACTTGTGCCCGAAGCGGATATGCTGCCGCTGCGCGCTGCCCGCGCGATCCGGGAGGCGGACGCCGTTGTCCTGCAAAGTGAACGGGCGGAATGCGCAAAACAAGTCCGGGAATGGAACCGGAATATTGTTACGCTGGACGACCTGTTTGAAACGGCGGAGGATTTTGACGCACTGTATGCCGCGGGCGCCGGACGCATCGGGCAGGCGGCGCGCGGGAGTGTGGTTTTTTGTGTGCTTGGCGATGCGGGAACGAACGGTTTTATCCGGGAACTTTTGCGGCAGGGGGCCAGCCTTACCTATATTTCCTGCGGCAGTGCAGTCGCGGCGGCGGTTACTGCGGCGCGAAGCGAGTTCCCGGTTGGGGAATACGGCGTGTTCAGCGCCCGGGACATAGGCGGCGCGGTTTTCGACACCACGGGTGCGCTGGTCATTACGGGCGTGGATAATGCCTATTCTGCGGAAGGGGTGAAGTGCGCCCTGTCCGAATACTACGCGGAGGACACCCGGGGAATGCTTTACGCGGGCGGGAAATCCGCGCTGGTGAAGCTTTACGACCTAGACCGGAATATAGAGCTTGGAACGGGCGGGATTTTTGTGTTGCCCGCGGTCCCGTTATATGAAAAGGAACGGTATGGGCTTTACGACCTCGTGCGCGTGATGAAGGTGCTGCGCGGGGAAAACGGCTGCCCGTGGGACAGGGAGCAGACGCACGAAAGCCTGCGCCAGTATATCCTCGAGGAAGCCTACGAGGTGGTGGACGCGATTGACGCGGACGATATCTGTGCGCTGTACGATGAGCTCGGCGATGTGTTCCTGCAGGTTGTGTTCCACGCGGAGGTGGCGCGCCAGTGCGGGGAATTTGATATTGACGACGTAGCGACGGCGGTATGCAAAAAAATGATCCGCCGGCATCCGCATATTTTTGGGGACGGCAGGGCGGATACGGCGAAAGAGGTCGTTACCAACTGGGAAGCTATTAAGCGGGAAGAAAAAAACAATGAGACCTTTGTTTCCGTGCTGCGCGACGTACCGCGCTCGATGGGGGCGATGATGCGGGCGTATAAGCTGCAAAAAAAAGCGGCGGCGGTCGGTTTCGACTGGAACGATGCGAACGCGGCGTTCCCCAAGGTAGAGGAAGAGCTTGCCGAATGGAAGGAAGAGCTTGAAAACGGGACAAAGGACGCTATGGAGGGCGAAGCAGGCGATTTGCTGTTTGCGGTAATCAACGTCCTGCGCCTTAAAAAGACCAATCCCGAGTTATGCCTCAATAAAACATGCGAAAAGTTTATTGAACGGCTGGCACTGATGGAAAAGTATGCGGAAAATGAACTCGCCGGGCTCACACTTTCCGAGCTCAACGGTTTGTGGGAGCGTGCAAAGCGTGAAAAAGCGGATGAAATAGGCAAAAATGCTGAAAAAATAGGTTGATTTATGCATTTGATTGTATTATAATCATCACAGTGTCAAACCGCGCGGAGTGGCCTCCGCCCGGAAATTTATTAAAAAATCTCAAGGAGGGTAAAGTTTTGAATAAGACTGAACTCGTAGCTGCTATCGCGGCAAAGGCCGGAATTTCCAAGAAGGACGCAGACGCTGCTCTGAGCGCATTTGCAGACAGCATTATCGCAGAAATCAAAAAGGGCGGAAAAGTACAGATTGTTGGCTTCGGTACGTTTGAAGCAAGAAAGCGCGCTGCACGTACGGGCATCAACCCGCAGACGAAGGAGCAGATCAAGATCGCTGCTTCCACAGTTCCCGCTTTCAAAGCCGGCAAAGCTTTCAAAGATGCTGTAAAATAAGCTGAGAATGCAAACAGGGCATCCAATAATGGGTGCCTTTTTTGTTACATGAAAACAATCTGACGGGAGCCGTCAGGAACAAATCGGTTTTGCGCGGCGGCGTTTTCGCCGGGCAAAACAACATTGAGCGAGGGGATCACCCAAGGGGAACAGCGTGTTCCCCTTGGGAAGCGAGCAGTGCGAGCGCCATAAGGTGGGTGCCTTTTTTGTTGTGCGAAAACAATCTGACGGGAGCCGTCAGGAACAAATCGGTTTTGCGCGGCGGCGTTTTCGCCGGGCAAAACAACATTGAGCGAGGGGATCACCCAAGGGGAACAGCGTGTTCCCCTTGGGAAGCGAGCGGGGCGAGCGCCATAAGGTGGGTGCCTTTTTTGTTGCACGAAAACAATCTGACAGGAGCCGTCAGGAACAGACCGGTTTTGGGGAGTACCGCGCGAATAATTTTAACAATTCGTAAATTCAGGAGCGCATGCCTGCCGGCCAATTGAATCTTGCCATAAAAAGAGATATAATATAACTATCTATGTACTGTTATAGTTTTTCGAATGTTCGAACGGGCAATATTTGCCGGAAACTATATACGGCATACGCTGGTACAGCCGTATATCCTGTTTCAATTTGCTGTAAGCGAGGAATAAAGATTTGAGACTGGACAAATACCTGAAAGTATCTCGGCTCATAAAACGCCGCACGGTGGCGCAGTCCGCATGCGCGGGCAGCCGCGTCCTTGTGAACGGAAAGGAACGCAAGCCAAGCTATGCGGTGAAGGTGGGGGACGAAATCACCATTGAATTCGGTTCGAAGCCGCTCCGCGTGCGTGTGCTTGCCCTTGTGGATACAACGAGGAAGCAGGAAGCCGAAGGAATGTATGAGGTGCTGGAATAGGCGATGAAGATTTGTGCGATTATCCTTGCGGCGGGCAGCGGCCGCCGCATGAAAATGGATACCAATAAGGTTTTTATTAAATTTGACGAACAAAGCGCTGTGGTGCGCTGCCTGAAGACATTTGAAGCGACGGGACTTTTTTCGGATATTATCGTCGTATGTAAACCGGAAGAGCGCGAAACCATGGAACGCAAGGCAAATAAATACGTTAAAGGCGTCCGCTGTGTTTTCTGCGAAGGAGGCAGGGAGCGTCAGCATTCCGTGGCCAACGCCCTCCGCCTTGTGCCGGGCGATGCGGACATCGTAATGGTCCACGACGCGGCACGGTGCTTTGTGACGGAGCGCATCATCCGCGACTGCGCGGCGAGCGCCATCCGCTGCGGGAGCGGCGTTACCGCCATCCCGGCGACGGATACCATCAAGCGTACCAGGCGCAACGTGGTGGAGGAAACGCTTCCGCGTGAGGAACTGGTATGCGTGCAGACTCCGCAGGCCTTTTCGCGCGACCTCATTATGCGGGCCTATGCGCAGGCGGCGGAAGACGGCTTCCTGGGTACGGACGATGCGTCGCTTGTGGAACGCATTTGCGACGAAGTGCATATTGTGCCCGGTTCGCCGGACAATATCAAGCTCACGACCCGCGCCGACGTGGAGCAGGGAGAGGATATTGCCCGTAAGCAGCAGGCCTCCGATATCCGGATTGGGAACGGCTTTGACATGCATGCCTTTGCAAAGGGGCGCAGGCTCGTGATCGGCGGGGTGGAGATTCCCTGCGAATTCGGCCTTGACGGCCATTCCGATGCGGACGTGCTGGTGCACGCGATTATGGACGCGCTCCTCGGCGCCGCGCGTATGGGCGATATCGGGGAGCTCTTCCCGGATACGGACCCGAAATATAAGGATATCTATTCCATCGATCTTTTAAAGGAAGTGGGAACGCTGCTGGCCAGGTATGGATATTGCGTGATTAATATTGACAGCACGCTGATTATGCAGAAGCCCAAGGTAATGCCTTACCGCGACGCGATGGTTGAAAACATTGCGAATGCGCTCGGTATGCCGCGTTCCTATGTGAACGTAAAGGCGACCACGACGGAATACCTCGGCGCGGTCGGCCGGGGCGAGGGCGCCGCCGCGCAGGCGGCGTGTATCCTCCAGAAAAAGCGGCAATAACACAAAGGAAACGAAAGTATGCGCAGACACAGGCATAAAAGCATAACGACCGTGCGGCAGCCAATGATGCTCAGCCGCATCAAACGGAATAATTTCTGGATGCGCTTTCGGGTCGTCCTGTTTATCGCCGGGATTGCGGCGGGTGTTTTGGCGATTATATTTTTCGGATTTCCACTGGTGGAAGACCTGATTAAGGGGGTAGACCCTTCGCTGCGTTACCAGCCGAAGGTGGAAGCGAGCTTTTCCCTGGATGAGGAAGGCGCGCCCAAGGCAATCAAATCTGAGGAAATGTACTTTGATAAAAAATACCAGCTCAAAAACGAGCCGTATATTGACGGGGATAATATTATTTTTACCACCCAGGTGCAGAAGGGAAATATCCAGCAGCTTGACGGCGTGGTCGTCTACAACACCCGGACGGGCGAGGAACGGCTGCTCGCAAATACGGAAAAAAAGTACAATAATTTCATTTCACCCGTGTTGTCGGGAAACATTGCCGTTTATCTTGACAGCCTGGTAACCGGCGGCGGACGGATTTTGGGTTATGACCTTGAAAAAGACGAACAGTTCCTGATTAAGGAATATGCATACGCCCCGCCCGGCCTTTCGATCAGCGGAGACCGGCTCGCTTTCATGCAGTGGGCGGGGGAAGAAACACAGCGCCTTTATATCTATAACGTAGAGACGCGCGAGCCCGCGACGATCAAGCTGTATGAGCCGACCACGGGAAACAGCAACGTGGACATTTCACAGTCCGACATGGTATGGGCGGTGGAGGACGGCAAAGGGAACAGCGTTTTGAAGCGGATTGCTTTCGATGGGGACACTTCGACATTTGACGATTACAATTTTGGAAATACCGTATACGGGCCGAAAACGAATGGAAAGCAAATTGTGTTCAGGACAGAAAAAAACAGCTCCTCCTGTACGCTGATGATATCCACGGAGGGCGGCGAGCCGGCAAAGCTTGCGGAAGGCGTGTTCGATTACGACATTGGAGATAATTTTGTGGCCTATTCCAAGGACGGGCAGATTTACGTGGCCTATACCAATTCGACGGATACGGTGAAACTCACGAACGACGTGACGCGCAACCGGCTTGCTTCGGCAAACGGGAACGGCGTTTGCTATTACGATGAAACGGACAAATCCACCGAAAACGCCGTGCTTGACGAAGTGGTCCAGTATGCGTATGTGCCCGGAAACTGACGGAGGAACTTAAGTGGCAAAGAGCAAAACGCAGTTTATATGCAGCGAATGCGGATATGCAAGCGGGAAATGGTCGGGCCAGTGCCCGTCCTGCGAAAGCTGGAATACCATGGTGGAAGAGCTCGTCGTGACCGCGCCTGCGGCGGCGGGGAAAAGCACCTCCGTTCCCGGACGCATCGTAACGTTTGATAAAATTCCGCTGGAATCAGGGAAACGGTTCCGCACGGAAATTGAAGAGTTCGACCGCGTCCTCGGGGGAGGCGTCGTGCCGGGGGGAGTTACCCTCGCGGGCGGGGAACCGGGGATCGGGAAATCAACGCTATTTTTGCAGGTGGCCAAACAACTGACGGCCTACGGGAGCGTGCTTTATGTGTCGGGGGAAGAATCGCCCTCGCAGATTAAGATGCGCGCGAAACGCCTTGGGGTGGAAGAAAATATTTACCTGATGGCGGAGACGGAAGTGGGCAGCATCCTTGCGGGGGTGGAGCAGCTTTCGCCTAAATTCCTGATTATCGATTCTATCCAGACGCTTTACGACGCGGGCCTTTCCTCGGCGCCGGGCAGCGTCGGGCAGGTGCGCGGCTGCGCCTCGCGCATTACCCAGGCCGCAAAGCATATGGGAATAGCTGTGTTTATCGTGGGCCACGTAACCAAAGAGGGCGCGATTGCGGGTCCGCGCGTGCTTGAACATATCGTGGATACGGTCCTTTATTTTGAGGGGGAACGCACGTCAAACCTGCGCATCCTGCGCGCGGTGAAAAACCGTTTCGGTTCCACGGACGAAATCGGCGTATTTGAAATGCGCGATGCGGGCATGATGGAGGTAAAAAATCCCACGATGCTTTTCGAGGGAGACTTCGGGCAGGATATGAGCGGCGTCTCCGTTTTTGCCGCCACCCAGGGCACGCGGCCGATGCTGCTTGAAATCCAGGCGCTGTGCGCGCATACCCAGCTTAATATCCCGCGGCGGCTTGTATCGGGAATTGACCAGAACCGCCTTTATATGATATGTGCGGTTTTGGAAAAGAAAATTGGTTTAAAACTGTATCAGCAGGATATTTTTGTAAACGTGGCGGGCGGCATCAAGGTGCGCGAACACGCGGCGGACCTTGCGATGGCGGTTTCCATCGTGTCTTCCCTGAGGAACCTCGGGGTGCCGAGGGATACGGCCTTCATCGGCGAGGTCGGGCTTTCGGGCGAGATACGCCATGTGGCCCAGCTTTCGAAGCGGGTATCCGAATGTGCCAAGATGGGAATCGGGCGGGTGTTTGTGCCCAAAAGCAGTCTTGAACGCGGCGTGGAGTACAAGGCAAAGGTGGAGGGCGTCAGCACGCTGTCGGATGTCCTCGCGAAGGTTTTTTAAGATTTGTAAGGTATTGTTCATAGAAAAGACATAATTTTATTTTATACTGGTAAGCATTCCCTGTAGCGGGAGGTATGGCTTAATATTATGAAAATTAAATAGGAAGGAGTGATAGGATGTTTTATAAACTGATGCGGCTCTTTATTGTAGTAGTCGGATGCTTCATCGGCCCGGGGCTGGTGCTCCTCGGGGTGACGCTGTACAACTACTTCGCATCGGCGGACCTTTTCAGCACGCTCCAGACATGGGTGCCATTCGTCGCGTATATCGCAAGTGGAATTATTTCCGGAATCATATTTTTTATTTTATCCAAACGTTTGGCGGGCGCGTTTGAAAAGAACACGAAAAAGGTGGAGGCAAAGCTTGCGGCGACGCCGTCGGTAACGCTTCTTTCAGGAACGATCGGGCTGATTCTGGGGCTTGTGGTGGCGGCGCTTATTTCCATTATTATCGGGCTGATCCCGATTGCGTGGTTATCGATACCGCTTACGATCCTCGTATACCTTGTGTTCGGGTCCATCGGCCTTTCCATGGGTGTCCGCCGCCGGTTTGATTTCACGGCGTTCCTGCATTCGCGCAAATCGGGAAAAGGAACGGAGGCCCGGAAAGAACCGGGAACCTTTATTTCGCCGAAGATACTTGACACCAGCGTTATTATCGACGGGCGTATCCTTGACATCTGCAAAACGGGAATGTTCGAGGGAGATATCGTGGTGCCGGAGTTCGTGCTGAAAGAACTGCAGAGAATTGCGGATTCAAGCGATTCCATGAAGCGGACGCGCGGCAGGCGCGGGCTTGATATTTTAAGCAGCATGCAAAAGGAGCTCAAGAATTCCGTCCGGGTTACGGACGCGGATTATGAGGATGTGCCCGAGGTGGACATCAAGCTTTTGAAGCTGGCGAAGGACCTCGGGGGCAAGGTTGTCACCAACGACTACAACCTGAACAAGGTGGCGGCGGTGCAGGACGTTCCGGTGTTCAATATTAACGAGCTTGCCAATGCGGTCAAGCCGATCCTGATGGCGGGCGAGGAAATGTCGGTTACCATTGTAAAGGACGGCAAGGAGGCAAGCCAGGGCGTCGCGTACCTCGACGACGGGACGATGATCGTCGTGGAGGGAGCGAAGGGCCGGGAAGGCGAGACGCTCGACGTGATTGTCACCAGTGTGCTGCAAACCGCGGCGGGCCGGATGATTTTTGCCAAAACAAAATAATGCGGGAAAAGCGCGGGCGGCCTCGCCCGCGTTTCCAATTTTCCGGCAGCGGGGAAGGAAACGGGACATGCTTTGGCTGATACGAAAAAAATTGCGGCAGGGCAAAAAAATTCTTGTTGACATCTTGTTTTTCCTGTGATAATATAGTAAACTGCATTAGCATAGTTGTACTGTGGTGGACTGGCTCTACCGGTCCGGGCCAAAATGCCTCTGGAAAGCCAATTCCGGGGTGTTTGGAAAAGCGGTGTGATAGACGTGCATGTGCTTTTCGGTCGTGAATAATCAATTTAAATATAGGAGTTGTTGTTTAGTATGCATGAAGTTAAGTTTGGAACGAATAAGAGAATGACCTTTTCCAAGATCAAAGAAGTTCTTGATATGCCGGACTTAATCGAAATCCAGAAGAACTCTTACAAACGCTTTTTAGAGGAGGGCCTTGGGGAAGTACTGAAAGACATCTCCCCCATTACGGACTATTCCGAAAACCTGGTACTTGAATTTGTGGACTACCACATTTCCGATTCACCTAAATATGATGTAGAGGAATGCAAGGAACGCGACGTGAACTATGCCGCGCCCCTCAAGGTACAGGTGCGCCTCTTCAATAAGGAAACGGGCGAAGTTAAGGAACAGGAAGTGTTCATGGGCGACTTTCCGCTGATGACTGAGAAGGGAACCTTCATCATCAACGGCGCCGAGCGCGTTATCGTGTCGCAGCTCGTCAGGAGTCCCGGCGTTTATTTTGGGGTTGCGAAGGACAAGACGGGCAAAGACCTCTTCAGTTCCACGGTAATTCCGAACCGGGGCGCATGGCTGGAATATGAGACGGATTCCAACGATTGCATGTATATCCGCGTAGACCGGACGAGGAAGCTTCCGGTGACGGTGTTCCTGCGTGCGATGGGGCTTTCCACGGATACGGACCTGCGCGCGTTTTTTGGCGACGATATTAATATCGAGGCTACCATCAAAAAGGATAATACCTCCGTCAAGGAGGAAGGCCTGCTTGAAATTTACAAGCGCCTGCGTCCGGGCGAGCCGCCGACGGTGGAAAGCGCCAATATTTTGATCGGTTCGCTGTTCTTTGATAATAAGCGGTACGACCTCGCGCGCGTCGGACGGTATAAATTCAACAAAAAACTGGCGATTTCAAGCCGGATCGAAAACCAGGTTGCCGCAGAAAATGTGGTAAACGAGGATACCGGCGAGCTTCTTGCCTCCGCGGGCGACGTAATTACGCCGAAAATGGCGTTGGCGATTGAGAACGCGGGCATTCCCTCGGTGGATATTTCCGTTGGGGAAGAGGTGGCGCGCGTACACGGCAACCGCTTTGTGGACGCAAAGGGATACCTCGATTTCAAACCTGCGGACGTCGGGATCAATGAAAAGGTCTATTATCCGGCCTTAAAAGAAATGCTTGACGAGTACGGAGCAGATAAGAAAAAGCTTAAGGAAACGATTAAGGAAAACCTGCATGTGCTGATTCCGCGGCACATTATCATCGACGATATGTTCGCTTCGGTCAGTTATTTCCTTGGCCTTAAATACGGCCTCGGCGTGACGGACGACATCGACCATCTCGGCAACAGGCGCCTGCGCAGCGTGGGCGAGCTTTTGCAGAACCAGATTCGCGTCGGCCTTACGAGGCTCGAGCGTGTGGTGCGCGAGCGGATGTCGATTCAGGATATGGACGTGGCGACGCCCTCAAACCTGATCAATATCCGCCCGGTGACGGCTTCCATCAAGGAATTCTTCGGTTCGTCCCAGCTTTCGCAGTTTATGGACCAGACGAACCCGCTTGCCGAGCTCACGCATAAAAGAAGGCTGTCGGCCCTGGGGCCGGGCGGCCTCAACCGTGACCGTGCAAGCTTTGACGTGCGTGACGTTCACCATTCGCATTACGGCCGCATGTGCCCGATCGAGACGCCTGAAGGCCCGAACATCGGCCTCATCGGGTCTCTTTCCACCTATGCAAGGATAAACGAATACGGCTTTATCGAAACACCTTTCCGTATTATTGACAAGAAAAACGGGCTTGTGACGGATAAGGTGCAGTATATGACGGCGGACGAGGAGGAAGACCTCATCGTTGCGCAGGCAAACGAGCCGATCGACGAGAACGGGCAGTTTGTACGCGAGCGCGTTATGTGCCGCGTGCGCGACCAGATCGTCGAGGTAACGAGGAACGAAGTGGACCTGATGGACGTTTCGCCGAAGCAGCTTGTTTCGGTCGCGACTTCCCTTATTCCCTTCCTTGAAAACGACGACGCAAACCGCGCCCTCATGGGTTCCAACATGCAGAGGCAGGCGGTGCCGCTGCTGATTCCGGAAGCGCCGGTGGTTGGAACGGGTATGGAATATAAAGCGGCGTACGACTCCGGCGTGCTCTCCATTTCCAAGAAGAGCGGTGTCGTAAAGAGCGTAGACGCAAAAAATATTGTGATTGCAAACGACGACGGAACGGAATCCGAGTTCCACCTGATTAAGTTTGCGCGTTCCAACCAGGGAACGTGCATCAACCAGCTTCCGATCGTATATGAAGGACAGAAGATTGAAGCGGGGCAGGTGGTCGCCGACGGGCCTTCCACGGCGCAGGGCGAGCTTGGCCTCGGCAAAAATGTGCTGATCGGGTTCATGACATGGGAAGGCTATAACTACGAGGACGCAATGCTCCTTTCCGAGCGCCTTGTAAAGGACGACGTGTTCACCTCCATGCACGTGGCGGAGTATGAAGCGGAGGCGCGGGACACGAAGCTCGGGCCGGAGGAAATTACGCGCGACATTCCGAATGTAGGCGAAGACGCGCTGAAGGACCTCGATTCGCGCGGTATTATCCGCATCGGCGCGGAGGTTCGCAGCGGCGACATCCTTGTCGGCAAGGTTACGCCCAAGGGTGAGACCGAGCTCACGGCGGAAGAACGGCTCCTGCGGGCGATCTTCGGTGAAAAGGCGCGCGAGGTGCGCGATACTTCCCTGCGGGTGCCGCATGGCGAGGGCGGCGTGGTCGTGGATGTCAAGATATTCACGCGTGAAAACAAGGATGAACTCACGGCGGGCGTTAATAAGCTCGTGCGTGTTTACATTGCACAGAAGCGGAAAATCTCCGTGGGTGATAAAATGGCCGGACGCCACGGCAACAAGGGCGTTATCTCGCGTATCCTTCCGATGGAGGATATGCCGTTCCTGCCGGACGGCCGTCCGCTTGATATCGTTCTTAACCCCCTCGGCGTACCTTCCCGTATGAACATCGGGCAGGTGCTTGAGGTTCACCTCGGCATGGCGGCGCGCGCTCTTGGGTTCAATGTGGCGACGCCGGTATTCGACGGGGCTTCCGAGGAAGACATCGAACAGCTTCTCGCGCAGAGCGGGCTTTCGCCCGACGGCAAAACGGTGCTTTACGACGGCCGCAGCGGCGAGCCGTTTGAAAACCGCGTTACCGTCGGTTATATGTACATCTTAAAGCTGCACCATCTGGTGGACGATAAGATTCACGCGCGTTCCACGGGGCCGTATTCCCTCGTTACGCAGCAGCCCCTCGGCGGTAAAGCGCAGTTCGGCGGCCAGCGTTTCGGTGAGATGGAAGTGTGGGCGCTCGAGGCATACGGCGCGGCAAATACGCTGCAGGAAATCCTGACCGTGAAATCGGATGACGTTGTGGGCCGTGTCAAAACGTACGAAGCGATCGTTAAGGGAGAGAATATCCCCGAACCGGGCGTTCCGGAATCCTTTAAGGTGCTGATTAAGGAAATGCAGAGCCTTGGCCTTGATATCAAGGTGCTCTCCGAAGACAGGGGCGAAATTGCCATCAAGGAAACGGACGATGACGACGGCATGGCAATCGATATCAACATTGCCGGAGCGGAAGACCTTCCGGAGGATGGCGAAGACTTTGATGCGGGCGATATGGTCATCGAGGACCTCGACGATATTTCGATGGACGAGCTCGACCTGCCGGACATCGGCCTGCTTGAAGACGAGGATATTGATTTTGACGATTTTGACGACGATGTGATCGGCGACCTTGAAGAGGATATCGATATCAGCGAAGACCTCAACATCGATACGGAAGGCATGGACGACCCCGACGATATGTAACGCCCTGCGCACCCGGCGCGGACGTATGAATGGTTTATAATTTTTTTGAGATAGCAGAGAGGAGTGGAGTTACCTTTGTTTGAACTCAATACATTTGATTCGATACAGATTGGTTTGGCATCTCCGGAAAAAATACGCGAATGGTCGCACGGCGAGGTAAAAAAGCCGGAAACGATCAACTACCGCACATTGAAGCCGGAGAAGGACGGACTGTTCTGTGAACGCATTTTCGGACCGACAAAGGACTGGGAATGTCACTGCGGAAGATACAAAAGAATCCGCTATAAGGGAATTGTGTGCGAAAAATGCGGTGTGGAAGTGACGCGCGCCAAGGTGCGCCGCGAGCGTATGGGCCACATCGAGCTTGCCGCCCCGGTTTCCCACATTTGGTATTTTAAGGGGATTCCATCCCGCATGGGCCTGCTCCTCGATATGTCCCCGCGTTCGCTCGAAAAGGTGCTGTATTTTGCCGCCTTTGTCGTAACGGACCCGGGTGAAACCCCCCTTGAATACAAGCAGTTGCTGACAGATAAGGAATACCGCGAGGCACAGGCCAAGTTTGGCGAGGATGCGTTTTCGGCGGGCATGGGCGCGGAAGCGGTCAAGGTGCTGCTGAAAAAAGTCGACCTTGAGGAAGAAGCCAAGGCCTTGCGCGAGGAGCTGAAAACCTCTACGGGCCAGAAGCGCATCCGTGCGATCAAGCGCCTCGAGGTGGTGGAGGCATTCCGCCAGTCCGGGAATAAGCCGGAGTGGATCATTATGGACGTTATCCCGGTGATTCCCCCGGAGCTGCGCCCGATGGTACAGCTTGACGGCGGACGTTTTGCGACGTCGGACCTCAACGACCTGTACCGTCGTGTAATCAACCGCAACAACCGCCTGAACAGGCTTTTGCAGTTGCGTGCGCCGGACATCATCGTCAGGAACGAAAAGCGCATGCTGCAGGAAGCGGTGGACGCATTAATCGATAACGGCAGGCGCGGACGCCCGGTGACGGGCCCCGGCAACAGGCCGCTTAAGTCTCTTTCCGATATGCTGCGCGGCAAGCAGGGGCGTTTCCGCCAGAACCTGCTCGGCAAACGTGTCGACTATTCCGGGCGAAGCGTTATTGTGGTCGGCCCGGAACTCAAAATGTACCAGTGCGGCCTTCCGAAGGAAATGGCGCTCGAGCTCTTTAAGCCGTTCGTCATGAAAAAGCTCGTTGAGGAAGGCTTTGCCCATAACATCAAATCCGCAAAGCGGATGGTGGAAAAGGTGCGCCCCGAAGTTTGGGACGTGCTTGAAGAAGTGATTAAGGGACATCCGGTGCTCCTCAATCGTGCGCCTACGCTGCACAGGCTTGGAATCCAGGCGTTTGAGCCGATCCTCGTGGAAGGCCGCGCCATCAAGCTGCATCCGCTTGCCTGTACGGCATATAACGCCGACTTTGACGGCGACCAGATGGCCGTGCACGTTCCGCTTTCGGTGGAGGCGCAGTCTGAAGCAAGGTTCCTGATGCTTGCGGCAAACAATATCCTGAAGCCGCAGGACGGGAAGCCGGTTGTATCGCCTACGCAGGATATGGTCATCGGTTCCTATTACCTGACCATCCATAGAAAAGGCGCAAAGGGTGAAGGCAGCATCTTTGCTTCGCCGGATGAAGCGATCCTTGCATACAACACGGGGAATATCGACCTCCAGGCGATGGTGAAAATCCGTGTGACAAAAGAAGTAAACGGCGAGATGAAAACGGGTATCATCGAGACGACGACGGGCCGCGTGATTTTCAACCAGGCAATCCCGCAGGACCTCGGTTATATGGACCGTTCCATCCCCGAAAACGAATTGAAGTTCGAGGTAGACCAGCTGATCGACAAAAAGCAGCTCGGGAAATTGGTTGACCTTTGCTTCGCCAAGCTTGGGCCCACAAGGACTTCCCATGTGCTCGATAATATCAAGAAGCAGGGCTTCCATTATTCGACGATCGGCGCGATTACGGTTTCCGTATCGGATATCAAGATTCCGCCGGCGAAGAAGAAACTGCTTGCCGAAGCGGAAGACCGCGTCCTTACGATTGAAAAGCAGTATAAGCGCGGCCTGCTGACGGATAAAGAGAAGAAAGACAATGCGGTCAAGGTCTGGGAGGAAACGACCAACAAGGTTACGGATGCGCTCATGAAGAGCCTTGACGAGTTCAACCCCATCTATATGATGGCGAACTCCGGCGCCCGTGGTTCCACGAACCAGATCAGGCAGCTGGCCGGTATGCGCGGCCTCATGGCGGACCCGAACGGTGAAATCATTGAAATCCCGATCCGTGCGAACTTCCGTGAAGGCCTTACCGTTCTGGAATACTTTATTTCCTCGCACGGCGCGCGCAAGGGCCTTGCCGATACGGCGCTCCGTACGGCAGACTCGGGTTACCTTACCCGCCGTCTGGTCGACGTTTCGCATAACGTTATTGTACGCGAGGTGGACTGCTTTGAAAGCCTTGGCGAACAGGTGCAGGGCGTGCCGATCAGGAAGCTTACGAATACGAGCGGCAAGGAAGTGATCGAGCCGCTTGCAGACAGAATCCGCGGGCGCTATACGTCGCAGGATGTTATTGATAAGGACGGCAATGTAATCATTAAGGCCAACGAGATGATTACGAATGAAATTGCCGAACGGATAGAAAAGGCGGGCATCGAAGAGGTTTATATCCGTACGGTGTTCACCTGCAAGAGCGAGCATGGCGTATGCGCGAAGTGCTATGGCGCGAACATGGCCACAGGCGGACCGGTGGATATCGGTGAAGCGGTGGGCGTCATCGCGGCACAGTCCATCGGCGAGCCGGGTACGCAGCTTACGATGCGGACGTTCCATACGGGCGGCGTCGCCGGCGGAGATATTACGCAGGGTCTCCCCCGTGTCGAGGAACTGTTCGAGGCGCGGAAGCCGCGCGGCCTTGCGGTTATTTCCGAAATTGCCGGTACGGTCGCCATCAACGATACGCGCAAAAAGCGTGAAATCACCGTGGCAAACGATTCGGGAGAGGCGAAAACCTATCTCATTCCGTACGGCTCGCGCGTAACGGTTGTGGACGGGCAGACGATTGAAGCGGGCGACGAGCTCACGGAAGGCTCGATCAACCCGAACGATATATTGAAAATCAAGGGCGTCAAGGGCGTTCAGGAATACCTCCTGAAGGAAGTCCAGATGGTATACCGGATGCAGGGTGTTGAAATTTCCGATAAGCATCTTGAGATCATCGTACGCCAGATGCTCAAAAAGTGTAAGATTGAGGATGCGGGCGATACGTCCATGCTTCCGGGCGAGCTTGTGGACATTTTCCAGTTCGATAAGGAAAACGAACAGATGATCGCGGGAGGGAAGGAACCGGCAACCGCGTCGCGCGTGTTGCTCGGAATCACCAAGGCGTCGCTCTCCACGAACAGCTTCCTTTCGGCGGCTTCCTTCCAGGAAACGACGAGGGTGCTTACCGAGGCGGCAATCAAAGGAAAGGTGGACCCGCTTCTCGGCCTCAAGGAGAATATCATCATCGGTAAGCTGATTCCGGCCGGTACGGGTATGAAGCGGTATAAGAACATTGACGTTATCAGCAATGTCGTCAATGAAGATATCGCGGCCCAGATCGACGACAACCTGTCGGATACCGAACTCTGAAACAAATAGACAGAACAGCGGGCGGAGGCGGAAACGCCTCCGCTTTTTGCAAGGCTCACAAAGAGCGGGGGCTCTGTAGGAGGATTGAATGGGCAATACAAATTATGATCCGCGCCAGAATGAAGAAATGAAAAAGAGATGTCCGATTGCGGACAGCGAGCTGTGCGACTGGCTGGGGAAAAACGGTTGTTACCAGTGCTATATCAGTTCGCTGAAGTCGGACAATAAAAAGGAAGAGGCGCTCGAACACTGGAAGGTAACGCTTTCTTACCTGCCGGATAATATCGATGACCTCCATCTTTCGGATGAATGCCAGTTCTGCAAGGATGAAAAACCGGAAAAAGCCGAATATTACGCGACCTTTGAAATGGCGCATCCCGAACCCTATGCCGAAAAAGGCATGATCCTTGGGCTGGGGAAAAAGGTGCGCACGCCAATCGGTTCGCTTCTTTCCATCCAGGCGGGCATCGGCAAGGAGTGTAAAAAGGCGTTCCGCATGGCGGATACCCTGCAGCTCGGAACCTTTCTCGGCTTTCTTGTGGCGGCCTTTGTACTGCTGATGATTCCGCAGATCGGCCAGGCAATGGCAAACTGGATGGCGTTTATGCCGTACATCTTCATTGCACTGATGCTGCTTGCGGGTTATTTCCTCGGAAAAAACCTCGCCGCATCCCATTTGAAAAAAATAAAGAAACGGGTAAAGGTTGACCTTGCCGAAATTCCGCAGATAAGGCAGATGCTGAACCGGGGCTGGTTTTTTTTCCAGACGGGCAGCGACGGAATGCCGAAGGTTTTCTTCCATAAAACAAAAGCGTACGACTGCCTGAAACGGCGGCGTGAACCCGGCGAAGAGGAAGAAGACGATATGCTTGACAATATCAACATTTGAGTGGTATTATATTTAGGCGCGCTTTTTGCGTTTTTTGAGGGAATATGATGTATGAAGAATTGAAAAACGCCGAAAACAAGGTGGTTGGCCTGAAGCAGTTGTTGCGCGGGCTTGACGCGGATGAAGTCGTACTCGTGTACATTGCCGACGATGCGGACGTGCACGTAAAGGAACAGATTCTGGCGGCCATTGGCGAAAAGGATATCCATGTGGTGAATGTGGATTCCATGCGCGAGCTTGGGGCGCAGTGCGGCATCGATGTGGCAGCCGCATGTGCGGCGATCCTCAAAAATTAATTTTCTTCAGGGTTGCGGAGAATTTAAACTATATTCTGTAAGAATTGACGATTTAAGAAAGGAAGGTGCGTGTATGCCTACCATAAACCAATTGGTAAAACACGGCAGAAAATCTCAGATTTCAAAGTCGAATTCGCCTATACTGAAACAGTCCCCGCAGAAAAGAGGGGTATGTCTTGCAGTAAGGACGATGACTCCTAAAAAGCCGAATTCTGCCCTCCGTAAAATTGCAAGGGTTCGCCTTGTAAACGGCATGGAAGGTACGGCTTATATTCCGGGTATTGGACATAACCTGCAGGAGCATAGCGTTGTCCTCATCAGGGGCGGCAGGGTAAAAGACCTCCCTGGTGTAAGATACCATATCATTCGCGGTGCCCTCGATACGGCCGGTGTTGCGGATCGGAAACAGGCCAGGTCGCGTTATGGCGCGAAAATGCCGAAAAAGTAAAAAAGTACTCGGATTTGCGGGTTTTGAATTTTCCTGCGGCTTCCGCAGGCCGCAATGGACCTTGTGTTCTATTGCATCCTGCGGGTTCCCTGAAAAATCCAGAACCCATCGAATCATGAGCGCTTTTGTCGCGTGAAATGTGAAACCACATTGCGCGCCTGGCAAGCTTGCTTTAAAAATCTTATTTGAAGATTCCAGCATAGCTTGTCACGGGAATAATGTATGCTGCCGCGGAGCGGCTCCTTCATTATTCATTATTGTTTATTCACTATTCATTGACTAAAAGGAGGGCTTTCTAATGCCTAGACGTGGTGGAGTTCCGAAGCGTGAGGTAATAGCGGATCCTATGTATAACAGCACGGTCGTAACCAAGCTTATCAACCAGATTATGGTTGACGGGAAGCGGGGGACGGCCCAGCGGATTTGCTACGACGCTTTTGAAATAATCAAAGAAAAAACAGGACAGGATGCGATCGACGTATTCAATTCCTGCATGGAAAACGTAATGCCTGTACTTGAAGTAAAGGCACGGCGCGTTGGCGGTGCAACCTATCAGGTTCCGATGGAAGTGCGCCCCGAGCGTCGCCAGACTCTCGCAATTCGCTGGCTGGCATTGTTTTCGAATAAGCGCGGCGAGCGCACGATGCGTGAGCGCCTTGCTTCGGAAATCATGGATGCGGCCAATAATACGGGCGCAAGCGTGAAAAAGAAAGAGGATATGCATAAGATGGCGGAAGCGAACAAGGCGTTCGCACATTACAGGTGGTAAGAAGCCGAAGGCATATCAACTGAATGGCGACAGGAATTGCGGAAGCGGTTTTGCGGGGGAATTCCCTGTAAAACCGCCGATGCTTTAAAAGGGCACCCCGTGGGAAAGCGGCGGAGCAGCGCACAGGCGAAGTATCCGTGAGAGCGGAACGGAGCAGGGCGGGCTTTGCGACGAAGAGCGAACACGCGGCTGCGTGTATCGGCAGCCATGCGGGTTTGCGGCGTTTTCCGAGCGGTAAACTTATTGTAAACGCGCGGCAAATTTTGTGTAAAAACGCTGGATATCCGCGTGCCGCCCAAGTATACTGTTGTCTGTTGGCTAAAAAATTTTTTTATATAAATTTTTGATCGAAATTGGAAAGGAGATACAATGTCTGGAAAATTTCCTCTTGAAAAAGTAAGGAATATCGGTATCATGGCGCATATCGATGCGGGTAAGACCACCGCTACGGAACGTATCCTGTTCTATACGGGCAGAACCTATAAAATCGGTGACACCCACGACGGTAACGCAGTCATGGACTGGATGGAGCAGGAGCAGGAAAGAGGCATCACGATTACGTCTGCCGCAACAACGACACAGTGGGAAGGTCATCAGATTAATATTATCGATACTCCCGGGCACGTTGACTTCACGGTGGAAGTGGAACGTTCCCTGCGCGTGCTGGACGGCGCTGTGGCGGTGTTTTGTGCGAAGGGCGGCGTAGAGCCCCAGTCTGAGACCGTATGGCGTCAGGCGGAAGGCTATGGTGTTCCGCGTATGGCGTTTGTCAATAAGATGGACATCATGGGCGCCGATTTTTATAACGTGGTCGATATGATTAAGGAGCGCCTTGGCGCAAATCCGGTGCCGCTTCAATTGCCAATCGGCGTTGAAGACACCTTCTCCGGCGTGATCGACCTCGTGGAAATGAAGGCGATCACATATCCCGAGGATGATCCTACGGGCACGAAGTTCGATGTGGTGGACATCCCGGACGATATGAAAGAGATTGCGGACGACTACCGTGAGAAGCTGATTGAATCCGTGGCCGATCACGACGAGTCTATTATGGAAAAATATTTCGCAGGCGAAGAGATTACAAAAGAAGAAATCATCAAAGTCCTGCGCAAAGGAACGATCGCCGGAACGATTATCCCGGTGTGCTGCGGCAGCGCATACCGCAATAAGGGCGTGCAGCCGCTGCTCGATAAAATCGTTGAGTTGATGCCGTCCCCGCTGGATATTCCTCCGGTAAAGGGAATCAAGCCGGGTACGGACGAAGAAATCGAGCGTCCGGCAGACCCGAACGGCCCGTTTGCGGCCCTTGCGTTCAAGATTATGGCAGACCCGTTTGTCGGGAAACTGGCCTTCTTCCGTGTTTATTCGGGCAAGCTGCGCAGCGGCTCTTATGTGCTCAATTCCACGAAGGGCAAGCGTGAGAGGATCGGACGTATCCTGCGGATGCATGCAAACCACAGGGAAGAGGTCGACGAGGTCGAAGCCGGTGATATTGCGGCGGCAGTCGGCTTTAAGGACGTTGGAACGGGCGATACGCTGTGCGACGATAAGCAGCAGATCATCCTCGAAAACATGGTGTTCCCGGACCCGGTTATCCAGGTAGCGATCGAGCCCAAAACGAAGGCGGGCCAGGAGAAGATGTCCGTGGCGCTCCAGAAGCTGGCGGAGGAAGACCCGACCTTCCGCGCGTATACGGATGAAGAAACGGGGCAGACCATCATCGCCGGAATGGGCGAGCTTCACCTCGAAATCATCGTAGACCGTATGCTCCGCGAATTCAAGGTGGAAGCCTCGGTTGGTAAGCCGCAGGTTGCTTACAGGGAAGCGATGACAAAGCCGGTCGACGTGGAAGGCAAGTATGTCCGCCAGTCCGGCGGTAAAGGCCAGTATGGTCATTGTAAAATCCATGTTGAGCCCCTTGAGCCCGGCAGCGGCTATGAGTTTGAGAATAAAATCGTCGGCGGCGCGATTCCGAAGGAATATATTCCGTCGATTGACGCAGGAATTCAGGAAGCGGCCAAGAGCGGTATTGTCGGCGGCTACGAAGTGGTAGACTTCAAGGTTACGCTGGTAGACGGTTCTTATCACGAGGTCGACTCTTCTGAAATGGCGTTCAAGATTGCGGGTTCCATGGCCATCAAGGAAGCGTTCGCAAAGGGCGGCAGTATCCTGCTTGAGCCGATGATGAAGGTTGAGGTTGTCGTTCCGGAGGAATACCTCGGCGACGTAATGGGAAATGTAAATTCCCGCCGCGGAAGGATCGAAGGAACGGAAGCGCGCGGTAGCGGGCAGATTATCCGCGCAATGGTGCCGCTCTCCGAGATGTTCGGCTATGCGACGGACCTGCGTTCAAGGACGCAGGGACGCGGACAGTTCACAATGCAGTTTGACCATTATGAACCGGTTCCGAAGAGCATGGTAGAGAAGATCGCCGGGGAAAAGAAATAAAAAAGTACTCAGGTTTGCAGCATTAACCGCGGGCGCTTTTAAAATGTTGAAGCAACAGGCGAGGATGATCGCCGCACTACGAAAAAAACGAGAAAAGAAATAAGGAGAAAAAAGCAATGGCAAAGGGTAAGTTTGAAAGAACGAAACCGCATGTA
>NZ_MAIQ01000008.1:0-129353 GCF_001678845.1 Christensenella intestinihominis
TGGGCGGAAATGGGCGAGGCGCTGCGCGACATCGGATACGAGGGCGCGGTGGTCATGGAGCCGTTCGTGAAGCCGGGTGGCACGGTGGGAAGCGACATCAAGATATGGCGGGACCTCTCGGAGGGTGCAAGTGAAGAACAGATGGACGCGGACATCCGGGAATCGCTGCAATTTGTGAAAAAACAGTTTGTGGAATGAGTACGGCGGCGCTTTCCTCCTACGAAAGACAGAATCGCTCATAACACTCTCTCATCATAACAGGGAAATATTAGTGTTTCCAAAAGAAAACGGGCCTTCGGGCCTTTTTTCTTTTAAACAGGTGGTAATCCATGACAAAATATTGTATAATTTAATATCGGGAAAGCGTTGTAAACAGCGCGATATCAAATTAAAAAACGGGAGTCGGGGAAAATGAAAGTAGCATTTGGCTGTGATCACGGCGGATTCGTTTTAAGGGCCGAGATCATCGATTATTTGGAAAAAAACGGACATGAAATCATAGATTTCGGGGTGGATGGCGACCATTCGGTGGATTATCCGGATTACGGCCTTCCCGTCGCGGAATGCGTAAGCGCGGGAGAGGCGGACCTCGGGATCGTCGCCTGCGGAACGGGAATCGGCATCTCCATCACGGCAAACAAGGTTCCGGGCATCCGCTGCGCGCTCCTGTCGGATACGTTCTCCGCGCACGCGACGCGCGAGCATAACGACGCGAACGTCATGGCCCTCGGCGGCAGGACCATCGGCCCCGGCCTGGCGGTTGACATTGTGGACGTATTCCTGAATACGCCTTTTTCGGGAGACGCCCGCCACCAGAGGAGAATTGACAAAATAACGGCAGTTGAAAAAAAATATTCTAAATAATTCGGAGGAGAGAAAAATGGCGTCAGCACATGTATTGGATCATCCGCTCCTGCAGCATAAGGTGTCGATGATTCGCGACAAAAACACAGGGACAAAGGAATTCCGGGAGCTCGTCAAGGAAATTGCCATGCTGATGGTGTACGAGGTCACGCGCGATATGCCGCTGAAGGAGGTAGAGGTGGAAACCCCTATCACAATGGCGCGCACGAAGGTGATTGCAGGCAAGATGGTCGGCATCGTCCCGGTCCTGCGCGCGGGGCTCGGAATGGTGGAAGGCGTGCTGAACCTCATCCCCGGCGCCAAGGTCGGCCATATCGGCCTTTACCGCGATCCGGATACGTTCGAGCCTGTGGAATACTATTGCAAGCTGCCTGTGGATGCGCAGGAACGCGAGCTGATCGTGCTCGACCCGATGCTGGCGACGGGCGGAAGCGCCTCCGACGCGATCGCGCTGATTAAAAAGCGCGGCTGCAATAACATCAAGCTGGTAAATATCATCGCATCCCCGGAAGGAATCGAGACGGTCCGCAAGGCCCATCCCGATGTGGACGTATATGTGGCGGCCGTGGACGAAGGCCTCAACGACCACGCGTATATCGTGCCGGGCCTCGGGGACGCGGGCGACCGGCTGTTCGGCACCAAATAATTATTCGGCCTGCCCTTGCCAAACAGGCGCGCGGCAGCCAATAAACGGAAAAGACAGGCGGCATTTATTGTATGCCGCCTTTTCTGAAAAGAGGAAACTGTATGCCCGATAAACGGGACTGGTACCGCCTCGATACGGCGGCAAAAATTTATCCGTCCATTTCCCAGACGCATAACAATACGACGTTCCGGCTCGAACTCGAGCTTGACGCGCCGGTAAAACAGGAAAAACTACAGGAAGCGCTTGTCAAAATCATGCCGCGCTTTCCCACCTTCGCGGTCACGCTGCGGCGGGGAATGTTCTGGTATTATTTCGAGCCCAACCCGGCGATTCCCGTGGTAAAAGAGGAAAACGGGTTCCCGTGCAAACGCCTCAAGGATTTCATCAACAACGGGTTCCTGTTCAATATCATGTACTACAAAAAAAATGTCATCATGGAATGCTTCCACGGCCTTGCGGACGGCGCGGGCGCCATCGAGTTTTTCAAGACCCTGATGTACGAATATTTTAAGCTGTGCGGCTATGATATGGACGCGGAGGGCATGGTGCTGGACGCGGAGGGAAAGGTTCCCGCGGAAGAACTGGAGAACAGCTTCAACGCGTATTACGACGCCAAAGGGGAGGCGAACAAGCTGCGCGTTCCCAAGGCCTTCCACATTATGGGCACGCCCAATACGGACGGGGGCATTTTCCTGACGCACGGCATCATCGACCTTAATGAATTCCTGGCCAAGGTAAAGGCGCGCGGGGTAACGGTGTCGGCCTATGTGGCGGCGCTGCTCATTGCGTGTACGGCGAAGGAGCAGGGGCTCGAATATAAAAAGGACAAACGCCCCATTATTATTTCCGTGCCTATGGACCTGCGGGGAATGTTCCCCTCCCATACGCTCCGCAACTTCATTTCCTTTGCGAACGTCGGCACGGTAATCGACGGGAAGATCGATTTTGACCGCATCCTCGCGGATGTGTCCGCCCAGCTCAAAGCGGGGCTTTCAAAAGAAAATATTTCCGCGATGATTAACAAAAACGTCGGTTTTGAGAAAAATCCGTTTATCCGCATGACGCCGCTGTTTGTAAAAAACCTCGTGGTGTCGGCAAGCTATAAAAATTACGGGGAGGGCGGCTACACGATGGTGCTGTCCAACCTGCGCACCGCGCAATTCCCCAAAACCATGCAGGCCCATATCAGGCAGGTCTACTATGCGCTGGGGGTAAGCGATATGAACCCCATGAACTGCGTCGTGGTTTCCTATCAGGATAAAATGGTAATCACCCTTGCGCGCGGCATCAAGGAAACGGGCATCGTGCGCTACTTCTTCGAGCATTTTTCCAAAGAGCTCGGGATGCGCGTTGAAATACGCGGGAATGAATGGAGCGGGCAATGATGAATTACTGTGACGATTGCAAGGTATATGTGGATGCATGCCTGAAATTTTGTCCGCTGTGCGGGAAACGGCTCACGGAGCATCCGCTGGAAAATGAGCTGTACCCGCACGTGACGAAGAAAAAATTTGTGGACAGGCACAGCCTCACGATGGAATATATGTCCTTTGCAACATTCGTGGTTATCTGCCTGTGCATTGTGGTAAACCTGTTCACGTGGGACGGGCATCCGTGGTTCCTCGCGGTGGCGGCGCCCGTGCTGTACACCTGGGTGCTCGTTTATATTACGATCCTGTCCGATATGTCCGCGGGCCTCAAAACCCTGCTGCAGGTGGTCACGCTCACCGCCATGTTTATCGCCTTCGACTATGTGGGCGGGGGCCTCGGGTGGTCCTACGAGGTAATGATGCCGCTGCTCCTTGCCCTTGGCATTGCGTATATCGATCTCTATTCCTATTACCATAAATCCTACTGGAGGGACAACCTGCTCTTTGCCTTCCTGCTGCTCCTGCTCGGCTTTATCCCGCTGATCCTGCACCTGTCCGGGATACGGATCGCGCTCATCCCGCTGGTCCTGTCCACCTTTGCAAGCGCAATCACGGTTCTTGGAATCCTGCGTTTTGCCTTCCGCCAGCTGAAATCCGAAATGCAGCGGCGGTTCCACATGTGATTTTTGAAAGGAAGGAAACAATGGTCCGTCATATTATTTTATGGAATATCAAAGAAGAAATTGCGGACGGGGAACGCGTGCGCGTAAAGGAAAACATGAAGCGGGAGCTGGAGGCGCTCCGGGGAAAAATAGAAGGCCTCCTCGAGATGGAGGTCGTGACCTGCCCGCTTCCCTCCTGCAACGCGGACGTTATGCTGAAAAGCGCGTTTGCGGATGCGCAGGCCCTTGCGGCCTATATCGTCCATCCCGAGCATAAACGGGTGGGGCGGGATTTTGTCCGCCCGTTCGTGTGCAACCGTATGTGCATGGATTATGAAGACTAAAAAAAACCGCAATAAAAAATCCGGCGCGCGGCCGGATTTTTTCGTTTCCCTTTTATTTTTTCAGCGCAACGGGTGAAAAAGCGCTCCCGCCAAGGCTGAATTCCTTGCCGCCGGCCGCCCAGCCGGAAGGAACCTCAAACAAGAGCACGGCCTGCACGTCGGTGCCGTTCGATTCAAACGCAAGCCTGGCGCACGGATATTGCCCGCTGCCGTCCGTCACATAGCATGGCTCGCCGTCCACCGGCATGAACGAGCTTTGCGCGTCGTCAAGGTCCCGGTCAGAGGTTGCGAGCGTGACCGTAAGGAGCGTGTTCCCGCTTCCCGCCGTGCGGTCCAGCGCCTGTTCGGCCGTCTTAATTGCCGCAACTTCATATCCTGCGCCAGAGGTTTGGAAAGTAACCGCCGGCGCACATGCGCACAAGGCGGCGGTTAATACCAGCAGGGTGCATACAATGGAAATAAATTTCTTCATGGGTCCTCCGAAACCATATATCGGCAACGATATACGAAATGTTGTAATATCTTTATGATATTACGAAAAGGAAAGAATTGCAACCTTGATTCAGCGGGTAAAGATGGAATCCGCGGCAGGAGGGCGGCATGCCGCGCCGCGGAAATATTGAAAAAAAGTTGACGGGCAGGAAGCGATTTGTTAATATAAGGTAGGATATTGCCGTGGAATGTGCGAATGTTCCATGGCTTTTTTATGTTTTTCGTGGAAAATCCCGAAATATTGAAACATGTTAGGAGTGAACGAAATGTCCGGTATCGTGGTGTTCGGCGCCCAGTGGGGCGACGAAGGGAAGGGCAGGTTTGTAGATTATCTGGCCTCCAAGGCAGATGTGGTGGTTCGTTACCAGGGGGGGAACAACGCGGGTCATACCGTCGTTGCGGACGGAGTGACGTATAAGCTCCACCTGATTCCTTCCGGCATCCTTTCCAAAGGGAAAGCCTGCGTAATTGCCAACGGCGTGGTCATCGACCCGTCGGCGCTGAAAAAGGAAATTGATTACCTTGCGGAGCGCGGCGTATCGGTGGATAATCTCTATATCAGCGATAGGGCGCATATGATTATGCCTTACCACCGGGAGCTTGACGCGCTGAACGAGAAAAAGCTGGGGGACTTCAAAATCGGCACCACGGGCAACGGCATTGGTCCCTGCTATAAGGATAAGGTTGGGCGCACCGGCCTTCGCATGTGCGACCTGCTGGACGAGGAATCTTTTCCGGAAAAACTCAAAAAGTGCATAGAGGATAAAAACGAGATCATCACCAAGGTATATGGCGGCGATCCGCTCGATTACGAAGCGATCCTTGAAGAGTTCAGGGCGCACGCAAAATATTTCCGGCCGTTCGTGTGCGATACGGTCTCCATGCTGCAGGAATATAAGGAAGCGGGCAAGACGATGCTTTTTGAAGGCGCGCAGGGCATGCTTCTCGATATCGATTTCGGCACATACCCCTACGTTACGTCCTCCCATCCGAATACGGGCGGCGTATGCGCGGGCGCGGGCGTGGGGCCCCAGGTCATCACGGACGTGATCGGCGTGGTTAAGGCCTATACGACGCGCGTGGGCGAGGGCCCGTTCGTGACGGAGCTCTTCGACGCGACGGGCGACGCAATCCGCGAAAAGGGCCATGAATACGGAACGACGACGGGGCGGCCCCGCCGCTGCGGCTGGCTCGATCTCGTAATCGTCGATTTTGCGGCAAAAACAAGCGGTATCACGGGCTTTGCTGTGTCCCGCATGGATACGCTCGGCGGTCTTGACAAAGTTTATGTTTGCACTGGATACGACATTGATGGTAAAATAGTGAATACATATCCGGCGTCGCTCGAAACGCTTGCGAAGGCGAAGCCGGTTTATAAAGAGTTCGAGGGCTGGAGCTCCGATCTTTCCAGCATCCGCAAATATGAAGATTTGCCGGATGCGGCCAAAACCTACATCGAGTTCATCGAACAGCAGACCGGCGTTCCGGTTGTGATGATCGGCGTGGGCGCGGGACGCGAAGAGTGTATCTATCGCGGCCTGTAAACTAAATATTGTGTTCAAAGTTTGCCGTACTAGACGGGGAGTTAGCGGTGTCCTGTAACCCGCAAGCCGCTATAGCGGGGTTGAATTCCGCGCGGAGGGTCTTCCCGGCAAGGTATGGAGTATGTTAATCGGTGTTGATGGATGGGTCCTGTGCAATGCTGCGCTGTGAACCCTGTCAGGTCCTGACGGAAGCAGCAGTAAGCAGATTGCAGTGTGTGCCGCAGGTTCGCCTGTTCTGAGCCGATGGCGTAATTTCCTCTTGTGGGGTAAGATTCGATGCGCGGTGTACGGCTTCTGGTTTTAAAAAGAAAGGCACGTCAGGTGCCTTTCTTTTTTATCGTGGCAGGCGGTTCCGGTCGCCCCATTCACACATGGAATCGAGGATTGGGATAAGGGATTTTCCACGTTCCGTAAGGCTGTATTCCACCTTGGGCGGTATTTGCGGATATTCCTCGCGGTGCACAAGACCGTCCGCTTCCAGCTCCTTTAAAGACAGGCTCAGGGTTTTGTAGGAAATCGTGCCGATATATTTTTTCATTTCGTTGAATCGCACTACGCCAAATTCCATAAGCGTATATAAAATCGTCATCTTATATTTCCCGCTGATGAGGGACAGGGTATAGCTGAATCCGGTTTCTCCGAGGCTCGCGTTTGCAATGCAGTCAAGGCTCATTATTCACTCTCCTTTTGGTTAGTATAACACCTGAATGTGCGTACTTGATTTATTTCACTATTGCACTAAAATTGTAAATAAAGGTTTCGCCGGTGTCAACAGATTTTGTACAATAAAAAAGGAGAATGGGAAATGAATAAAAAAATTGCAATACTGAACGGAAGCCCGCGGCGGAAAGGAAACACCTCCACCCTGGTGCAAGCATTTACCAAGGGGGCCGAGGCGTCCGGAAATACGGTTAGGGAATTCTTTTTGGATAAGATGGATATCCGCGGATGCAAAGGCTGCTTTGGCGGGGGGAAAAACGCGGACAGCCCGTGCGTGCAGAAAGACGATATGGATCAGGTTTACCCGGCCTACAGGGACGCAGATATTGTCGTACTGGCGACTCCGCTCTATTTTTGGACGGTCAGCGGCCAGCTCAAATGCGCGATCGACCGTCTGTTTGCGGTGGCGGAGGGCAACCCGGGTTATCGTAATCCGGAAAAGGAGAGCATCCTGCTTATGGCGGCGGAGGGAAACGGCTTTGAGGAAACCGTTTATTGGTATGACCGCCTGATGGATCATCTGCAATGGAAAAGCATCGGAAAAGTTCTTTGCGGCGGCGTTACAGGGCTCGGCGATATCGCGGGAAGGGAAGAACTGGAAGAAGCCCGGAAATTGGGAGTATCGATCCGGTAAAAGAAAGGGTATAATGAAACCCAGAGGTGATTTTGATGAAGGTTTTGTTCATAAACGGAAGTCCGAATGAACGCGGCTGTACCTATACGGCCCTGCATGAAGTGGAAAAGACGCTCCGCGTGCATGGAATTGAAACGGAAATCCTCTATCTGGGGAAAAAGTCGGTTGCAGGCTGTATCGACTGTTCCGCCTGCGCGCAAACGGGAAAATGTGTGTTTGACGACCAGGTAAACGCCGTCATCGCGCGCATCGATACCATCGACGCGCTCATCGTCGGCTCTCCCGTCTATTATTCCGGGCCCACAGGGCAGGTAACGGCGTTCCTCGACCGCCTGTTCCATGCCGCGGGGGAGCGGAAAATGAAAGGTAAACCCGGCGCGGCAGTTGTTTCCTGCCGCCGCGGCGGCGCGACTGCCGCGTTTGACCGGCTGAATAAATATTTCAGCATCAGCAGCATGCCCATCGTAACGTCGCAGTATTGGAATCAGGTGCACGGATTCACGCCGGAGGATGTAATGCGTGACGAGGAGGGCCTGCAAACCATGCGTACGCTCGGGGAAAATATGGCATGGCTGCTCCGGTGTATCGAAGCGGGCCGGAAAGAGGGCGTTCCTGCGCCGCAGTATGAACCGCGCGTTATGACAAACTATATCCGCTGACCGTGCGCTTTGCCCGGTATAACAAACGCCCCGAAGCCATAGGGGCGCTGCGTTTGGCGTCAGTGAATGCTTAAAACAAAGAGGCCGTCCCCCCAAAGGGACGGCCTCTTCCGTTACTTTTTCCGCGCCGACACCAGCAGCATCATGGGCCGCCGCAGCTCGTCCTTCATGCCGGGAATGCCAAGCATTTCCCTGTCCGGCTCCGGTTCCACAAGGCCCGTAAGCAAAAAGCCCGTTTCAAGAAGCGTATTCACGTAAGTCGTAAGCGTCCTGTGGTATTTGAGGACCTGCTCGCCCAGGAAATTCGCGTCGCGTTTTCCCTCGGTGAAATAGCTGTCCACCGGCCAGTGCAGGATATTCCCATTTTCGTCGTAATACCAGTCCTCCGTTCCCTGCGCCGTAAATACGGGATGCTCCACCGAAAAAACGAACGCGCCGTGCGGCGCAAGCATCCGGTGGACCCTTGTGCATATGTCGCCGAAGGATTCCACATAGTGGAACGCAAGAGAGCTTAAAACCACGTCAAAGGAAGCAGGCGGGAACTCCGCGTCCTCGATGGGCATGCAAAGGTAGGTAATTTTCTCCGAAGCGTTTTCCCGGCGCGCCCGCGCCAGCATATTTTCGGAAATATCGATCCCCACAACGGCTGCCGCGCCGTGTCCGGCCGCGTATGCGCAGTGCCAGCCAAAGCCGCAGCCAAGGTCAAGCACCCGTTTTCCTTCAAAGGAAGGCAGCATTTTTTTAAGCGCGTGCCATTCCCCCGCGCCCGCAAGTCCCTTCACGGAACGGTCCATCTGGCTGTATTTATCAAAAAAGGTTTTGTCGTCGTATTTGTTTTCTTTCATGCCTGCAATTCCTCCGGTTCTATGCCTGCTATTGTACCCGCAGCCGGGAAAGAAAACAATCCCTTATTTTTCGGGTGGGCAGGCGGTCTCTTTTTGTTTCGGGTTAAAAAAGAAGCGGTTCACCGGCAGCGCGATCAGCACGCCGATAATTGTCTCGAGCATACGCTCGAATACATAGGGCAGCGTGTCCAGCGTAGAGCCCGCGTGCAGGAATACGATCACGGAAAAAATGACGCAGCTCGGTGCGACGGAATCCTTGATGCGCAGCACATTGCACACGAAGATCAGCGCCAGCATCAGCAGGGGAAAAATAATCACAAACCAGAACTCGCGGTAATTGGGGATCACCTCGGCAAGCTCGAGCGCGATGAAGCTGAAAACAGAGCCCATGACCGTGCCGAGGATGCGGTGCAAGCCGATCTGCTTGGATTTGTCATAGGTCGGCTGGATACACAAAACCGCCGCGATTACCGCATAAAGCGCGGTTGGCCGCTGTGTGACGAAGCCAAGCAGCAGGCAGAAAAAAACCGCAATCACGGTTTTGAGGGCGCGCTGCCCGGGACGGTAGGTTAAATCCATTTTATCAATCACCTCGAATCACAGCCTTTCGCGGGCCTGTGCAATATTATTAAACAGGGGATTCAACCGGTAATCAGCCCGCTTTTGAAATGCTTGTTGAAGAATATGGCCACGCCCACGATTGCCCCGCATATCCCGGTAACCAGCATCAGGGTCTCGATACGCACCTGGTCTGCGAGCGGCCCGAAAAAGACCATGCCCAGAGGCATCATGGAGGTCATGATAATCTGCGTCAGGCTGAATACGCGCCCCTGCATGTTGGTGTCCACCTGCTCCTGCAGCAGCACCATCGAAGGCGTGGTAAAAAGCGGAACCGTGCTCCCGGTAAGCACCATCAGCACAAGGAATGTGATGAACCCGGGCAGGATGCCGACGAGCGCCGTCAGGATGCCGAAGAGAATGCAGCACAGCGCAATGGTGTACATGCGGTTCTTAAAACCGCCCCATGCGGAGATGACGATCCCGCCGATCACGCCGCCCACGGAAAAGGCGATCTCCGTGGCCGACAGCCGCCAGTATTCATCCCCGAAGGTGCGCGACACCATCAGCGGCGTCAGCTGCGCCGCCGGGACGATCAGGAAGAAAAACAGCGCGTAAAAGAGGAAATACGAGCGGAAAAAGCCGCTTCCCCACACATATGTGAGCCCGGCCTTAAGGTCATCGAGGTATCCGCCCTTCTGTTTAAGCTTTGCCTTTTCATGGACCGGGACCTTTAAAAGGATCATAATCACAATGGCGACAGCCGCTGTGGAAACGTCCACAAAAAACGTGTATTCCAGCCGCGTGAAAGAAAGCATTGCGCCCGCCGCGGCGGGTGAGAGGATAAACATCACGGATTGCAGGCTCCCGAAGATGCCGCCCACCCGCGTCAGCCTGTCCGTAGGAACGATCTGCGGTAGCATCGCGTTCACCGCCGGGGTCTGGATGCCCGAGCCGAGCGAGCGGATGCCGGAGACGAGGAACACCATCCACAGGTCGTTGTGGCCGGAGAGGAAAAAGAGCGCCAGAATAAACGTCGCCGAAGCGACGAGCGCGTCCGCGCCGATAATGAGCAGCTTGCGGTTCACGCGGTCGGCCCATACGCCCGAAAACAGCGAAATCACCACCTGCGGCGCAAAGCCGCATACCGAGGCGATGGTCATCATCCCGCCCGACTGTGTCGAAAGGGTAATGTACCAGATGATCGCAAACTGCACGAGCGAGGAGCCGAACAGCGATACCGTCTGCCCGGATAAGAACAGGACTGTTTTACGTTTCCAGTGACGGAAATCATCCGCAGGCAGTCCCTGCGCCATTTTTTGTTCGTCCATACAACCCTCCCAATCCGTTGTTTTTTTGTAAGTCCTACCAATATACCACATTCCCCCGGGGGGAAGTCAAGGAAAAAGTATATCAGTTTTGAAATATACATTGACAGACGAGGTATATGATAATATAATGTAAATTGTTAAACGAGATAAATTGAAGAAGGGAGATATCTTATGTCACTTACTTCCGACCTGATCCGCGGCCATACGGAAACGATTATCCTGGCGCAGCTTCTAAAAAAGGACAGCTATGGATATGAGATCAACAAGTCGATCCAGCAAACGACGCACGGCGAATACGAGCTCAAGGAGGCGACGCTCTATTCCGCCTTCCGCAGGCTGGAAAACGCGGAAATGATCGAATCCTACTGGGGCGACGAGACCACGGGCGCGCGCAGGCGCTATTACCGCATCACGCCGCTCGGGCGCGCGATGTACGAAAAAAACAAGGAAGACTGGGAGCGCACCAAGAAGCTCATCGATCATTTGATATGAAATATATTTGGAGGGTATCATAATGGAAGAAAGGTTACGGCAATACGTGGAACATCTTTTTGCGGACGCCCCAAAAACCAGGAAAATGCTGGAGCTGCGTGAAGAGATATTCATGAACTTGAAAGAAAAATATAACGACCTCCTGGCAACGGGCGCGTCGGAGGAAGAGGCGTACGAGATCGTAAAAGGCAGCGTCGGCGACGTTGACGAGCTTATCAGCAGCGCGAACGATCCGTATACGGTTCCCGGCCCGTCCGAAAAGGAACGGAAGCAGTATGCGCGCCTCACGGCGGTGGCGGTGATGCTGTATATCCTGTCCCCGGTGTTCATCATCGTGCTTGGCAGCATGAGGCAGGAAATCCTCGGCCTTACATTCATGTTCGTGCTGATCGCGATCGCGACGGGGCTGCTCGTTTACCGCAGCTCGCTTCGCCCGGGGTATCAATACGAAAAAGAGGACGATTCCATGGTGGAAGAGTTCAAACAATGGCATGTGGAAAATAAGCAGAAAAAGGAGAAACAGAACGCGTATGTCGGTGCAATCTGGCCGATCATCGTGGCGCTCTATTTCATCATCAGCTTCACAACGGGCGCTTGGGGCATCACATGGATCATCTTTATTATCGGCGCCGCGGTTCACCAAATCATAAAGGCTGCTTTGAAATAGGAGGACGGTATGGAACAGTACGAGAAATACAGGGAATATAAAAAGGCGATGTGGCTGATCGTGGTGGCGCTGTTTTTCCTCATCAGCTTCACAACGGGCGCATGGAGGTTTTCCTGGCTGATTTTCCTTGTCGGCGCGGCGGTCGGACAGCTTTTGAAGGCGGTCCTGTTGCAGGATGACGATTATGCGCAGCCGGAAATGCGCCTGGAAGAGCGCCGCAGGGCATGGACCTCCGCGCTTTGGCTTACGGTTGTGATACTCTATTTTGTCATCAGCTTCGCGACGGGCGCCTGGTATGTCACATGGGTCATTTTCCTCATTGGCGCGGCAGTAAATCCAATCGTAAGGGTCAATATTAAGTAAACGCTAACGGAATTTCCGGCAGAGGTGAAATTATGAATAAAACAGGTAAGATTATTTTATGGTCCGTGATCGCGGCAGTGCTCGTGGGCGTTCTTGTATGGGGCATTGCGGGCGGTTCGTCCTTTGGAAACACATGGGGCAATTTTATCAAAAATATCCGCGTGGACGATTTTGTGGATAAGCTGCCCGACGACGCGGAGGTAAGCGAGCAGTTCGAGAAGGACGCCGGTGAAATCCGGGAGCTTTCCATGCGCTTTGTCGATGAGAATATCACCGTCGTCCCGACGGATGAAACCGTAATCCGGGTCGAGGAAAGCAGCAGCCGTGCAATCAAGAGCGAAGACGTCATGCATTACGGCATAAAAAATGGGGAATTGGTGGTGCAGAGCGGTAAGGCCGGGCGTGTGTTCGGCTGGACGAGCAACTACCAGATTGATGTGAAGGTCATGATTCCGCGTTCGTTTACCGGGACCATTGACATCGAGACGGTTTCCGGCGTGCTCAGCGCGGGGGAAACAAATGCGGCGTCCGCGCTGTACGGGACGACCTCCGGCGATATTTCGGTGGACGGCGGTACGCATAAAGAACTGCGTACAGACAGCGTCTCCGGGAAAATTGTCATTGAAAATGTGCAGGCGTCCAAACTGCGTGCGGATACGATGTCCGGAAATATTGAAGTGGAAGGAACGTTCAGCGAGCTGAATGTGGACACCACCTCGGGAAATATGCGGATCGATGCGGCAGGCGCGCGCGATATTGATATGGATACCACCAGCGGGGAGATCGACGTGAAATGCGGGGATGTCAAAAATCTTGAAAAAATATCGGCGGATTCCGTTTCGGGCAATGTCGGAATCGAATTGCCGGAGGAAAGCGGCTTTACGCTCAGCTTTGATACGGTTTCCGGCTCACAGGATAACGACTTCGCAATGCGCAACAATGTTTGCGGGGACGGAAAAATTGAGATCAAGGTAGATACGGTTTCCGGCGGCCTGCGTCTTGCGCAGAAGTAAGATTCATAATTAATTAAGAAACAGGCGGCCTGATCTTTGGTATAATAAAGGCGGGGAAATTTCCCCGCCTTTGTTGCGGGGCGGTCTATTTGGGAGGTCTATGCAAAAGATACGCGAAACATATCCGGTCGATACCGCGGCAAAGCTGTTTCCGCCAACCGCGCGGCCGACGAACACCTCGGTGTTCCGCCTGTCGGTGCTCCTCAAAGAGGCGGTAAACCAGGAAGCGCTGCAGAAGGCGGCGGAAAAGACCTTGGAACGTTATCCCTATATGGCGGTAACGCTCGGGAAGGACGGCTTTGAAACGGCGCGCACTCCCTTCTTGGTCAGGGAAGAAAAGGGAACGCCGTGCGCTCCGCTTGATCTTAAGAAAGGCGGTTTTTTGCTTCGGATTCTGTGGTACGGAAAACGCATTTCGGTTGAAATGTTCCATGCCCTTGCCGACGGCGCGGGCGGCCTTGCGTTTTTGAAAACGCTGCTTTACTGCTATCTTACGGCTTTGGGCGCGGAAATCAATCCCGAAGGCAAGCTGCTGCTTCCTGGGGAAACGCCGCAAAGCGGGGAATACGAAGACAGCTTCCTGAAATATTATGACGGCAGGAAGGCGCCGGTGCAAAAAATGCCTCCTGCCTTTAAAATCAAGGGCGAGCCCCTCCCGGAGGGCGGACGGAATGTGCTGCACGGCGTCATTGGCGTGGAAGGGCTGAAAAAAGCGGCCCGGCGGCAGGAAGCGACGATAACGGAATACCTGTGCGCGCTGATGGTGTATTCGATCTACCGGGAATGCGTCGATGAAAACGTGGACGACGAACCGATCGTACTGTCGGTGCCCGTCAACCTGCGGGGGACGCTTCCCTCGCAGACGGTACGGAATTTTTTCAGCATTATCAACGTGTCCGTGCCGCCTGAATACGCGAAGACCTTTGGCGGGGCGCTTCAGGCCATAAAAACGGAGCTGCGGGAAAAGACGCGGGCGGAAAGCCTGATGGATGCGCTGGCGCAAAGCTGCGGGGTCATGGAACATCCGGTGGTAAAGGCGGTTCCGCAGTTCATGCGGGACGCGGGGATGCGGTTCGTATTTGCGTTTTTCAGTGAAGACGTAAAAACGATGACCGTATCAAATGTGGGCATGATCGACCTCCCGGCCGATATGCAGCCGTATGTAGAGCATGCGGAATCGGTTATTTACCCGACGGAGCGCAGCCCCATTAACTGCTGTTTGTGCTCTGTGAACGGAAAATTAACGGTTTCCTTTATCCGGACGATAAAGGAAACGGGACTTATGCGTTTCTTCTTCGGTTTCCTCACGCGGGAAACGGGCGAAGAAGTGACGGTGTACGCGAACGAATGGGGGACTTCGGATGGGCAAGTGTGAATATTGCGGCGTAACGGTGAAAGGCAGCGAAAGCTGTCCGCTGTGCGGCCGTCCTGTGCAGGGCAAAACGGAAAAAATGTATCCGGCCTGCCCGGCGGATCAAAACGAAATACCGGAAAAACGGACGCCGTACTGGCCGGCCGTCGTAACGGCGGGCGTGGTAGGAATCTGCGCGCTGGTTAATCTGGTAACCCGGGGAAGCTCGGGCGGCTATTGGTGCCTCGATATCGCGGTTATCTTTGCTTACCTGTGGGTGCTTGTGCTCCATACGGTGAAATCCAAAACGCGGGGCAGCTTTAAGCTTATGCTGCAGGCGTGCCTGATCGTCGCGATGCTGTGCGTGTTCGACTGGAATGCGGGCCGGGGCCTGTGGTCGGTGAACTTTGCGATACCGTTCGCGTGTATCGGGATGATTTTCCTGGCCACCTACATTGTAATGACCAGGAAAATAAACTGGAGCGGGTACATCGGGTATATGGTGGCGGTGGCGCTTTTCGGGCAGATACCAATCATGGGAATCCTGCTTGGCCTCACGCATTTTGTCTGGCCGAGCTTTGCGGCGGCTGGCTATGCGGTGTTCACCTTCCTGATGATGCTGATGTTCGCCAACGGCAGGTATAAGGACGCGCAAACGCGCAGGTTCCGTTTCTAGCGGGGTGTGTATGGAGTTTCGGATGGGGCCGCTGGTGGCGGCGATGATGGAATATGAACGGGGCGTCCCGCAGCGGATTAACCATTTTTTAAAGGTCTATTCCTTTGCCAAGCTGATTGGAGAGCAGGAGAACCTTCCGGCCGCCGTGCAGGAAACCCTTGAAGCGGCGGCGGTTGTGCATGATATCGGCATTCGTCCCAGCCTTGTGAAATACCAGTCCTCCGGCGGGAATTTCCAGGAAATCGAAGGGCCGCCCATCGCGCGGGAGCTTCTTGCCCGGCTGGCGTTCCCGGAAGACAGGATAGAGCGTATCTGCTTCCTGGTGGGGCATCACCATACCTACCAGGATATCGACGGGGACGATTACCGGATTTTGGTGGAGGCCGATTTCCTCGTGAACCTGTATGAGGAAAAGACGGACAAGCAGTCGGTCTTAAAGGTCAGGAAAAATATTTTCCGCACAAAAGCGGGAACAAAGGCGCTGAACGATTTGTTTGCCCTGCCTGAATGATATGAAGATAATAAAGCGGGCGGAGCCCGGAAAAAAAGAATATCTGGAACTGCTGCTCGAAGCGGACCCCTCGGAAAAGATGCTTGACCGGTATCTTGAAGACGGGACGCTTTTTGTATGGGAAGAAAAAGGAACGCCTGTGGCGGTTGCCGTAGTCGTCCCGGTTCCGGGAGGCGCGTGCGAGCTCAAAAACCTTGCCGTCGCGGAAGCGGCGCGGGGCAGGGGTTATGGAAAAAGAATGGTGGAATACCTGTTTAGGTTCTACCACGGAAAATATCCCGAAATGTATGTGGGAACGGCGGATATTTCCTGCGGCTGCAAAGGATTTTACCAAAAGCTCGGGTTCCGGTATACGCATACGGTATCCGGCTTTTTTACGGAAAATTACCCGGAGCCAATCTATGAAAACGGCGCCTTAATTGAAGACATGGCATATTTTGTGAAGGAGCTTAAGTAATGGAGCTGTTCGACATAACGGGAAAACGTGCGCTCGTGACGGGTGGGAGCCGGGGCATCGGCCTCGCGCTTGCCCGGATGCTGAAAGAGGCCGGGGCCAGGGTCGCGGTGTTCTACCACGGAACCCCGGTAAAAGAGGAAGGCTTCATCCCGGTAAAGTGCGACCTGCTGGATGCGGCGGATACGCGCCGTGCGTTTGCGGAAGCAAAGGAAGCGCTTGGCGGGATCGATATCCTTATTAATGCGGCAGGGCTGCATAAAAAGGACGATGCGGAACATTTCCCGGCGGAAGAGTGGGAAGAAATCCTCCGGGTCAATGTGGTCGCCGCTTTCCGTGTCAGCCAGCTTGCCGGGCGGGAAATGATTGCGCAGGGCGGCGGGAAAATTGTCAATATCTGTTCGGTGCGTTCCGTACTCGCGGGAGACCGCAGCTCGGCATACAGCGCAAGCAAGGCGGCGCTCCTGCAAATGACAAAAGCGCTCGCGAAGGAGTGGGGAAAACACCATATTAATGTCAACGGCCTTGCGCCGGGGTATATCCTGACCGATATGACGGCACCGTCCATGAACGATCCCGAAACAGGCGGGCGGCTCCTTTCCCATACGCCGCTCGGGCGCTTTGGGGAAATGGAGGACCTTAAGGGTGCTTTGCTCTTCCTGTGCTCCCGCGCGTCGGATTATGTCACGGGCATCCTTTTGCCTGTGGACGGCGGTTTTTTATGCTGATTGAAAAAAGTAACAATTAAAAATTTACTCGTGCGGCTTAATCCCCTTAAAGAATTCGGCAAAGTCCACATTATAAACTTGCTGGAGTGCAACCAAATCCGTCACCTTTATGTTGCGCGTTCCAAGTTCTATTTTTGTATAAGTATTTCGATCAATCGTACTTCCCAATAGATTCATCTTCGATGTTAATTCTCTTTGGGATAATCCTGCGGCAGCCCGTAGTCTCCTCAAATTTGTTTGCAAACTTACATTCTGTAATATTAAACCTTTCATAGAATTCTCCCTTGAAAAAAGTGACTCGTTAGCACATATTTATCTTGATTATATTCCTAAAAAAGGATACAATAGGTGCTAACGGGTAACCTATATATTTTTAGTTAAGGAGTGTAACGATGTCAAATAAAAAAGTATTGGAATGTTTGGAGCAGAATGTAGAGGGATTGGAAAAATCTAAAATCTGATGACAATTATTCATGCGGCTTAATCCCCTTAAAGAATTCGGCAAAGTCCACGTTATAAACTTGCTGCAACGCGACCAAATCCGTCACTTTGATGTTGCGTTTTCCAAGTTCAATTTTTGAATAAGCGCTTCTCTCGAGAAGACTTCCAAGCAAATTGATTTTAGCGGTAAGCGCCTCTTGAGATAAGCCGGATTCTTTGCGCAGACGTTTCAAATTTACAGATAAACTCACATTTTGGACAATCATATTTCTCATAATTGACTCCTCAAAAAACGAGACTACTGGGTCACATTTTTACTTGATTATATAATGACTTTAATGGTATAATTGGGACGTATTAGTCCCATTGCGTTTTGAAAAGGAGAAATAGTCATGTCAAATAAAAAAGTATTGGAATGTTTGGAGCAGAATGTGGAGGGATTGGAAAAAATCCAGAACCTGATGATGTTTGAAGACCCGCTCGTATATAGTGATCTCATGTTGGAAATCAGTATAGATCATTTCCGTGGGTATGAATCGCTTTTACCTGTTATGTTATTATCGACAGACGACCCGGTTATTGAACGAACAGGCAAACGGCTTTTGCTCCAACTATATAGCGAGAAGCTGCAGGAAATCGGCGGACGGCAGATCGTTGACCGCGTGACAGATATTTTGACCGAAGAAAAAGACAGATGGGATAAAAGAATTAAGCGTTTACGCAAACTGAAAAAACAAAATAAATTGTAAACATTTCTGAAAAAGGTTCACTTTTGGGTGTTTTGCGGCGTGTCAGTAGTGGGAGGCATGGCTCCCGTCACCATGATGTGCCCAATAAAAAAGTTAGACACATCACTTGTATTTTTGCACAAATGATGTGTCTAACCAAAATCGTAACTAAAAAATCTTTTTCGCTAACGAAAAACGGCTTAAAGAAGCCTTATTTCATCGCTTCTTCCACCGCAACCGCCACCGCGACGGAAGCGCCGACCATCGGGTTATTCCCCATGCCGATCAGGCCCATCATTTCCACGTGAGCCGGAACGGAGGAACTGCCCGCAAACTGCGCGTCGCCGTGCATACGGCCCATCGTGTCGGTCATGCCGTATGAAGCCGGACCGGCCGCCATGTTGTCGGGATGCAGCGTCCTGCCCGTGCCGCCGCCCGAAGCAACGGAGAAGTATTTCTTGCCGTTCTCGATCGCCCATTTTTTGTAGGTGCCCGCAACCGGGTGCTGGAAGCGCGTCGGGTTGGTGGAGTTTCCGGTAATGGAAACGTCTACGCTCTCGTGCCGCATGATCGCCACACCCTCGTTTACGTCATCCGCGCCGTAGCAGCGAACCTTTGCCCGGTCGCCTTCCGAATATTTGGTTTCGGAAACGATATTGAGCTTGCCGGTGGCATAGTCATAATCCGTCTCAACATAGGTAAAGCCGTTGATGCGAGAAATAATCTGCGCCGCGTCCTTGCCAAGGCCGTTGAGGATAACCTGCAGGTTCTCCTTGCGTACCTTGTTCGCCGTCTTGGCGATACCGATTGCGCCTTCCGCCGCCGCAAAGGATTCGTGCCCCGCGAGGAAGCAGAAGCATCTTGTTTTTTCCTCGAGCAGCATCGCCGCGAGGTTGCCGTGCCCAAGGCCGACAAGGCGCTGTTCCGCAACAGAGCCGGGGATGCAGAACGCCTGCAAACCAATGCCGATTGCTTCCGCCGCTTCCGAAGCTTTCCTGCAGCCCTTCTTGAGTGCGATGGCCGCGCCCAGCGTGTACGCCCAGATTGCGTTTTCAAAAGCGATGGGCTGGATGCCGCGCACGATGCCGTCCACGTCGATTCCCTTGTCCACCGTATACTGTTTCACTTCCTCGAGGGAACCAAAACCGTATTCCTTCATGCATTTTTCAATTTGGGCAATTCTTCTTTCATAACCTTCAAATGTAACCATGTTAATCGCCCTCCTTATTCTTTACGCGGGTCAATGTACTTAACCGCGTCGTCGTATCTGCCGTACGTGCCGATGTTTTTCTCATAAGCCTCTTTCGGCTCTACGCCGTTCCTGATGTCTTCCATCATCTTGCCGAGGCGTACGAACTTGTAGCCGATCACTTCATCGTTCTTGTCAAGGCCCATCTCGAGGATATAGCCTTCCGCAAGCTCGAGGTAGCGAACGCCCTTTTTGTTGGTGGAGAAAATCGTGCCGACCTGCGAACGAAGCCCCTTGCCGAGGTCCTCGAGGCCCGCGCCGATCGGAAGGCCGCCTTCGGAAAATGCCGTCTGCGTCCTGCCGTAGGCAATCTGCAGGAACAGCTCGCGCATCGCGGTGTTGATCGCGTCGCACACAAGGTCCGTGTTAAGCGCTTCGAGAAGCGTCTTGCCGACGATCGCTTCACCCGCCATCGCGGCCGAATGCGTCATGCCCGAGCACCCGCTCGTCTCGATCAGGGCCTCCTCGATGATGCCGTCCTTCACGTTCAGCGTCAGCTTGCACATACCCTGCTGGGGGGCGCACCAGCCTACGCCGTGCGTGAGGCCGGAGATGTCTGTGATCTGTTTGGATTTTACCCATTTGCCTTCTTCAGGTATCGGAGCCGGGCCGTGGTGCGGTCCCTTTTTCACGCATACCATTTCTTCTACTTCTTTTGAGTATTGCATGGGATTTTTTGACCTCCTTGAAAATTTATTGCTTTCATATGAAATACTAAGCCATACATAAAATATTATAGCATATCCGGGGAAAGGTAGTCATTATATTTTTAAGATTATTTCCCGCCGCGCCCCCATCCGGGAAAAGAGCCCGTTTTTTGGTTGAACAAAAGGAAAATGAGTGATATCCTTAAGCAGGGGAAAACGGAGGAAATGCTATGCTGTGGATTCCAATTGTAATCGTCGCCGTCGTCGTTTTATTCCTGGTTGTGGTTCTCGTGGCCGCAAATAAAATATTCGACGTCGCGGTGAATGCAAAAAAAACCAAGGAAAAAGTGCTCAAAACAAATGCGAATAAAAGTGCGGACGGCACGCCGGGCGAACAGACGGAAAAGCAGCGTGCCAACGAATGGCTGCGCGGGCAGGAATTCGTAATGCACAGCCAGCGCTCCGGGGACGGCCTTCTCCTTGCCGCGCGCGAGCTTCCCGCGCGGGAGCCGTCGCACCTGTGGGCGGTCTGCATCCACGGCTTTTCAGGAAGCGGCCTTAGCCTCGGCCTTGCGGCAAAGCATTGGCACGGGCGGGGATGGAACGTGCTCCTGCCCGATTTGCGGGGCAGCGGCGACAGCGAGGGGGATTATTACGGCATGGGCTGGCTTGACCGCCACGATGTCATCCGGTGGGTCAGGGAAACGATCCTCGCAAAAGACCCGGATGCGCAAATCGTCCTGCACGGGGTCTCCATGGGCGCGGCGACGGTCATGATGACCACGGGCGAACCGCTTCCCGCAAACGTACGCGCCGCCGTTGAAGACTGCGGCTATACGGACGTGTGGCAGGAATTCACCATCCAGCTCAAAAAGGTGTTCGGCCTTCCGCAGTTTCCCATCATGCATATTGCAAACGGAATGGCGAAGCGCCGCGCAGGCTATTCCTTTAAGGAAGCCTCGTCCGTCGCGCAGGTGAAAAAATCCAAAACGCCGACGCTTTTCATCCACGGCGACGCCGATACCTTCGTCCCGTTTTTCATGCTTGGCGAGGTATACGAAGCCGCGGCATGCGAAAAGGAAAAAATGGTGGTGCACGGCGCCCAGCACGGCGAATCAGGCCAGCTCGAGCCGGAGCGCTACTGGAATACCGTGCATGCGTTTGTTGGAAAATATCTTGATTAAAGAGGAGAATATAATGGAAAGAGTACAGTATATCTGCCCCAAATGCGGTTGTACGCAATATGAAAGCGACCAGTTCCAGGCCACCGGGGGGAACTTTTCCAAGCTGTTTGATGTGCAGAATAAAAAGTTCATTACAATCAGCTGCGCAAAGTGCGGCTATACGGAGCTGTATAAAGGGCAGACCTCGGACGGCTGGAATATCCTTGATTTCCTGATCGGCCGCTGAAGCAAAAATGAATAAATTGTTAAAAATGAAATCCGCGCCCCCTGAGCTTGCAGGGAACGCGGATTTTTGCTTGTATTTGCAATTCATTGAAAGTATAATATAATGCGTATAATTATTTACATAAGAAGGGCAGATGGAAACGATGTACCGATTTGCAGAACGTTTTGACGGTGTGGGCGGAAGCGAAATCCGCAAGATTTTTGGGCTCCTCGGGGTTCCGGGAATGATCTCTTTTGCGGGCGGAAATCCTTCCCCCGACCTTTTCCCGGCGGATACGCTCGCAGACATCAGCGAACAGGTAATTGTGGACGACGGCAGGTCCGTGCTCCAGTACGGGGGGACGATGGGCGTCGCGCATTTTATCGACGTGCTGAAGGAAAAAAACAAAGATATCATGAAAGAGGACGACGACCTCATCGTGCTTTCCGGCTCGTCCCAGGGAATCGATTTCTTTTCCCATACCATGATCGAAAAAGGCGATGTAATCCTTGCGGAATCCCCGTCGTTTTTGGGCGCGCTCCAAACCTTCCGGCTCGCGGACGCCGACATTAAAACGGTGGACCTTCAGGAAGACGGCCCGGATACGGAGATGCTCGAGGCGAAGATCAGGGAATATAATCCGAAGTTTTTCTATACGATCCCGACGTTCCAGAATCCGTCGGGCATCACCATGAGCACGGAAAAACGGCAGAGGGTGTACGACATCTGCAAACAGCACGGCGTGCTGATCCTGGAAGACGATCCCTATGCGGAGCTCCGCTATGAGGGCGAACCCCTCCCGAGCATCAAGGCGCTCGACGACTGCGGGCTCGTGTGCAGGCTTTCCAGCTTCTCCAAGACGATTTCCCCCGGCCTGCGCGTCGGTTACGCAATCGCCAACCGCGAGATCATCGCGAAATTCAACCTTTTAAAGCAGGGAGCGGACGTGCACACCTCCAACCTTTCGCAGACGCTCGTGATGAAATTCATTGAGCGCGGGCTCTACGAAGAACACGTCAGGATGCTGTGCGAAACCTACCAGGAGCACCGGGACGCGATGCTGCAGGCAATCGATATCTATTTCCCCGACGGGGTCAGCCATACCAAACCGGAGGGCGGCCTGTTCGTGTGGGTGACGCTTCCGGAATGGATGGACGCGCGCAAGCTGTTCGACGCCTGCGTGATGGAAAAAGTGGCCTTTGTGGCGGGAAGTCCCTTTTTTGCGGAGGGCGGCCATAACAATACGCTGCGTATGAATTTCTCCATGCCGTCCCTGGACCAGATCGAAACGGGTGTGGACCGCATGAGCAGGGTCATCCGCCAATACGAATTTTTGACGAAATAACCGAACGGATCAAGCAGAGGAGTTTTTGAATCGATGGCAGAAAACGTTTTTGATACATTACAGGAAAGAGGCTTTGTCAAGCAGACGACCCACGAAGGCCTGAAGGAAATGCTCGGCCGGGATAAAGTGAAGTTTTATGTCGGCTTTGACGCGACGGCGGACAGCCTCCACGTCGGCCATTTTGTACAGCTGATGGCTATGGCGCATATGCAGCGCGCAGGCCATACGCCGATCATTCTCGTGGGCGGTGGAACAACGATGATCGGCGACCCGAGCGGAAAATCCGATATGCGTAAGATGATGACCCGCGAGGTGATCGCGCACAATGCGGAGATATTTAAAAAGCAAATCGGCAGCTTCCTCGACGTTTCCGAGGGAAAAGCCATCATGGTGGATAATGCAGACTGGCTTTTAGACCTCAATTATGTGGAATTCCTGCGGGAAATCGGCACCTGCTTCTCCGTAAACAGGATGCTGACGGCGGAATGCTATAAACAGCGCCTTGAAAAAGGCCTCACATTCTTTGAGTTCAACTATATGCTGATGCAGGCGTACGACTTTCTGGTCTTAAACCGGAAATACGGCTGCACGCTCGAGATGGGCGGGGACGACCAATGGTCGAATATCCTCGCGGGGGCGGACCTCATCCGCCGGAAAGAGCGGAAGGAGGCGTACGGCCTCACGATCACCCTGCTCCTGAAGAGCGACGGCAAAAAGATGGGAAAGACGGAGTCGGGCGCCGTATGGCTCGATCCGGAAAAGACTTCCCCCTACGATTTTTACCAGTATTGGAGGAACGTTGCGGATGCGGACGTGCGGACGTGCCTGTCCCTGCTCACCTTCCTGCCGATGGACGAGGTAGAGCGCCTTTCGGCCCTCAAAGACAATGAGATCAACGATGCAAAAAAGATACTTGCGTTTGAGATAACAAAACAGGTGCACGGCGACAAGGCCGCGCATGAAGCGCAGAAGGCGGCGGAAGCGCTGTTTTCAGGCGGCGGCGAAGGGGGCAGCATCCCCACGACGGAGCTGACGGAAGCGCAGTGGAAAGAAAAACCGCAGCTCATCGACGTAATGGCCGTTTGCGGGCTCACGAAATCGCGCGGCGAAGGACGGCGCCTGATTACGCAGGGCGGCGTGCTCCTCAACGGGGAAAAGGTCACGGATGAATTCAGGGAACTGACGGAGGCGGACTTTGCGGACGGCGAAGCGATGATTAAAAAAGGCAAAAAGGTGTTCCACAGGGTCCTGATTCGTGGGTAAATTATGGAAAAACCGTATGTTTGCCTCTCCGGGGAAGCCGCAAGCGAGCTTGTAATCAAAAAATCGAGGTTTTTGTGCAGGCTTGTTCCCGTAGAGACGGAGCGGCAGGCGGCCGAAGTCCTCGGAGCGGTCAGGAAAGAGCATTATAACGCGCGGCATAATTGCTTTGCCATGATCCTCGGCCCGGCCCGGAATTTCGAGAAAAGCTCGGACGACGGGGAGCCGCAGGGCACGGCGGGCGTACCCATGCTGGAGGTGCTGCGGAAAAGCGGCCTCACCAACATCCTTGCGGTAGTCACGCGGTATTTCGGCGGGACGCTGCTCGGGGCGGGCGGCCTTGTGCGCGCCTACGGCGGGGCGGTATCGGCGGCGCTTCGCACGGCAAAGCGGGAAATGCATATCCCGGCGGTATCATTGCGGTTCCGGATCGATTATGCGGATTACGGAAAGCTGCAAAGCGTCGCTGCGGAATACGGCGCGAAGGTGGAAGCGGATTTCGGCGAAAAAGTCGAGGCGTGCGCGGTGTTCCGGCAGTCGGATTATCCCGCTGTGGCAAAAAAAATCACGGAAGCGTTTCTCGGCGCGGACGTATACGAAAAAGACGGCGAATGCTGTTTAACGGAACCGGTTACACAGCAGCAGCCGACGGAATAAATATCTTAATACGATTGGGGAATTTGGGTATGGAAATCAAATTTTTAGAGACAAGCGAGCTGAAGAAAAAACCTGAGGACGAAAGCAAGCTTGGTTTTGGGACGATTTTTTCGGATTATATGTTTCTTATGAAGTACACCGAGGGGCAGGGCTGGCATGATGCGGAAATCAAAAAATACGAGGATTTCAAGGTGTCGCCCGCCGCGACCGTTTTCCATTACGGGCAGGAGGTATTCGAGGGCCTGAAAGCATACCGCCAGGTAAACGGCGATATCGCGCTTTTCCGTGCGAAGGATAATTTCCGTCGGCTGAATAATTCGGCCAGGCGTCTTGCAATGCCGCAGATCGACGAAGATTTTGCACATCAGGCGCTGCGCGAGCTTGTAAAAATCGAGCAGGACTGGGTTCCGCATGAAAAGGGAACCTCCCTGTATATCCGCCCGAATTATATGGGCATGGACCCGTTTATCGGCGTTTCAGCCGCAAAGGAATATGTGTTTTATATCATGACAGGCCCGGTTGGCGCTTATTACGCGCACGGCCTCGCGCCGGTCAGGATTTTAATTGAAAAGGAGTATGTACGCGCTGCCAGGGGCGGCATGGGCTTTGCCAAAACGGCGGGCAATTATGCGGCCAGCCTCATTGCGGGGGTGGAAGCGCACGAAAAAGGCTGCGACCAGGTGCTGTGGCTGGACGCGGAGGAACGTAAATATGTGGAAGAAGTCGGTTCCATGAACATGATGTTTGTGATCGACGGCAAACTGGTAACACCCGATCTCGACGGAAGTATCCTGCCCGGGATCACGCGCTCGAGCGTAATTGCCATCGCGCGCGATATGGGCATCACCGTGGAAGAACGCAGGATTTCGATCGACGAAGTGATCGAAACGGCGAAATCCGGCGCGATGAGCGAAGCGTTCGGCACGGGAACGGCGGCGGTGGTAAGCCCCGTCGGGGAATTTGTATACGGGGAAGAAACAGTCACGGTTTCCGGTGGAAAGATGGGAAAACTCGCCCTCGAGTTTTACGACATCCTGACCGGCATCCAGTATGGGGAAATCGAAGACAAGTTCGGGTGGACGGAAAAAATCTAAATCCCCGTTCATTTTGGAGGTAATTTGGTTTGAAGAAAATAGTATCGATTCTACTCGCCGCCATCGTAGCGGTTACCCTGTGCATTTCCATGAGCGCCACGGCGCTTGCGGAAGGCAGCGTAAAGATTACGGCCAGCGTCAGCCCCAGCTCCCTCACAGGGGCGGGGACAGTATCCGTCAAGGTGACGGTGCAAAACGACACGGATTCCGAAATCAACGATGTTACGGTCGTTTTCCCGGGGGACGATTCCGAAAATATCGGGAGCATTCCGGCCGGGGATTCAAAGACGCGTTCCGACAGCGAGTGGAATGTGTCCGAGGATATGCTGGATACGGAGCTGGCCTTTTCGGCGACCTTTACGGACGCGAATGGAGACAGCCAGACGGTGAACACAAAAACGCTCACAATCTCGAAAAAAGAATCGACCGTTGCGGCGACCGCGACGGCGAGCGTTACCAAGGATGCAATCGAAAAAGGTGAAACAGTAAAGTTTACCTTCAAGTTAAAAAACGAAGGCAATGTGACGCTCGAGGATGCGTCGCTCAAAGCGCCGCCCCTCTCCGGCGGGGACCAGCTCGGGAAAACATTCTCCCTCGCGCCGGGCGAAACCAAAATCATGACGTGGGAAACCGCGCTCAGTGAAAGCGTCGACGTGAAACCCGTATTCAGTTATACGGCAAACGGCGATGAGGAAACCGCTAAGGCGGGGACGGTCTCCGTCACGGTTGGCGGGGAAGCGCAGGCAAGCGCGACTCCCGCGGCGGATTCGCTCGAGGTCGTCGCGACGGCAAACAATACGCAGGTGAAGGCGGGCGACAAGGTTTCCTTCGAGGTTACGGTGCGCAACCACGGGTCGCAGGACCTTAAGAACCTGAAAGTAACCGATGCAAACGGCAATAAGGTCACCTTCACGGGCACGCAGCTCAACGCGGGCAGCGCGGCGAAAGGAACGGCGGAGGTTACCGTACAGGAAACGGCAAGCTTTGTGTTCACCGCAACCGCGGAAGACGCGGACGGAAACAGCGTCAGGGCGGCCTCCGACCCGGTTAGCATCACGGTGGACTCCGCAGACCTCAGCAATGCCCTCACGATGGACGTTGCGTTCATTCCCGAGGTCAGCAAAGCCGGCCCCGTGGATTTCACGTTTAAGGTAAAGAACAACACCGGGCAGGAACTTAAGAACGTTGTCATAACGGAAGCGACGCTCGGCGAGATCGCGTCGATTCCCTCGATGACGGGGGCGGAACAGGATATCACGCAGCCGGTCCAGGTCGACCAGACGACCAGCTTCGTATTTACGATCTCCGGCGAGCTGCCCGACGGCACCCGCCTTGAATCACAGACGCAGCAGCCCGCCACGGTCACGGTGAAACAGTCCTTTGGCGGCATGAGCACCATGCTGATCCTGCTCCTGGTCGTAATCATCGCCATTGCGGCGGTTGCAATCGCGCTCGGCGTATTTATCCATAAAAACAAGAAAGCGGGCTATACCGCGTTTGGCAAACGCAGGGACGGCGGCACGGAGCCGCAGCAGCATCCGCGGCAGGGCGGCGGGAACCGTCCGGCCGGGCAGGGCGCAGGGCGCCAGCAGCGTCCGCCGCAGGTGAGCCAGCAGCGCCCGCGCAGCCAGATGCCGCGTGAAGAAATCGAGCCGCGTCGGCAGGCTCCGCGGCAGAGACAGCAAAAGCCCCCGGCGCCGAAAAAGGGCGGCAAGGGCTACAGCGACAGGAATAAGTTCTAAACGATAGAAAAAGACGCACCCGGCGCGGTGCGTCTTTTTTGTATCGGTAATCCTTCGGCCGGGGCCGCAGGGCGGCATGCTATTTACCGTCGGAATCGAGGATTTGTATTTCAAACTTATCGTACGGGAACTGGTCCACAAAATCATCCGGCCTGAAGGTTGCCTTGCGGAACAGGCCCAATTGTTTGGTGTGGTTGGTGTGCCACATCGGCACCTCGATATCAAATTCCTTGGCGAAATGCTCGATGCATTCAAGGATAGCCGCGGACATATCGTGCTTATCGCTTGAAAATGTATCCGCCTTGATTGTTTTACCGTTTTTATAGAGCTTTCCCCATAATGTCAGCATATTGTCCCGTCCTTTCCCGTCTTTCGTGCCGTCCCGGCGAAGCCCCTGTCCCTTGCCTTCCAAACGGCCCGGGTGCCTGCCGGTGCAAACGGCGCCCTTCCATTATATCGGATCGGGCGGCAAAAAGAAAGGCGCGGCACTTGAAAAAACTGCGCCAAACGTATAAAATAAACACCATATCATTAAGTATTCAGTATGGAGGATCAGGAGAATGGGAAAACCACTGGCATATAAGATTTTGAAAAACCATCTCGTTTCGGGGGAAATGGTTCCCGGAAACGAAATTTCCATCCGCATCGACTACACGCTTACGCAGGATTCCACGGGCACGATGGCCTACCTGCAGTTTGAAGCAATGGGCATCGACCGGGTGAAGACGAAACGCTCGGTCGCGTATATCGACCACAACACCCTGCAAAGCGGCTTTGAGAACGCGGACGACCACAATTATATCATGAGCGTGGCGAAGAAGCACGGCATTTACGCGTCCCGTCCCGGAAACGGCATTTGCCACCAGGTCAACCTGGAACGCTTCGGCGTGCCGGGGGCGACGCTGCTTGGCTCAGACAGCCACACGCCGACGGGCGGCGGCATCGGGATGATCGCCATCGGCGCGGGCGGCCTCGACGTTGCGGTCGCCATGGGCGGCGGCGCCTACTACCTGAATTGCCCGAAATTCGTTAATGTGGAACTCAAGGGCGAACTTCAGCCCGGCGTATCGGCAAAGGACGTGATCCTTGAAGTGCTGCGCGTCATGAGCGTAAAGGGCGGCGTAGGCAAAATCATCGAATATACCGGCGAAGGGGTCAAAACCCTTTCCGTTCCGGAGCGCGCAACCATCACCAATATGGGCGCGGAGCTCGGCGCGACCACCTCCATTTTCCCGAGCGACGAGGTGACGGAGGAATTCCTCGCGGCACAGGGCCGTGAAGCGGATTTCATCCCCCTTGCGGCGGATGCGGACGCGGAATACGACGAACATATCGTAATCGACCTGTCGGCGCTTACGCCGATGGCGGCCATGCCGCACAGCCCCGACAACGTAAAGACCATCGATGAAATCGGGAAAATCAAAGTGGACCAGGTGTGCATCGGAAGCTGCACCAACGCTTCCTACCGCGACCTGATGCGCGTGGCGGCTATCCTGAAAGGCAAAACGGTGAACCCGCATACCAGCCTCACAATTTCACCCGGCTCCAAGCAGGTCATGAATATGCTTGCGAAAAACGGAGCGCTTGCCGACATGATCGACGCGGGCGCGCGTATCCTTGAATGCGCGTGCGGGCCGTGCATCGGCATGGGCCAGTCCCCGGCGACGGACGCGGTGTCCGTGCGCACCTTCAACCGTAATTTCTTTGGGCGCAGCGGGACGAAGAGCGCAAGCGTATACCTCGTCAGCCCCGAAACTGCGGCGGTTACGGCAATTAACGGTTATCTTTCCGACGCGCGCAAGCTTGCGGACCTGTCCATCCTGGATGTGGAAATGCCCGCGAAATTTGAAGTGAACGACAATATGATTATCCCGCCCGCAGAGTGCGCCGCGGAGGTAGAGGTCATTCGCGGGCCCAACATCAAGCCGTTCCCGAAGCACGAGCCCCTCGCGGATGAAATTGAGGCGGAGGTGCTGCTCAAGATGGAAGACAACATCACCACAGACCATATTATGCCTTCCAACGCGAAGCTGCTTCCCTACCGCTCCAACATTCCGTATCTCGCGGATTACTGCCTCGCGCCGGTAGACGAAACGTTCCCCGCGCGTGCAAAAGAGGCCGGGAAATCGATCCTCGTCGCAGGCCAGAATTATGGGCAGGGTTCCTCGCGCGAACATGCCGCGCTTGCGCCGCTGTACCTTGGGGTCAAGGCGGTCATCGCCAAGAGTTTTGCGCGTATCCATATGGCCAACCTCATCAACAACGGCATTCTTCCGCTGACATTTGCCAATGAAGCGGATTACGACCGGATCGACAAGGGCGACGTGCTGAAGCTTACGGATGTGCGCGACAGCGTGGAAGGAAAAGAACGCTTCAATGTGGAGGACGAAACCAAGGGCCTGAGCTTTGAGGTGGTGCTCGACGCTTCCCCGCGCCTGCGTGACATGCTGCTTGCGGGCGGCCTCCTCAATTATACGAAAAATGCCAGCCAGTCATAAAAGGGGCGAAGGAAGGGGCGCTCTGCGCTCCCTTCCTTTTTATTGACATTTACTTGAGATTAGAATATCATTATACTGTCTTAATTTTGCTTACTATATTGCATCAGGGTCAGGCAGCATAGAATATCTGGAGGAGTTATGAGTATACACATCATGGGTACGGGCAGCTATCTGCCCGAAAAAGTGATGACCAATGAAGACTTTGAAAAAATCATAGATACGTCGGACGAGTGGATCACCAAGCGCACGGGCATCAAGCGTCGGCATTATGTTGAAAACGGCATGTGGAACAAGGACATGTGCGTTATTGCGGCAAACATCGCGATGAAAGAGGCGGGAATCACAAAGGACGACCTCGGCGGCATTATCGTCGCGTCCGTCACGAACGAAATGGGCGTTCCGTCCGTTGCCAGCCAAATCCAGCGCGAGCTTGGAATTCCCGAGGCAATCTGTTTCGACGTCAATTCCGCGTGCACGGGCTTCCTGTTTGCCCTGAAAGCGGCGGAAGGCCTTCTCCGTCCGGGCGGGAAACCGTTCCTCGTGTGCGGAAGCGAAACGCTGTCCCGTTTTATGAACATGGACGACCGCGCAAGCTGTATCCTTTTTGGGGACGGCGCGGGCGCAGTCGTTATTGAATACGGCGACAACATGGAATATTTCGAGGTATACTCCAAGCCGGATACGGACGGCCTTATCACGATTAACGGCATGAATACGCTCAAAGACGGGGTGGTGCAGCCTTCCTATGCGGGGCTCAAGGGCCGCGAGGTATACGTCTTTGCAACGCGCGAAGCGGAACGTGTCATCCGCGTGGCGCTCGAAAAAACCGGCAAACAGCCGGAGGAAATCGATTGGTTCCTGATGCACCAGTCAAATTACCGCATTACAAAAACGATCGCCCAACGGCTCGGTATGCCGATGGATAAGTTCTATTCCAATATAGACGATACGTCCAACACATCGGCGGCCAGTATTCCGATTGCGCTCGACCAGATGAATCAAAAGGGAATGCTGAAGAAGGGCGATAAGCTCGTCATCGCGGGCTTCGGAGGGGGGCTCTCTTCCGGGTGCGCGGTCTATGAATGGTAACAGCGCGAAAGCGTAACATAAAAATAAATTGTTTTCTTATGGAGGAAAATGAAATGATCTACGAAAAAATTGCCGAAATTATCAGCGACAAAATGGACATCGACGCAGACGAAATCACAATGGATTCCACGTTCGAGAGCCTCAAAATTGATTCCCTCGACATGGTGGAAATCGTGATGGACATCGAAGAAGAATTCGACGTTTCCGTTGAGGATGCGGAGAACCTGAAAAGCGTCGCGGACCTTGTAAAATACATCGAGGACAACAAATAAGAATGAGATAAACGGATGAGGAGGCGGACGCAAAATTTGATTTTGCGTCTGTCTGCTATCTTTTGGAGGAACGGAATTTTGGGTAAATTAGCGGTGCTCTTTGCGGGGCAGGGAGCGCAAAAGACCGGAATGGGTAAAAGCCTGTACGATAACGTAAGCGCGGCGCGGGATGTTTTTGACCGGGCCGAGGCGGTCTGCCCCGGCATTGCGGAGCTGTGTTTTACGGGCGATCAGGATGAGCTCAACCAAACCATCAACACCCAGCCTGCCGTATTCACGGTGGATTTTGCCGCATGGGCGGCGCTTGCCGCCGCGGGCGTAAAGCCGGATATGGGCGCGGGTTTTTCCCTCGGGGAATACGCGGCGGTTGCCGCGGCGGGCGTGCTTTCGTTTGAAGACGCGCTGAGGCTGGTCCTCCTGCGTGCGGAGTGGATGCAGGAAGCGGCGGAAGAGCATAGCGGCGCTATGGCGGCTGTGCTTGGGAAAACCGCGGATGAAGTGGAAGCGCTTGCGGCGCAGCTGCGGATCGACGGCGTGCTTCTCCCCGTAAACTATAATTGCCCGGGCCAGACGGTCGTCGCGGGCGATACGGACCGGATCGAAGCCATGATGGCCTATTGTAAAGAGAATAAAATCAAATGCAGGAAGCTCCCGGTAAACGGGGCGTTCCATTCGCCGCATATGCGGCAGGCGGCACAGAATATTTACGAAGAGATCAAAGACGCGGATTTTGCCGCCCCGCAGTTTACGCTGTATGCGAACCGGACGGGCAGGCCCTACGATCCCGCCGGTATGAAAACCACGATGGCCGAACAAACCGCAAATCCGGTGCTGTTCGAGCAATCTGTCCGTCTTATGCTTGAGGCGGGCGCGGATACCTTTGTAGAGGTCGGGCCGGGCAAAACCCTTGCGGGCTTTGTATCGCGCATCGGCAAAGAAGCCGCGGTTTATAATATTAATGATTTTGAATCTTACGAAAAAACAGTGGACGCGTTGAAATGACCTAACCGTTTACGGAACGAAAAAATAGAATTACTGAAAAATCATCCTTTTTTAAAGGGTGTCGTCAGGAATTAATCCATTTCATGAGCGGGAACGCGAAATGAAATAACCTATAGCAGGGGATCGTCGGGAAGGGGGCGCAGCCTCCGTCCCGAAGCACCATAAGGTGCGTTATGGAAAGGGAGGATAGAGACATGAGCACAGCACTCGTTACGGGCGCTTCGCGCGGCATCGGCAGGGAGCTTGCCCTGCGCCTTGCGGAAGAAGGCTACGACATCGTAGTCAACTACCTGTTTGAGGAAGAAGATTACGCGGGTACGGTTGCCGAAATCGAAAAAAAAGGTGTAAAAGCCGTTGCGGTCAAAGCCGACGTAAGCAAATTCAGCGAAGTCGAAGCGATGATGAAAAAAACGGTCGAGACGTTCGGAACCATCGACGTACTTGTCAATAACGCGGGAATCACGCGCGACGGGCTTCTTGCCCGCATGAAGGAAGAGGATTTTGACGCGGTCATAAACGTCAACCTCAAAAGCGTATTCAACTGCTGCCGTCATGCGGTGCCCTATATGATGAAGCAAAAGCACGGCAGGATTATCAATATGGCTTCGGTGGTCGGGCTTTGCGGCCAGGGCGGGCAGACGAACTACTCCGCTTCCAAGGCGGGGATGATCGGCTTCACAAAATCCCTCGCAAAGGAAATCGGCTCGCGCAACATTACGGTCAACGCGGTTGCCCCCGGCTTTGTGGAAACGCCGATGACAGACGCGATGCCGGAAAAGGCCCGCAATGAAATCCTCGGCAGCATCCCGCTGCGGCGCGGCGGTACGGTAAACGATATCGCGGATGCGGTGGCGTTCCTTGCGAGCGATCAGTCGGGGTATATCACGGGGCATGTGTTATCCGTGAACGGCGGCATGTACATGTAATTCCGCGCATTCGGCTGCGGCGCATATCGGCGCTTAGCGGCGACTCGCCTTGTGCGGCGCACGTTTATGTGCGCCTCCGCGTCTCGCTTGCTGCATCGCCAATCTGCATCCGCCCCGAATACGCTCGGTATAAGCAGGCAGGATGCTTCTTTGAGACGAAAGGGGCAATATAATCCACTGGGAAACAATCGACTTGAAAGGGAACCTTTTATGGCAAGACGGGTAGTTGTAACGGGCCTCGGAATCCTTTCCCCGAACGGGAATTCGGTAGCGGAGGCATGGGAAAATACAAAGAACGGGGTAAACGGCATCGGGCCGTTGACCAAGGCGGGCGCGGAAGGCCTGCCCGTTCATTTTGCGGGCGAGCTCAAGAACCTTGACGTGCTCGACCATCTGGAGAAGAAAGAAGCGCGCCGTCTCGACGAGTACGCGCAGTTTGGCGTGATCGCGGGCGACCAGGCCATGGCGGATGCGGGCTTTGAGATCGGAAAGGAAATTCCTTACGATCCTTACCGTTTCGGGGTGCTGGTCGGCAGTGGGATCGGCGGCCTTGACACGATGGAAAAGGAAGTGACCAAGCTTAACGAAAAGGGCTTCAAACGCGTCAATCCGCTCCTTATCCCCATGATGATCGGCAATATGGCGTCCGGGCAGCTTGCCATCAAGCATAAACTGCACGGCTATAACACGACGATTACGACGGCGTGCGCTTCCGGCACGCACTCCATCGGCGACGCATACCGGCTGATCCGCGACGGGTATATGGACGCGATGGTTGCGGGCGGTTCGGAGTCCCCCATCAAGATGCTTGCCATCTCGGGCTTCCTTGGCCTGCATGCGGTCACAACGACGGAAGAGCTTGACCGGGCCTCCATTCCCTTTGATGCGGAGCGCAGCGGCTTTGTCATTGCGGAGGGCGCGGGCGTCATCGTGCTCGAGGAATATGAAGCGGCGAAAAGGCGCGACGCGCATATTTATGCCGAAATCAGCGGCTATGGCGCAACGAGCGACGCGTACCACATGACGGCGCCCGAGCCAACCGGCGCGGCGCTCGCGAAGGCAATGCAGTTTGCGCTCGACGAGGCGCACCTCAAGCCGTCGGAAATTTCCTATATCAATGCGCACGGAACGTCGACGGAGCTCAACGATAAAACGGAAACCATGTCAATCAAGAGCGTGTTCGGGGAGGAAGCGTATAAAGTAGCGGTTTCCTCCACGAAATCCATGACAGGGCACGCCCTCGGGGCAATCGGCGGCATTGAAGCGGTATATACCGTCAAGGCGATTGAAGAGGGCTTTATCCCGCCGACAATCAACTATAAGGTGCCCGATCCGGAATGTGACCTCGATTATACGCCGAATGTAGGCAGGAAAGCGGATATTCAGGCTGCAATTTCCGATTCCCTTGGCTTTGGCGGACACAATGCGGTGCTTGTGTTCAAAAAAGCGGAATAAAAGTTTAGATAGGAGACAGGAACAGTGGATTTAAAATCGATACTGGAATTGCTGAAGGCCGTAGATAAGACGGGCCTCAATAAGTTTGAACTGAATGACGGCGATTTTGCCGTAAAAATGGAACGCGGAACGGGTGAGCAGCGAACGGTTTACGTAACGGCGCCCCCGCAGATTTCCGCGCAGATCGGCTCCGCACCCGTGGCTCCGGCCCCGGCGGAAGCTGCAGCTCCGGCGGAGGCCGCGCCCGCAGCGGCGGAGGAACCGGCCCCGGCGGCAAGCAAAGGCAAGGAAATTACTTCGCCGCTCGTAGGGGTGTTCCATAACCTTTCCGAGGGCAAGGCAGTGAAAATCGGCGACAAGCTCAAAAAGGGCGACGTCGTATGCATGGTGGAAGCCATGAAGCTGATGAATGAAATCACCATGCCCGAAGACGGCGAGATCACATGGGTTGCCTGCGAAGAGGGCGACAGCGTAGAATACGGACAGCTGCTGTATAATTACGTGTAATAGTCCTGATAGTACAGTTGTTTTTCTTGTCAAAAAAGGAGTTTCTATGGTTTTAAGTCAGGAAGAAATCAAACAAATTATTCCCCACCGCGACCCGTTCCTGTTTTTGGACGAGGTGCTCGAATGCGAAGTGGCGAAGCGCACCAGGGCGGTGTGGCACATCCGGGAAGACCTGTTTTGCTTCAAAGGGCACTTTCCCGGCAACCCCATCCTTCCGGGGGTGCTGATTACGGAAGCGCTCGCGCAGGCAGGCGCGGTTGCGATTTTGCAGGATGAAAAATATAAGGGCCGCCTTGCCGTATTCGGCGGGATCGACGGCGTGCGCTACCGCGGCATGGTAAAGCCGGGCGACGACCTTATGCTCGAAACGGAAATCCTGCGCCTGTCGTCCATGGGCGGCAAAGGCAAGGTCAAAGCGACGGTGGATGGGAAAACCGTGTGCGAGGGAGAAATATTGTTTGTGCTTGTAAAGCAGGATTAGAAGGCAGGGAATAAGTAATTAGTAATAAGTTGATCGCCGCGAAGCGGCTCCTTGATTATTACCTGTTCCTTATTCTCTATTACTTCATATGCAGAGGAGATTTTCGATGATAAACAAGGTTTTAATTGCTAATCGCGGCGAGATCGCCGTGCGTATCATACGTGCGTGCCGCGAGATGGGGATAGAAACCGTTGCGGTATATTCTACAGCGGACGCAAACGCGCTCCATACGCAGCTTGCGGATGAAGCATTGTGCATCGGGCCGCCGGCGCCAAAGGACAGCTATCTGAGCGCGTACAACATTTTGTCCGCCGCCAGCATTTCCGGTGCGGACGCGATTCATCCGGGTTATGGCTTCCTGTCCGAAAACTCGAAGTTCGTCCGTATGTGCAATAAGAGCAACGTCACGTTTATCGGTCCGGATGCGGAAGCGATGGAGAAAATGGGCGATAAGCTGATGGCGCGGCGGATTATGACCGAGGCCGAGGTGCCTATTATACCGGGCTCCCTTGAAGCGCTCAAAAACGCGAAGGACGCAAAGACAATCGCAAAAAAGGTCGGTTATCCCGTGATGATTAAGGCCGCAAACGGCGGCGGCGGGCGTGGTATCCGCAAGGTAGACCGCGAAGAAGACATTGAGGAAGCGTTCAATGCGGCTTATAAGGAGGCGCTGGGGGCGTTCGGCGACGGTACGCTGTATATGGAAAAATGCATTATGGACGCGCGCCATATCGAGGTGCAGATTCTGTGCGATAATTACGGCGGGGCGGTTTATCTCTATGAACGCGAGTGTTCCCTGCAAAGAAGGAACCAGAAGGTCATGGAGGAAGCGCCCAGCGTGGCGTTCGGCCCGGAAAAGCGTGCCGAAATCGGCGAAGCGGCCGTGCGTGCGGCCAAGGCGTCCGGTTATAAAAACGCGGGCACCATCGAATTTTTATACGACGAAGCGTCCGGAAATTATTATTTCATGGAACTGAATGCGCGCGTACAGGTCGAGCATCCGGTCACCGAGATGATTACGGGAATCGATATTGTCCGCGAACAAATCCTGATTGCAAACGGAAGCAAGCTTTCCTACGCGCAGGAGGATATCCCGCTTATGGGGCACGCGATCGAGTGCCGCATCAACGCGGAAGACCCGATGAAAAACTTCATGCCGTCCATCGGCACCATTGAAGCGCTGCATCTTCCCGGCGGGCCGGGGGTGCGTTTCGATACGGCGATGTATACGGGGTATAAAATTCCCCCGACTTATGATAGTATGATAGGAAAGCTTATCGTCCACGCGCCTACGCGTGCGCGGGCCATGGCAAAAATGCGTGCCGCCCTCACAGAGCTTGTTGTGGATGGAGTGGAAACCAATGCGGATTTCCAGCTTGACCTGCTGAATAACGAAGACGTGATGGAAGGAAGGCTTGATACGGGCCTTGTCGGGCGCATCATGGAGGAAAAGTAACAAATGGGTTTATTTTCTAAGAAGCGCAAGGATATTACCCTGCGCGTATACCGAACCAACCAGCAGACACAGATGCCTGCCGAGGAGCCGGAAAAAAATCCGGAACCGCTGACCGCGCATGATGAAGAGCAAGTCGAGGGTATGTGGGAAAAATGCCCGGAGTGCGGCAGCGTCATCTATACGGACGATCTTATCGCCAACCTCAACGTATGCACGAACTGCAGCCATCATTTTCGCTTATCCGCACGGCAGCGGATTATGTATACGGCAGACGACGGGACATTCGAGGAAAGCAATGAAAACCTGATCGGGACAAACCCGCTCGATTTTCCGGGGTACGACAGCAAAATACGCAAAATACGCGGCTATACCAACGAAAAGGAAGCGGTCATTACCGGAAAATGCCGGATCGGCGGCGAACCCGCCGTAATCGCGGTTATGGATGGCTTTTTCATGATGGGCTCCATGGGCGCGGCGGTTGGTGAAAAAATTACCCTTGCCATCGAGCAGGCCGTGAATGAGAGACTGCCGTTTGTTGCGTTTACCGTTTCGGGCGGTGCGCGTATGCAGGAAGGCCTCATATCGCTCATGCAAATGAGCAAAACAAGCGCGGCGCTCGCCAAGCTTGACGAAGCGGGCTTGCCGTATATTGCGGTTATTACAGACCCAACCACGGGCGGCGTGACCGCGAGCTTTGCGATGCTGGGTGACGTAACGATTGCGGAACCAAGCGCAACCATTGGGTTTGCGGGGCGGCGCGTGATTGAGCAAACGGTGAAGCAGACGCTACCCCCCACGTTCCAGACGGCGGAATTCCAGCTCGAAAAGGGTTTTGTAGACATGATTGTTCCGCGCGGCGAGCTGAAGGATACGCTTACGAAGCTTTTGAAATTGCATAAAGGAGGGAGCGCGAAATGAGTGAAAAACGTTCGGCATGGGACATTGTACAGATAGCGCGCGATCCCAAGCGGATCACCTCTCAATATATCATCAGCAATATCTTTAAGGATTTTCTGGAAATGCACGGCGATAAGCTGTTCGCGGACGATGCGGCGGTCATCGGCGGGGTCGGTTTTCTGGAAGGGATTCCGGTTACGGTGATTGGACAGGAAAAAGGGGTGGACCTTCGCGATAAGGTCAACCGTAATTTCGGCTGTTCCAATCCGGAGGGATACCGCAAATCACTGCGCCTTATGCGCCAGGCGGAGAAATTCCACCGCCCGGTCATCTGCATTGTGGATACGCAGGGCGCGTTCTGCGGGATTGGCGCGGAGGAACGCGGCGTAGCGGAATCCATTGCGCGGAACCTTATGGAGCTTTCAAGGCTTAAAACTCCTGTGCTCAGCCTTTTCATCGGGGAAGGCGGAAGCGGCGGGGCCATTGCCCTTGCCGTAGCGGATAAGCGCGTGATGCTCGAAAATGCGCTGTATTCCATCCTGTCGCCGGAGGGCTTCTCCAGCATCCTGTGGAAGGATTCCTCGCGTGCGGCGGAAGCAGCGGAGCTGATGCGTATGACGGCAGCGGAAATCAAGGATATGGGCCTCATAGACGATGTGCTCCCCGAGCCGGAGGGCGGCGCCCAGGCGGGCGACGGCGGCGCGTTTGCCAGGGAAATTAAAAAATACCTTGCGCAGAGCATTAAAGAACTGATGGCCGAGCCCCTTGAAGGCTTGCTCGAAAAGCGGTATGCGAAGCTGCGGTCTTTTGGTCAGGATGCGGTCGTCGAAAAGTAAAAAGTAACGAAATTAAAAAACGGGAAGGTTTCCTTCCTGTTTTTTTGTTTAAAGAAACGATAGCGGACGGCAAACGCCTGTTAAAAGAAATCATTGGCACCCTATGGGATGGAAAATTTGCCCGGCCGCAACCAGAATGCAATCCGCGGAATGTTTGAATTACAAGGACAAAACAGAATCGGAACAGACGGGGCAGCGATAAAAAATTTTCAATATTACAAAAAAAAATGAAAATTTTGAAAAAACGTATTGACAAGAATTAAATTTAACGTTAAACTTAGAACAAATACAAGATACAACTCAAACAGAACGTAGTTAAATAAAAACAACAAACCTGTAATTCTATGATAAAAAATATCTGTGAGGCCAAAGCCTGTGCGCGGAAGGCAAAGTAGGCGTGCAAGGCCGGAAAATACCCTTTTTAATGCGGAAAACAAGAAAAGGAGGCCGGAAAACCGGTATCATATATTATCCTCACTACTTCGGAAAATCGGCAGCTGTGCCAATAGTCCAATCAAGCTGTACTAAAGCAGGAATCCCCAGACAGGAAATAAGAGAATAATTTTGAATGAATCGAGGCGTATTTAATAGCAAATTAAGTATAACGATAAACTAAAGCTGTTTTAAGTAATAAGAGGAGGGAAAAATGAGTGTTTTAGAATTCAGGAACGTATCAAAATCGTTCCCAGGGGTAAAAGCGCTGGGTGATATCAGCTTCGCGGTAGAAAAGCAGGAAGTCCATGTCCTGATTGGCGAAAACGGCGCCGGGAAATCGACCTTAATCAAAATTTTGACCGGTGTAAACAGCGCGGACCCGGGAAGTGAAATATGGATTGACAACAAAAAGGCGGAAATCGGTTCCCCGGTGGATGCACTGAACCTTGGAATCGTCGCAATTTATCAGGATTTTTCCCTGTTTGACAACCTGAGCGTGGTGGAAAATATTGCGCTTGGATTACAGGTGACCCGGCAGAAAAAGGTTGTGGATTGGAAGGGAATGCGCAAAAAGGCGGAGCAGGCCATGAAAAAGGTTCGCCTTGAGGCGGACCCGGACGAACTGGTAGCCAATATTTCCGTTGCAAAAAAGCAGCTTGTGGCCATTGCACGCGCACTGGTCTACGACGTAAAGGTGCTGATCATGGACGAGCCGACCTCCTGCTTGTCACAGGGAGAAGTGGAACAGCTGTTTGAGATTGTACGCGAACTGAAAGCGGACGGCGTTACGATTATTTTTGTCAGCCATAAAATGGAAGAAATTTTCGAGATTGGCGACCAGATCACCGTACTGCGGGACGGGCAGTATATCAAAACGGCGTCAAAGGATAATATTACGATCGATGAACTGATCGAGTTGATGGTAGGCCGCAAAGTGACCTATGAAACCTATGGGAAACGAAAAATGAATGAACCCGTCCTACGGGTGGAAAACCTCTGCAAAAAGGCAAATTTCAAAGATATCAGCTTTGAACTGAATAAAGGGGAAATTCTTGGCGTGACCGGTCTCGTCGGCGCGGGGCGGACAGAAATGGTGCAGGCAATTTTTGGCCTCAACAAACCCGATTCCGGCGCGATTTACTTGCACGGAAAAAAAATAACAATCCATTCGCCTGTCGATGCAATCAAGCATAAATTCGGTTATGTGCCTGAAAACCGCCTGACGGAAGGCCTGGTCCAGACGCAGAGCATCAAGCGGAATTTGAACGTAGCGATTTTGGAAAAACTGAAAAAGGGGGTATTCCTGAGCGATACGGCGCGGAGCAAATCGGCCGCGAACTGGATGGAGAAATTATCCATTAAACCGGTTCTTCCCGATATGCCGGTGGGAAAACTCTCCGGGGGAAACCAGCAGCGCGTGGTCATTGCAAAATGGCTGGCGACCGATCCCGAGGTTTTGATTGTAGATGAACCGACAGCGGGGATTGACATCGGTGCGAAAGAGGAAATCCACCGTCTGCTTCGGGAATTGTCGGACGGAGGAATGAGCATTATTGTAGTCAGCTCCGAGCTCCCGGAGGTCATTTCCATTTGCGACAGGATTCTGATTATGAAAAACGGAAGAATTGTCGCGGAAATGGGCGAAGGGGCGACACAGGAAGAAATACTCAATAAAGCGGTTCTATAGTGGGGGAAGAAGCATGGAAAGAGTGCGTAACTTATTTAAGAAAAAAGAAGCGGGAATTATCACAATATTCATTATTGTGATGATAATCATTACAATCGGGAACAACGCATTCCTCAGCCCGGCCAACATCATGAACATATTGACCACCAATATTGTCATGGGGATCGCCGCGCTCGGCATGCTGCTCGTTATTATTACGGGCGGGATCGATGTGTCAATCGGATGGGTAATTACCATTGTAACCGTTGTGATCGGCGAATTTTCGACGAAGGTGGGCGGGAACCTGTTCATACTGATTCTGGTTGCATGCGCGACAGGCGCCGCGTTCGGGCTGGCAAATGGAATTTTGGTAGCCCACCTGAAACTGCCTGCGATCGTTGCGACGCTGGGCACGATGAGCATCATCAACGGCCTGGTGCTGCTGGTGACAAACGGGAAATATATCCGGGAACTGCCGGACTATATCTCCGGGCTGGGCCAGCAGTATTTATTCAAGGTTGAAATGGCGGAAGGAGGCTTTTATGGCTTCCCGGTGATCTGGCTCTTCTGGATCGGCGCGATTGTCCTCACGTGGTTTGTGCTGCGCCATACGCTCGTCGGCCGCGGAATTTATGCGGTCGGCGGAAATGTGGAATCGGCGGAGCGGGTGGGCTACCGCCCCAAACGGGTGCTGACATTCGCATATGTTTATACCGGAATTATGGCCGGCCTCGCGGCTGTTGTGCATACGGGCATCGTAAGGATTGTGGACCCGCTTGCGTTCAAAGGGTTTGAAATGCAGGTCATCGCCGCGGTTGTTGTCGGTGGGGCGAACGTGCTCGGGGGCTACGGCACGGTGCTTGGGACGACGATCGGCGTGATTTTTATGGGCGTAATCAACAACGGTATGGTATTGATGCATATCCCGACGTTCTATCAGAAAATTGCAGTCGGACTGATTATTTTGATCGCTGTTTCGATTGATGTCGTGCAACAGACCATGAAGGAACGCAGGATGGTCAAAGTCGACATCAAGGATTGAGGAGGAGCAGGAAATGAAAAAGATAAAGGCAAAGTCGAGTGAGGTTTACGTATTACTGGGGGTTTTGGCCGCGATCATTATCCTGTTCGGGGTAGCGTCCGGCGGCGCGTTGTTCAGCGGAAATATCCTGCAGACATTTGCATTCCAGTTTCCTGAGTTCGGGTTGCTTGCCCTTGGCATGATGGTGGCGATCCTGACGGGCGGAATCAATATGTCGTTGGTATCCACAGCCGCTTTGGCAGGAATCCTTGGCGCGATGGTGCTCTCCAATCCGGCGCTTGACGAAACGACGGCAATCACCCTTGGAATCGTGGTCTGCGTGGGCAGCGCGTGCCTGATGGGCGCCCTCAACGGCGCGATTATCGCATGCCTGAATGTGCCGCCAATGCTCGTTACGATTGGAACCATGACCCTGTTTGAAGGAATCAGCCTGAACCTGACGGAGGGCGGGGCGATATCCGGTTTCCCGGAAACATTTTTCCAGGTCGGTTCCGGAAGCATCCTCGGGATTCCCATCCCGCTGCTGCTGTTCATCATTATGGCGGTGATCCTGTTCCTGCTGCTGGAAAAAACCCCGTGGGGCGAAAAAGTGTATATGCTGGGCAGCAACCCGAAGGTCACGCGTTATTCCGGCATCAATAATACGGCGGTGTTGTTCAGGGTATACGTTTTATCGGGGCTGATGTGCGGCCTGGCGGCGCTGATAATGATCTCCCGGTATAATTCGACGAAGGTGGATTACGGCGCGTCCTACCTGCTGCAGACGGTATCTGCGGTTGTGCTTGGCGGCACAAGCATCAGCGGAGGCTATGGAAAGGTAGCGGGAACGGTGATTGCCATTCTGGTCATCCAGATGATTACAACCGGCTTCAACCTGCTGGGGATCAACAAGCTGTTCACCGATATCTGTGTTGGAGCGGTGCTGATTGCGGTCCTTGCCGCAAACTCGCTCAAGGAATCCGGTAAATTAAATTTCTCGAAAAAGAGAAATCTTGCTTAATGGGTAAAACCATAATAAAAGGGCAAAGAAACGAGGAGGTAAAAATGAAGAAAAGATTGTTGGCAGTATTGATGGTGGTTCTGGCTGTGGCGCTTGTATTTACAGGCTGCGGAACACCGGCGGCAAATTCATCCGAAAGCGCCGAGGCATCGGCCCCGGCAGCGGAAGAGTCGTCGGAAGCATCAACGGCGGACTCGCCGGAGCCGGCGGGCGATGCGGCGGAGGACGGCGAATTTACCGCACTTGTTCTTCCTAAAATGATCGGCATACCGATTTTTGACGCATTCGAGGCAGGCGCTGTAAAAGCGATGGAAGATTATGGCATCAACGTGATCTATACCGGCCCGACTACGGCGGACGCGGTAGAACAGGTCAAAATCCTGGAAGACTACCTCAACAAAGGGATTGACTGCGTAGTAGTGGCGCCGAACGACCCGGCGGCGTTTACACCGGTTCTGAAAAAGGCAAAAGAGCAGGGCGTAACCGTGGTAGACTGGGACTCCTATGCGGAAGAAGGCATCGCGGACCTGTCTTGCAGGCAGCTGAACGATGAGGAATTCGGCAAGGCGATTTGGGACGGCCTTGCGGAAGCTATGGGAGAAGAAGGAGAATATGCGATTATTACGGGCGGCCTTTCCGCAGAGAACCTGAACACATGGATTGCGGCGGGAACGACGTATGCGGAAGAAAAATATCCGAACCTCAAGCTGGTGACGGACCCGGTTCCCTGCGATGAGAAACAGCAGCAGGCTTACACGAAGGCGCAGGAGCTGATCCAGGCGTATCCGGACCTGAAGGGAATCGTGGGAATCAGCACGCCGGCGCCCATCGGCGCGGCGCAGGCGGTTCAGGAAAAAGGGCTGCAGGATAAAATTGCGGTTGTCGGGACGGTTTGCCCGAACGACGCAAAGCCCTTCCTGGAAGATGGTTCGCTGGACAGCGGCTACCTGTACGACCCGACGGGCTTCATGAACGCAACGGTTTACCTTGCGTGGCAGAAGGCTCTCGGAAAAGAAATCACCGATCAAATGGAAATCCCGAATACGGGGGAAAAGGTGACGGTTGAGGGTTCGGACGTAACCTATGCGCCGCCGCTCAAATTCACGAAGGACAATGTAAACGACTATAATTTCTAAGATGGAGCGGTATCTCCCGGGCATTTGCCCGGGAGATACCCATTGCCTGAAATCAGCAAAGGAGCCTGAAGAATATGAAATTTAACCTGGATTGCCATTTGTTTTGTTTCGGAACGTTCAGCGAGCGTTACGTGCCGGACGGGTATTATGATGATGTAGACGTCAAAAAAGCGTTTGAAACGATCGCTTCCACCCCGGTAAAGGGATTTATGAATACATGGAAACCGGCGCTTCTTCCGGAAGACCCGGAAAAGAACAAAAAATTCCTGGCGGAATATGGATTGGTGCCCTCGCTGGTGCTGATCGATAATTTTGGGGACAGGATGTTTCGGCATGGGGCGTACTCCACCTCGCAAAAGGATATACAAAAGGAGAATATGAAGCTGTGCAAGGACGGGATTGATTTTGCGAAGGCCCTCGGGGTGCACAGCGTATTGCTTTGGCCCGCGCATGACGGAATGGACTATCCGTTCTCGGTGGATTACCGTGCGACCTGGGACCGCATGGTGGACAATTTTATCGAAATCGCGGAATATGCGGGCGATATGAAGCTCGCCATCGAACCGAAACCGCAGGACCCGCGCCAGAAAATGCTGGTCAACAGCACGGGCAAGGCGATGATGCTGGTAAACGACATCGGCAGGGATAACGTGGGGCTGGCGCTTGACGTGGGGCATTCCTTTGCCGCGGCGGAAAATCCGGCGGAAGCCTGCGTCGTCATGGACCGGCATAATAAGCTGTTCCAGGTGCATTTGAATGATAATTATAAAAATGCGGACCCGGACATGATCTTCGGAACGGTTAATTTCTGGGAAAATCTTGAATTTATGTATTATCTCCTGCAAACTGATTTTGACGGCTGGTGCTCGGTGGATATCATTGCAAACCGGGAAAACAGGGAGGATTCCTTCAAGGCATGCGTCGGGCTGATTGAAAAATATTACGAGCTGGCAAGCAGGCTGGTGGAAAAGAAGGACGTGCTGCAGGCGAATATGGAGGATTACCGTTTCAGCAAGAACATCGAGCTCATCAGCAGCATTATTTTCAAATAATCCTGCGGGGCAGCCTGCACATAGAATGACAATGGGGAGAACGGACTATGACGAAAAAACTGGAACATAAGGTAGCGTGGGTAAGCGGCGCAAACAAGGGGATCGGCGCGGGAGTCGCGCGGCTGTTTGCAGAGGAAGGCGCAAAGGTGGCGATGATCGGACGCACACCCCGCGAAGGCGAAGCGCTGGCAAAAGAAATTTGCAATGCCGGGGGTGAAGCGTTTTTCTTCCGCTGCGACGTATCGAAGGAAAACGAGGTGAAGGCCTCGATAGAAGAAACGGTCAAGCGTTATGGAACGGTGGATATCCTCGTGAATAATGCCGGAATTGTCGACGTTAAAATGCTGCACGACTATACGTCCGAGGAATGGGACCGCGTAATGGGAATCAATGTAAAATCCATGTTTTTTTCTTTCAAATATGCGTTTCCCTATTTAAAGGAACACGATATGAGCTATGTGGTCAACGTTGGATCGATTTCAAGCTTTGTCGGCCAGGATTGCACGCCGGTTTACACCACGTCCAAGGGCGCGGTGCTGAACCTTTCCAAATCAATCGGGCTTGATTACGCGCGCTTCGGAATCCGCTGCAACTGCGTATGCCCGGGCATTACGGATACGCCGATGCTCCATACGCACCTGGATACGGAGAAAGACCCGGAAGCGCATTATAAGAACCGCCTGCGCCGTGTGCCGATCAACCGGCCGCTGTGGCCGGATGACGTCGCCAAGGCGTGCCTGTTTTTCGCCTGCGAGGATTCCTCCGGAATTACCGCAACGTCGCTGACGGTAGACGGGGGATATCTTGCGTGCGCCGAGTGGGACGCTGCAAAACACGAATAGGCGGAAACGGAGGCGGAAAATGGATTTTACAGGCAAGACAGCTATTGTTACCGGCGCTGCCAAGGGGATTGGGCGCGGCTGTGCGGAGATTCTCGCCAGGAACGGCGCGAATGTGGTTCTGGCGGATATAAACCTTGAAATGGCCGTGGAAACGGAGCAGGCTTTCAAGAAGGAAGGCCTGCAGGCAAAAGCGGTGCAGGTCAATGTGAAATCGGTTGCGGATATTGAAAAAATGGTGCAGTCGGCGGTCCGTTCGTTTGGCACGGTGGATATCCTGGTCAATAATGCGGGGATATTCCACGCAACGCCCATTGAGGAAATTACCGAACAAGAGTGGGACAATATCGTGGATATAAACCTGAAAAGCGTGTTTTTTGCCACGCAAAAGGTCCTGCCCTACATGAAGGAAAAGAAAAGCGGAAAAATTGTGAATCTTTCCTCGCTGGCCGGGCGCAACGGAGGATTCACGAACGGGATGGGCTACTCGGCGACGAAGGCGGGAATTATAGGCCTGACACGCGGCTTTGCGGCGCGGCTGGCGCAATATGGCATCAACATAAACGCGGTCGCCCCCGGGTCAACGGACACGGGGATACTTGACGGGCTGGGCGAAAGTGAAATCAGGAGCCTGACGGAAAAAATCCCGCTCGGCCGGTTTGGGAAGACGGCGGAAATCGCCTCCGTTGTGGCGTTCCTGTGCTCGGATGAAGCGGCGTTTATGACGGGTGCCGTGGTGGACGTCAACGGCGGCATGTATTTTGGATAAGCGGGACAGGGGGAAACCGTCCTGCGCCGGGCGGCTTTCTTACCCTGTGGAACGGGCAAAAGGAACAGATTATGGAATGCCGTAAAAAGAGCCCTGTTATCGTCATTTATTGACTTGAATGGGATTCGATGATATGATTCAACTAATAGGGCAGGTTCATTAAAAGCCCGGTCAGGAGAGATACGTTGGCAGCAAAGAAGCCGGTCACACTTAAGAAAATTGGGGAACAATTGAATATTTCCGCAATGGCAGTTTCCAAAGCGTTGCGCGGCGACCCAAGCATCAGCAAAGAGACGATTCAAAAAGTAAAGCAGCTGGCGGAAGAATGGAATTACAGGCCGAATTCCATCGCGAAAAGCCTGCGCACCAACGAAACCAAGACGCTTGGGCTGGTAATTGCGGATTCCACGCTTTCCCTGTTCGCCCCGGTAATCGAGGGGATCGAGGAAGTCGCCTCTGAAAACGGATACAATATTATTCTGTGCCATGCACACTCCAATAAGGAGAAGGAAAAAGAGGCCATCCGTACGCTGATCGACAAGCGGATCGACGGCTTTATGCTTGCGGCGTCCACGCTGACGGCGAAAAAATACAAGGGATTTCTGGATTCGTTTGGCGTGCCGTATGTATTTTTGGTACGCCGGTGTGAATACGAAACCGGGAACTATGTGGTAAACGATAATGTTTATGGGACAACCCAGATGATCAGTTACCTCATCAAAACGGGCAGCAAAAGAATCCACTTCATAAACCTGTCCAAGGATATCGTAACGGCGGGAGAGCGCGAAGAAGGTTACTGCCGGGCCCTGCGGGAAAACGGGATTGCGCCCGATCCGGAAATTATTTATAATGTTGCCCCGACGTTTGACGGCGGCTACGCCCAGATGGCGCAGCTGCTGCATTCAAAGGAAAAAGTGGAAACCGTATTCTGCGGCTGCGACATGATTGCCGTAGGCACGATGGAGAGCATCCTAGAAAATGGACTTAAAATCCCGGAGGATATCCGTCTCGCTTCATACGATGATATTGAATTTGCAAAATACCTGCGGATACCGCTGACCACGGTACGCCAGCCCAAATACCGGATAGGGGAACAAGGGGCGCGGATGCTGATTGAAATGATCGGCGAAAAGCAGGGCAATTGCTCGCATATTATGCTCAAACCAGAGCTGATCTTAAGGGAATCCACCTGATTGTTGTTTTTTAATAAAAATTTTGAACTTTTTGATTGACATTCCGGATAGAAAGTTTTACACTTAATTTAACGATAAACTAGATGACGCAAATTCAACCACACATTTTTTCAAGACTGACAGGACGGTAGAATGAAATAGTGAAAAGCACAAAAATGTGCTGAAAAGTGTACAAAAGCGGACCCTGATTACGCCGGCATATTGATATGAAAATTTAGTTTAACGATAAATTTAAACTGGCGGAGACGGAAAGGAAGGAAAAAAATGAATCGGTTTCAATTTCTAGGATTTGCAAGTTTTTTAATCACAACGGATACAGGGGTAACTATTTTAATCGATCCTTACCTCGACGATAACCCGAAAGCCCCGGTAAAGAGCGGCGACCTGCCAAAAATCGATTTGATCCTGGTGAGCCACGGAGCGTTCGACCATATGAAGGACACGCCCAAGATTGCAAAACGCGACGGCAGCAAAATTATTTGCGGCGGCGAAACCATGAACCTGCTCATTGACCAGGGGGTGCCAAAAGAGCAAATCACCAACAGCGTATGGGGACTCACGGTGGAAGAATGCGGCATCCGGGTAAGACCGGTGGTAAGCATGCACCGTTCCTCCGTCAGGCTGTCGGACGGTACGGCAATGGACGGGTTTGCGCTTGGCTTCATCATTTACCTGCCGGACGGCACAAGGGTATATAACGCAAGCGATACGGCACTGTTCAGCGATATGAAACTGATCGGGGAGCTTCACAGGCCGCATATCGGCCTGATGAACGTAACCATTGAAAACTGCTTTGATTTCCTGCCTGAATTCCTGACCGGGGAAATGACGCCGTATGAAGCGGCGCTCGCCTGCCAGTGGCTGAACCTCGACTATGCGGTGGCCTGCCACTATGCGGATAAGGATAACAGCGACGTACGCGAATTCGAGCAGCTTTTGAACCTGATGAGGGACCAGAACGGGGAGGAAGCGCCCAAGCCTGTGGTGCTGGACCCGGGCGGGGTGTTTGAATACCCGGTGAAAACAAGTAATAAGTAATGGGGAACAGAGAATAGAAAAGGAGCTTCCTTATTCCTTATTACCTGTTGATTGCAGTACGGAATCCTCGCAATAAATGAGAATATATTTATGTATACGGAGGGAATTATTATGGCAAAGGTCGGATTTATCGGACTGGGAATTATGGGAAAACCCATGGCAAAAAATTTGGTAAAAGCGGGCTACGAGCTTGTTGTCTATGATATTGTAGACGCTGCGGTAAAGGAACTGGAGGAAGCGGGCGCGCAAGCGGCATCTTCGATTGCAGGAGTCGCGCAGGCGGCGGATGTGATCGTCACAATGCTCCCCAATTCCCCGCACGTAAAGGAAGTCGTGCTCGGGGCGGAGGGCGTGCTGGAACATGCAAAAGAGGGGACGATTATCGTAGATATGAGCTCTATTTCGCCCATCGCGTCCCGGGAAATCGCCGCGGAATGCGAAAAAAGGGGCGTGACGCTTCTCGATGCGCCGGTGTCCGGCGGGGAACCGAAAGCCATCGACGGAACGCTCGCGATCATGGCAGGCGGCGACGAGGCGGCGTTTAAAAAGGTTGAGGAAATGCTTCTCAAAATGGGGTCGTCCGCGGTGCTGGTAGGCGCGGTCGGCAGCGGAAACGTAACCAAACTGGCGAACCAGGTCATTGTGGCGCTGAATATTGCGGCAATGAGCGAGGCGATGGTGCTGGCCACGAAAAACGGGGTCGACCCGGAAAAGGTCTATAATGCGATCCGCGGCGGCCTTGCGGGTTCCACGGTTCTTGATGCAAAAATGCCGATGGTTTTGGACGGGAATTTCAATCCGGGCTTCCGCATCGAGCTGCACATCAAGGACCTGCAAAACGCGCTCGACTGCGCCCATTCGGTAAACTCTCCCATACCGCTTACGGCTGAAGTAATGGAAATTATGCAGGGCCTCAAAGCTATGGGTATGGAGAAAAGCGATCACGATGCGATTATCCGCCACTATGAAAGGCTGGCGGGCGTGGAAGTAAGAAGAGATTAAAGCAGAAGGGGAAATATCATGGATAAAAAAACACAGGCTTATGTAAAACAGACATTGCCGGCGCTCAAGGAGCTGAAAGCGCCCGAGGGGATGCCGCTTGACGAACAGAAACGGATATACCGCCAGATGTGCCTTATCCGGGAATTTGACTCCCAGGTTAAAACACTGTGGATGAAAAATGAAATTTACGGCCTCGCGCATTCCTATGTGGGCGCGGAAGCAATTGCGGTCGGCGCGTGTGAAAACCTTACAAAGGACGATTTTATCACCTCGACCCACCGCGGGCATGGACACACCATTGCCAAAGGCGCAAATACCCGCGCAATGATGGCGGAGCTCCACGGGAAATACGAGGGCCTCAACCGCGGCAAGGGCGGGTCGATGCATATTGCCGACGTTGATATCGGCATGCTCGGCGCGACGGGGATCGTCGGCAGCGGAATGCCGATTGCAATCGGCAGCGCGATTTCCGCAAAGGTGCTGAAAAACGACCGCGTTACCATTTGCTTCCACGGCGACGGCGGCACGAACCAGGGCGTATGGCACGAATCCATCAACATGGCGGCCGCGTGGAACCTCCCGGCGATTTTCTTGATTGAAAATAACCAGTATGCAATCGCGACGAAGATCGGCTGGGTCGCAAAGGAAACGGACCTTTATAAGCGCGCGGTGGGCTATGGAATCGAAGGCGTGCAAATCGACGGATTCAATGTGTTCGACGTATACAACGCGGTGAAGAAGGCCGTGGAAAAAGCGCGGAGCGGCGGCGGCCCGACGCTCATCGAGGCGCGTTATATCCGCTTGCTCGGCCATTTCGTGGCGGACGACCAGTGGTACAGGGATTTAAAGGCGGACGAAATATTTTGGGAATACGAGCCCATCAAGCGCATGAAAGAATATTTCATCAGCAATAAACTCCTGAGCGGGAAAGAAGTGGATGCAATCCGGCAGGATGCAATCGACGAGATTACAGACGCAATTCACTATGCGCAGAACGAATGCACGGAACCGCCGGCAGATACGCTTTATGACGATATCTACGCGGACGGCGAGATCATCTACTAAGGTTGGGAGGAACGAAATATGGCAGTCATAACCGTAAGACAGGCACTCAATGATGCCTTTAAAGAAGAAATGAAAATAGACCCCACGATTATTATGATGGGGTGCGACATCGGCGTGCGCGGCGGCCCGTTCGGCATTACGCTCGACCTGATGAACCTGTATGGAAAAGACCGCGTCATCGATACGCCGATTTCCGAGCCTGCGTTCGTCGGCGCGTGCGTGGGCGCGGCGGCGACGGGCCTCCGCCCGGTCGCGGAGGTCCTGTATTCGGACTGGATCACCCTTGGCATGGACCAGCTCGTCAATATGGCGGCAAAAATGCGCTATATGTTCGGCGGCAAGGTGCATATGCCCCTCGTGGTGCGCGCCCCGTTCGGCGCGGGCGGCGGCATCGCGGCTCAGCATTCCCAGTCGTTCGAGGCATGGTTCAACCACGTGCCGGGCTTCAAGGTAGTCGCGCCCATCGAGCCCTACGACGTAAAGGGCATGATGAAAACAGCGCTCCGGGACGACAACCCGGTCATTTTCTTTGAGCATAAAAGAAGCTACCAGCTCAAGGGGGAAGTCCCCGAGGGCGAAGAGGGCGAAACCTACACGGTGCCGTTCGGCAAGGCGGCGGTGCGCCGCGAGGGCACGGACGTGACGATTGTCGCCTATTCCATGATGGCGATCCGCGCGAAAAAAGCGGCGGAAGAGCTTGCGAAGGAGGGCATCTCCTGCGAGGTGATCGACCTGATTTCCCTGCTGCCCCTCGACTACGAAACGGTCATGAACTCCGTCGGGAAAACCAGCCGCGTCGTTGTCTGCCAGGAGGCGAACCTCCGCGGCGGTATGGCGGGCGATATTGTTTCCGAAATTATCGACCGGGGCTTTGACCTCCTTGACGCGCCTCCGGTGCGCGTGGGCGCGCTGAATGTTCCGATGCCGTACAACAAGGGCCTTGAAGATTTGTGCATCCCGGACGAGCAGAAAATCAAGGATGCGGTATATAAGGTTCTCGACAACAAATAAACAGAGGGTAGGATTATGGCAAGAAAAATGGCTTTGCCTAAAATAGGCGTAAATATGACGGAGGCCGTTATCGCGAAGTGGCTCGTAGGGCCGGGCGACAAGGTAAACGAGGGCGACCCGATCATAGAGGCGGAGACGGACAAGTCGACGCAGGAAATCTATGCGACGGAGAGCGGAATCGTCGCGAAGCTCCTCGCAGATGAGGGCGAAACGGTGCAGTGCTATTCGGACATCATGGTATTGGTGGACGAAGGCGAAGAATACCACGGGGAAGCGGCGGAAAAGCCGGAGCAGGCGGGGCAGCCCGCCGCGCCCGGGGCGGGCATACGCAGGATGCAGCTTCCTAAAATAGGCGTGAACATGACGGAAGCCGTTATCGCAAAATGGCTCGTGGGGCCGGGCGACAAGGTAAACGAGGGCGATCCGATCATAGAGGCGGAGACGGACAAGTCGACGCAGGAAATCTATGCGACGGAGAGCGGAATCGTCGCGAAGCTCCTCGCAGATGAGGGCGAAACGGTGCAGTGCTATTCGGATATTATGGTTCTCACGGACGAGGGCGTGGAATACGACGAAGCGGAAGACGCCGCCCCCGCAGAAACGGAAGGGCCAAAGGCGCGGGAAGCGACTCCTCCTGAAACTCCTGCGCCGGTCCGGCCCGCGGTTCCGGCTGCCGTGCCGGGGACGCGCGTGAGGATTTCGCCCCTCGCAAAAAAGATTGCGAAGGAAAACGGGATCGATTTTCGTCTGGTTCCACCGGCGGTGCCGGGCGGACGCATCGTAAAGGCGGACGTCCTGCGTTTCCTGCAAAACGGCGGCCCGGCGGTCCCCACAGCGGCATATGAGGACGCGGCGCTGCCGAACATCCGCAAGGTGATTGCGAAGTCCATGCATGCGTCCCTCTCCGAAATGGCGCAGCTGACGCACTCCTTCTCCTTCGACGCGACACAGGTTATGGCGTACCGCAAAATCGTCAAGGAAAACGCGGAGAAGCTCGGCCTTGCGAATATTACCTTCAACGATATTATCCTCTTCGCGGTTTCGCGCGTAATCCTGAACCATAGGGACCTCAACGCGCATTTCCTCGGGGATAAGATGCGGTATTTCACGGACGTGAACCTCGGCATGGCGGTGGATACGCCGCGGGGGCTCCTCGTCCCGACGATTTTCGGGGCGAACAAAATGTCGCTCAACGAAATCGCGGTTGCGGCGAAGGACCTTGCGAAACAGGCGCAGGAAGGAACGATCTCCCCGGACCTGTTGTCGGGCGCGTCCTTTACGGTCTCGAACCTGGGAACGTTCGGGGTAGAACACTTCACGCCGGTGATAAACCCGCCGCAGACGGGCATCCTCGGTGTAAACAACATCCAGACGAAGCTGAAGATGGTGGACGGGGAAGCGGTTCCGTACCAGGCGATGGGAATATCGTTGACGTATGACCACAGGGCGCTCGACGGCGCGCCGGCGTCGCGTTTCGCGCAGGAGCTGTGCAGGACGCTGGAAAACTTCATGGCGCTTTTGGCCAGGTAAGGGGTGCTGATGATGGCAAGCTATGACGTAATCGTAATCGGCGGCGGCCCGAGCGGCTATGTGGCCGCGATCAAAGCGGCGCTCGGCGGCAGAAAAACGGCGCTGGTAGAGAAGGAGCACCTCGGGGGCGTGTGCCTGAACTGGGGCTGTATTCCCACAAAGTCCCTGCTGCGGAATGCCGAAATTGTGCGCGGCCTTTCCGAAGGGGAGCGGTTCGGGTTTTCTGTCGGGGAAATCAAGGCGGACTATGCGGCCGCGCAGAAACGCAGCCGTGAGGTCAGCGCGCGGCTTGTCCGCGGTATCGAATACCTGATGAAAAAAAATAAAATTACGGTATACAAAGAAAGCGCGCGCTTTACGGGCGCAAAGGAACTTACGCTTGCTCCCTCGGGCGGAAAGCTCGCCGCAGAAAATATTATCATTGCGACGGGCAGCAAGCCGTTCGCGCTGCCCATGCTGGATTATTCGCTCGATAACGTGCTCGATTCCAAAAAAGCGTTGCAGATGACGCGAATCCCGAAAAGTATTATAATTATAGGCGCGGGGGCGATTGGCATGGAGTTTGCAACGGTGTTCCGTTCCTATGGGGCGGAAGTGCACATCGTGGAAATGCTGCCCCGCGTACTGCCGAATGAAGACGCGGAGGTTTCCGTGCTCGTCGAAAAGGAATTCAGGAAAAGGGGCTTTGACGTACACACCGGGACAAGGCTCACCGGCGCCGCCAACGATGGAAAAACGGTCAAAGCGCAATTTGAAAAGGACGGGAAACCGTTTGCCATAGAGGGTGAATGCATCCTCGCGGCAACGGGCGTGCGGCCGAATACGGAAGAGCTCAGCTTAAAAAGCTTTGGCATCAAAACGGACCGGCGCGGCTGCATTGAAGTGGACGCGGATATGCGCACCAGCGTCCCCGGCGTATATGCCATTGGCGACGTAACGGGCAGGCTGGCCCTCGCCCATACGGCGAGCGCGCAGGGAATGCGTGCGGTAAGCCATATTTGCGGCGAACCTGCCGAACCGCTCAATTACAATAATATCCCCAAATGCACCTATGCCGTGCCCGAGGTGGCAAGCGCGGGGCTCACGGAGGCGAAAGCAAGGGAAGAGGGCTACGACGTAGGCGCGGCGGTGTTCCCGCTTTCCGCCAATGGGAAGGCAATTTCCTATGGCGACGATACAGGCTTTGTGAAGCTGGTCTATGATAAAAAATACGGCCAGCTCCTGGGGATGCACATGGCGGGCGTCCACGTTACGGAAATGATATGGGGAGCCGTCGGCTACCTTGGCATGGAAATGACGGTCGAAGAAATGGCGGGGGTGGTACATCCCCATCCAACAGTCAGTGAAGCCATTATGGAGGCGGCGCACATGGCGAATGGACAGCCCATTCATATTTGATCGGCCACTGAATAATCCTCATGCGCTGTCGCTGTTCCCGGGGGAACAGCGACAGTGCCATATATGGGAAAGGCGGAATAAAATGGAACGAAAACCGGAATGCAGTGAAATTTGCCCGGTATGCGGGTTTCGGCTGGTATTTGAAGAGGGCATATGTTATTGCCCGTGCGAATACTGCGGGTATAAATGCGACAAATGCAAGAAGGAAGAGGAAGAAAAGCAACAATAAAGGATAAGGAGGTGGCAAAATGGCATATCGGTATGCATGCGCGGATTTCACGTTTCCTTTGCTTCCCCACGGGGATGTATTGAAACTGATTGGGATGATGGGGTTTGACGGGGTCGACGTGGGATTGTTTGAAGAACGTTCACACCTGCGGCCCTCCGGGGAATTTTGCGCCCCGGCGTCAAGCGGCGCGGAGCTTAAAAAAAAGGCAGGCGACGCGGGAATTGTGGTGGCGGACGCTTTCCTGCAAAGCGCGTTTGATTTTTCAGTGCGCGCGGCGAACCATCCCTCAAAAGCGATACGGGAAGAGGAACGAATCCGGTTCCGCAAGCTGATGGAGTATGCGTCCGCGGCGGGAAGCGGGCACATTACATGCCTGCCCGGCGTGGCGTTTGAAGGAGAGGCATATGAAACCTCCTATGGCCGCGCGTTGGAAGAATTGGCATGGCGTGTGGAACAGGCCAGGGAAGCGGGATTGGTGTTTGCGGTGGAAGCGCATTTGGGTTCGATTGCGGATACGCCGGACAGGGCCGGACAGCTTGTAGCCGATGTGCCGGGGCTGACCCTGACGCTGGATTACACCCATTTTACCAGGATTGGCATCGCGGATGAGGAGATTGCGCCGCTGATAAAATATGCCTCGCATTTCCATGCGCGCGGCGCGGCGGAAGGAAGACTGCAAACGGTGGTTTCCGAAAACGCAATCAATTACGACGCAGTGGTTGCGGAAATGGTCAAAACCGGATATCATGGATTTGTCGGGGTCGAATATACCTGGCAGGAATGGGAAGGCTGTAACAAAACGGATAATGTTTCGGAGAGCATCCTGCTCATGAGGCAATTGAAGGATGCCGAGCGCAAAGCGCAGGGAATGGAAGAATGAAAATTGTAATTGCCCCGGATTCTTTTAAAGGAACCATAACGTCAGGAGAGATATGCGATATTGTCGCGAAGGCGGTTATGCGCTATTTTCCGGAGGCGGACGTCGTAAAAATACCCGTTTCCGACGGCGGTGAAGGCATGGTGGATGCGCTGCTCGAAGGCGCGGGCGGCGAACGGGTAACGCTCGAAGTAACCGGGCCGGACTTTACCGTCGAACGGGCGGTCTATGGAATCCTGCCGGATGGCACGGCCGTGATCGAGATGGCCGAGGCCAGCGGGATTATGCTGGCGAAAATCCCCAGGCGGCCGATGGACGCGACCTCCCGCGGGACGGGACAAATGATCCGCGACGCGGCAAAGCGCGGATGCCGAAAGATAATCCTGGGAATCGGCGGCAGCGCGACAATGGACGCGGGGCTTGGGATGGCCGCGGCGATGGGCGTCCGGTTCCTGGACGGCAGCGGAGGGGAAGTGGAACCGACCGCGCGGGGGCTTGGCAAAATCGCACGCATCGACGCATCGGAAATCCCACAGGAGCTGCACGAGGCCGAGATACTGATTGCGAGCGATGTGAAGAACCCGGCGTGCGGGGAAATGGGCTCGGCCCATGTGTTTGGGAAACAAAAGGGAGCGTCGCAGCAGGACATCATGGAAATCGACGGATGGATCGGCCGGTTTTGCGGGCTGGTCCGCGAGGCGACGGGCAAAGACCTGCTCCATACGCCCGGAACGGGCGCGGCGGGCGGAATGGCGATTCCATTGCTCGCGTTTTTCGGGGCGAATATCGTGCCGGGAATCGACCTTGTCCTGGATGCGGCCGGTTTTGATGAAAAAATCTGCGGAGCGAACATGATTATTACCGGCGAGGGAATGCTGGACGGACAAAGCATGGAAGGAAAGGTGCCCGTCGGGGTCGCCCGGCGTGCAAAAAAAGAAGGGATTCCGGTCGTTGCGCTGGTGGGGGATATCGGGCCTGGTTATGCGCGTGCATACGGGGAAGGAATTACGGCGATTTTTTCCACCAATAAAGCGGCGGTGCCCTTTGAGATTGCGAAGCGGACGAGCAAGGAAGACCTTGCGCTGCTTGCGGAATCGTTGTTTTCTTTCAAGGCAATCCGGTAGGGACGGCCGGTAAACAGGAGGAATTCGTATTGAAATTAGCGAGAATAAAAACAGAAAAGGGAGTTTTTTATGCGGAGGTACGGGGCGAAAAAGCCCTGCTGCTGCGCGAAGCCCCCTATGAAAAAATAGAATACAGCGGCGAAGAACTGCCGCTTGCGCAATGCACGCTGGCAGTGCCCAGCGAACCCGGGAACATTGTGGCGGTAGGCCTCAATTACCGGAGCCATGCCGAGGAAATCAAAATGGAGCTGAGGGAGGAACCGCTGATTTTTTCCAAATGGATCAGCTCGATCCTCGACCCGGAAGGGACGATTATTAAACCGGACGTCTGCAAACAGCTGGATTACGAGGCAGAGCTGGCTTTTGTCGTGAAAAGGAAATGCAGGAAAATCAGGCGCGGGGATGCGGCGGACTATATTCTTGGCTATACCTGCCTGAACGATGTGACGGCGCGCGACCTGCAGGTGCCGGGCGATCAATGGGCGCGGTGTAAGGGCTTTGATACCTTCTGCCCGTTCGGGCCGTGGGTCGAAACGGAATTCGACCCGGAAAATGCGCATATCCGGGCAATCCTCAACGGGAAGGTCGTGCAGGACGGGAACACAAAGGATTTTATTTTCAATGTGTACGAGCTGCTGGAATATATCAGCGGATTCATGACGCTGTACCCGGGGGACGTTGTGACCACCGGGACGACGGGGGGCATTGGCCCGATGGAGCCGGGAGACGAGATATGCGTCGCGATAGACGGAATCGGAACGCTGAAAAACCGTATCGGGTAAGAAAAGGGCGCAGGACGTGTGCCGTATGGAAAAAGGATGGACAGCCGGGTTCAAAATCCGGGCATACGGCAGGATTACGAAATAAAAACACCGCGAAACTTCGCGGTGTTTTTTGTCCGTTGCCGTCCATTGGTTTTTCCGGAAAGCATTCCGGGCGCGTTTGCACGCTCATGCAATCCGCATTTGCTCTACCTTGTCCTGAAGCTTTTCCGCGCGGGTCTTGAATGCGATGGAAAGCCCGAGGAATATGCCGAAGAAAATCGCCAGGATGCCGATACACTGCCAGATCAACAGAATATCGCTTCCCGAAATTGCCTCCCGCAGCGCGGTTACGCAATAGGTAAAAGGCATGAACGGGTTCAGCACCCGGAAGAAATTCGGCACCAGCTCGAGCGGGAAGGTGCCCGCGTCCGACGTCAGCTGAAGGATCAGGAGCACAATGGCGATCAACCGTCCCGCGTCTCCAAACAGCGAAATCAGCATCTGTACAATGGCAATGGAGACAAGCGACATCACCACGATCGTAAAGAAATACATCCCGGCGTTGTTCGGCACGAGCCCGAGCGCCAGCACCACCGCCCCCACCAGTACGGCCTGCAGCACGCCCACGAATGCGTACGAAAGGAATTTACCGATTACGGCCTGTGCGCTGTTCGCCGCAAAACGCGGATCGGCCTTGGGTGAAATAATGAAGAACATCAGGATTGCGCCCACCCACAGGGAAAGCGGGATAAAGTAAGGCGCAAACCCGGTCCCATAATCGGGCACGGGGTTGATGGGCTGGCTGGATATAGCCACCGGATCGCTGATATAATCCGCCATCGCCCCGCTCGAATTCACAAGGTTTCCGTCGATATATGAAACGCCGTCCGCAAGCTTTTCAGAAAGTTCCTGCGACCCGTCGTTTAATTGCGCAACCCCATCCGTAAGGGCGGGCAGCTGGCCGTTCATCGTTTTGATTCCGTCGGCGAGCGTTACGGAGCCATTGTAAAGCTGCCGCGTTCCGGACGCCGCCTGGCGGGCGCCCGCTTCCAGCGCGTCACCGCCGTTTTTTAGCTGTGCAACGCCGTCCGCGAGGGCGGGCGTTTTTTCCGACAGCTGCCGCGCCCCGTCCGAAAGCGCCGCCGCCCCGTCCGAAAGCGTTTCGATTCCTTCGGCAAGCGCAGGGATATTGCCGGAAAGCTCGCTCATTCCGGCGCTTAATGTGCCGGAGCCCTCTCCGAGCTTTGCGGCCGCGTCCGCCGCTGCGTTTACGCCTGCTGAAAGCTGCGAAACGCCTGCCGCAAAGGCGGGGGAGCCGTCGGGCATGGCGGAATTGGCCGGATCGAGCGTATAGGAAAGGCCGCTAAGGCCGGAGGCCACATCGCCGAGGCCGCTTTTGGCCGCCTCAAGGCCTCCTGTAAGCGTGTCGAGGCTCGTGTGGTAAGAGGCTTGCAGCTGGCCGAGCGCCGCGTTGATATCGTCCGCGGAAGCCCCGCCCGCCGCCAGGGCCTTGATGCCGTCGATTGCGTCGTCGAAATCCGAGGTAGAGGAGGCCTCCGCGATCATCATATCGAGGCCGTCCGAAACATGCCCGGTTCCCGCGGCCAATTGGTCGACTGAGGATTTCAGCGTTCCCGTTCCACTCTGTACGGCCTGCGCGCCGTCGACAAGCGCGGGCATTTTCCCGTTCAAGGCCGCCAGTCCGTCGTTCAATTCGTTTGCGCCGGTTTCAAGGCGGGTTATGCCGCCGGCGAGCGCGCCGCTTTTTTCCGCAAGCGTGTCGATCCCGCCGGACACCCGGTCCGCGCCGTCCGCCAGCTGTGTGCTGCCGTCCGTAAGCGCCGGAAGCTGGCCCTGCAGGCTCCTGAGGCCGTCCGCCAGCTGTGCGCTGCCGCCCGTAAGGGCGGGCATATTGCTGTTTAAGGAACCAAGGCCGTTTTCCAGCGCGCCCGCGCCATCCGCAAGCTGCGTAACGCCTGCCGAAAGTTCGGGAATTTTGCCGTTCAGCGTGAGGATGCCGCCGTGAAGCCGGTCCGCGCCGTCCGCAGCCTCAGACAGCCCGTCCTTCGCGTCATAGAGTCCGTCAAACGCGCCCAGCGCATATTCCTTTGTAACCGAAGCGGATACCTTTTCCTTCAATTGCGTTTCCACATTGCCGCCGATCTGCGAGGCAAGGAAGTTTTTCGCCTGGTTCGAGGTATAGATAATTTCCGCCGTGGTGGGCGCGCCCGTTTTAGCGTTCACGACCTTCTGCGAAAAATCCTCGGGAATCGTGAACAGCGAATAATATTTCGTGTTTTCGAGCCCGTCCGCAAGGTCGTCCTGTGAAACAAACGACCATCCCACCTCGTTGTTGCCCTTAAGGTCGTCTGTCACCTGGCTGCCGTAATTCACATCTTCACCATTGAGCTTCGCTCCCTTGTCGAGGTTCAGCACCGCAACGGGAAGGTCGCTAAGCCGTCCGTACGGATTCCAGAACGCCGCGAGGTAGCACAGGCTGTAGAGCATCGGCACAATCAGTATCGCCACTACGGAAACGCGGATGAACCGGTTCCTGAAAATCCCGGATATATCGTTTCCGGCGATCTTTGCAAATTTCAACGCAAACACACTCCTTTTAAAATATGTACTGACTAGTCAGTACAATAATATTGCTTTATGTACTATTTGTCAACATATTTTTAGCGCCAAAACACGGAGAAAATTAAAATCAGGGAAGGAACTTTCAGGGGGAGTCCGCAAATAAAAAATGCGCGGGACCGCGCATTAAAAGGAAAAATAGTATGGAAAAAGCAAGGGAGGAACACGCGGCGCGCATCTGTAATGACCGGCGAAGCCGGGTTCTTTCCGGCTACTTATTTGTTCAGGATTCCATGCAGGTAATTTTGAATCAGCAGGCCGGAAATATCTTTTTTTTGCGATCCGGCCATCGCGCTGTAAACGGCGGCGGATACCATCGTGCCGAGGAAGCCGAACACCGCGGCGGCGGTCTCCTTTTCCGTCCGCTGTCCGGTTCCAAGGGTGCTGATGCATTCGCTGATCAGCTCCGCGTATTCGCTCAATTTGCCGCGCAGCAGGCGCTGGCGCTCTTCCTGGCCAAAGAGCTGGCTTAAAATCACCTTGACAAAATTTTCGTTTTTGCGTACGACGCGCAGCTGGGATTTGCACAACTCGGCAATTTTGTCCTCAGGGGAAAGCGGCCGTTCCAGTACTTTTTTCGCATCGTCGATCATATGCCCGAGCCCCGTCTGCATCACAAACAGGAACAGCTCTTCCTTGCTCTTGAAATGGTAATACAGCGTGCCCTTGGCCACCTTTGCCCGTTCCGCAATTTCGTCCATGGCCGCGCCGGTATAGCCCGATTGTGAAAATACGTCCACCGACGCCGCATAAATCGCATCCTTTGTTTTGTTCATGAAAACCACCCCGAAATTAATATTGACCGGTCAGTATAATTTCTTTATACCCCATCCGCGTAAAAATAGCAAGGAAAAAAGAATAGGATTGAAAAATATGGAAAAGAGGTATACAATGATTGGTATTGGAACAGACAGAAAGGCACAATATATGGAGCTGAAAATCGCCCCGCTGTTCAGCGGCTCGAAGGGGAACTGCATTTACATCGGCACGGAAAAATCCAAGGTTCTTGTGGACGCGGGTTATTCGTGTACGAAGATCGTGTCGGAGCTCAAAAAGGTCGATACCCATATGGAGGATATCGACGGAATCCTCGTGACGCATGAACACAGCGACCATATCGCGGGCGTGGGCGTAATTTCCCGCAAGTTCGATATCCCGGTCTACGCGAACGAACAGACGTGGTGCGAGATGGAAAAGCGCCTCGGCGACGTACAGGGAAAAAACATCCGGGTGATCGACGAAGAGGATTTTTATGTGGGGGAGTTGTGCGTCCAGCCGTACGAAATATCGCACGACGCGGTGCGCCCCTTTGGCTACAGCCTGACTGCGGGCGGGAAAAAGGTCAGTATCATGACCGACCTTGGCAGGGTCACCGAAAAAATACTGGCGCAGGTGGCGGGTTCGTCCATTGTGCTTCTGGAATCCAACCACGATGTTGAAATGCTGAAATGCGGGCCGTATCCTTATTACCTGAAACGCCGTATCCTTTCCACACACGGACACCTGTCGAACGACGACGCGGCTGAAACGGCAATGCGTCTCGCGGCGGCGGGGGTGCGCGGCATACTGCTCGGCCATCTTTCCGAAAAAAACAATTTTTACGAGCTTGCCTATGAAACGGTGTGCGGCTTTTTGCGGCAAAACGGCGTCGTAATCGGCAAGCATGTCGCGGTTGCTATGGCGAAGCGCGAAGGAGTCACCGGCATTTACGCCGCGGTATAAAATCAGGTAATTCAGGTAATAAGGAATAGTGAACAGGTAATAGGCGCTGAATCGGCTCCGCCGATGATCCCTGATAATGCGCGCGGCGCATTCCTTCTCTATTACCTATTCTTTATTACTTATTATTTAGTTAAAGGGGAGCAGGACCATCAAAATCAGGATCGTATGCGTCGGAAAGCTGAAGGAAGATTTTTATGAAAAGGCACAGGCGGAGTATGTAAAAATGCTCGGCCGTTTTTGTAATGTCGTAATTGACGAGCTGCCGGACGAACCCCTTACGAATGTGAAGGGGGAGAAGGCGGAGCAGGCTGTGAAGGCTGCGGAGGGGGAACGTATCCTTAAAAAATGCGAGGGCTATGTAATCGCCTGCGATGTGCGCGGGAAGCAGATGCCTTCCGAAACTTTCGCGGAAAAAATCGGCGGCCTGATGTCGGACGGAAACAGTACGCTTACCTTTGTGATCGGCGGATCGCTCGGGCTTTCGCCGGATGTGCTCGCCCGGGCGGACCTGCGGCTGTCCGTGTCACAGATGACGCTTCCGCACCGGCTCTTCCGCATCGTGCTTTTGGAACAGGTATTCCGCGCATTTAAAATCGTGAACCACGAAACCTATCACAAATAAATAATTTGTGTTTTCCGGCGTCCTTTTTTGGTTGAAAAAAATCCGATCTGTGTTACCATAGAAGGGAAGCCGCTATCCCCAAATAAACGGCGTACCGGGACGGCAAAAGTACCCGCGGCATAAAAGCAATTAAGTTTTCCGCACGTCCGGACCCCCGGGCGGCGGAACCTGTCATAAAGAGGCATCGGTAAAATTAAGTAACGGCCATGTGGAAAGCTATTTTGTCACCACAAAATGTATACGTGTACATGACGGCCGGGAAAGAGGGAACCAATGGGAAAATATCTTTTGGCGCACGACCTCGGGACGACGGGCGATAAGGCCGTGCTTTTCTCGGAAGACGGCACGCTTGTGCGTGCGGTTACGGCGGAATATAAAACGCATTACCTCGGCCACGGGTTCGTGGAGCAGGACCCGGACGACTGGTGGCGCGCGGTGTGCGGTTCCTCGGCCGAGCTGCTGAAATCCGTAAATCCGAAGGACGTTGCGGCGGTGTCCTTCAGTGGGCAGATGATGGGCTGCCTGTGCGTCGACAGGCATGGAAAGCCGCTGCGTCCGTCCATCATCTGGGCGGATACGCGTTCGGTGCGCGAAGCGGACGCCTTGGGCAAGGCATATGGAAAAACCGCATTCTACCGCACTTCCGGGCACCGTATTAGTTCATCTCATACAGTTACAAAGCTGATGTGGATAAAGGAAAATGAGCCGGAAATTTACCGGCAGGCCTATAAAATCCTGTGCGCTAAGGATTACATCGTTTTAAAGCTCACCGGGCGATTCGTCACAGACTATTCTGACGCGTCGGGCACGCTCGCGTACAACATCTGCGGGCATATGTGGGCGGAAGACATCATGCAGGCGGCGGGGGTGGACCGGGAAAAATTCCCCGATATCCTCGCCGCGGCCACCGTGGTGGGCGAGGTCGGCGAAAAAGCGGCGCGGGAAAGCGGGCTTCCGCGCGGGCTGCCCGTGGTGCTCGGCGGCGGCGACGGACCGTGCGGGCTGGTGGGCACGGGCGCTATACGTGACGGCACGGGCTATACCTATATCGGCACCTCCGCGTGGAGCAAATTCTGCCGCACCCGGCCGGTGCGCGACCCCGGTATGCGCGTGGTCACATGGAACCATGTGATCCCTGAATTTGTCGCCCCCACGGGCACCATGCAGGCGGCGGGCGCTTCCATCGCGTGGATGAAGGAAAATTTATGCGCGGAGGAACGCGCGCTCGCCGAAAAAACGGGGGAAAGCGTTTATAAATTTATCAACGAAAACGCGGCCAAATCAAAGCGCGGCGCGGGCGGGCTTTTGTTCCTGCCGCATTTGCAGGGCGAACGCTCACCCTTCTGGAACGTGGACGCAAAGGGCGCGTTCGTGGGCCTTACCATGCGGCACGGCGCAAACGACATGAAACGCGCGGTGTTTGAAGGCATCGCTATGAATATGGGCGTGATTTTCCATATCCTGCAGGAAAACAAAATCGGCCTGCAGGACAGTATGGTGCTGATCGGCGGCGGGGCGAACAGCCCCGTGCTGCGGCAGGCGATGGCGGATATCTATGAAATGGATATGCTCATTCCGGATAAGCTGGACGAGGCGACCTCCATGGGCGCGGCGATCATCGCGGGCCGGGGAGTCGGGCTCTATCAGGACTTTGACGTGCTGGACCGCTTCCTGTCCATCAAAGAGGTCGTGCATCCCGTGAAGGAAAACACGGAATTTTTCCGTGAACTGCGGAAGGTGTTCGAGGAATGCTATTTCGCGCTGGAAAAGGTAAACGAAAAACTGGGTCGGTTTGAATAAAGGAGGAGAATATGGACGGGATTCAGGAACTGGAACAAATGTGCGTTCAAATTCGCAAAGATATTGTGCGCGCAATCGGCGGCGCGGGGACGGGGCACATCGGCGGCAGCCTTTCCATCGTCGAGGCGCTTGTCTGCCTGTATTTCAGGGAAATGAACGTCGATCCCCAAAATCCGCAGATGGCGGACAGGGACAGGCTCGTGCTTTCCAAGGGCCACGCGGGCCCGGCGCTCTATGCCGTGCTTGCGGAAAAGGGATATTTCGACAGGGATTGGCTCGATACGCTGAATGAACCGGGCACCAACCTTCCCAGCCACTGCGATATGCTGCGCACCCCGGGCGTCGATATGACGGCCGGTTCGCTCGGGCAGGGGTTCGCGTGCGCGGTGGGCATGGCCAAGGCGGCGAAGGCCTGCGGCAGCCCGGCGCGCGTGTTTGCGGTCATTGGCGACGGCGAAAGCCAGGAGGGCTCGGTGTGGGAGGCCGCGATGTTCGCGGGGGCGCACAGGCTCGATAACCTCATCGCCTTTACGGACTACAACAACGCGCAGATATCGGGCACAGTCACGGAAATCCTGACATTGGAACCGCTCGAAGACAAATGGCGCGCGTTCAATTTTGCGGCGCGTACCGTCGCGGACGGGAACGACGTCGCACAGGTCGCGCAGGCCGTGGAATGGGCGAAGGAGCAGGACAGGCCCGCGATGCTTATCCTGAAAACGGTTAAGGGCAAGGGCGTCTCTTTCGCGGAAAAAGCGGGCGTGGGCAGCCATTCGATGACGCTCACGCAGGATGATATCGACGAAGCATATGAAGAATTGGAGGCGCGTGGCTGATGACAGAGATGAGAAAAGTATTCGGGGAAGCCCTCGAAAAGCTGATGCGGGAAAACGACAGGATTGCCGTGATTGACGCGGACCTCGGCAAATCGAACGGAACGTACTGCCTGCGGGAGATGTTTCCCGGCCGCGCGTTCGATGCAGGCGTGGCCGAGGCGGATATGGCGGGCATTGCCGCGGGCATGACCTCCTTTGGCTATATTCCCTTCATTTGCTCGTTCGCGCCCTTTGTCACCCGCCGCATTGCGGACCAGGCGGCCGTTTCCATCTCCTATGCGAAGCGGAACGTGAAGATCGTGGGCACCGACCCGGGCATCACGGCGGAAAAAAACGGCGGTACGCACATGAGTGTGGAGGATATCGGCATCATGCGCGCGATTCCCGGCTTTGTGGTGTTCGAGCCGGTGGATACGGAGCAGCTTCGGCAGTCCGTCCCGCAGGTCGTCGAATATGACGGCCCGGTTTATATCCGCATGTGCCGCAAGGAAACGCCGGACGTGTTCGGCCCGGATTACAGGTTCAACCTGTTTACGGCGGACGTGCTGCGCGCGGGCGCGGACGTCACGGTCGTTTGCTCGGGCATCATGGTCGAAACCGCGCTCGACGCGGCGGAGGCGCTCGCAAAAGAGGGGATCGGCGCGGAGGTTGTCAATTTACATACCATCAAGCCTGTGGATACGGAGACCCTGCTCCGGTCCGTGCGGAAGACGGGGGCCGTCGTCACGGCGGAAAACCACAGCATTGTGGGCGGGGTCTATTCGGCGGTATGCGAAACGCTCGCGCAGGAGTATCCCGCGCCCGTGGTCCCGGTGGGAATCCGCGACCGCTTCGGCGAGGTAGGGCAGATGGATTATTTGCGGCGGGCGCTGCATCTCGGGCAGTGCGATATCGTGGAGGCGGCCAGGAAAGCGGTGGGGATGAAAGGAAAGTGAACCGCGCCCACTATAGATAAGGAATACAAAAAGGCCCGGCGTTCGCCGGGCCCTTATTTGCAGATGTTCGTGAAGTTGTAGTTCCCGCTAAGGTTACTGCGGATAGGTTCCTGTCTTAGCGCCGTCAGTCCATGTGACGGTATCAACCGCAGCTGCTGCACCTGTACCTGTTAAGGTAACAGAGATCGTTCCGTTCATGCCATCGCCCAAAAGGCCGACCAATATTCCTTGGAACGTAGTATTATCGGCCGTCGCTCCGGACAAATCCAAATTGGTGATCGGTGCTAAAGGGACTGTGGGGGTCCTTGACATGCAGACCGCCGCAGCCGCCGTAGCCGCCGAATAAACCGACCTTGCGTTGGCGTTTGCAACGGACGTATTCGCCTCGTCGATGTAAGTCACCATGTTCGGGATGAGGATCGCCGCCAGAATCGCGAGGATCGCGATGACGATAATCAGCTCGATGAGCGTAAAGCCCTTTTTCTTCTTGTTGCGGTGGCGCTGAAATAATTGATACATAACAATAACTCCTTTGATAAAATAAATGGACAGACCCGTAAGGCTGCCCCGATGGGCGGCTGGTGGTATGCCGTAAGGCAGTGCCGCGCATGCATTACATACTCATATTTTACACGCAAAACAATACAAAGTCAATCAGGTATCCATTAATTTTTCGCATAAAACCGGGAAAAATCAGGTATCCGGCGGATACCTCGCGGGCAGGGTGACGAACTGGTCGATGAAATCCTTCCCGCCGTCCTTATCCCATTGCGCGAATTTTATTTCCCCCGTTTCGTCGAAGGCAATGGAGATTCTCCCGCCGTAGGGGAAACCCTCGCCAAGGCGGCCCGCGTCCGTGATATAGCGGAATTCCCCGTCGTCCCCGTCATAGGGGTCTCCCGCGCAGGTTGCGGCGTACAGCATCCCGTTATAATAAAGCTGTCTCGCATAGCTTGCGTACTGCGCCTTGCGGTATTCCACCGAAAATACGAAGACAGCGGCAAAAATGACGGCAACCGCCACCCCGATGCCAACCAGCGTATAAAGGAACGCCCTTTTCGACGCGTCCCGCCCGACGGAATCGTACTCAGATTTGGACGTAACGCTTCAACTCCTCTTTGCTGGCCGCGCGGTCAAGGGCGGCTTCCATGGTAATTGTCCCTTCCTTCACCAGCCGCGCAAGGTACATATCGAGGCTGATCATGCCGCTGCGCATGTTCGTCTGCAAAACAGACGCAATCTGGAAGGTTTTACCCTCGCGGACGAGGTTCGCGACAGCATCGTTCACCAGCATGATCTCAAATGCCGGGACGCGCCCCCTGCCGTCCACCCGGGGAATCAGCGTTTGCGTGATAACCGCACGCAGCACCGTTGCCAGCTGTGTCCGCACCTGTTGCTGCTGGTAGGGCGGGAATACGTCGATAATCCTGTCGATGGTCTTGGCCGCGCCGATGGTGTGCAGGGTAGACATCACCAGGTGCCCGGTTTCGGCGGCGGTAATGGCGGAGCTGATGGTCTCGAGGTCGCGCATCTCCCCCACGAGGATCACATCCGGGTCCTCGCGCAGCGCGCTGCGGAGCGCGGAAGAAAAATTTTCCGCGTCGCGGCCGATTTCGCGCTGGTTGACCATGCTCTTTTTGCTCGTGTGCATATACTCGACCGGGTCCTCGAGCGTCAGGATATGACAGCTGCGTTTTTCGTTCACTGCATCGATCATCGCCGCGAGGGTGGTGGATTTACCGCTTCCGGTCGGGCCTGTCACCAGCACGAGCCCGCGGGGGTAATCCGCAATCTCCGCGAAAATCTCCGGCAGGTTCAGCTCGCCGATGGTGGGAATATCCTTTTGCAGCAGGCGGATGGCGATTCCAAGCTCGTCCCGCTGCCGGAAAATATTGACCCTTTGGCGTTCGCCGGACGGCGTCTGGTACGAAAAATCGATATCGCCTTCCTCCGGGCGGCCGTCGTTGCCGCTTTTTTGCAGCATTTCCCGCGCAATCCCGGCGATTACCGGGGCGGTAAACACGGGCCTGTCATTAAGGCGTTTCAGTTCCCCGTTCCTGCGTACAATCGGGGGCTCGCCGCAGGCGATGTGGACGTCCGAACAATCCATCGCGCGCGCTGCGCCAATCAATTCATCTATCATAGGTAATTCCTCTCTATTCTTCCTCGGCGGTCGTAATGCGGTACAGCTCAAAAATATCGATCTTTCCGTCGCGCAGCAGGTCAAGCGCGTTATCCATCAGGAATTTTTGCTTTTTGGCCTTCAGGTGGGAAAGGATATCCTGCGTTTTTTTGTGGCCCACAACCATATCGCGGATTGCGTTGTCCGTTTTCACGATTTCATGCACCGCCGTCCGCCCGTAATGCCCGGTGTTGTTACAGGCGTCACAGCCCGTTCCGTAATACAGGGTGGGGATATCCTCCATCCCGAGGGAGTGCAGGTAAGCCGCGTCCGCGGCGGTCGGCGTATAAACCGCCCTGCATTTGGGGCAGATCAGCTTCACGAGGCGCTGCGCAACCACGCCCACAACGGACGAGGCCACCACGTACGGTTCAAGCCCCATATCCACCAGCCGCATAAAGGTGGACGCGGCGTCGTTGGTGTGCAGGCTCGACAACACAAGATGCCCGGTGATGGCGGCGCGCGAAGCGATATCCGCGGTTTCGGCGTCGCGGATTTCACCGATCATAATGACGTCCGGGTCCTGCCGCAGAATGGCGCGCAGGCCGGATGCGAAGGTAAGGCCCGCCTTGGGGTTCACCTGTGTCTGGCTGACGCCGGGAATGACCTTTTCCACCGGGTCCTCTACGGAAACGACGTTGACAAGCGGCGTCGCGATTTCCGCCAGGATGGAATACAGCGTGGTGGATTTACCGCTTCCGGTCGGCCCGGTCACCACGACAATGCCGCTCGGGCTGCCGATCAGCTTGTAAAAAAGCTCGATGTTCTCCGGCGTCATCCCCAGCTGCTGGATTTTATAAATGCCTGTCTTACTGTCCGTCAAAAGGCGCATGACGATTTTTTCCCCAAACACGGTGGGCATGGAGGATACGCGCACGCTGATTTCAGACCCCTCGACCTGTGCGTCAAAGCGCCCGTCAAGGGGCAGCCTGCGTTCCGCGATATCCATGTCCGACATAATCTTGATGCGCGTCACAAGGGACGCGTGCGCGGAAGGGGAAAGTTCCGTGATGTCCACAAGGTCGCCGTCAATCCGGAAACGCACGCGGGTCACGCTTTCATAGGGTTCGATGTGGATATCGCTGGCGCGTTTCAAATACGCCTGCTCGACGAGCGTGCTCACGAAACGCACAATCGGGGCGCTGCCCACACGGCCCTCGATTTCGGAAAAATCCTCGCTGGACAGCTGCTCGAGGCTCTCCGAAACCTCGCGTTCCCGGCTGATATCCTCGGCGATTTCATCCACCTGGTGCAGCGCGTAAAAGCGTTCGATTGCGCTTTCGATCTCGTGCTTGGGCGCGAGGGAGGTCTCGATCCTGCGGCCCTTGACAAGGCCAAGCTGGTTGATGGCGTCGTAGTTGAGCGGGTCGGAGGTCGCGATTTCAAGGACGTTTCCCTGCAATTTCACCGGCAGCACGGAATATTCCCGCGCCAGGCTTTCCGGAACCTCGCGGATCACCTCGTTGGGAATGTTGATGTGCTGCAAATGGATGCGGGGGACGTTCAGGCGCTGCTGCAGCGCGTCCATCAACTGCTCCTCGCTGACGATTCCGAGGTCGATTAAAATATCCCCCAGCCGCTTCCCGCCGGACTGCTTCTGGATATCGAGCGCGCTTTCAAGCTGCTGTTCGTTGATAATGCCGCTGTCTACCAGCAGCTCGCCGATCCTGATGTTCTTCATTCGTTTTAAACTCCCAAATTGTGGATTTTATTACGTTTTCCAGGCTGGCCGGGAAAGGAACCCCTTTCCGGGCGGCCCGGGCTTGATTCATTTACTGCAAAAATATCCAATCTGTGTTAAGATATGGAACAAGGTAAAGGGGCGGAGGCCGCTTTGCCGTACGCGTCCGCGAAAGGGAGGAACCGCATGCAACTGATACTTGCCATATCTTATATTTTTTTATTCGTTTTGGGGCTCGTAGTCGGCAGCTTCCTGAATGTGTGCATCTACCGGATACCAAAGGGGATTTCCACCTGCTCCGGGCGGTCCATGTGCCCCGCCTGCGGCAGCATGATCCACGGCTACGATAATATCCCTCTGCTCAGTTACCTTATCCTGCGCGGAAGGTGCAGGAGCTGCGGCGCGCGTATTTCGCCGCGCTATCCGCTGGTAGAGCTTCTCACGGGGGGCTGCTTCCTGCTGTGCGGAATGACCTGGGGCCTTTCCGCGGAAACCGTTATTTTCTGTATTTTTTCCGCCGTGCTGGTCACGGTTGCCTTCATTGACCTGGATACGCAGGAAATCCCGGACCGGTTCCATTTTATTATCCTTGGCCTGGGGATTGCCGCGCTGTTCCTGGTTCCGCAAACAGGCTGGGTTTCCCGCCTTATCGGCGCGGCCTGCGTCAGCATCCCCATGCTCGTGATTGCGCTTGCCACGGATGGCTTCGGCCTTGGGGACGTAAAGCTGATGGCGGTCAGCGGCTTCCTGCTCGGGTGGAAAAACATCGTTTTCGCCGCGCTTCTGGGGGCGGTTCTGGCCGCGGCCTGTGCGCTTACCCTGATCGCAATGAAGAAAAAAACCAAAAAGGATAAAATTGCCTTCGGTCCATACCTTGCTATCGCCCTGTTTGTCGCCGCGCTGTTCGGGGACGCCATCATCGGGGCATACCTGTCGCTGTTTTCGCTGTAACGGCCGCGTCAGGCCGCGCCCGCCGCATCCAGCGCCTCCTGCTGCGCCTGCTCCGCCGCCGCATCCAGTGCCGCATCTCCCGGCTGCGCCGCCGCATACAGCTCAAGCTGTATTGAAGTTGCGGACGGCTGGTCCGGGTTTGCAAGGTCGATATAAAATTCCGTCACCACCGTATAGGGAAGCTCGTAAAGCTGTTCGAGGACGTTCATCGTCTGGTCAAAATTCCCAGCGACCGTAAACTGCAGCGCCGCATGCGATAAAAATGCGGTCTGCGCTTGCTCCCCGTCCTGCCCGTCCTCCGCCGCTCCCGCGGTTTCGACGGCCTCGTATTCCCCGATGCTCAGCGAATCCAGCGTGACGCCCGCCCTGTTGCAGATGTCGCTCACCATATAATGGATATCGTAATTTTTCATGACCGGGGGAATTAACGCCCCGTTTTCCTCATATTGCTGCTTTAGTTCGGCAAGCGCCGATTCAAGCGTCGGTTTTACCGAAAGCTGCGTTTCCATTTCAAACCGGGACGCCTCGAGCTCCGCAAGCGAACGCTCCTTTTCTGCGTTGTCCTGCATAACCGGGTAAATCAGCAATACAAAAGGAACGACGGCAATCACAATTACCAGCAGGACAACCAATAAAATCTTTTCGCGTTTTTGCAATTTTTTCATTCTGCCGCGCCTCCTTCCGGAAGGACGCATGTGACGGAGAACACATAGCCTTCTTCGGGCGTTCCGTGGAAGCCCGGATATCCAACCGACCGGAAATAACCCGACTGGTCAAGCGCCTGAACAAAATCTGCCGGGGGCAGGTTGTCCGAGGTTTTACATTCGATGGTAAGGGTCGTGCCCGAAAGCGCAAGGCCGGTAAAAGTCACGCGGTCGGGCTTCACGGATAAAATATGATCGTACACGTCGCTGTTATACTGCGCGAATGCAACCAGCGCCGTGCGCGCGGCCTCCGCCGCTTCGTTATACCGGGTATACCCGGTGATCTGCGCCTGCAGTCCGTTTGTTTCCTGTATTTCCGCGGCATAATCGGCGATGTACCGGTCGGCGTCCCCGATTTTCCGGTCAAGGGAGGCGCCGCGCGCCGCCGTAAGGAAATACCCGCCGCCGACGCATACCGCAAGCACAATGAACACAAGGACCAGCACAAAACCGGAACTTACGGCTTTTGCGGCGGTCGGCGCGGCCTTCATATTTTGGAACATATTCACGGTTGTTTTCATATTTTTTTTCATTTTTCGAGCAGCGCCCCCGTCGCATAAGCATATTGGTGGAACAAAAATCCGTTCGGTGCGGATACGGAGGACGGGCAGGGCAGCAGGGAAACCGGGTGCCCCAATGCGGCGGAAATGTTCCCCGCCATTTCGGCGGTGGCAATATCGCCGGAAATAAAAATGGAATCGCAGGCCCGGCCCGGATATTTAATGGATTGGTACTGCATCATTTTGGAAATGTTCTGCGTGGCGGCCTCCGTTGCGGCGGAAATGTCGTAACGGTTTTCGACGACGGCGGCAAGCGCCTGCCTGCCCGGCATAACCGCGTCCGAACGCGTAAGGGCAATGTTGGGCTGCGCAAGCAGGGTAACGTGGATGCGCGAACTTCCCACGTTCGCGATAATGATATCGCCCCCGGAAAATCCGTTTCCCAAATGCTGCAGTCGGCACAGGCAATTCTGCACTACCGTATAACAGGACGGTTTTTTCCCGGCAAGGGAAAGGATTTCCGAAACGGATTCCACGAGGGAACGCTTCGCAAGGTAGGCCTGTACGCGGCAGAATGTGCTGCCGTCCCGGGGAAATACCTCCTGGATGGTATAATCGAGGATGGAATCATCCGAGGTCTGCGATTTATAAAGCTCGCCCTGCACAATGTTGCGCATGGCTATCGGATTTTTTTCGTAGGGCAGCACAAATTCATTGGAAATGACGTTGCTTTTGGATACCAGCACGTTTACCCTTCCGCCGGAAAAACCGGAAGCAAGAAGGCCGCGCACGGCCCCCGCCATAGCATTTTTGTCGGTTACGCCGTCCGCGTCCATATATTCCGGCAGGGGAGCGCTGGCAGCGTGGGTTATGGTAATTTCCCCGCCGGACGCCTTCCCGTTTACGGCGCGGATATAAAGGTTTGTAAAGTCTAAAGCAATCAATCGGTTCACCTCTCTTGCGGAGCGCCGTACCGGGAAGCGCATTGCTTCCTTCCGGGCGGTTCCATAATACGCCGGGCAGGGGAATAAGCCCCCGCTTACAGCATGCTCGAATACATCGAATAAATCGGCAGCATTACGGCTGCCAGCACGATTGTTATAATAACGGCCAGCACAACCAGCATCACCGGTTCCAAGATAGAAATCATCCGGTTGATGGCGTTTTCGGATTCCGTGTTGTAGTAATCCGAGATACTGGCAAGGATACGGTCAAGGCTGCCCGACTCCTCGCCGATGCGCACCATGGACGGAAGCAGGCGGTCGAACACGTTTATGCGTTCGATGGCCGAGGAAAGGGATTCCCCCATGCTCACATCCTGCATCAGCGAAGTAAACAGCCTGTCGATGTAGAGGTTGCCGAGGACGTTCGACGACAGCCGCAGCGACGTAATCAGCGGAATACCGCTTGCATACAGGATCGACAGGGAACGCGCAAAACGCGCGGAATATACGGTGCGGTTCATTTTGCCCGTCACAGGCATGCGCAGCTTTATCCGGTCGAGTATATAGCGAAAAGAAGGCATGCGCGCGGAATTCAGGAATAAAACGGCGACCGCGGCGATCACCAGCACAATCCATATCCAGTAATTCACCATAAAATCGCTCACGCCCATGACGAACTGGGTAATCGGCGGGATTTCCGCATTCTGGAACATGGTCATCATGTTCGGCAGCACAAATGTAAATAACAGGATAATGACGCCCACGGAGACGACAAGTAAAATTGTCGGGTAAATGGTGGCCGATTTAATCTTGTGCATCAGCTTGTTTTCGTTTTCATAGTGTCCCGCAAGCGTCAGCAGGATGGAATCGAGGCTGCCGCTCGTCTCGCCGGATTCGATCATGTTGGTAAGGAAGGGCGGAAAAGACTGGCCCTCGAGCCGCATTGCCTGCGAGAGGGACATGCCCCGCTGGATGCTTTCATAGACGGAAAGGAATAATTCACGGATTGCGGGCGTTTCCGCCGTCTGGTACAGCACCTCGAACGCCCCCGTCATGCTCAGGCCGGATTCCATCATCGTTCCCATTTTCCGGCAGAAAACGATAAGCTCCCTGGTTTTCATTTTATGCAGCCGGCGGCGCGCCTGTCCGCCGTCCGCGGTTTCGTCATAGGAAAGGCAATAAAGCCCCTGCCCGCGCAGGGACGCATAAAAAGACGGTATATCGTTTGCCGTAAGAACGCCTTTCACCGTTTTGCCCTGGGCGTCGCGGGCGGTATATCGAAATTGACTCAATCTGGAAGTACGACCTTTCCTGGAATAATACCGTACGAATTCGGTTAGGTTTATCGCTAAAAAAAATACGCACGGATAATAATATAATTTTATCATAACATAAATCCCAAATTCCGCAACAAAACTTAACATGAAAATTTCAAAAAAGTGGGTGATTCACAACATCTTGTGGTATACTGGAGTAGTCGGGGAATGTATTAAAAAATATAGGCGTTCCATAGTATAAACCGGGGAATGGCTTTGCAGAGGCAAACAGGTAAAATGCCCGCGCATGAAAGCCCCGGGTTGCCCGCGGAGGGGCCTGTTCGTGGTTAGATACAAAAGGAAAAACAAGCTGGCTTTCACGCTGGTGGAGCTCGTCGTCACCATTGCGATTATTGGCATACTGGCGGGGATTTTCGTCCCGTCTATCCTTAGCTATGCCAAAATGGCGCGGATGGAAGGCCTCAATAACGACGCCAGGACGGTTTTCCTGGCCGCGCAGAATTACCTGACGGGCTGGACGGGCGGCGGGAACGACGCGGCGGCAATTAATCCGCAGGGCGAAACGGTCGATCTGGACAGGATAGTGCCCGGGGTCCCGGCAAAGGAAAAAACGGAAAACGGCGAAAACATCAAATACCTCACGCTCGCGCGTACGGACGGGAGCAAGCAGGAAAACCCGCTTTATCAAATCCTTTCCGGCTATATTTCAGACCAGCTCCTGCTGGAAAAATCGATTCTGGTGGAATATAACCAGAAGACGGGCCGGGTGCGCTCCGCGTTTGTTTCGGAGGAGCCGTTCCTCGGCTATGCCGGGGAAAACAGCGACCCGACGAACGTATACGACCGTACGACAGATGTGCTGTGGGCAAAGGAGCAGGGTTATTACGGCGTGGATTATACGGGCAGCCTTCCGGACAGGCAGGAAGGCCAGAGCCTTTCCGTCCGCATCGTAAACAGCGATAATATGCTGCGCGTGGAATGCGATATCGCAGATTTTATAACCGCGAAAAACGGGACGCAATATGAATTCCAAATTTTTTCCCTGGATGATCCGGGAAAAGGATATACGTTTACATTTGATCCGAATCTTACCTATGACCGGGACGCAGGCGGAAAAACGGTATGGGCGGTAACCTATAACAATGCAAAAACCGCAATAGAAAAGGCGGACCCCAAAAAGCCGATGGTTTATAAAACGGAGGTGGACCCGGACGGCACCGGGCATATCGTGCTGATCCTGGATGTATTCAGCGCGTGGAACGCCTACGACTCCGCCCGGGATATGGGAATTGCGGCCTGCTATCCCGATCTTCCGGTCGGATTGCTGGACGCGAAGGTCACGGCAAAGGCGGCGGATACGGGGGCGGAAATTGCCGCGGAACGGTCGGGAAATACGGAATACAGCTATTTCGCCGGACAGGAAAAGGGGAAGGACGGAAGCGTTACCTATATCATCCGGGATGCGCGCCAGCTTAATAATATGCGCTACATGACGGAAGGAACCGCCATCACGGGAAAATTCCGGCAGGCTGCGGATATCAGCATGCGGGCGTTTTTCGATGAAACGGGCGATAAGGTCCTGGCCGAGGGCGCGCGGGTCACGATCGCACCGCTGGGGTCCTTCGCCGGGACGTACGATGCGCAAAAGCCTTATGCGGGCACGGATGGGGACGGGAATTATACCGTTACGGACCTCATGGTTGCCTCCCGCAGCGGACAGGCGGGGCTCTTTGCCGTAAACAGCGGAAAAATTACCAATCTTACGGTTATGGGAGCGCAGGTCGGGGAGGCAGGCGAACCCGTAAAGACGAACGGCGGAATCATTGCCGGGGCCAACGCGCCTCTTGGGACAATCGAAAACTGCAATGTTTCAGGGGCCGTGACGGGCGGCGCTTCGGCTGGCGGGATCGCAGGCGCAAACAGCGGGAAAATCATCGGCTGCAAGAGCGGCGTGTTCCCGGGGCTGCAAACCGCAAACGCCGTGCAATATACCTATAAAAACACCTATTCCTATACGGAAAAAGTGCTGAAAGACGGAAAACCGGTTACGGTGAAAAAAGAGCTGCCCTGTGTCATTTCCTCCGGCGGCAGCGGGGAACGGAATGCCGCCGTGGGCGGTATTGCGGGCACGAACACCGGGACGATTACGCAATGCGTCAATATTTCGCAAATTGAGAACCAGTCCGCGGGCGGAAAAACGGGCGGCCTTGCGGGCCTTGTTTCCGCGGGCGGACTGACCGAAAGCTATAACGCGGGCCGCGTTGTTTCCACGGGAAACGGAAGCAGCGTGGGCGGGGTCGTCGGGCAAAACGGCGCGCATGTTGAAGCCTGCTATAATACGGGCAGGATCAACCTGAAGGATTCACAGGAAAATAATCCCGGGGAATCGACGCCGCTTACGGACGGCAGCATCGGGGGCGTGGCAGGCTATAATACGGAAAGCGGGAGCATTGCGGATTGTTATGCAATCAACTATATCGGATATTCCGAGTGGCAGGCGAATACGGCGGCGGGCGGCGTCATCGGCCGCGACGAGACGACGGACCCCGCTTTCGTTACCAATTGCAGCTTTATTCCCGGGGAAAACCTGACGAATGCGCTCGGCGAATCCGTCCTTGGCGCGCGCGGCGGAGCGCGTGCCGTATACCGGCCGGAAGAGCTCGCGGACTATTATACGGGCGACCCGTGGCGCCTCGACGATCCGGCCTCCGGGGGAACCTTCTACTACAGGTATCCCTATTTATACGGCCTGAAAAGCGAACAAATTACGCCGTGGGAACAGATCACCCCGGCGACCCCCACGCTCCTTGCGCGCATGGAAAACGGCGAACTGCTGACGGCGGAATGGGTAAACGAGACCTCTTCGCTGCAAAAGGGAATTATTGTGGAATTCCTGGACGGGAGCGGCAATGTGCTCGATACGGTCCGGAATATCGACCTGGAGGCACTGCGCGGCATAACGTCCCTTCGCGACGCCCTGCTGGCGCCGCTTTCAGGGGATTCCGGCAGGACATATTTTGCCTTCTGCGAAGACAATACCTATAAGATTGTGCTGGACGGCGTTTTGATGGATGAAAACCGGCGCAATACAATTGAAAATTACTTCCGCGATAAGCAAAGCATTGGTATACGCGTAACCTATCTGGGGGAAGAAACGGTCCTTTCCAACATGGAAAATCCGCTGTATGCGGGCGTGACGGACGAAGGGAACCAAATATCGAACGCGCGTCATTTCTATAATGTGCGCTACCGCGCCGGACAGGCTTTTGTGCAGGCGGGGAATATCGAGCTGCATAATTTTGACGGGACCGAAGCGGTAATTTCTCCCGTAGACGTACTCACGGGCAGCTATGACGGAAAAGGCTATTCCATCACCCGGCTGTCGGTTGTCTCCGAATCGGGCGGCGCGGGCCTGTTCGCGCAAATCGGGGAGGCGAGCACGGCAAAAAATATCGTCCTCGAATCGGGAACCGTTACGGGCCGCGAAAACATCGGCGGGATCGCCGGTATCAATTACGGGACGGTAAGCGGCTGCACAGTAAGGCAGGGAGTAACCGTTTCGGCCGCAGCGGGCGGCGGGAAGAAAAACATCGGCGGCCTTGTCGGGAAAAACGCGGGCGTTGTGACCGGGCCGGACCGGCATCCCACGGCGGACGGGGATAATTACCTGCACACTACGGGCGCGCAGTGGTACGCGGGCGGCGCCGCGAATACGGGAACGATCACCTTCAAAACCAGCGTACCGCCGCCGGAGAGCGAAGGGAGCAGGTTTTACGTGGCGTTTGATACGCTCGACGCGACCGCGCTGGGCATACCTGACGGCAGGCAGGACGAGGAAATACTCGCGCTTCTGGAACTGGAATCGGGTTACCCTTTCCAGTTGTGCAAAAACGATATGTATACGCCCCTCACCCTGGCGGATTTACAGGGGATGCAAAAGGCCAAGGAAGGCTATTATCTGGAATTTTACCTGCAGTCCGACGATTTGGCGGTGCTCCGGCGCGTCACGGATACGCCGTGCTTTGTCGGAAATTCCGGCGAAATCACAGACTGCGTGAACGAAGCGTCGCTTACGCAGGCGGCGGATACGGCAAATGCGGAAGACCGCATCGGCGGCATCGCGGGGTCAAATGAAAGTGTCATCCGCCGGTGCACAAGCGGGACGGTTGCGGACCCGCCCTCCATGGACATCGGGGAAATCCTTTCAAACGCGACGCAATACCGCGCGCAAAGCGGTTTCATTGGCGGTGTCAGCGGGGTCAATTCCGGGGAAATCACGGACTGCGTGAACGCGGCCGGGGTCTCGTCGGCGGCAGGAAAGGCCGTCGGCGGCATCGCCGGACAAAATACAAACCTCATCGGCAACTGCTATAACGCGGGTACGGTATGGTGCGCGGGCACAGGCGGCAGCGTCGGCGGCATTGCGGGGAAAAATATTAAAGAAATTACCAATTGCTATAACACGGGCCGCATCAATGTGGAACCCGGCCAACTGGCGGGCGTGAAGCTTTCCGGCGGCAGCATCGGCGGCGTAGCCGGCTTCAACGGCGCCGCCGCGCAGGTGTCCGCCTGCTATAATATCGGCTATGTGGGCGACGCGGCCGGAACCGGCTCCGCGGGCGGCGTGGTCGGCCGCAACGAAAATATGGCGGCGGGCTCTTCGGGAATTTGGAATATATATACGCTGGCGACAAACAGCCTCGGCAAGGATGCCGTCGGCAGCGGCGTTCCTTCCGGGTTCCCCAATACCCCGGTTTCCGCGGATGAACTGAAAGGCCTGCTTTTGGGAACGGCGTTCTCCACGGACCAGGCCCCGCTTGCGCAGACCTATCAATATCCCTATCCGTATTTGAAAGGCGGCGCGGCGCAGCAGCGCACCCCGTGGGAGGACGCGGCGGAAGCAGGTGCCCTCAAAGGCTCGGGTGCCTCCGGCGATCCCTACCAAATCTGGAACGCGAAAGACCTGCTTTTGGTGGAACAATACAGCGAGGCGCCCGACAAATATTTCCGGCAAATGGACGATATCGATATGACGGGTGTGGATTACAGCCCCATCGCCTCGTTTACAGGCCATTACGACGGCGCGGGCCATACCATCTCAAACCTGGAGGTGCGGATCGTCGACGCCGTGCTGACGGAGGGGCAGATGCATTATACGGGCGGTTTGGTACAGAGCTCGAACGGAAACCTCCGGAATATCTGCCTCGTGAACCCGCAGGTCGCCATTTCCTATACCGGGCCGAAATACGCATGGCCGCACCAGCTGTATGTCGGCGGCATTGTCGGGAGGTCCTCCGGCCGGGTGGAAGATTGCATGGTGATCGGCGGCAGCGTTACCGTAACCGTGGAAGCGGAATCGTGGAATACGGACGCCTATATCGGCGGTATCGTCGGATATGGCGGCGCTTCCTTCTGCGGCTGCACGGCGGATATTACGCTTGACAACAAGAGCGGCAGCCGCGAGGCTTCCTACCTGGGCGGCGTCGCCGGGTACAGCTATGGAAGCGGCGTAAACCAGTCCTATTTTGCGGGAACGCTTTCGGGCGCGGGCGTCTCCGCCAAAATCGGCGCGATTGCGGGATATAATATAAGCTACGTCACTTCCTGCGTAATGCTGGGCGGCAGCGCCCCGCAGGCGGTGGGCTTCGGCTCCGGCTCGGCCGTATCCTGCACGTCCGGCGAATTATCGTCCAATGACATTCTCGGAAAATTGGGCGGCGGCGCATGGCATTTCATCCCGGCGTGCGGCTATCCCTATCCGCTGTCGGTCGATATCACGACGCCCCTGCCCGGGATTTCCGTCAATATGTTCACGGAGGAAGAACCATCCCCCGAACCGGAGGCGCAGGAAGCGGCTCCCGGCCCGGAAGAAAGCCCGGAAATCTCCCAGCCTGCCCCGGAAAGCGCCGGGCCGTCCGCGTCCCCGCAGACAGCGGAGCCGGACCAGGAGGGCGGTGACGCGGCATGAGCAAGCGGCATAAAGCCAAAGAAGGGGCGTCCATGGTCATCGCGTTGATTTTGCTGATTGTGTTCCTCGTGATCGGGACGTCCGTGCTCACGGCGGCGTCGGCCTCGGTAAGCAGCGCGGCGGCGCTCCGGGAGGAAAAGCAGCTTTACTATTTCGCGCGTTCGGTTGCCGTTTCCTTTACGGACGGCATGACCAAACAATGGGGAGGGGCGCTGTGGGACAACATAAATAAAATCATCGAAAACGAGCCGGACAGGGAAGAATACACCTGCACCCTTTCCGTCAATAACAGCCTGCCGGACGGTTTTATGAAGGAAGGGAACCGGGAGCTTAATATGGACCCGGTTACGATACGGCTGGAAGGAGTCCGCCTGAACGAAGACGGTTCGCTGCGCGCGGTCGGGAAGATGACCGCGGAATTCGTGGTGCGTTACGGCGGCGGCGCCCGGGCCTATCGGATGATGGCGGAATACACATATCAGAAGCCGGAGGATGACGAACATGCGGAATCGGGTTGGACGCTTGTCAAATATGACCAGCCGTAAAACGGGCAAAAAAGGAAAAAAAGGGGAGCTGCTGATCGAAACGATTGTTTCGATCGCCATTTTCGCCGTCGTAATGGTTGCGGTGTCGTCGATGGTGGCCGTCGCCTACAATATGCTCACCGCGTCGCGGGAGCAGTACGAGCAAATCCGCCAAAGATGCTCGAACATTGAAACCATGCAGGATGTGGGCGGCTATACCGGCGGGAATGTGCTGCAATACCAGTTTGACGATGCGGGGAATACGCGGGTCGATACGGCGATACGGGTTTACGAAGACGGGCAGGTCGCCTTTTTCACCCTGGGGAAGTAAATGAAGAACGGGAAATTTTCGCAAAAACTGAAAAAAGGCTTTACGCTGGTTGAACTGGTGGTCGCGATTGCCGTGTTTGCGATTTTCTCCGTGGGCGCGGCCGTCGTACTGGTGCCGGTGCTTAACATTTACAACAGCGCGATCCAACTGTCGGACGCGCAGTTTGTGGCGTCGAACGTCCTCGATGCCGTAGAAAACGAACTCACCTACGCGCAGCCGGACCAGGCGCCGGTTATTTCGGGGGACGGAACGGAAATCAGGTTCAATGGAATCTACCCGGATACAAGGCTCAAATCTACCGGGGGATATTTGTATATTGCCCGCGGCGCGGGAGGGGAATTCCAGCCGTATTACGACGAACGCTATTACCGCAGCGGCAGGGTTGAGGTAACGTTTGCAGGGCCAGAGGAAGGCGCGCGCGCCTATACGGTCACCGTAGAGGTGAAAAAAGACAGCGGAGAAGCGCTGTATACGGCGACCGGGAACATCACGCCGCTTGCGTATGCGGGGAGCGGCGTTTGAGGAACGGACCCGCTTACGCATGGAATTTCTCCGGCCGTACGCAATATTGCATGCGGTCTTTTTTCTTGTTATAATAAAGGTTCGTAAGAGAATTGGAAAAGGGGTTCATTTATGGCGGAAAACGAGTCAAAGAATTTTATTGAAGAGATTGTCGAGCGGGACCTTGCCGACGGGAAGGTGGACCATGTCGTGACGCGTTTCCCGCCCGAGCCGAACGGCTACCTGCATCTTGGCCATGCGAAAGCCATCTGCCTGAATTTCGGGCTGGCGGAGGAATTCGGCGGAAAATGCAACCTGCGTTTCGACGATACCAACCCCGTCAAGGAAGACGCGGAATATATCAAAGCGATTAAACGGGATATCGAATGGCTGGGCTTTGAGTGGGCGGCCGAGGTCTATGGCTCGGATTATTTCGATTTTATGTACGAATGCGCGGAGCGCCTGATCGAAAAGGGCCTCGCCTATGTGGACGACCTCACGCCCGAGCAGATGCGCGAATACCGCGGAACCCTTACGGAGCCGGGCCGGGAAAGCCCGTACCGGGGCCGGACGCCCGGGGAAAATATGGACCTTTTCCGCCGCATGAAGGCGGGGGAATTTGAAGACGGAACCAAAGTGCTGCGTGCGAAAATCGATATGGCCTCGCCCAATCTCAACCTGCGCGATCCTGCCATTTACCGGATTGTAAAAGCGCCGCACCACCGTACAGGCGAAAAATGGGTCATCTATCCGATGTACGATTTTGCGCATCCGCTCGAGGATGCCTACGAGGGTGTGACGCATTCGGTGTGCACGATGGAGTTTGAGGACCACCGTCCGCTGTACGACTGGTTCGTGGAAAACTGTGAATGTAAAAATGTTCCGCACCAGTACGAATTTGCGCGCCTGAACCTCACGCATACGGTTATGAGCAAGCGGTATTTGAAAAAACTGGTGGACGACGGCGTGGTCTCCGGGTGGGACGACCCCCGTATGCCCACGCTTTCCGGCGTGCGCCGCCGGGGCTATACGCCCGCGGCAATCCGCGATTTCTGCGACCGCATCGGCGTTGCCAAGGCGGTGTCCGAGGTGGATGTGCGCCTGCTCGAGTATTGCGTGCGTGAAGACCTCAACGCAAACGCCCCCCGCGTTATGGGGGTGCTCCGGCCGCTGAAACTTACCATAGAAAACTATCCCGAGGGAAAAACGGAAATGCTGACGGCGGAGGATATGCCGGGCGGCGAAACGGTACACGAGGTTCCGTTTTCCCGGCACCTGTATATCGAGCAGGACGATTTTCTCGAGGTAAAACCGAACAATAAATATTTCCGCCTGTATGTGGGCGGCGAGGTGCGCCTCAAAAACGCCTACATTATTAAATGTGAGCGCGTGGTAAAGGACGGCGACGGCAACATCACGGAGGTAATCTGCACCTACGATAAAACCACGAAATCCGGCGGCGAAAACAGCGGCCGGAAGGTCAAGGGCACGCTTCACTGGGTGGAGCGCGATACCGCGGTGCGCGCGCAGGTACGGCTGTTCGATTATCTTTTTACCGAGCTTGAAGACGGCACATGCGCCGCGAATCCTGGGTCGCTGACGGTTCTCCATGATGCGGTCATCGAGCCCCACATCAAAAACGCGGGCAAAGGAGACCGTTTCCAGTTCATGCGGCAGGGATATTTCTGCATCGATACGGAAGACACAACGGAAAACCGGCTGGTGTTTAACCAGATTGTGAGCCTGAAGGACAGCTTTGCTAAAACGATGAACAAATAAAGCGCGCATCCACCCCGGATACGCTTAGCAAAGCCGGTATATTTTCTTTTAAATCGAAAGGAACGATATTATGGAAGTAAGAACAAGATTCGCGCCCAGCCCAACGGGCTACCTGCATATCGGCGGCCTGCGTACGGCGCTGTACGGATACCTGTTTGCAAAGAAAAACGGCGGGAAATTCATCCTGCGCATCGAGGATACGGACCGGGAGCGCCTTGTGGACGAAGCCAGCGAGATCATTTACCGCACGCTTAAGGATACGGGGCTTATTTACGATGAAGGCCCGGACGTGGGCGGGGAATACGGCCCCTACATCCAGTCGGAGCGCAAGGATATCTATCAAAAATATGCGGAAGAGCTTGTCTCCCGCGGCGCGGCCTATTATTGCTTCTGCACCAAAGAGCGGCTTTCCGGCCTGCGCGCGGAGTGCGAGGCCAAAGGAGAGCAATTCAAATACGATAAGCATTGCCTCAGCCTCACGCCGGAGGAAGTGCAGGCAAAACTCGACGCGGGCGTGCCCTATGTCATCCGCCAGAATATCCCCACGGAAGGGGAAACGACGTACAGCGACATGGTCTACGGCACGGTCACGGTCCCGAACAGCGATATGGAAGACAATATCCTGCTGAAATCGGACGGCTACCCGACCTATAACCTCGCGAACGTGGTGGACGACCACCTGATGAAAATTACGCACGTCATCCGCGGCATCGAATACCTTTCCTCCACGCCGAAATACAACCTGCTTTATGAAGCGCTGGAATGGGATGTGCCGCAATATATCCACCTGCCCCCCGTCATGCGGGATAAGCACGCCAAGCTTTCCAAGCGCCACGGCGACGCCTCCTATGAGGATTTTATCGGGAAAGGCTTCCTTTCGGGGGCGATCCTCAATTATATCGCGCTTCTCGGCTGGAGCCCGGCGGATAACCGGGAAATTTTTACGCTGCCAGAGCTCGTAGACGCGTTCGACGTAGCGGGGATCAGCAAAAGCCCGGCGATTTTCGATGTGGAAAAACTGAAATGGATGAATGCGGAATACATCCGCGCCCTTTCGGAGGAACGGTTTATTGAAATGGCAATGCCCTATTTCGAGCAGGCCATCGACCCGGATAAGTTCGATTTGCTGCTCATTACGCGGCTCATCCAGCCGCGCCTCGAGGTGCTGACGGAAATCCCGGATAAGCTCCGCTTCCTTTCCAAGCTGCCGGATTACGATATCGGCCTTTATCACCATAAAAAGATGAAAGTAACGCCGGAAAGCGCCCTCGTATACCTCGAAGCGGCCTATCCGGTCCTGCGTGACCTCCCGGATTTTACAGAGGAAATGATCCACGATTCTATGATGGAGCTTGTGCAGAAGCTGGGCGTGAAAAACGGGCAGCTTCTCTATCCGCTGCGGGTTGCGGTCTCAGGCGTCCCCGTCACGCCGGGCGGCGCGATCGAAATCGCCTACCTCCTTGGCAAACACGAGACGCTTTCGCGCCTCGAAACGGGAATTGCCAAGCTCAAGGATGCGCTGGACTGATTGGAAATTTTGAAAGGCCGCCTGGGGGCGGCCTTTTTTTGTGCGGTGGCAGTGGTGCTTATCGAGACAAAATGGTATACTGGGATAAATAAAGGCAAGGGGAGAAAGAGTCATGAAACGGTTGTGGGTTCTATTGGCGTTATGCCTTGTGTTGTCGGCGTTTGCGGTCCCGGGGCTTGCCGCGCCGGAGAGCTATGAAATTCCGAAACTCGATATGACGGTTACCGTCCCGGATGCGGACGGCCTGATGATCGTTGGCCGGGACGGCGAAATGAATGCTGCCGCAAGGGAGTGGGTCGCCGGGCTGGGCCTCGAACCGGAAATATATGACGAGTACATGCGGCAAGATTCGATTTATTTTTCTGCAATCGACGAATCGCTCAAATTCGAGTATATCATCACAGCCACTGAGGATGAGGAATCGAAGTATGTTTACGATCTTGATACGCTGACTGAAAATCAACTGAACGCGGTTATAAATGAATTGTCAGGCATAAGCGGCAAGGAAGACCTTGGCCAGGATGCGCTTGATGATATGGCGGAGCGGGGAATACTCGCAATGGACATCGATGTCAGTACGATGGAAAAAATGAATGGCGTAACCTATATGACGGGAACGTTGGAAGAGAACATCAATGGAAATCCCATGTGGCAGCAAATTTGTATTACGGTTAAAAACGGGCGGTATCTCTATTTCCGGCTGGCGACCTATGGCGGCCCGGCAACGGAAGCGCAGATTGCGGATTTTAAGGAATTCGTGGCCGGTACGGAATATACGCCGGTCCCGAGCACGGGCAGGACGCTTGCGCAGGACAAAAAAGCCGGGCAGTCCGTGTACTCAACGTTGTTTATCGTCATTCTCGCAGTCATTGCAGCGGTGGTAATTGTGATCGTTGCAGTGCGGAAAAGAGCACAGAAAAAAGAGGAAGCCTTCCTGCACACCGTGCGTAACATGCAGCCGCCTGCGCCGCCCATACCGCCGGCCGGCGGGCAGGCCGGGAATATCCCGCCGTTGCGCCCGGGGCAAACAGAGCCGCTGCCGCCCACGCAGGCGGGCGGGGAAACGAAACCTCCGGAGGGCGGCGAAGGCGGGCCGGCCTTAAAATAAACGGAGAAGTTTACTTGACTTTCCACTGCCCGCTGCGATATAATACTTTGATGTAACGTCCTTGCTCTGCGGGCAAAAAGCAGGGCCATTAGTCCAGAAGGAGGTGAATTACGGATGATAAAGTACGAATCCATGTACATTTTGAAACCGGATATGGAAGAGGAGAAAAAAGACGCGCTCGTAAAGCGCTTTTCCGACATCGTTGAAAAAAGCGGCGGTAAAGTGGAAAAGATCGACGAGTGGGGCAAAAAGCGTCTTGCATACCCGATCCAGTATTTAAACGACGGTTACTATGTACTCATGACGTTTGAAGCGGAAACGACGCTCCCGGCGGAACTTGAAAGAAATTACAAGATTTCCGACGATGTGCTCCGCTACATGGTTGTCAATCTCGAAGACCAAAAAGCGTAAGCAAAATGTACGGGCGGGTTTTTACCTGCCCTGAAACGACCAAACAAAGGATGGTTCCAAGATGAATAAAGCGATTCTGGTTGGTAATTTAACAAGGGACCCGGAGCAGCGCACAACGCCCTCGGGCGTTTCCGTCACAAGCTTTACGGTTGCGGTTACGCGCCGTTATAAGTCGCAGGACGGGACGCAGCAGGCGGATTTCATCAATTGTGTCGCATGGCGCTCGACCGCCGAGTTTATTGCAAAATATTTTACAAAGGGCTCGAGGATCGGCGTTGTGGGCACGATACAAACGCGCACCTACGACGATGCGAACGGCGTTCGCCGTTATGTAACGGAAGTCGTGGTGGATGAAGCGGAATTCGTAACGAGCAAGGCCCAGAATCCGGGCGCGTCGCGCGGCGATGCACCGGCGCAGCAGGCCCCGCAGCCGCAGCAGAATGCGGACGACCTGTTTGCCGAAGAACTCTCGGATTTCCAGCCGCTCGACGATGCGGAACTGCCCTTCTGATTTTGGAATCGTTCCTGTGCGATGCGCAGATGCAGTGCGCACAGGCTACTTTAAGTAAAGGAGATGTCTCAAATGAGCGAAGAAAGAGCGAGAAGACCGATGCGCGCACGGCGCCCGAGAAGGAAAGTATGCGCCTTTTGTGCGGACAAATCGGAATTCATCGATTATAAAGATGTTGTGAAATTAAGGAAATACCTGACGGAGCGCGGCAAAATCATGCCGAGGCGTGCCTCCGGCACGTGCGCAAAGCACCAGCGCGAACTTGCCGTTGCGATCAAGCGGGCAAGGGTTATGGCGTTGCTGCCCTACGTCTCCGACTAACTGGTCTGCGCGGCGGTCTTTGAATTTTTCGGATCGCGCACCGACCTCGGCGTACGTTTATGTACGCCTTCGTCCGGTACGTTCCCGATAAAATCCAAATCCCATCCACGCATCCTTCGTTAGTCAAAAGAAATTATGAGGAACATATCTTTCGGGGTATGTTCTTTTTTTATCCTTCCAACTATGTACGCCTTCGTCCGGTACGTTTCCGGTAAAATCCAAATCCCATCCACGCATCCTTCGTTAGTCAAAAAGAAATTATGAGGAACATATCTTTCGGGATATGTTCTTTTTTATAATCTCAATCCGCCGGGGCGGCATATTATATCGGCGCGCACGCCGCCCTGCCGCGCGGTCACCCGTCCTGCCTTGAACTGCATCGATCCTGAACGCACTTAATAAAAGATAAAACAGGGGAACATATCTTTCGGGACATGTTCTTTTTTTATAATCCCAACCCGCAGGGGCGGCATATTATGCCACCGCGCACGCGGCCCGGCTGCTTTCAAAGCGGAGGCCTTTTTTATTTCTTTTTAACCTCCGTGCGCTACTCACGGGCGTGCGTTTATGGTATACTATAAATCATGGATGTAACGTACGAAAACGGTGCCGCGCTGGTGCGGACGGGCTGCTTTGACCCGCGTCATATCTTTGAAAACGGGCAGGCGTTCCGCTTTTTTCCGTGCGGGGAAAACGTATATGAGGGCGTGGCGAACGGGCGCTACCTGCGCGTTGCCAAAACGCCGGAGGGCGCGCGCCTCTATCCCTGTACCCCGCAGGAGTTCGAGACGGTATGGAAGCATTATTTCGATCTGGACCGGGACTATGAAACGTTGTTTTCAGACTGCGGCGACAAGGCCCTGCGGCAGGGCGTCAGGTACGGGTGCGGCCTGCGGGTCTTAAACCAGCAGCCGTTTGAAACGCTGGTTTCGTTTATCGTGTCGGCCAACAATAACGTGAAGCGGATTCGCGGAATCCTCAGCCGAATCTGCGCATTGTGCGGCGAACCGTTTTCCTTTGAGGGAAAAACGTGGTATCGGTTTCCCCGGCCCGCCGCGCTTGCGGGTCTTGCCGAAACGGAACTTACCGGCTGCGGCAGCGGTTACCGCGCCCCCTATATCAAAGGGGCGGCGCAGATGGTGGCGGAGGGCTTTCCGCTCGAAGCGCTGCGGAAGATGGAGTATGCGGACGCGAAAAGGGAACTGCAAAGGCTGCCCGGCGTGGGTCCCAAGGTTGCGGACTGCGTCCTGCTTTTTTCCCTCGGCTTTCATGATGCATTCCCGGCCGACGTGTGGATCAAACGTGTCCTGCGCGAGCATTACGGCTTTTCCGGGAACGACAGGCAAATTTATGAATTTGCGCGCGGGCGGTTCGGCGAATACGCGGGAATTGCGCAGCAATACCTGTTTTTCTGGCAGCGGGAAAACGGCAGGGGATAATTTTGTTTAAAACCGTCTGTGCTTGACGGATTGAATATTTATAAGAATTTGGAGGGAAAGGAACCTATGAAGCTTCTCGTAGATACCCATACGCATACGGTGGCAAGCGGGCACGCATATTCCACCCTGCGGGAAAATGCGCTTTTCGCCGCGAAAAAGGGGTTGGAAGCCTTTTGCTGTACAGACCACGGCCCGGGCATCGAAGGCGGCGCGCCGGATTTCATCATCAGCGTGCTGCAGGGCCTGCCGGATATTCTCGAAGGCGTGCGCATGATCCGCGGCTGCGAGCTTAACATCCTGGACAGCGAAGGCAATGTAGACCTTCCGGAAAAATATATGCAGCGTTCAGAGTTTTTAATTGCATCCATGCACGATATTGTAATCCCGCAGGATACGGTGGAAAAGAACACTGCCGCGCTCGTAAACGCGCTCCGAAACAAATACGTCGATGTAGTGGGCCATCCGGGCAATCCCCATTATCCGGTCCATATTGAGGAAGTGGTAGACGCGGCGAAAAAGTATGATAAGCTGATCGAGATTAACAGCCATTCGTTCCTCCACCGCAAGGGCAGCGATAAGACCTGCCCCCAGTTCATCCGCCTGTGTAAACGGAAGGATGTGCGCATCACCGTATCGTCCGACGCCCACGCGTGCTATAACGTCGGCAATTTCGAGGAAGCGGCGCGCGCCCTCGAAGCGGAAGGCTTCCCGGAGGAACTGATCGTAAGCCGCAGCCTCGGCGCGTTCACGGAATATCTTAAGGAACGCGAAAAAAGAATTAAATAACAAGGAGACCTTTTATGGCATATAAGACCCTATACCGTGTATTCCGGCCCAAAACCTTTGACGAGGTTTACGGGCAGCAGCATATCACGGATATCCTGAAAAAGCAGGTAATGACCGGCCAGCTTTCGCATGCATACCTTTTTTACGGCCCCCGCGGCACAGGAAAGACGAGCACGGCGAAAATCCTTGCCAATGCAATGAACTGCCTCGACCCGCAGGACGGAAACCCCTGCGGCAAGTGCGAGGTGTGCGCCGGAGTCGCAAACGACGCGTTTGTGGATATCGTAGAGATCGACGCGGCGTCCAACAACAGCGTGGATAACGTACGCGACATTCGTGAAAAGGTGTCGCTCCTGCCTGCGCTCGGGAAATATAAGGTATATATTATCGACGAGGTGCACATGCTTTCTCCCGGCGCTTTCAATGCGCTTTTAAAGACGCTTGAAGAACCGCCCGCGCATGCGGTGTTTATCCTTGCAACGACGGAAATCCGCAAGCTGCCGGCAACCATCCTGTCGCGGTGCCAGCGTTATGATTTCAAACGGATCACGGAAGAAGACATCATTGCCCGCCTGCGCGAGGTTGCGGAAAAGACGGGAATCAAATATGAGGAAGAGGCCCTCGCCATGATCGCGCAGTCCGCCGAAGGGGCGATGCGCGACGCGCTTTCCGTGATGGACCAGTGCATTGCGGGCCAGGACGCCCTCACTGTGGAACATGTAAATGAAGCGATGGGAATTGCCGATATGGAACGCATCCGGGCGCTGTGCGGGGCGGTGCTGGACGAGAATCCGTCGCAGGCCCTCGGGCTTCTCCGGGGTATGCTGGAGGACGGAATCGAGCCCCACAACATCCTGAGGGATATTGTCGTGGAATTATCCGGGCAGCTTGCGAAGGAAGCCTCCGACGCCTATCGGTGCGCCAATCTTCTGCGCGTGCTGGAAGTGTTTATCTACAACCAGAATATCCTCCGCTATGCGGCCACGCCGGATGCGGTTCTCATTGCGGCGGTCACACGGGCCGCCGTGAATACGACGGATGTGGATATGGAGGATATAGGCCTGCGGCTGAAAAAGCTTGAAGCGCGCGTGGAAAACCTTGCCGCAAACCTTGCTTCCGGAAAGCTTGCCGCGGCGGTGCCGGAACAGGGACGGGAGCCCGCTCCGCGCGCGGTGCCCGTGCAGGCGGAAATTCCCGGAACGCAGGAGCTCGCGGGGGGCGCGATCGAAGCGGTGGAACAGGAAGAACAAGTGCAAAAGCAGCAGGAAAAGGAACAGGCGCAGGCGGCGCCGATGCCCGAAGCGGACGAGGCCTTAAGGCAGCTGCGCGCGAAAATCGAGCACGAGCTTCCCGTGCTTGCCCCGGCCGCGGCCGCGGTGCGGGAAATCAGCGCGAAGGGAAACCTGCTGAAGATCATTGCGGACGCGGCGGACAGCGTGCTCGTGGATATGCTGTGCAAGGAGGAATACCTTGCGCAGATGAATGAGATCACCGCGGAGATTTTCGGGCATACGATGGTGCTTGAAGCGCAATACGAGCAAAAAGAAGAGAAAAGCATGGAGCAGCAGCTCTTCGACCTTTTTGGAAAAGATAAAGTTGTGATAAAATAAAGACCAAACGAAAATATTTTGGAGGATTAGGAAATGGCAAAAGGTGGATTCCCGGGCGGAATGAATATGCAGAACATGATGCGCCAGGCACAGCAGATGCAGGCAAAAATGCAGCAGATGCAGGCAGAGCTTGAAGAACGCGAGGTGGAAGCGACGGCAGGCGGCGGCGTGGTGCGTGTGGTTGCGACAGGAAAAAAGACAATCAAAAGCATTGAAATCCAGGAAGCGGCGGTCGATCCGGACGATGTCGAAATGCTGCAGGACCTTGTGATTGCGGCGGTCAATGAAGCGCTTGCAAAGGCGGAGGAAATGATGCAGGCCGAAATGGGCAAAATCACGGGCGGCATGAACCTCGGGGGGCTGTTTTAATTGAACCTGCAATCCTACCAGAAACTGGTCGCCCAGTTCTGTAAGCTTCCCGGTATCGGCGCAAAAACGGCGCAGCGCCTTGCCTACCATGTGCTGAAAATGCCGGAAGACGAGGTCAAGCAATTTGCGGCCACCATGTACGACGCGCGGCGCAGGGTAAAATATTGCAAGATATGCGGGAACATGTGCGAAGGCGAGGTGTGCGAGGTCTGCGGGGATGTGCGGCGCGACCATTCGTTGATTTGCGTGGTTAAGGATGCGCGCGATGTTTTCGCGATCGAAAAAACGCACGAATACCGCGGGCTATATCATGTGCTCGGCGGCACGATTTCCCCGCTCGAAGGGGTCGGGCCGGACGATATCGCAATCAAACCGCTTCTTTCGCGGCTTGACGGCGAAGTAAAAGAGGTCATCCTCGCCACCAATCCCGATGTGCAGGGCGAGGCGACTGCCGCCTACATCAGTCGGCTGCTCAATGATTACGATGTCAAGGTGTCGCGGATTGCGCACGGCATCCCGATCGGCGCGGAGCTTGAATATGCGGACGAGATCACGCTGGCTAAGGCGCTCGAGGGCCGGACCTCCGTGTAAGCGCGGCCCGGAGGCGGAAGGGTTTCTTATGTATGACAATATCAAAACGCTGTATCAGGCGGTTATGGACTGCAGGAAGTGCAGGCTCTCGGAAACACGGAAGCACGTTGTGTTCGGCGAAGGAAATTTGCGCGCGGACGTAATGTTCGTGGGCGAAGGCCCGGGCGCGCGGGAGGACGAGCAGGGCAGGCCGTTTGTCGGCCCGGCCGGGCAACTCCTGGACCGTATGCTGGGGGAGATCGGGCTGAAACGGGAGGATGTGTATATTGCCAACGTGGTTAAATGCCGTCCGCCGGGCAACCGCGACCCGCAGGACGACGAACGCGCGGCCTGCATCGGTTACCTGCGCAGCCAGGTGGCGTTTGTAAAACCGAAAGTGATCGTGTGCCTCGGGCGCATTGCGGCCGGGGTCATACTCGGCAGGGATGTGCGGATGATGAAAGAGCACGGCGTGTGCGTGAAGGTTAAAAATTTTCACATTATGCCAACCTTCCATCCGGCTGCCCTGCTCCACAATCCCGACTATGCGGAACACGCGAAAAATGATTTTCAGGTGCTGAAGGAAACGCTGCATGAACTTAAACTCTCTTGAAAAATTGTATCGCCGGATCAGCGGAACATATCCCGGGCAGGAGCTCGTATTTGGCGACGGAAAGCCGGACGCGGGTCTGATGCTCGTCGGGGAAGCGCCGGGGCGGGACGAGGTCGCGCAGAAAAAGCCGTTTGTGGGCAAGGCCGGAAAAAACCTGACGGGCTTCCTCGAGACGCTCGGATTGTCCCGGGAAGAACTGTACGTGACCAACGTATGTAAATTCCGGCCCACAAAGGTAAGCGCCAAAAATACCGTTTCAAACCGTCCGCCCACGAAGGAGGAAATCCTTGCGGCCCAGCCGTTCCTGTGGGAGGAAATAGGGCTCGTCGCCCCACGGCTCATCGTAACGCTGGGAAATACGCCCCTTCGCGCGGTCAGGGGCTTTGACGCCAATATCGGCGATTATCACGGAAAACCGGAACGGGCCGACGTCGGCGGAAAGGAATACCGGCTGTTCGCGCTCTATCATCCGGCCAGCATCATTTATAATCCCTCCCTCAAAGAAACCTATTCCCGCGATCTTTCAAATTTGGCCGTATTGCTGGAAAAAAATCTATAATTTTTGCATCACAATCCGCAGGAACTTGCATTTTTTTAATAAAGTGATATAATTGTGGGTGTAATAAGTTTGTAACAATTAAAAAAGGAACGACGGCATATCAAAAAAGCAAAAAGCGCACGGAAGTGCGTTGTTTCATTCTTACAGCAATTGATAAACGGCGGCGTGTGACAGGCGCTGCAAACCGTACGCCGGAGAACCCGGCCGAAAGGATGCCGGCAGTTTCCGGCCAATAAGATAAAAGCAGGCGGGGAAGAAGAGAACGACAATCCGCATGGAGGTAAGAACCGTTTGGATAAAAAAAGACTGTTTATCGTGTGCGTGGTGATTGCGGTCACGGCAAGCTTTGTAACAGGGCTGTTTGTGTATTTCTATCAAACGTCCAAAATCAAGGGGAACGATATCCTGCTTGGAAAAGGCAGCTATCAGGATATCCAGAAATACATGGAAATCAGCGACCTTGAAAAAATCATCAACGACACCTATTACCGGGATGTCGAGCAGGACGACCTTGTGTCGGGAACGCTCAAAGGAATGGTCGGGGCGCTGGACGATCCCTATTCCGTATACTATACCGAGGAAGAATACCGCGAATTCAACCAGCAGTCCGATACGGACCTCGTCGGGATCGGGGTCACGGCGGGGCCGTACCAGAAAACCGGGCATCTGAAGCTGGAACGCGTATATGCGGGAAGCCCGGCGGAAACGGCGGGACTCGTTGAAAACGACGTAATCCTCACCATCGACGGCGCGGACGTCGGCGGGCTTGATTATGAAAGCTCCCTCAATATGCTGCGCGGGCCGAGCGGCAGCTCCGTAAAACTTACGGTCCAAACAGGCGCGGACGCACCCCGGGAGGTCGAAGTGGCGCGCGCGAATGTGGATGCGCAGCGTGTGACCTATACGATGCTTACGGATGATATCGCCCAAATTGCAATTTCGGAATTCAACGGGAATTGCGTGGAAGAATTTAAAAACGCCATCCAGTTTTTAAAGGATGAAGAAGCAAAAGCCGTGCTCATCGACGTACGCGGCAACATGGACGGCAGCGCCCTCGCCGCGGTCTCGATGCTGGACGAAATATTGCCCGAGGGGCTTGCCGCCTATACGGTGGATAAAGAAAATAAACGCGACGAGCTTACGGTGGATGCCAATTATTTCGAGATTCCGCTTGTCGTGCTGGTCGACGAAAACAGCGCTTCCGCCGCCGAGATTTTTGCGGGGGCGGTGCAGGGGCGGCAGCGCGGCCAGGTGATCGGCACGCGGACCTATGGCAAGGGAGTTGTCCAGTCCATTGTGGACATGCCCTATTCGGGCGGCGGCGTAAAGCTCACTAGCGCGCTTTATTATACGCCGGACGACAAAGCGGTCAACGACGGGGTTACGCCGGATATCGCGGTCAGCAATCCGGAAGGACGGCTGACCTTTGAAACGGACGCGCAGCTCCAGCAGGCGCTGACAACGCTCGGCGAGATGACCGCGCAGGGAGGATAAGCCGATGAACAGGATTGGAATCATAGCGGTCATCATTGAAGGACATAAGGAAAGCGTCACACAGGTAAACGCCATCCTGTCCGAATATTCAGAACTTGTGCATGCGCGCATGGGCGTGCCCAACCATGAAAAGGATATCAACATCATTTCCCTCGTGGTAGAGGCGACGGGCGACCAGGTCGGGGCCATGACGGGGCGGCTCGGGAATCTTCCCGGCGTCACCGTAAAAAGCATGATGACCAATAAAACCTATTGAAACGAAAATGGAGTCTCTCCCGGGAGACTCCATTTTTTAGTGTCCACGCAGACCTGCTGCGGAGGTCTTTTTATGGCCTCTCACTGCGTACAGTCCACGGTAAACGCATATTCGTCCATTGCCTGCGCCTTGCCTGGAACGGGCTTGTCCTCGCTGTCCATCTCATATTTGCAGGGCACGATGGTAAGCGTCTCCGTTTTGGAATGGAAGGGGCGCAGGTTATACTTCACTTCAACCGCCCAGCTCCCGTCCTCCTGCTCGTGGGGAGGGGAAATGCTGGTTCCCTCCGCAAGCGTGGGCCGGTCTTCCATTGAGTTCAGGGCTTCCGTGCCGTTATCGAGGCTCAGGTAAGGCGGCGCGGGGGACACATATTCCTCCGCCCGTTCCTGCGCGTTCCCGCCCGTGAAATACAGCGTATAGCTTACGGCGGTGACGGTGGGCGCAAGCTTGACGGAAAGCCCGCCAACCCGCCAGCCTTCGCCCTCGACGGGCCCCGGCTCAATCGCCTTGACGGAACCCGAGGCCTGCACCATGAACCGGATTTCCTGGTTGTCAAAGCGGGTGGTCGGCCCGTGGTACTGGTAATGGACGCCGTCAATTATGTTAAACTTGCTGCCAAACAACGAATGTTTCCCATAGACCGACAACGGCAGGGTAACCTCAAAATCCTCCGTAAGCCCGGCGTCCGAAAGGTCGGCGTAAAAATAGTATTCGTTTTCCGCCGTGCAGTCGCCGATCAGGCCGTAATTTTCCCCGGCGATCACAATACCGTCTGCGGCAAGGTCGTAATTTTCCCCCTCCTCCGTCGCGGAAGCGTAGATGTAGATTCCCGTGCCGTCGTATAAAACCTCGTCGATCCTGAGCAAAGGAACGCCCGCTTTCGGCGGGACAGCGGCGGCGCTGCTCTCCGCCGCGTTTTCATTTTCCGGCGGCTGCGATTCCTCCACGCTTTTTATAGGCACGTCCCTCCGGATAATCTCCAAAGCGGAATCGTCCGCGGTGCCAAGCAGGGACTGGAGTTTAAAACCGGCCGCGTAAACGGTCGCCCCGCAAACGAGGCAAACGATCAGCGCGATGCATACGATCCGGCGCGTCCGTTTCGTCCGGCGGGAACCGCGCCGCTTGGATGTGCACTGGCGCATCACCTCCCATTCAATTTTGCTCCGGAAGCGCTCGGGCATTCCGGGATATTCATTCCAGTTAAATTCTCTCATAGTCAATATCCTCCAAATTGTGCAGAAGCGTTCTTAATTTTTGCCGCGCGCGCGCAAGACGGCTTTTCACGGTGCCGGGAGGAATTTTCAGCATTGCGGAAATTTCCCCGACGGAAAATCCTTCCAGATAGTGGAGAACGATGGGCGTGCGGAATTTGAGCTCCAGCCCCATAAGCGCTTCATACAGCCCCGATTGGTCCTCCGGGGTATGCCCGGCGTCGATATTCCCGGAAGGCACAACGCGCTTGCGCATGCGAAGCGTCCGGCGGCATTCGTTCATCAGGATGCGTACCAGCCATGTTTTCGCATATTGGTCGTTTTTCAGGGAAGCAAGCTTTGAAAAAGCGATTGCCACTGCCTCCTGGGCGGCGTCCTCGCAGTCCGCGTCATTTTTCAGGAATGATTTTGCAACACGGTACAGCGTGGGCGCCGCGGCATTGACAAGCTCTCCGAAATCTTTTTTGTCCATGGTTTAACTGCCCTTTCCTCACCGGCCGGTGATCGATTCTGCTTATTAGAGGATAAAAGGGGCGCAAAGGTTCCCGTAACGGAAAAATTTATACGATTACGAACGGCGATACGGGCTGATTATAATCCTGTGCTTTCAGTATAGGCCGAAACATACGGCGTGTCGACGAATAAAGGAAAAGGTGTTTGTTTCTTGGTAAAGAAGGAGAATTTGTGTTAAAATAATAACATGGATAAGAATCAGGAAATTATTGAACGGTTACGAAAAGAATATGGGGATACCGAGTCCGCCCTCCATTACCAGAACCCCTACGAGCTTCTGGTCGCCACAATCCTCGCGGCGCAATGTACGGACGTGCGCGTCAATATTGTCACGAAAGACCTTTTCAAAAAGTATCCTTCGCCGAAAGAGCTCGCGCAGGCCGACCTTGCGGAGGTGGAAGGTTACATCAAGACGTGCGGCCTGTATAAAAACAAGGCCAAAAACCTTATTGCCTGCGCACAGCGCATCATGAGCGAGTACGGCGGGGTTGTCCCGCATACGGAGGAAGAGCTGACCACGCTCGCCGGCGTGGGGCGCAAAACCGCCAATGTGGTGCTGGCGTTCGCGTTCGGGCTTCCGGCGTTTCCGGTGGATACGCATGTAAAGCGCGTATCAAACCGCATCGGTTTCGCGCATTCGGACGACCCCAACAAGGTCGAGGAAGAGGACAAAAAAATAATCAGGAAAGAGGACTGGTCACAGGCGCATCACTGGCTCATCTGGCATGGACGCCGGGTGTGCAAAGCGCAAAAGCCCTTGTGCGGCACATGCTGTATCGAGGACCTGTGCCCCTACCCCAATAAAAATTTATGATAGTTGATAAAGTAAGAATTGTGATAAAAGCGGGCGACGGCGGCAATGGGGCGGTCTCGTTCCGCCGTGAAAAATATGTCAACGCGGGCGGACCGGACGGCGGCGACGGCGGCAACGGCGGCAACGTCGTTTTTGTTGCGGACCCCGGCATGCGCACGCTGATGGATTTCCGGTACCATAAAAAATTCAAAGCGGAAAACGGCGAAAACGGCCGCAAGAAAAACATGCGCGGCAAAACGGGCGAAGATATTATCGTCAAGGTGCCCGCGGGTACGGTCGTGATCGATAAGGAATCCGGGCGTGTGGTCGCGGATATCCGCGATCCGGAGGGCACCACAGTGCTTCGCGGCGGCAGGGGCGGAAAGGGCAACGCGCGCTTTTCCAATTCGGTGCGCCAAACCCCGCGTTTTTCCACGCCGGGCAAGAAGGTGCAGCCCCGCGAGGTGATCCTGGAGCTGAAATCCATTGCGGACGTAGGCCTCGTCGGCTTCCCGAACGTCGGGAAATCGACGCTGCTTTCCTGCATGACCTCCGCAAAGCCCAAAATCGAAAATTATCATTTCACGACGCTTGCGCCCAACCTCGGCGTGGTCAAGTCGTATGATTATGATTTTATCCTGGCGGATATCCCCGGCCTCATCGAGGGCGCGTCCGAAGGCGCGGGCCTCGGGCACGATTTCCTGCGCCATATCGAACGGACGCGCATGATCGCCCACGTGCTCGATATCGCGGGCAGCGAGGGCCGCGACCCGCTCGACGATTATGTGAAAATCCGCGAAGAACTGAAAAGCTATTCGCAGCAGCTTGCCGAAAGGCCGGAGCGCGTTGTGGCCAACAAGGCGGATTTACCGGAAGCGGAGGAAAACCTCGCGCGCTTCCGTGAAAAATATCCGGATAAGGAAGTGTTCCTCACCTCGGCGGCCACCCGCAAGGGCATTGACGAACTGCGCGCCGCCATGATGGAGGTGCTGAAAACGCTGCCCGAGGAACAGGTCATCCGTGAGGAGGGCGTGATCGAAGAGTGGCAGATGGAGGATGAAGAGCTCACCTTTGAAGTCGGCCGCGGGGAAGACGGCGTTCTCGAGGCCAACGGCTCGCTCATCAATGAAATATTTGCGCGTATCAATCCCGATGAGGTGGATTCGATGCGGCATTTCCATAAGCTGCTGAAAGATATGGGCATCATCAAAGCGCTCGAACGCGCGGGCGCGAAGGATGGGGATACGGTGCGGCTGAACGGCGAGGAATTCGATTTTGTGGAATAGCTTGCCTGTATCCACGCATCCTGCGTTATTCGGCAGATAAGGTACATTTCGAAAATGGAGAAAGAATTTTGACAAGCAAACAACGTGCAAAGCTGCGCGGCATGGCGCAGAAGATGGAGCCGATCCTGCATATCGGCAAGGACGGCATTACGGAAAACCTTGTGAAACAGGCGGACGATGCGCTCACCGCGCGCGAGCTTATCAAGGGAACGGTGCTTAAGAACAGCGCGCTTACCGCGCGCGGAGCGGCGGACGAACTTGCGGCGGCCCTCGGCGCGGAAGGCGTTTCCGTGCTGGGCAGGAAGTTTGTTTTATACCGGGAATCTGAAGACAGGAAAATCGAGTTATAGGATATGGAACGTCCGCAAAGCATTACAATCGAACAAAACGTGCGCCTGTTCGCCCGCCCGAAGCGGGTCGGCATTTTGGGCGGCACCTTCAATCCGCCCCACAACGGCCATGTGGATATGGCCCATCAGGTAAAAGGGGAGTTTTCGCTCGACGAGGTTTACCTCATGCCCTGCGGCAATCCGCCGCATAAAAGCCTCGGGCTTGCCCCCAAGGAAATGCGCCTGCAAATGACGCGGATGTGCGCGGCGGGAACAGACGTAAAGGTGCTTGATTTCGAGGTCAGGAAAAAGGGCTGTTCCTATACCGTAGAGACCATCGCGGCCCTGCGGGAGAAAAATCCGCAAACCGATTATTATTTCATTGTCGGCGCGGATACGGTGTTTGAGTTATGCACCTGGCATGATTTTGAACAGCTGTTCAAAATAACGAAATTTATCTGCGTGCGGCGGCAAAACAACGATATCTTGAAGCTTTCCGCCGAGATTTCCCGCCTCAAATGGGAATATGGCGCGCAGGTTTTCCTGTCGGAATATACAGGGCTTTTCGTAAGCTCCTCCTATATCAGGAAGCGGGTAAAAGAAGGACGCAGCATAGAAGGGCTGGTCCCAGGGAATGTGGAGGAATACATTATTGCAAATGGACTATACCGGGAACCGTGACGCGATCGTCAAAAAAGTCGCGGGAAACCTAAAGGGTGAAAAATTTGAACATGCCCTCGGCGTCGAAAAAACGGCGGTCAGCCTCGCGCACCGCTATGGCGCGGATGTGGATAAAGCGGGGCTGGCGGGCCTGCTGCACGATTATACCAAGCAAAAGGACAATATCGCGCTGGCGGAACGCTACCATATCCCCTATATTACGGAAAAGACCCTGCACGGGCATACTGCCGCCGCTGTGCTGAAAGAGAAGGGCTATGTGACGGACGAAGAGGTGCTTTCCGCCATAAGGTGGCATACGACGGGCCGGGAAGGCATGACGATGCTCGAAAAAGTCGTATACCTTGCGGATTACATTGAACCAAACCGCGATTTTGACGGCGTTGAAAAGCTGCGGGACCTCGCATATCAGAATATCGATAAAGCGGTGCTCTACGCCCTGCAAATGTCAATCGAACACATTATTGAAAACAAAAGCCTGATCGATACGGACAGTGTCGGGGCATACAACTATTACCGGAATTTATTTCCGGGGGAGGAGATTTAATGGAAATTTCTAAGCGGGCGGAACGGATTGCGGAAATACTGGACAATAAAAAGGCGCAGGATATCGTTATCCTGAAGGTGGCGGATATGACCATCATCTCGGACTATTTCGTGGTGGCGAGCGCCCCGAATGTGTCGCACGTGCAAACCCTTGCGGAGGAGGTGCAGTTTAAGCTGCGCGAGGAAGAGGAAGTGTCCCCGATCCGTACGGAGGGGGAGCGCGAGGGCCGTTGGGTGGTTATCGACTACGGCGACGTGCTCGTGCATATTTTCCATAAAGAGGAGCGTGAGTTTTACCAGCTCGAGCGCCTGTGGAAGGTGGAAGGCAATTTCTATGACTATTCCGCAGAGCATAAAGAACGGTAAGACGGTGATTCGCCCGCTCCGGCGTGAAGAAGCCGCTGTGGTCCTGCCGGAAATGCTGTACCAGGCGCTGTTCCGCCTGCCGGGGGAGCCGCCCACAAAACGGGAGATTGTTTTTGGCCCAAAGCTTAATATGTATATTGACGGCTTTGGGCGGGAGCACGATCATTGCCTCGTGGCGGAAATAAGCGGCGTAATTGCGGGCGCGGTATGGGCGCGTTTGCTTGGTGGCGGAAATAAAGGATACGGCTATGTGGACGACGAAACGCCCGAGCTTGCCATAGCCCTTTTGCCGGAATACCGCGGCAGGGGAATCGGTACGCGGCTTATGGAAAAGATGCTCTGCCTGCTCACGGAACATGGCTATCGGCAGGTCTCCCTCAGTGTGCACAAGGCGAACGCCGCGGCGCGCCTGTACCGGAAGCTTGGCGCACGGGCCGTCCGTGAAACAACCGAAGATTGCGTAATGGTTTTTAAGCTGGATACATAAAAAAACACCTGCCAAGGCAGGTGTCAGACTGTTGAAATTCTCTGCAACCGCACCGAAGGGATGTAGCCTTCGGTGCTTTCAGCGTCAGCGAACGCGAAAAAACGCTCATATATTGTATATATTATTCGCTCTTTTGCGCGTTCTGCTTCCTCGACTTGCAGATTTTTGAACAGTCTGCTGATCTTGCCGATTTTATCGACAATCCCACACCTGCCAAGGCAGGTGTTTTTTGCTTTCTTTTTTATGCGAACACATCCGCGTCCATTTCACGGAGGTCGTCCGCAATCAGCGGTTTAAATTCCATATGCGCGAGGATGTCCCTTTCAAGCTCGATACCCGGCGCAATCTCGGTCAGCATCAGGCCGCCTTCCGTCAAACGCATTACGCACCGTTCGGTAATGAACATAACCTTCTGGCCGAGTTCCCTGGCGCGCTTGGCGGAAAAGGTAAGCTGCTCGATGTCGTGCTTGAATTTCTTGATGCTTCCTTCGCTGATAATGCGAAGCTTTCCGTCCTTCACCTCAACCTCGAGTCCCTTTGCGGTAAAGGTGCCGATAAAATAAAGCTCGGGCGTCGATTGCGTGATGCAGATAAATCCGCCGCAGCCCGCAATGCGCGGCCCAAATTTGCTGACGTTGATGTTGCCCTGCGGGTCGGCCTCCGCGAGGCCGAGAAACGCCTGGTCAAGCCCGCCGCCGTGGTAAAAATCAAATAGCTGGTGCTGGAAAACAATCGCCCCGGGGTTCAGCGTCGCGCCGAATTCCACGCCTGAAAGCGGGGAACCGCCAATACCGCCCGCCTCCACGGTCAAGGTAAAATCGGAAATTCCTTTTTCTTCCGCCACCGCCGCAATCCCTTCCGGCATGCCGATTCCAAGGTTCACCACTCCGCCCTGTTTCAGTTCTTTCAGCGAGCGCAGGGCAATGATACGCCGCGGCCCGGCGGGCAGCGTGGGCATCGCGCCTCTAGGCGCGCGCTCCTGCCCGGAATAAGCGGGATTATAATCCGCCGCGGCGGTTTGCGTGTGAAATTTCATGTCGCTTGTCCGCACCACATAGTCCACCAGGACTCCCGGAACGCGCACCATGTGCGGCGGGATATCGTCCACAATTTCCTCCACCTGCACAATCACCTTCCCGCCGAGCGCGTGGCAGGCCTGCGCGACGGAAAGGGCGTCCGCCACAGCCGCCTCCTTTTCCATACTGATATTGCCGTCCCTGTCCGCGCGTGTGCCGCGCAGGAATGCAAAATCAATTTTGGAAAAAGGCTTATACCGGATGTAATCCTCGCCGTCCAGGGTCACGATCTCATTCAGTTCATCCTTTGAAATGCTGTTCAGCCGTCCGCCGGAAAAACGCGGGTCCACGAATGTTTCGAGGCCAATCTGCGTCACCAGCCCGGGGCGGCGCGCGCCTACGTCGCGCATCAGCTGTGCCATCACTCCCTGCGGAAGGTTATAGCCTTCAATATCTTCCGAAAAAATCATTTGCTGGAGCTTTGGCATCAGGTTAATATGCCCGGCGACCAGCTTTTTAATCAAGCCCTTATGCGCAAGGCGGTTCAGGCCGCGCTCCCCGCCGTCGCCTACGGAAGTAACGCTCACAAGCGAAAGTCCTTTCGGCGAACCCGTTTCGAGGAAGCGCTGCTCCAGTGCATAACACAATTCATCCGCCACCGCCGCCATGACGAAGCCGTTTGCAGAGACCACCGCGCCGTCCGGAATCAGGGCCGCCGCCTCCCTTGATGTAATTTCTTTAAAACTCATAAGCCACCATCCGTTCTTCAAAAAATAATAATTACCCGTCTATTATCCAATAACACGGCGGCATTTTCAAGTGGGCGGCTCAATTTGCACAGCGGTAAATAACCTGTAATTGCATTGGAAATAAAGCCTATTTCTGGTGAACCTCCGAAGGCCTGCGGTACTTTCTACGGTCCTTGCGGCCCATAAGGATCGCCGAAACGCTCATCGCGGCAATAACCGCCAGCGCAACGGAAAGCACGGTCAATACTTCTTTCGAGAAAATAATTTCAAACATGGTGCTGCCTCCTTTTTCCGGTTTCGAATTCAATAGTCCCATTGTAACCGGACCCGTTTACATCTGCGGTCACCGCCGCAAAATTTTAATGTAACGGTTTTTAACCCTGCGCAGGCAGCCGGATACCCGTGTATAAAGATGTATTTCCAGCCGCCGGCACTGACGGCAAATGTGAAAAAAGTATGACAAAAGGGGGTACAAGTCTATACAAAAAAGGCTCTGTAATGTATAATATAGGTTGTTATATAGAGACTTTGAGAGGTGCCACATTTGAAAAAGAAATTTGCATGGATCATTGCGGTGCTGATGATCCTTACATTTCCCATAACAACCGCCTTTGCGGAGCCGGAGGCTTCCCAGGAGCCTGCCGCGCAGGAAGAGGCAGCCCCTGAAGCAACGCCGGAACCCACCCCGGAGCCGACGGCAACCCCGCCGGAAACCACGGAGACAAAGGAAGGCGCGCCCGAGGTCGATTTATCACAGATTTCCTCCATATCCGCGATGCTGGTGGATGCGGATACGGGCGAGGTTTTGTTTTCCAAAAATGCGGACTGGACGATTTTCCCGGCCAGCACCACCAAGCTGATGACGGCAATCCTTGTAATGGAACATTGCGAAATGGACGAAATTGTGACCATCCCGGCGGAGGTCGACCAGTTCAATACGGCCTCGAGCCTGATGGGCCTGCGCCTGCTTGTCGGAAAAGACGTCTCGGTCAAAGACCTGGTGTACGGCCTGATGATGTGCTCGGGAAATGATGCGGCGGTCGCGCTTGGCATACACATTGCGGGCTCGGAAGAGGCCTTCGTCCAGATGATGAACGATAAAGCGCAGGAGCTCGGCATGACGGGCACGCACTTTCTGAATCCCCATGGAATTTATATCGCGGATGTCGGCCACGACCACTATTCAACAGCGGCGGATATGGTCAAGCTTGCGATGGAAGCGCAAAAATATCCGTTTTTGGCAGAGGTCATGAGCGCGCCTTCCTATACCTATGAATCGGAAGCGCTGCAGGGAACGGAGCCGGTTGAAAACTCAAACTACCTGCTCCATACGCCCACCAAGAAACCCGAGCTTGCACCATACCTGTACGATAAGGCGACCGGCATGAAAACGGGAACGCTGGAACGGATTCTTCCGCCGGGGGCGACGGAATATATCAAGTCCTACGGCTGCCTGGTCGCGTCCGCGTCGGATGGCGGCCTGAACCTGATTGCGGTTATTTTCGGCGACCTGTCCGTGGGCGATAAGGATGCCGGAATTCCCAATGCCTTTGCGCGCTGGGATATTGCAAGATACCTGTTCGACTATGGCTTTACCAATTACGCCAAGGTGGACCTTGCGCAGTTTGCCTCTCCCGTCGCGCTTACCGAACAAATCGGGAATGTTGCGAACAACGATCCCGGGGAAGGCTCGCTTGAGGTCAAGGCCGACCTCACGGGGGTTGCGTCCGATGTACAGCTGGTTGACGCGGCTACCGTGCAGGGACTCCAGGACGGCAGCTTAAAACTGGAAGAAAAAACGAATATTGAAGAACCGCTGCAGGCGCCTATTACGGAAGGGCAGCAGCTTGGAACGGTTACTTATTCGCTCAACGGGCAGGAGCTCTATACCGCGCCCCTCATCGCGGGCAGGGATGTCTATCCCCAGGGGGAGGAATCCGCAACGAGCAAGGAATACGGGGTTCCCATCATTACATTTGAATTATGGTACCTGTGGATTATCCTTCCGGCTGCGGTTGTCCTCACGCTGCTGATCGTCCGGGCGGTAAATAAATCCCGCCGCCGGTCATATTATGCAAAGCGCGGCCCGGCCGTAAAATCAAAGCCGGTCCAGGTGCGCACTGGTACGGTGCAGCGCAAGAATACGGGGCGGCCCGGCGGAAGCAGGAAGCATAGGTTGTAATCATAAGGCGGCCCTGGCGGGCCGTTCTTTTTTATAAGGAGCTGAAAAATGGAAAAATCCATGATCGCCCCGTGTGGAATGAATTGTGAATTATGTGTTTCCCGGCAGCGCAAAAAGAAAAAATGCCCGGGCTGCCGGGGCGGCGACGGGAACAAACCGGCGGGATGCGTGAATTGCGTCATCAGGAATTGTGTAAGCCTGCCGAAATCCGGATTTTGTTATGACTGCGAACGCCGTTGTGCGCGTCTAAAGAGCCTTGATAAACGTTATCGCACAAAGTATGGTATGAGCATGCTGGAAAATCTTGAAGATATCAGCGAAAGCGGGATAGAAGCGTTTGTGCGGCGGGAGGAAAAACGCTGGATGTGCCCAAGCTGCGGCGCAACGCTTTGCGTCCATCGGGACGTGTGCCTTTCCTGCGGCGCAAGATGGAAATAGAAATGGACGGCTCACATGCAGTCCCTCCATTTTTTTTGAAATGCACAGAAGAGAGACAGGGGAACATGAAGCGGAGATTGAGAAAATCAAGAGCGCGTTCCTTTGAGCAGGCAGGAAAAGAAACATGAAGATATTGAATGTTAATACGCGTTGCTTGCGGCAACGGACAGTTTCTCTTACAGTAATGGCAACGACTGAAAGAAAGGAGGTTATCCCTGATGTTAAACGAAAACATTAAGGCAATCCGAAAATCAAAAGGACTTTCTCAACAGGAGCTTGCTGTCAAACTGAATGTGGTGCGGCAAACAATCTCTAAATGGGAGCAAGGATTGTCAGTTCCCGATTCCGATATGTTGATCTCCATATCGGAAGCACTTGAAACACCCGTAAGCACCTTGCTTGGAGAAACTGTTGCTGAGTCGGAGGTTGATGGCCTAAAAGCGATTTCCGGAAAACTGGAGGTTATAAACTTACAGCTTGCACAAAGAAAAACCACGAGAAGAAACATGCTGCATTGGCTGCTTATCTCATTGAGTGTAGTCACAGTAATCATTTTTGCGGCCCTGGGGGTATTCAATAGCCCTTATTTGGGCTGGGATTACAGCAACCCTGAAACCGCCGTTGCCGGAGCGGCTTTTCACGCATTTGAATGGCTGTTTGTCAGGTTGGCGCCGATTATCCTGGTAGGGGCAATCGTTGGAATTTTCTTAACGCGGAAGAAAGTATAAAACCGCGCTGCCTCCTGGGGCGCAATTCAGGTTTCAAAACCCTTGTTTGCCGGGGAGATATATGCCTGCCGCTGCCTAACACAAAAAGAGGTACTATCCGCTTCCCGCCGATAGTACCTCTTTTGCTGTCACATGCCGCGATACCTCTTTATCTGGGGTCGCCTAATGGCCGCCCATTTTTACGTAATGCTTTATTTCAGCTCCGCGAGGATCAGGTCGGACATTTCGCGCGTCGAAACGGATTTTCCACCCGCCGCAATATCAGCGGTACGCGCGCCGTTTTTCAGCACAGTCCTCACTGCCGCCTCGATGGCCTGCGCTTCCTTTTCGAGGTCAAAGGAATACCGCAGCATCATTGCGCATGAAAGAATCATGGCAATCGGGTTTGCCTTGCCCGTTCCCGCAATATCGGGCGCGGAGCCGTGGATGGGCTCATACATCCCGAGTTTTGTGGAACCAAGGCTCGCAGACGGCAGCATGCCGATCGACCCGGTAATCATGCTGGCTTCATCCGTCAGGATATCGCCGAACAGGTTGCCCGTCACCACCACGTCAAACTGGCGCGGGTTGCGCACAAGCTGCATTGCGGCGTTGTCCACATACATATGCGTAAGCTCGACATCCGGGTAATCCTTCGCCACCCGGCTGACCGTATTCCTCCACAGGCGGGAGGTCGCGAGGACGTTCGCCTTGTCTACGCTCGTCACTTTTTTATTCCGCTTGCGCGCCGATTCAAACGCAAGGCGCGTAATGCGCTCCACCTCATAATCGTGATAGTTCATCAAATCGGAGGAATATGTAACGTCGTCGCCGCCGCGTTCCCCGAAATATACGTCGCCCGTCAGCTCGCGCAGGATCAGGATATCGAGGTTATCCCCCACGATCTCGTCCTTCAGCGGACACGCCGCCTTAAGCTCATTGTAAATAATTGCCGGGCGCAGGTTTGCGAACAATCCCAGTCCGCCGCGCAGGCGCAAAAGTCCTTTTTCCGGGCGCTTATCCACCGGAAGGTCGTCCCACTTTTCGCCGCCCACCGCCGCGAGGAGCACCGCGTCGCTTTTGCGGCAGGTTTCAAGCTGCTCTTCCGGAAGCGGGTCGCCGTATTTATCGATGGCAACACCGCCCGCGTCCACCTCGGTAAACATAAAGGTGTGGCCATAGAGCCCGCCGATGCGGTCCAGCACGCGTACCGCCTCTTCCGAAATTTCGGGGCCGATTCCGTCGCCGGGGATTCTGGCAATTTTATAATCCATTCGTTTCTTGTCCTCCTGTCGTAAAATAAGATACGCACCTATTATATAACAAAAACAAATTGGACAAAAGGGGCGCCATGAAATAAAATAGGAACAGGAAAGGATGTACAATGAAAACAGGAATGTCGACAGCCTGCTTCTTTTGCAGGCTTTTAAATGAAGAATCGGTACAAAAAATGGCGGAACTCGGCGTGCGGGATATGGAAATTTTCTTCTCCGCCATGTCGGAATATGAAAAGCCGTTCACAAGCGAGCTCCGGCGCATCGCGCAGGGGGAAGGGGCGAGGATTCGTTCCATCCATGCCCTGTGCACGCAATTTGAACCCCAGCTCTATTCCACGCATCCGCGGCAGTATGAAGAGGCGCTGGATATGTTTGAACGGGTAACGGACGCGGGCGCGGAGGTCGGTGCCGGAATTTATGTGTTCCACGGCCCCATGAACGTCAAGCGCGCCAAAACCTTTCACGTCAATTACGGGTTTACGGGCGAACGCACCGCAATCCTTGCGGAACGCGCAAAGAAAAAGGGAATCAAGCTTGCATGGGAAACCGTGCATTGGTGCTGGTATGCGCAGCCCGGTTTCGCGCGCGAACTCATCCGCCATACGGACAGCGATAACCTGTACTTCACCCTCGATATCAAGCAGGCGGCGCAGTCCGGCTATGGGGTCATGGATTATATAGACGATATGGACGGACGCCTTGCGCACATCCATGTGTGCGATTACCGCAAAGACCCGGAAAAGGGAATCATTCCCTGCCTTCCGTTCGAGGGAGAGATGGACTGGACCGCAATGAAGGAAAAGCTTTCCCAAATGGATTACCAGGGCCTGCTGATGCTCGAGGTCTATCCGGGCGATTACGGCTCCTATGACGACCTGATGGCCAATTACGGCAAGGTCTCGGCTTTTTTCAAAGACTAGCACCCATATTACGCGCTTTTTTTAGTGAACAATTTGCGCGCATCCCGAAAGCCGTGCGCTTTTGCTCTTTTTGTGCATCATTGATACGCAAAAAACGGCCCCTTTCTCCACAGGGGCCGCTCCGATATCGTTGGACCGCGCCCAACCCGCCGGACAAACAATTTGCCGCCGGCGGCACGGCCGTTATTCCCTGTTACCTGCTGGCCGGCGGTGAAACGCCGTTTATCAGGCAGTGGTCTGCGCCGGGCCGCTGAACGCTTTTTGCTGCGCCCGGGCCTCTTTCTTCAGGCGGTTAAACATCTTATATAACGCAGGAATTGCCGCGACCACCGCGCAAATCACACACTCGATCCCGACCACCGTCGCGTTATACCCGAGGGAGTAAAGCCAGGCGGGCATTCCTTCGGGCGCATACATGCCAAAGAAAATCCAGCCGGAAAGGAACTGGCAGACGAACCGCGCGCCGCATCCGTACAAAATTCCCGGGATAATGCTGCTTTTGGCGAATCCAGCCAATGCCAGCAGGGAAAAGGACGCAAGGTAATCGAGCGCAAACTGCGGAAAAGACAGGAAAAACGGTTCCTGCACAAATTGCAGCAGGCCATAGCACAGCCCCGCGACAAAGCCCTTTTTAAATCCATAGATATAGGAAAAGGCGAGCATCGGCAGCATACTGGCGGGTGTGATGGAGCCGCCGTTCGGCATCGAGAAAACCTTGATAAAGCTCAGCAGGAAGGAAGCGCCGATGCACAGGGCCGCGGTCGTCAGCTCCTTTGTTGTCCACTGCGATTTTTTGGTAATCTGCCTGCCGCCGTTCGTTTTGCGCCGGTACAGGAAATAACCAATGAGTCCTGCGGCAATGGCCGCGCACACAATGATGATGGCGGGCAGGGTAAGCTCGGAAAAACTGTCAAACATAATAAAAATCCTCCTTTGAGTGAAGTCGTCCCGGGTTTGGTTCCGGGGCTGCCATAGACCGGGACGGACGGTGCCGTCCGGCTTCCGTAAGCACACTGCAAAAAAGGAAAACTCCCGCAAGCGGGAGTTCAATTTTACAAGAAAATTTATGCTTCCCACGCACGCATTATCGTGCAGGTTGAAGGGTTTAATTCTCAGCCGTAGCTCCCCTAGCAGTGTATTTACTTTTCTGGTATAATGGTAGCACCGATGAAAAACGATTGCAAGGGGTTTTCAATGAAAAAAAGTTTCTATGCCTATCTCTCGCGGATGCGCCATATCAAGCGGTGGGGGCTTATGCGCAATAATATGGAAGAAAACGTAGCGGAACACACTTTCTCCGTCACCCTGACCGCGCATGCCCTGTGCATCATACGGAATACGTATTTCGGCGGGAATGTAAGCGAAAAAGATGTGCTTGCCGCCGCGCTCTACCATGAGGCGGGCGAGGTCATCACGGGCGACCTCCCGACGCCCATTAAATATTTTGACAGCGACATCACCCAGTCCTATAAAAAAATTGAACGCCATGCGGAGGATACGCTCGTTTCCATGCTGCCGGACGAAATGCAGCCGCAGATCGCCCCGTACGTGCGGCAGGAGGTAACCGAAGACGTGCGCCTTATTGTCAAGGCGGCAGACCGGCTCTGCGCCTATATCAAATGCCTGGAAGAGCTGCGTACGGGCAACCGCGAGTTCGAGAAGGCGTGCGTGCGCACCAAAGAAGCCGTGGAAGGAATGAAACTCCCGGAGGTGGAATATTTCATAGAGCATTTCCTGCCGGGGTATTCCCTTACGCTGGACGAGCTCAACTAAGCGGAGGGCGCCGTGCGCCGGGATTTGCGCCGCCGCAGGCGAATTTTGTGCAATTTCCTTGACAGGAAGCCTGCCGCATGGTATTATAAATTCTGCGTGAAAATGAAATATGTACCGAAAGCCATAGACTCAGGAGCGTAACGCTTAATCTCTGAAATCCTGACGAGGTTGATTTTATAAGAACTTTGTTGCTCTTTTAAGGTCTGCATGGCTTTGAAAGGGCATTTTTTATTGAATCCCGCGCAGTCAGCGAGGTGAAAGAATTTGAAGGAAGCAAAACTACAGGAAAAACAGGCGGCCGTTGCCGACGTAGTAGATAAAATGAAGCGCGCGCAAAGCGTTGTCGTCCTCGATTATCGCGGTCTTACGGTTGCGGAAGTGTCCGACCTGCGCAGCAAGTTCCGCGAAGCGGGCGTAGAGTATAAGGTCATCAAAAACAATATGCTCAAACGCGCGGCCGAGGAACTGAAAATCGAAGGCGTGGAAGATTATTTCAAGGGCCCGACGGCAGTTGCGTTCGGTTTTGAAGACCCGGTGTCTCCGGCGAAAATCCTGTGCAAGTTTGTAAAGGATGCAGGCAAAACCGAAATCAAGGGCGGTATCCTGGCCGGTCAGGCAATGGACGCCCAAAAGATCGAAAGCCTTGCGAAGCTCCCGTCCAAGGAAGAGCTTATTGCGAAGATGCTGGGCAGCCTCAACGCTCCGATTACCAACTTTGCTCTGGCGCTCCAGGCGATCCCGCGTGGCCTCGCATGCGCGCTCAAAGCGGTTGCGGAACAAAAGCAGTAAACGTGCATCGTGCACAGAAATTAAAACCTATTAAATTTTGGAGGATAGTAAATCATGGATAACAAGCAGATTCTTGATGCGATTAAAGAAATGAATGTTCTGGACCTTGCGGAACTGGTAAAGGAAATTGAAGAAACGTTTGGCGTAAGCGCCGCTGCTCCGGTAGCTGTTGCCGCTGCTCCGGCTGCCGGCGATGCTGGTGCCGCTGCGGAAGAGAAAACCGAGTTTGACGTTGTTCTGAAGGCTGCGGGCGCAGAAAAGATCAAAGTCATCAAGGTTGTAAGGGAAGCTACGGGCCTCGGCCTTAAGGAAGCAAAAGAGATGGTTGATTCCGCTCCTTCCACAATCAAGGAAGCGCTCGGAAAAGACGACGCGGAAAAGCTGGTCGCTTCCCTCAAGGAAGTTGGCGCAGACGTGGAAATGAAATAAATTTTCCAATAGCAGCAAATCCGCAGTATGCGGTAAAAAACGCAGCCCAGCGCTGCGTTTTTTATATACGCTGGTAATCATTTTAATATTCCGCAAAGAAGTTTTCTGGTTTTAACTGCTTTCGGCCGGTGTATAAGTAATTAGATTGGATCAGGGGGGACTCGTGTTATGGACGGTTCCGAAGAGCAGTTGCTTGACGATTTTCTGGAACAGGCACGCATTAAAAGCAAAGAATTTTATATTAAAGCAGCACAAACCGCAATCGAGCAGGCATATGAATGTTCACGCGAGGCAATTATTGCCGCCCGCACCACGGCGGAACGGCTAAAGGCTTATGCGGAAAACGGAAGCGCCGAAGCGCGCGGCAGCGTGGACGAAGCGGCGAAGGAAGCGGCGGAACTTACGGCAAAGGTTGCTGAAGCGGCGAAGGAAGCGGCGGAGGCTGCCTCTCTTGCGGTTTCCGTCGAATTAAAAGACCGCGATTGACATAAAACAGGGGGAATTATTATGGCAGTAACAAAAGACCAGGTAGAAAAGACGGCGAAAGCCGCGCAGAAAAAAGCGATGGATGCCGGGCAGGCGGTGGGCGAGGCCGCTAAAACCGCGGCGACAAAAGCAAAGGAAGGCCTTGTCGCTTTCGGAAGCACGGTTGCAAATAAATCCAAGGAATTGATGGAAACCGCCAAGCTCAATACGCAGAAAACCCAGAAGCAGAAGGAGCTTGAAGAAGCATACCGTACGCTTGGGGAAATGGCCTACGCCAAAGGCAGGCTGCGCGGCGAGATGGGCGAGACGGCCAAAAAAATCAAAGGAATTTACGCGGAGCTCCAGCAGCTCGAGGTCGCCCTCAACGCGGCGCAATCCACCCGGGAATGTAAAAACTGCGGCGTAAAACACTATGTGGGCGATAATTATTGCCCGAACTGCGGCGCAAAGCAATGATTGCAATGGAAACGAAACAGCCGTGGACCAATGTCGTCACCTACCGCCCCGATGAATACCTTCCCCGGGAAGAATTTGAAAAATTGCGCAAGGACCTCAAAAATACGTGGCATGCGCTCGGGTGGCTGCACCTGCGAATGACGAACGACCTCGATACGAAATCCGCCTCCATGCTGCCGCGGCCGGAGCTCGCAAGAAGGCTTAATGAGGTAAAAAAGCAAATCGAAAAAATGATGGACGTATATCTCGAAGAGAATCGCTAGGTTCTCTTTTTTTTTGCCTGAAAAGGGAGAATCGTCACCCGGAAAAAATGAAATTTTTACGGATCGCGGGCAGCCCTGATGCAAATATGATACAATAAAGAGCAATAATGGATACAAATTTTAAAATCCATTGATTTGGGGAAACAACGGGTTATGATAAATATATTAATTGTAGAAGATGAACAGCCGATCTCCAACCTGATTCGCGTCAACCTGACGGAGAGCGGATATTCTTGTGATGTGGCGGACGACGGAATGCAGGCGGCGGACATGATCGAGCAGAACCGTTACGACCTGATTTTGCTGGATATCATGCTGCCCAAGGTGAACGGCTACGAGCTGATGGAATACATCGCCCCAACCGGCACCCCCGTCATTTTTATTACTGCCAAAAACGACGTGGCGGACCGTGTGAAGGGTCTCCACCTCGGCGCGGACGACTATATCATCAAGCCGTTTGAAATCGTCGAATTGCTTGCCCGGGTGGAAGCCGTCCTGCGGCGCTATAATAAAGGCGAAAGCAAAATTACCGTCGGAGATGTGGAAATCGATACGCAGTCGCGGTGTGTGCGGAAAAACGGCCGGCAGGTCGACCTCACGATGAAGGAATACGAGCTCCTGCTCCTTTTCATCCGTAATAAAAATATCGCCCTCTTCCGCGAGACCATCTTTGAACGCGTATGGCAGAGCGATTACCTCGGGGATACGCGCACCGTGGACCTGCACGTCCAGCGCCTGCGCAAAAAGCTCGGCTGGGAAAAAATGATTGTTGCCGTCTATAAGGTAGGATACAGGTTGGAATGCTAGGATGAAATTTGCCTGGAAGGTGTTTTTGTCGACAGTAATCGTAATCGCCATCGTGTTCGCGGTAGGCGGCTATGTTTTGATTACGTCTTTTTTCGCTTCCGCGCTTTCACGCGAAACAGACCGGGCGCTCGAGGAAAACCAGCTGATGAAGCTTGCCTACGAAAGCGCGGCGACCACCTATGTAAACCAGGGAACGAAGCTCACGGACGAGGCCGTTGTAAACAGCGTGTCGTCCCTTGAAAACGGCGGACGGCGCGGGATTATCGTTTCGGATGAAAACTATAAAAAAATATTTCCCGCCACGGGCGCGACGGCGGACGAACAGCTGATGCGCGAAATGGATAAAGACCGTGTTTACCGGATCAGCGAAAGCGGGGGCCGCTATAACATCACCGTGTGCTGCTCGACCAGCGTGGGCGACCGCACCGTCTACCTCGAAACCTCGCGGGATATCACCTCCATTTTCCAGGAGCGGGAAACGCAGTTTGATACCTATACGGAATGGAGCATCGTGCTGCTGCTCTTAAGCGCGCTCGTGATGCTCGTCGTCTCCATGTTCCTGACACGTCCGCTCACCCGCCTGTCCGCCACCACGCGGCGCATCGCGGAAGGAAATTACGACGTGCGCATGAAGGTGAAGGGCGAGGATGAAATCGCCGAATTCACACAGGATTTTAACGCCATGACGGATGCGGTGCAGGATAAAATGTACGCGCTTGAGAATACGGCGCGCCAGCGGGAGGATTTTGTCGCGAGCTTCGCGCACGAGCTCAAGACGCCGCTTACGTCAATTATCGGCTATGCGGATATGCTCCGCTCCAAGCAAATGAAACCGGAGGAAATGTTCCTTTCGGCGAATTACATTTTTACGGAAGGAAAGCGCCTCGAAGCATTGTCCTTAAAGCTGCTCGAGCTGATGGTGCTCGAACGGCAGGAATTTGAAAAACGGCGCATCAACCCGCGGCTGCTGATCGAAGAGATCGAAGGCCTGATGCTTCCCATCATGGAAAACGCGGGGCTTGTCCTCAAGACGGCGGCCCAGAATGCGGTTGTCATGATCGAGCCGGACCTCTTCAAAACCCTGCTCGTAAACCTGATCGATAACGCGCGCAAGGCGTCCGAGCCGGGCAGCCTCATCGAGCTGTACGGGCGGGTCGACGGGCGCGACTATGTTTTCTGTGTGCGCGACCACGGCCGGGGCATCCCGGAAGAAGAAATCAAGAAAATCACGGAAGCGTTTTACATGGTGGATAAAAGCCGCGCGCGCGCCCAGAACGGCGCCGGGCTCGGCCTTGCGCTTTCCGATAAAATTGCCCATATGCACGGCTCGCGCCTCGAGTTCAAAAGTATCGTAGGCTCGGGCACGCTTGTATGCGTGCGCATCCGCAGGGCGGCGAGGAGGACGCGCCCATGAAACGGATCATAAAGTATGTGTGCGCAATCGCCGCAATGGCGTTTGTGGTCGTCATGAGCGCATGGCTTCCGCCCTATCTCGCACGGAGCACGGACGCGTCCTTCCTCAATATCATCCAAAAGGACGAATCGGCCGCGGAATCCTATGAATACAAGGCGACGAAATACCAAAAAACCAAGGTGCTGTACGAGGTAATGCGCTACAATTTTGAGGGCAATACAAACGGCGGTTTCGGCCTGCCCGAAGCCGCCGCGGAAGAAGCGCAGAAGATCGAGATGGAAGCCCGGGATAATCTTGTGCAGTATAATTATACCGACGGAATTCCGGCTAAGGGAAGCGTGATGACCAAGGCCCAGGCAGAGCTCGCCATCGTACGGGAAGCGCGCCTGCTGCAAAATACGGGGGCGTTGCCCAAATTCGACCTTGGGAAAATCGGTTCCTATGACGCGGTGGAGAGCATCTCCTTCCTCATCGCTTCGGACCCGACCGTCTCCTCGACGGAGTTTTACTATTGGCAGGGCGTTATCAGCAACTCCGCGACAGGCGAAAACTACGCGTTTATCATCGACGACGAACTGGGCAAGGTCTATTATATGGATATTTCCTATTATTCGGAAGCCTCGTACGACTACGCCTCCAAAACCGGCACCGGGCTTTTTGCCGGGTGGGAAGAGGGCGATATGGCGGATTTGGTCTCCGCGTTTGCCGCCTACCACGAGCTTGAAGTGGATTATAACAAGGATTACCTGGATTGGGGGCCAACCATCAGCAGCCTGTATGGCATGACCAATTCAGAGTTTGACGTATTGGCGGAGGTTTCCCGCTACGGGCATTTCCAAATGATCCTCAAGCCCTCGGATATTTTATAAAAAATTTGTAATGTTACAAAAATGATACAAGATAGATGGAAAAAATATGCCCCGGCCCTGTACTTTATAGGTACAGGGTTTTTGTTTGGAAAAAAGAGAGATCGACATCAGGGGGAAAGAAATCATGCGTAACATATCACAGCACATCGGAACTGGACGGCGGCGGCACAGGAGGGCGACGGGACGTTTTTTCCTGTTCCTTGCCATTACTCTGCTGGTTGTCGCGGGAATATTCCTGCTCTACCGGGCGTTTCCGTTTGAAATTTCCAAAGCGGCGGACGGCGAAATGGCGCCCGCGGAGGGCGAGGCCCAGACCCTCAAACAAATTATTCCGGCGGACGGCGGAATCAAGGTAATCGTAGACCCCGGCCACGGGGATACGGATGTCGGAACCAAAGGGGTTTCCACCGGAAGGCTTGAAAAAGAGGTCAACCTGGAAATCGCCCTGAAGCTCAAAGCCGTGCTGGAAGGGAAAGGCTATACCGTCATCATGACGCGCGAATCGGACGAACCGATCGCGGCGGCGGACGAGCCGGACGCCAAGGTGCGCAAGGCGGCGGATATGGCAAAGCGCGAGGAAATCATACGCACCGCGAACGCCGATGTGTTTGTCAGCATCCACCAGAATTTCTTTGAACAGGGCTCGGGCGCGGCCGGTCCCCAGGTTTTCTACCGGGACAGGGAAGCGCCGGGCTACCGGCTTGCGCAATATGTCCAGAGTGCGCTCAACGAACAGCTCGATATTGCAAATCCACGCGACGTCAATTCGGGGGACTACCAGCTCCTGAGGCCGGGCAGCCAGGCCAGCATCATCGTGGAGTGCGGTTTTTTCTCCAATCCTGAAGAGGAACAGAAACTGCAAAAAGACGATTACCAGGAGGCCATCGCCAGGGCGGTGGGCTCGGGGATCGAAACATATCTTTCTGAAAATAATTTGTAAAGGAAGGTGGTAAATCGAGAAGACTGCTATATAACGTAACGGGCAACAAATTTTTTCTGTCGGGAAAGGAGGGCTTCGGCTCTCCTTTTCATTTACAACTACGTTACAAAAATGATACAGGATGGAAGCGGAAACGATACGTTCCGGCGGTAATCTTAAAAAAACGGAACGGAAAGGGGACGGTGGAATGCATTTCATGACATCAGGAATGCCGGCCAGGCATAAACGCAGGAAAGCGACCAGGCGTTTTGCGGTTTTCGTTGTTATGGCTGCTGTTTTAATCGCCGGGCTCCTGCTGTTTACACGCGTTTCCGCACTGTCGGAAAAAACGGTTCACACGGGCGGCACGCAGGCCTACGCGCAGGCGCAGCCCTCCGGGAAAACGGCGACGGCCGGGGACGCAGACCCGCGTTTCCTCGCGCTTGTAAACTGGGACCATCCATCAGGCGGCGGAAGGCCCGAAGACCTTGTGCCAATGGACGAAGTTTTCAGCGGCGAGGTATATTTTGAGGGCGGGTCCATCAACCGTACGGCCGGGCAGGCCGCGCGGCAAATGTTTCTGGCCGCACAGGAGGAAGGGATCGGCCCTTATAAAATTACGACTGCCTACCGTTCCCGGGAATACCAGGAGCAGCTGTGGGAACAGCGGGTGAGCGAAGACCCGGCTTATGGGCAAAACCCTTATGCGGAGCCTGTCCGCGTGCTTCCGGGTAACGCAAGCGAACACACGACCGGCCTTGCGATGGATGTGCTCTCCCCGGGGCACGACGAGGCCGATTCCTCGTTCGGGGAAACGCCGGAAGGGCGGTGGCTTGCGGAAAATGCATGGAAATACGGATTTATCCTTCGCTATCCGGAAGGAAAGGAACCCGTCACCGGGGTGATCTATGAGCCGTGGCATTTCCGTTATGTGGGAAGGCAGGCGGCGAAGGAAATCTATGAAGGCGGCCTGTGCCTCGAGGAATATGTGGGCGGTACTGCCTGAACCGGATGCGCGTCCCAAAGTCCCGGAAAATTTTCCGGGACTTTTTTTGCGCGTTTTCCCGGGGCGCGAAGGTAAAAGCGGTTTTTGCGGTTTATATATAGTATATGTAAACTTTTGGATGCGTTTTATATAAAAATGGAAAATAATGCTTAAACCGGGAAATAAAAAGCGGCATGAGTAAAGGAAAAATGTGTTGACAGGAAGGGCCGCGTATGATTAAATAATATCTGCACGCGAGGTTTAATAATAATAAACAATTTATTTAGTATTGTGTGAAAACGGGAAACGCGGAAGGGTGAAACAGCAATGGAAATCGGCAGGAAAATTAAGGCGAGAAGGCAAAGCCTCGGTCTCACGCAAAGCGAGCTCGCCGACCGGGCAGAGCTTTCCAAGGGATTTATTTCACAGCTTGAGCGGGACCTCACATCGCCGTCGATTGCGACGCTGATGGATATCCTCGAATGTCTCGGAACCGACCTTCGGGAATTTTTCAACGAACGCGAGGAAGAAAAGGTAACGTTTGCGGCGGCAGACCTCTTTGAAAAATCGGACGACGAAAAAAGCATCCTCTGGCTTGTGCCGAACGCGCAGAAAAACAAGATGGAACCCATCCTCCTGCACCTCGTGGCCGGCTGCTCCACAGAGGAAGACCGCCCGCACGAAGGCGAGGAATTCGGTTATGTGCTTTCCGGTACGGTAACGCTCGTCCTCGGCATGAAGCGGCATAAGGTCAGGAAGGGCGGCAGCTTTTATTTCCGTGCGGATGTCCCGCATAAAATTGAGAACAATGGGAAGAAGGATGCGGAAGTGGTGTGGGTCTCCACGCCCCCCATGTTTTAATCGCGCACCCGGCCGCAGCGCAGATAGACGCTTTGCATCGATTCGCCTTGTGCGGCGCACGATTATGTGCGCCTCCGCGTCTCACTCGCTGCATCGCCAATCTGCATCTGCTCCGGGCACGCTCTGCACAGGGGAGGCGTTCAATCCTGCGCGCGTTCAGCGGGAGAAGCGCACGTCGCGGTATGTCCTGAATACCCGTAGGGGCGGCATAGTATGCCGCCTGCGAACCGGACGCAGACGCCGCCCGGCGTAGCGTTGAAAACACACTGAGACCGGAATATGTACGCCCGCTGCGGGGTGGGGCCCTGCTTCCTGCGGGCCAAAGAATAAAACCATAATTTGAAAGGGTTTACGCCATGTCAGAACACATCATCGATTTTCTAGGGGTATACAAGGAATACGACGGGGTAGAGGTTCTCTCCAATATCAACCTGTATATCAGGCAAAATGAATTCCTGACGCTGCTCGGGCCGTCAGGCTGCGGGAAAACAACGCTTTTGCGCATCATCGCGGGCTTTGAAGAACCGACGCGCGGCGACGTACACCTGTTTGGCGAAAGCATCAAGGGCCTGCCGCCCTATAAACGGCGGGTCAATACGGTGTTCCAGAAATACGCGCTGTTTCCGCATCTCAATGTGTTTGACAACATCGCGTTCGGCCTTAAAATCAAAAAGATGGATAAAACGGCGATCAAGAAAAAGGTGGACGATATGCTCCGGCTTGTGGGCCTTTCCGGCTATGGAGACCGCGATATCGCCAAGCTCTCCGGCGGACAGCAGCAGCGCGTCGCCATTGCCCGCGCCCTCGTGAACGAGCCGGAGGTGCTCCTGCTCGACGAACCCCTCGGCGCGCTCGACCTCAAATTCCGCCAGGAAATGCAGCTCGAACTGAAGCGGATGCAGAAATCCCTTGGCATCACCTTTGTTTATGTAACGCACGACCAGGAAGAGGCCCTCACCATGAGCGACGCGATTGCCGTGATGAATGACGGCGTGATCCAGCAGCTTGGGCCGCCCGAACAAATTTATAACGAACCCCGGAATTCATTTGTCGCGGATTTCATCGGGGAATCAAATATCATCAGGGGCATCATGAAGCGGGATTATTTTGTGCATTTCGCGGATAACGACTTCGTGTGCCTCGACCGCGGCTTCAATGAAAACGAGCCGGTGCAGGTGGTCGTGCGGCCGGAAGATATCAATATCACAAAAAATATCACGGACGATATGATTACGGGCACGGTTTCCTCTACGCTGTTCATGGGCGTCCACTATGAAATCCGCGTACAGGGGGATAACGGCTTTGAATGGCTGGTCCACTCCACGGATTTTTACGACGTCGGCGATCGTGTCGGTTTTACGCTCGAGCCGGACGACATCCATGTCATGGAGGTCAGCCAGTACGATAAGATGCGTACGGACGACGCGGCAGCGGGGGCGAGCCAATGAAAAACAGGCAAATTTCTGGCGTCATAAATTCCCGTAAAGTGTTCGCGCTGCCCTACGTCGCGTGGATTGCAATATTCACGGTCGCGCCGCTCATCCTCATCCTGCTGTATGCGTTTACCGATACGGGCTCCGGGGGGGTCATGATCCTCACCGCGGAAAATCTTGCGCGCGCGTTTTCACCGCTGTATATGACGGTGTTCTGGCGCAGCGTGCTGATGGCCCTCATCGCGACGGCGGTGTGCCTGCTTCTCGGCTATCCGGTGGCCTATATGCTCTCACGGATGAAACAAAGCCGCGCCGCCATCCTCTCCATCCTTTTCATCCTGCCCATGTGGATGAATTTCCTGCTGCGGACGTATGCGTGGCGGGCCCTGCTCGATAACGCGGGCATCATCAACCAGGGGCTTATGGCGCTTGGCATTGAACCGGTGCAGTTTTTATATACGGAAGGAGCGATCATCTTCGGCCTCGTATATAATTTCCTGCCCTTCATGATCCTGCCCATCTATTCGGTGTTCCAGAAGATGGATACCTCCTGCATCCAGGCGGCGCAGGACCTCGGGGCCAATAAGTGGCAGACCTTCTGGCGGGTCACGCTGCCCCTTTCAAAGGGCGGCATCGTATCCGGGGTCACTATGGTGTTCATGCCCGCAATGACCACCTTCGTCATCACGCGGCTCCTCGGGGGCAGCCATTTCATGATGTACGGCGACCTGATTGAAATGGAATTCCTGCTGATGTCCGAATGGAACTTTGGCAGCGCGCTCGCGGTGGTCATGCTGATCCTGACCATATTGTTCATGTGGCTGATGCGCAAATACGATAAGGAAGGGGAAGGGGGCGCGTTATTATGAAACTGTTTTTCAAACGTTTTTACCTCGCCGTCATACTGCTGTTTATGTACCTGCCCATTGGCGCGTTGATTGTCTTTTCTTTCAACGAATCCAAATCCATGGCAAAATGGACGGGCTTCTCTTTCCATTGGTATGAACAGCTCTTTTCCGATCCCTCCATTGCGGAAGCGGTGTGGGTAACAATCTCCATTGCGGTCATCGCCTCCCTTGCGGCGACCTTTATTGGGACGCTTGCGGCCATCGGCATGGATAATTTCCGCAAAAAAAGCAAAAACGTCATGGTGAACCTCACCTATATCCCGATGGTCAATGCGGAGATCGTAACGGGCATCTCCCTGCTGCTGCTGTTTATTTTCTTTAATATCCCGCGCGGCTACTGGACGATGCTGCTCGCGCACATCACGTTCGATATTCCCTTTGTTATTTTTTCCGTGCTCCCGAAGCTCCGCCAGATGGACCCGGGCACCTACGAGGCGGCGCTCGATATGGGCGCAAAGCCGGCCTATGCGGTCAGGAAGGTCATCCTCCCGCAGATCGTGCCGGGGATTGTAACGGGCTTCCTGCTCGCCTTCACCATGTCCTTCGATGATTTTATGATTAGCTTTTTTACGTCCCAGGGGGCGACGCAAAACCTGTCCACCTATATTTACAGCATGGCGCGCGTGGGCATCAATCCCATGATTAACGCACTCTCCGCGATCATGTTTGTCGTAGTCATCACCCTGCTTTTGGTCATCAACCTGCGGTCCGTGAAAAAGACGAAAAAAACGCCGCAGGCGGAAAGCTTTCGCTGAAAAAGGATAACACCAATGAAGAAATTATTTTCCATCCTATTCGTTTGCCTGCTGCTCGCGGGCATATGCGCGGGCTGTGCGTCCACGGAAACCGCGGACGGCCGCACCGTCGTGCATTTCCTCAACTGGGGGGATTATATCGACCCGGACGTCATTCCCATGTTCGAGGAAGAAAATCCGGATATTAAGATCAATATGACCACCGTGCCCTCCAATGAGGAAATGTACGTCATCGCGACGACGGAAGGCACGCAGATCGATATTGTGGTCCCTTCCGAATATATGATCCAGCGCCTGATGCTGGAAGACCGCCTTGCCGTGCTCGACCATTCCAAAATGGAAAACTACCGGTATGTCGCGGATTTCGTCAAAACGTGCACATATGACCCGGACGGACAGTATTCCGTGCCCTATACCTGGGGGACGTTCGGCCTCCTCTATAATATCGAAATGACGGGGGAGGAAATTGACAGTTGGGACGCGCTCTTTGACCCAAAATATAAAAAGCAGATACTGATGTACGACAGCATCCGCGACAGCGTAGGGCTTGCGCTCATAAAGCTAGGCTACAGCATCAACACCAAAAATCAGCAGGAGATTGACGAGGCGGCCGCGCTGCTCGTGGAACAAAAGCCACTTGTGCTGGCCTACGGGACAGACGACCTGCGGATGACGATGATTAACGGGAGCGCGGCGCTCGCCCCCATGTATGCGGGCGACGCGGCCTACTCCATGATGGATAATCCCGATTTGCGGTATGTAATCCCAAAGGAGGGAGCCAATATTTTTGTGGACGGTATGTGCATCCTCAAAACGACGGATGTATACGATGCCGCCCTGCGCTTTGTCGATTTCATGATGCGGCCGGATATTGCGGCGCTGAATGCGGAATATAACTGCTATTCCACGCCGGAAGACGACGCGCTTTTGCTTGTCGATTCGGAGCTGCTCGAAAATACGGCATTCAATCCCCCGAAGGAGGACCTTGAAAACTGCGAATATTATGAGCATTTGGAAAAGGATGTCCTGCGGATGTATGAAGATGCGTGGATGAAGGTAAAAATTGCGTAAAAATTCTGTAAAAAAGGGGCTTCGGGCCCCTTTTTTTTGTGCGTTTGGCAACAAGAAAGTCGACGAAATATCATATAAAATAACGAAAAACGTAAAAATTAAGGGAATATTTCAGCCTGAAGTCCCGATAATATCGATATTACGGCTATTTTATTGAAAAATAGGGAAATATAGGTTTATAATAAAAGAACAAATATGATATATGTATAAGACTTCAGGGCCTGTCGCTGGATGTGGAGGTAGCTGGAATGGTTTATGAAATTTGTACTTATAACGTAAAGAAAAACAGGCAGGACGAGTTTGAAGTGCTTGCGCGCGAGCTTCGGGAATATTACCGGGCCTGCGAGGGAATCCGCGAAGCCGTCTATATCCGGCAGGCGCAGGCGGCCCTCGAGGGAACCGTAACCTATGTCCTGTACCTTGTGTGCAGCGACGGGGCGGTGGTGCCGGATATTCTTGATACGGTACACAAAAAATATGAGCGGCGCTTTTCGCGGTGTATCACGGGAAATCCATGCGCCATCATAGGCGAAGCGGTGTGCTGACCCTGTATGTATGGTCCCTGCGTGCGGGGGACGGGAGCGGGTTGGCGATCGTCCCCCCTTATGCGCTGCTTCATCCGTAAGATGCAAAAAGGCCTTCCCACGCGGGAAGGCCCTTTTCTATGGGAACTATTTGTTCCCTAAAAACAGTTCTACATATTCCTTAAGCAGCTTTACCGAATGATCGATCCCGATGCTGTCGCTGCTGATCATCAGGTGGTAATTTTCCTTCTGCCCCCATTTCATATCGGAATAATAATTGTAATAGGTTGCGCGCTTTTTGTCGGATTTGACAATTGCGTCCTTGAGGTTCGGCGCTTCCAGGTGATAATCGTTCTTTGCGCGCTCGATCCGGTGGTCGATGTCCGAATAGATAAAGATATTGATACAGTTCGGGTTGCCCGCAAGCACGTAATCCGCGCAGCGGCCGACAATGATGCACGAGCCCTTTGCCGCGACGGAACGGATTACATCCGCCTGGATCAGGAACAGCTTGTCGTCAAGCGCGATATCCGTACCCCACGAAGATACGTTCCCAAGGCCGGAAGACAGATAATACAGGAATTTATTATTGGCTTTTTCTTCTGCGTTTTCAAAAAATTCTTCGTTATATCCGCTCTCCTTTGCCGCAAGGGTAATCAGCTCGTTGTCATAATAGGGCAGGTCGAGCTCGTTCGCGAGTTTTTTGGCAATGGTTCGTCCGCCGCTTGCAAATTGCCGGGAAATGGTGATAATAACGTCGTTTTTCATAGCCTTTATTCCTCCTTATGGTCGGTTCGTGAAAAGCGGTGCGCACAGAAAAATGAGGCGCATGAGGTTTGTTTACATTATGCCCCTTATGTGATAAAATGTCAATTTGCGGGTGGAAAACATTTGAGTGGGAGAGAATGTATATGGAAGCGGTAAAAGAAAATAAAATGGGCGTTCTGCCCGTCAAAAAGTTGTTGGTCACGATGGCGCTGCCCATCATGATTTCCATGCTGGTGCAGGCGCTGTATAATGTCGTGGACAGCGTGTTTGTCGGCCAATACAGTGAAAATGCTTTCGCGGCGGTGTCGCTTGCGTTTCCGGTGCAGATGCTCATTATTGCGGTGGCGGTCGGCACGGGCGTCGGCATGAATTCCCTTGTTTCGCGGCGTCTCGGGGAAAAGAAGTTCGACGATGCCAACGAGGGCGTTTCGGCGGGTATTTTCCTTGGCATCATCAGCTGGATCGGCTTTGCGGCCTTTGGTATTTTCTTTTCACGGATATTTTTTGAAGCGTTTACGACAGGAATCGAGGGCGGCGCGCAAATCGCGGAAATGGGTACGCAGTATATTTCGATCTGCACCATTTTCTCTTTCGGCGTGTTTATCCAAATCACGTGCGAGCGGATCATGCAGTCCACGGGCGTCACGATTTATAACATGATTACGCAGATTACCGGGGCGGTCATCAATATCGTACTCGATCCCATCCTGATTTTCGGGCTGGGGCCGTTCCCGGAGATGGGCGCGGCGGGCGCGGCCGTCGCCACGGTGATCGGCCAGATCGTCGCAATGCTGATGTGCCTGTATTTTGTCAACAGGAAGATCAAAGACGTAAAAATCAAAATGCGCGGTTTCCGGCCGCGGAAAAGGATTATTGGGGAGATTTATAAGGTCGGGGCGCCGTCTATTGTCATGCAGGCGATCACCTCGGTGATGATCGTGGGCTTTAACTTTATCCTGGTGTTTTTCTATGCTCCGGATATTTCCGCCGCCGCGGTTTCCGTGCTCGGGGCTTATTTCAAGCTGCAGTCGTTTATCTTCCTGCCGGTGCTGGGGCTTACAAACGGCCTGATTCCCATTGTGGCCTATAATTACGGGGCGCGGCATAAGCAGCGGATTACGGATGTCATACGGTTCGCGACGATCCTTGCCGTCGTCATTATGATCGTCGGCATGGCCGTATTCCAACTGTTTCCCGACGCCCTGCTGCGCATGTTCAACGCCACGCCGGCAATGCTTGAACTGGGCGCGCAGGCCCTTCGGATCATCAGCCTGTGCTTTGCCTTTGCGGGGGTTGGAATCGTGTTTTCCTCGGTATTCCAGGCGGTCGGCAACGGCGTTTTAAGCATGGTCGTATCGCTGTGCCGCCAGCTTGTGGTTATCCTGCCGGCGGCCTGCCTGTTGTCACTTTTCGGGAGCGTAAACGACGTATGGTATGCGTTTCCGATTGCGGAATGCGTTTCCCTTGTGCTGAGCATCTTCTTTTTCCGGTATGTCAGCCGCAAGTACATCAAGCCGCTCGACAATCCGGCAGCGTTTGTACCGGGAATGTAGGGCGCAAGGTTTGCTCCCGCATATCCCGGGGGGTGTTTCTGCGGCCTGTGGTTGTGGTATAATAAAAGAGGAAAATATTACAACTCCAGAGGTGAAATAAAATGGTAGATGAAAGAATCAAGAAGCTGTGCCACACGCTGGTCAATTATTCGTGCGGCGTCAAAAAAGGCGATAAAGTGCTGGTCGACGTGTCGGGCTGCCCGGACGCGCTCACGGAAGAGCTTGTCAGGGAAGTGTACGCGGCGGGCGGCCTGCCGTATTTCGATACGCCGCATAACGCGGTGCAGCGCCAGTGGCTGATGCAGGTGACAAAGGAACAGATCGAGGATATTACAAAGTGGGGCAGCGCCCGCATGAAAGAGATGCAGGCATATATCGCGTTCCGCGGAGGCGAAAACGCAACGGAAATGGCGGACGTCCCGGCGGATAAGATGGAGCTGTACCAATCCATCTACTCAAAACAGGTGCACCACGAACTGCGGGTCAAGAATACCAACTGGGTCATATTGCGCTATCCCACGCCCTCTATGGCGCAGCAGGCGGGAATGAGCACGGAAGCGTTCGAGGACTTTTATTTTGACGTGTGTAACCTCGATTACGGCAGGATGTCCAAGGCAATGGACCCGCTGGTGGAGCTGATGAACAGGACGGACCGCGTCCATATCAAAGCGCCGGGCACGGATATTTCCTTCTCCATCAAGGGAATCGGCGCCATTAAGTGCGACGGCCATATGAACGTGCCGGACGGCGAGGTCTATACCGCGCCCGTGCGGGACAGCGTCAACGGACGCATTACGTATAATACGCCCTCCTTCAACCAGGGCTTCAAGTATGAGAATGTCAGCCTCCTTTTTAAAGACGGCAAAATCATAGAGGCGACCTCCAATGATACGAAGCGCATCAACAAAATTTTCGATACGGACGAGGGCGCGCGCTACGTGGGTGAATTCTCCCTCGGCGTGAATCCGTATATCAACCATTCGATGGGCGATATCCTGTTCGACGAAAAGATCGCAGGCTCCCTGCATTTCACGCCGGGCTCAAGCTACGATGATGCCTATAACGGCAACGAAAGCGCGGTGCACTGGGACCTGGTTCTCGTGCAAACGCCGGAAATGGGCGGCGGGGAGGTCTGGTTCGACGACGTAATGATCCGCAAAGACGGAATGTTCGTTATTGATGAACTCAAATGCCTCAATCCAGAAAATCTCAAGTAACCAAGCGGTTTTGACATCTGTACTATGCTAAATAGTACAGATGTTTTTCGAAGTGCCAGGCTTTAGCCTGTTCCACACGCGGAGGGTGTGGAACCAAAACCCACCCGCTATGCGGGTGCGCGACGGGAGTTATACAAAAAATCACCTTTCCGTTAGTATAGAAGATGTTCAAGTCTCTATGCTAAGAAAGGAAAGGTGATTTCATGGCAAATAAAGCCCAAAGAGCTGGCGCACACAAAATGATGTGTAAATACCATATTGTGTTCACTCCCAAGTATAGGCGTAAAGTGGTCTACAATCAATACAAAAGTAGTTTACGTGAGATACTGAAACAATTATGCCAATACAAAGGAGTAGAAATATTGGAAGGGCATCTGATGCCAGACGACATACATATGTTGGTGAGCATCCCGCCGAAAATAAGCGTATCGAGTTTCATGGGATATCTGAAAGGAAAAAGTGCACTGATGATGTTTGACAAGCATGCAAATCTAAAATACAAGTTTGGAAATAGGCACTTTTGGTCGGAAGGGTATTATGTGAGCACGGTGGGGCTGAACGAAGCAACAATAAAAAAGTATATCCAAGAGCAGGAAAAGCACGATATCGCTCTGGATAAACTCAGTGTAAAGGAATACGAAGGGGTAAGCTGGTATTACAAAAGTCCCTTTAGGGGCGGCAAAAGTGGCAAAGGCAATAGAGGCTTGAACGGCAAGTGAAAGCCAGCGTCTTTAGGCGCTGGCCGGTAACAAGCCCTTATAGGGCTGGTGCAAGCCACCCGTTGGACGGGTGGTCTTGACTGTCAAAAAAGTAGGGGGAACAAATGAAAAAGAATATTCTGGTCACCGGCGGCGCCGGTTATATCGGCAGTCATATCTGTGTGGAACTTTTGGGTCAGGGATATGATGTCACCGTCATGGATAACCTCATAAACAGCAGTGAAAAAGCGCTCCGGCGCGTTGAAGAAATCACCGGGAAGAAGGTGCGCTTCTATGAAGCGGATATCCGCGACCGGGATGCGTACGACGAAATTTTTTCGCAGAACGAAATTTACGGAGTCATCCATATGGCAGGCCTCAAGGCGGTCGGCGAATCGGTGCGCGAACCCCTCGCGTATTTTGACAACAACATCAGCGGCACGGTTGTCCTTCTTGAAAAAATGCAGGAACACAATGTAAAGCGTATTATCTTCAGTTCCTCCGCCACAGTATACGACCTGACGCAGGGTGAATGTCTTACGGAAGAATCCCCCATCGGAAATTCTACCAGCCCCTATGGCAGGACCAAGCTGGTGATTGAGCAGATGCTCACCGACCTCAGCTATTCGGATGAAACATGGTCGATCGTCATGCTGCGTTATTTCAATCCAATTGGCGCACATGTAAGCGGACGTATCGGCGAAGACCCGAGCGGCGAACCGAATAACCTGATGCCATATATTACTCAGGTTGCGGTAGGTAAGCGCGAGAAGCTCAATGTGTTCGGAGACGACTATGATACGCCGGATGGTACGTGTATTCGCGATTATATCCATGTGATGGACTTGGCAGACGGTCATAGTAAGGCGATCCGGAAATTGGCGGAGCAGGGACTGTTCGTATATAATTTGGGGACAGGCCAGCCACAAAGTGTACTTGAAGTAGTACATGCGTTCGAGAAGGCAAACGGATGCATAATTAATTATGTGATTGCCCCGCGCCGCGCGGGGGACGCCCCCAAGTATTATGCGAACGCAGATAAAGCCAAGGCAGAGCTTGGATGGAAAGCAACACGGGATATCGAGGACATGTGCCGCGACAGTTGGAATTGGCAGAAGAATAACCCGAACGGATATTGAGTATGGATGAAAAAAGCTCTCTGCAACTTTAAATTGCAGAGAGCTTCTTTATGTGTGCTTAAGCGCGAAAAAATCCCCCGGCTGTGCCGGGGGAAAAAGAAAGCTTTAGCTACAAGAAAAAACCTCCAATGCTAAAATGGAAGCAGTCTAGCCAACTGCATCCAAAAGCAAAGGAGGTATCCAAAATGGATAAAAACACAT
>NZ_MAIQ01000008.1:129363-129913 GCF_001678845.1 Christensenella intestinihominis
TAAAAACACATTAGCACATACGACATGGGAATGCAAATACCACATCGTATTTGCAGCAAAGTTCAGGCGACAAGTAATATATGGGAGGTTACGCACGGATATAGGAAAAATATTGCGAGAGCTATGTGATAGAAAAGGGGTAGAAATCATAGAAGCAGAATTATGTCCGGATCATGTGCATATGCTGGTGAGGATTCCACCGAAGTATAGCGTGTCAGAGATTATGGGATATTTGAAGGGGAAAAGTTCACTGATGATATTCGACAGGCATGCGAATATGAAATATCGGTATGGGAGCCGACATTTCTGGTGTCGAGGATATTACGTGGATATGGTAGGCAAGAATGCGAAAAAGATTGAAGCATACATAAAACGGCAATTGCAGGAAGATGCCACCGCAGACCAAATAAGTTTGAAAGAATATATAGACCCGTTCACGGGTGAGCCGACAGACAAAGGCAAAAAGTAAGACAGCCCCTTGAGGGGCTGCCCGAGGAATCGATGCAGTTGGCAGACGATTCAATGCGCCATCAGGCGCTGCCAGTATCAG
>NZ_MAIQ01000009.1 GCF_001678845.1 Christensenella intestinihominis
TTTCTCTTTCATGACTGCTATTCAGTTTTGAATGTGCTTGGCACTTTTAAAACTTTATATTCCTCAGTAGCTCAGCGGTAGAGCATTCGGCTGTTAACCGAAGGGTCGTTGGTTCAAACCCAACCTGGGGAGCCATTTTCAGAGCGGATGTTACGTATGATTCTAGGTCGTAAGTTCGTCTGCCTGGGAAACAATTTCCGGTGGCGATAGCTAGAGGGACCCACCTGTTCCCATTCCGAACACAGAAGTTAAGCCTCTATACGCCTAAAGTACTGCACTGGTGACGGTGTGGGAGGATTGGTAGCTGCCGGATTCCAAATAAAAAAACCATGAGTATCTCATGGTTTTTTTATTTATAGAGATAGTAAGTAAGACTTATAAAATCCATAAGAAAAAAAGTAAATGGCAGATATGTAAGAACATATTATCCGAATCGCAGGTACGGTTCTGGAGCCTCGAATCCATACCGTACTTTTTTGGTTTGAAGAAGCATTACAGATTTCCGGTATTTATGGCAGGGGCCTTTGTAAGAGTACCATGTCTCTTAATCGCTACCCAATTCCTTTTTGATCGCTGAATACTGTCTGGCAGGAACTGGAATTCTGGCGCCGCCGGCAAGCATGATATAATACCGGCCGATTTCTATCACATAATCTGTGTTCACCAAATAAGAACGATGCACCCGCAAAAAATGCTTGGGCAGCATCGTTGCTGTCTTAGAGATACCTGTTGCAATTTCAATACAGCCTTTAAGGCAATGCAGGATTGTCTGGTTTTTTTTGGCGGAAACATATAAGATTTCATTATCCGCGAGAATATGGGTAATCCCCGAAGTATCCCGGATAGTCAGGCATTTTTCCTTCTCTTTTTGCTGCAATTTGCCATATGTCCATTGATACATCCGTAAATAAAGGTCAAACGTCCTGTTCCTGAAAAATATATCATCGTACTTTTTATCTGCCCAAATATTGGAATGGTGCATATATGCGACTTTCGGGAATCCATTCACCAATATGAAACGGAAGGAAAGCTGCTGGACAAGCGTAAGGGAAATATTTTTACCGTTAAATAAATTAAGGGTATAACTACCGGATGCGGTGCAGGAACAAGCATCCTCCGCCACGATTGTATATTGCTCATCAGAGATTTTCCAGCTATACTCATGCACCGGCATTCGTTTCATTACCTTACGGATGGAATCATGCCCGGACAGCGCATATCCAGTCAGGGAGCTGATCCACAGAATCTGGTCGTCCAACCATTCCAAAAATGTATCGACGTCATGAGAATAAATTGCCTCCATGACAGCCCGGATATTTTTACCAATATCGGCCCATAAAGGGCTTCCTTCTTTCCTGCTCAATTTGGCTCCTTGAATTTCAAAATAATACCTGTATGGATAATTTTACCATAGAAAGCACATTAAGATATTAAAGGACCAGATTAAAAATCGTCATTCGTTCAGGAAAGTGCATGATTCGTTTGGATTTCTTGAAATTGGCTTTGCAATGGGAATATAATTGATAAAGGAACAGGATTTATGTATTTCAGGGTAGCATAAATAAAGCTCACAGAGGAGAAACCCAGCAACAAACAAATCAAAGCAATAGAGTAAAAATCACCGCGAGTTTGATAAAAAACACGTAGATGTGTTTTGTGTTGCCTTTTTCTGTCAGATGGAAGATTAGCCTGAAAACAAATGAATCAAAAAAATCCGTTCTTTGGACGGAGCGGATTGCGCAATAGAATTCATATTGTGCAACAAGGCGGCCAGAAGCACTAAAACCCTTATTACCAGCCTATCGTAACATCTTTTCATGAAAGTGTCAACATTCACGAAGGAAATTGTTACAGCAACGTAATAATTCAGATGTATCAAAAAAGCGGATACATAGCGGATTTTGAGGTATAAAAGATATTTTAGGTACTATATCTGGTGAATAAGCCGTCAGCCGAGCCGTCAAAAATTTTAATGCAAAGAGGAGAATTTTATTATGGCAAAGCGAGGAGAAAACATCTACCTGAGGAAGGACGGCAGGTGGGAAGGACGGTATATCAAAGGCAGGAAATGGGACGGCAAGCCAAGCTTCGGATATATATATGGCAGGAAGTATATCGAGGTCAAACAGAAGCTTACGCTCTTAAAGGTACAATTTGCAAAACAGCCGGATATGGTACGCATTTATGGAAACGGGACCGTTGCGGAATGGATGGATTACTGGCTGGAAAAGCTGACCAGGCCATATATAGGCGAGACAACCTATTATACATATAAAACACAGATTAAAACACATATCGTTTCCCGGCTCGGAGCGGTAGAAATAGGTAAATTGCAGCCAAACGATATCCAGGATTTGGTCAATGGAAAGAAGGACAGCCTATCGGCAGGAATGCTGCACAATATACACCGCTTGCTTCGGTCTGCCATGAGGGCGGCGCACGAAAAAGGACTGATTCGGGATAACCCGTGTGTGGGAATTAAACTGCCAAGAAACAGAGCAAAAACGCCGCGGGTGCTGACAAGAAACGAGCAACAGAAGCTGGAACGGACAGCCGTAAAAAAAGGGGCGATCGAATACCTGCTGTGCCTGTATACGGGCTTGCGGCTGGGCGAGCTTTGTGCGCTTAAATGGAGCGATGTGAATTTTGAAACGGGAGCGTTGTATGTACGAGGCACCATGAAGCGTATAGACGGAAAGGCAGTGATCGGAGCGCCAAAAAGCGGAAATTCGGAACGTGAAGTGCCGGTTCCCGCCTTTGTACTGAAAATGCTGCGCATCAGGATAAAGCAAACAGGGGGAAATGGATTCGTATTCGGAACAGGCGGAAAGGCTGCCTCTATGCGCACTATGCAAGCGCGTTTGAAAGCTTTGACGAAGGGAATTGGCCTTGAAGGCGTCCATATGCATACCCTGCGGCACACCTATGCAACACGCTGCCTGGAAAACAGGATCGGCATGGAAACATTGTCTGATCTCCTTGGACACAGCGGGCCGCAAATTACACTCAAATATTATGCGCATTGTACGCGGGAGAATAAATTCGCGTCGGTGAGAAAACTGAAAGCAATCGCCTGTTAGAGTTAGCCGTCAAAACCCGTCAGGCATGTACCTTGAAAACCGAATATAATGCGGAAAACAGGGAGCGTATGCAATATGAATTCTATTGCGCAACGGGGATGGTTACGCCAAGCCTGTACTTGGTCGGGGGTATCTGGGGATACGCCGGCCCTGTCAGCAATATCTCTAAAACAGATGTGCTGCTATTGACAGGATACCATAACAAGGCAGCCGGAGACATTAAAGTTACAAACGTTTTAATATTGGGGATAAGCATGAAAAGCATTCAATTAAAAATGATTATCACGCTGGCATTGGCGCTTATATTGTTGGTAAGCGTAATCGCATATGCCGTGCCGGATGAAGCCCGGGAGTCTGCGGCAGCCGGTACAAGCGTGCCACAGGAAACCGAAGAACCAATTTCAACGGAAGTGCCCGCCGGAACATCCGAAGCAGGCGCAACGCCTGATGCGGAACTGAAAACAACGCAATCCACGCCGGAAGGCACTTTTTTTTCGGAAGATAACATACCGAGCAAGGAAAGTATAGTAATATCCACGGTTACCGATTTGCAGAAGATCGGGCAGGATGAAGCATATCCGCTGGACGGAAACTATATCCTCGCAAACAATATAGACGGCGGGGGAATGGCATTTGCCCCGATTGGGAGTATTGACACGCCCTTTTCCGGAACATTTGACGGAAGCGGACATATGGTCGCAAACCTGCAAATTGCGGACGGCGGACTATTTGCGAACCTCTCGGGGACGGTGCATTCGCTTGAACTAAAGGATATATCCGTAAAGGCAGCCGACACAGCGGGGGTGCTGGCGGGAACGGTTTCGGGCAGCGCGGAGATTGCAGACGTTTTTATTACGGGGACAATCACCCTTTCGGAAGAACATCCGGAAAATGTAATGGCCGGAGGCCTTGCCGGGGTTGTGGAAAACGCGGCCAAAATACAAAATACGCAGGCATACGTGGAAATCAACGAGATACAGGATATGGATAAGTTGGTGGGCGCGCTGGTTGGCAACAATAAAGCTGTGCCGGAAACTTACTCGGGATGTACGTGGTCGCCGTCTTATACAGGGCAGGCGTTTGGGCTTGACAGCACGGTAAATAAAAGCGAAGGCGCCGCGACCATTCAAAGCGCGCCGTCTTATGTAACGCTTATGACAGGCGGGAAAAGCCAACAGGTTACGGCAGACACGGAAAACGCGGCGGTGCGGGGCCTTGCGTTCCGGGAATGGACAACCGGCGGAGAACTATTCAAACTGGCGGGAGGCCAAACGGAAACGGCGACAGTGACAAGTGAAAATGAACAGGGAGCAGGGAACCTGACTGCAGTTTATGAAAAAATATGGGCGGACCAAAGCAAAACGCAAATATATTTTCCTGTTCCCGTCATCATATCAGAAAATACGGGCGGTGAACAACCACTGGAACCCGTAGACCCCGTATTCCCGACAGAGATAGAGCAAATTACGGAAGTAAAACCTCTGGATGGCGTATTTCCTACGCTGATTGAAACGGATATCCGCATTATAAAGAATCCTGTGGATACTACGGGAAGCGCGGGGGAGAAAGTAACGTTTTCCGTAGAGGCACAGGGCGAGGCCCTCCTGTACCAATGGCAGGTCAGTGCGGACGGCGGAAGTACATGGACCGATATTGAAGGAGCGGCAGGGCGCGAGTATACCTTTGCGGCAACACCGGAAGACAACGGAAAGCAGTTCCGTTGCGCGGTAAGCGGAAAATAATGAAACGTATGACGAGGCAGCGTATGAAAGGCAGCGGGAAACCCGGAAAAATAATATACCGTCTTACAGGCGTGCTCTTAGCGGCGGCGCTGTTATTTGGCATATCTCCGGCAGCAGGCGCGGTTGAAATTATAAAACCGGAAACCGAAGAAACGGATGCGCTACAGGCAAAACAGATCAGCGAGATTTTCCCGCTTGAATTGGCGGAACCAACGGAAAAAAGTGATTTGCCCGGGGAAAAAACGGTTTATTCCGGGGCGGCGACGCTTTCCATCGAACCGCGGGCCGGGGAAATTGCAATCGCTTCCGCGGCAGAGCTTGCAAAAATTGGCGTAGATGCAAATTATCCCCTGAGCGGTAATTACGTACAGACAGCCAATATCGACTTGTCCGGGTACGCGGAAGGCGTATGGACGCCGATCGGGTATTATACGTCCGCGGCGGACAACGCGCCGTTCACGGGAACGTACGATGGGCGGGGCTACAAAGTTACTGGTCTGAAGATTACGGGGGCAGAAGACTACCGCGGCCTGTTCGGGTACGCGCTTGGGGCGACGTTCAAGAACATTAATATTGAAAACGCGAGCGTGGCGGGCAGAAGTTACGTGGGCCTGCTGGCGGGGTGGATCGCAAGCAGCGGAATTGTACAAAACTGCAAGGTAAACGGCGGCACGGTGACGGGAAGCAGCAACTATGTCGGGGGCTTTGCCGGGCAGGCGCAGGGAGTCGCGTTCACGGGCAGCCAAAACAACAGCCTGACGGTGGCTATAACAGGCGGCTCATATGCAGGCGGCTTTGTAGGAATGGGAACCAACTTATCGTTTGTGGATTGCGAAAGTAACAGCCTTGAGCTGGCGTCGCCGCGCAACTACCTTGGAGGATTTGTGGGACAGGGAACGAATACGTCGCTGGTGAGGTGCGACACAAACGGGGGAACAGTGAGCGCGGTGACGACCAACCGAAGCAATATCGGCGGGCTGATCGGGAATGAAACCGGGAAGTTGATGATCGACCAATGCTACAACACGGCGGCCATCAAAGGCGGCACGCAGGTAGGCGGTCTTGTAGGGAACGCGGCGCTGGGGAACGGGACGGTCACCAACAGCTACAACCGGGGTGTGATCAACATCAGTGCTACGGGAGCGACGACTACTATGTTTGGCGGGCTGGTGGGGCAGATCGTACGGAACACGTCATATACGTTTGAGGTCAGCGGATGCTATTCGTCGGAGTTTGTATACGGGGGACGTGCGATCGGTTATCTGTCGAACGTCTCCCAGCTATCAGGTTCAAACAACTACTACACGGAACGGACGCAGTGCTCGGTTCCGCTGCAGGCGGCGGCACCGGCGGGATTCGCGGAAAAGGTGACGGATGCGGCGCTGTGGAGGACGCTGCCGAGCGACGCGTACAGGCTGCGGAGCGGCGGCGCGGAAGCGCCGGTGCTGAAGGACAACCCGGAGCCGGACGCGGACCAGAGGACGTATGAGGTAAAGACGGCGGAGGACCTGTATAAGGTGCGCAACGATCTGCAGGGGAACTATGTGCAGACGGCGGACATCGACCTGTCGGCATATGCAGAGTGGGAGACGATCGGGTATTTCACGTCCACGTCGGATTACGCTCCGTTCACAGGGACGTACGACGGCGGCGGCTACAGGATTACGGGCCTTAAGATGACGGGAACAAAGGACTACCGGGGCCTGTTCGGGTATTCGATTGGAGCAACGTTCCGGCATATGCGGATCGAAGGTGCGGATGTTGCGGGAGCAACCTATGTGAGCGCGCTTGCGGCATATGCAATAGACGGGACGTTTGAAGACTGCAAGGCGGAAGAGGGCACATTCCTGGCGACGGGCAATTACCTTGGGGGCCTGACGGGATATTTGCTGCGGGGGACGTATGCGGACTGCGAGAGCAGTGGAAACACCTTCGAAGGAAGTACCTATATTGGCGGCCTTGTAGGATATGGAATGGACGTAAGCATGGAGAGGTGTGATACGAACGGCGGAATCCTGCAGGGCAGGTCAACAAGGACGGGCGGAACGACGGGCGGACTTGTGGGGGGCGTCGTGGGCGTAACGAGACTCATAAAGTGCTACAATACGGCGGAGGTGAACGTGGGGGCGGCGAGCGCAGGAGGCCTTATTGGTTACCTGCAGGGAACGGACGCGGCGATCACGGACAGCTACAGCCGGGAGGCGGTGACGGGGCCGTCTTACGCGGGCGGACTGGTTGGACGGCTTACAATGGACGCGGCGGCAAGCCCGGCGGTGTTCACAGGATGCTATGCGTCGGGGGCGGTGACAGGAGCGACGGGAGCGATTGCGAACAATACGAACGGTGCGGTAACGGGCAGCGGGAACTACTACACGGTAAAGACAGAGAGGACGCTGGCGCTGTCGAAAGACGAGCCAAGCGGCTTTGCCACAAAGGTCGAGGATACCTTTATGTGGGTCACTCTCCCAAGTAATTCCTATCAAAAAATAATTGCAGGATATCCGATCCTTATCGATAACCCGGAGCCGGGAACGGAACAAAAAACATACGAGGTATGGACGGCGGAGGATTTATTCAACGCGCGCAATGATATGCGCGGGAATTATATCCAGATGCAGGACATTGACCTGTCCGGCTATGACAACTGGACGCCGATCGGGTATTATACGTCCGCGGCGGACAATGCGCCGTTCACGGGAACGTACGACGGGCGCGGATACAAGATAACGGGGCTGAAGGTCACAGGGACAGGCAACTACCGGGGGCTGTTCGGATACGCGCTTGGGGCGACGTTCAAGAATATTAATATTGAAAACGCGAGCGTGACAGGCACAAATTACGTAGGTGTGCTGGCGGGGTGGATCACGAGCAGCGGAATTGTGCAAAACTGTAAGGTAAACGGGGGCACAGTGGCAGGGGCCCAGTATATTGGAGGCTTTGCGGGACAGGCGCAGGGAGTCGCGTTCACGGGCAGCCAAAACAACAGCCTGACGGTAACGGCTTCAAGTTCAAGCGCCTTTGCGGGCGGTTTTGCAGGAATAGGAACAGACCTGTCGTTTGAAGACTGCGAGAGTAACAGCCTTGAACTGGCGTCGCCGCGCAACTACCTTGGAGGATTTGTGGGGCAGGGAACGAATACGTCGTTGGTGAGGTGCGACACAAACGGCGGAACGGTAAGCGCGGTAACGACCTACCGGAGTTGTATCGGGGGGCTGATCGGGAATGAAACGGGTAAATTGACGATCGACCAATGCTACAACACGGCGGCCATCAAGGGCGGTACGCTTGTAGGCGGTCTTGTAGGGAACGCGGCGCTTGGGGACGGGACAGTCACCAACAGCTACAACCGCGGCGTGATTAACATCAGCGGTATGTCGTCAGGCACATCTCCAACATACTTATTCGGCGGATTGGTGGGCCAGATCGTACGGAACACGTCGTATACGTTTGAGGTCAGCGGATGCTATTCGTCGGAGTTTGTATACGGGGGACGCGCGATCGGCTACCTGTCGAACGTCTCGCAGCTATCAGGTTCAAACAACTACTACACGGAACGGACGCAGTGCTCGATTCCACTGCAGGCGGCGGCACCGGCGGGATTCGTGGAAAAGGTGACGGATGCAACGCTGTGGAGGACGCTGCCGAGCGGCGTATACAGGCTGCGGAGCGGCGGCGCGGAAGCGCCGGTGCTGAAGGACAACCCGGAGCCGGACGCGGACCAGAGGACGTATGAGGTAAAGACGGCGGAGGACCTGTATAAGGTGCGCAACGATCTGCAGGGGAACTATGTGCAGACGGCGGACATCGACCTGTCGGCATATGCAGAGTGGGAGACGATCGGGTATTTCACGTCCACGTCGGATTATGCGCCGTTCACGGGAACGTACGACGGCGGCGGCTACAAAATCACGGGCCTTAAGATGACGGGAACAAACAGCTACCGGGGCCTGTTCGGGTATTCGATTGGAGCAACGTTCCGGCATATGCGGATCGAAGGTGCGGATGTTGCGGGAGCAACCTATGTGAGCGCGCTGGCGGCATATGCGGCAGACGGAACGTTTGAAGACTGCAAGGCGGAAGAAGGCGCATTCCTGGCGACAGGCAATTACCTTGGGGGCCTGACGGGATATTTGCTGCGGGGGACGTATGCGGACTGCGAGAGCAGTGGAAACACCTTCGAAGGAAGTACCTATATTGGCGGGATCGTTGGGGGCGGCCAGGACGTAAGCATGGAGAGGTGCGATACGAACGGCGGAATCCTGCAGGGCAGGTCAACCAAGACGGGCGGAACGACAGGTGGACTTGTGGGGGGCGTCGTGGGCGTAACGAGACTCATAAAGTGCTACAACACGGCGGAGGTGAACGTGGGAGCGGCGAACGCAGGCGGCCTTATTGGTTACCTGCAGGGAACGGACGCGGCGATCACGGACAGCTACAGCCGGGGGGCGGTGACGGGGCCGTCGTATGCGGGCGGACTGGTTGGACGGCTTACAATGGATGCGGCGGCAAGCCCGGCGGTGTTCACAGGATGCTATGCGTCGGGGGCGGTGACGGGAGCGACGGGAGCGATTGCGAACAATACGAACGGTGCGGTAACGGGCAGCGGGAACTATTACACGGTAAAGACGGAGAGGACGCTGGCGCTGTCGAAAGACGAGCCGAGCGGCTTTGCCACAAAGGTCAACGATATGGATATGTTTGAGATATGCCCGAGCAATTCATACCAGCTTCTGCCGGGCGAATATCCAATTTTAGGGGAAAATCCGGAGCCGACGGCGCCGGCAACCGAGGTGCGCACTGCGGAAGAACTGTATAACGTACGCAATAACCTCAAGGGGAATTATATCCAGACGGCGGACATCGACCTGTCCGGTTATGCAAATTGGGACCCCATTACGGAATTCACAGGAGTATACAACGGGAACGGCTATAAAATCACGGGATTGAAGATAACGGGAACAAGCGGCAACCGTGGATTGTTTGGAAACACAAAAGGCGCCTTTTTGCGGAATATCCGCATCGAGGGAGCCAATATTGCCGGAAAAAATTACCTTGGCGCGCTCGCATCGAATGCGAATGCAACGATCATTATAAACTGCGAGGCAAACCAATGCACGTTAAGCGGAACCAATTATGTGGGCGGACTGGTTGGGCAGACAAATTCGGAAACATCGTTTACGAACTGCGACGTCAACGGGGGAACGGTGAGCGCTACCACAAACCAGGCAGGGGGAATTACCGGCCAGATGCAGGGAAATGTGACGATAGACGGCTGCTACGTGACGGCGAATATTTCGGCGGCAAGCTTTCCCGGGGGAATCGTGGGATATATGTCCAGCGGTACAGGCACGATCATAACCTCCTACAGCAGGGGAAGCGTAACGGGCACCACGGGCGGCGGAATTGTGGGAAGCCTCAATGCGGGAACGCTGTCAATAAATGCATGCTATGTAACGGGAAACATATCGAGCGGAACGGCGGTGATTGGAAACGGCAGCGCATCCGGCGGATCAAATTATTATACGGATTCCACAGGAGCATCCGGCGCGGGGAATGTTGCCGCCACGAAGCTTTCCAACAGCCAAATGATGGCGACGCTACCGAGTGGGGACTATGTACTTGCCGCCGGGAATTACCCGAATATCAGGAGTAACCCGGAAAACCTGAAGGATGAAACGCCGCCCGTGGTTGCGAACATCACCGTCAGCAACGCAGGCATGTTTGCAAAAACAAAGAGCGTCAGCGCAACCGTTACGGATGACATGACAGGAGTAAGCACGGTTTTCTGGGCTGAAACGGCGGACGCTGAATCAGGAACCGCGCTTGCAAAGGACGGCGATCAATGGAGTTCGCTTACGCCGTTTGAAAAGGAAGGAACCTATTACATCATTGCTTATGATGTGGCAAAAAACAGGTCGGTTGCATCCTTTGTGATCGATAAGCTGGACAATACCGCGCCGACAATCAGCAATATTACGGTGCAGACCACAGGCAAACAGCGGAAGGTAACCTTCGACGTCCGGGACCTCCAGCCAGACCTGACGGAAGGCAGCGGCGTCGCGAAGGCCTGGTATTCCACTTCGCCAATCGCCGGGGAGGGAACGTGGCAGCAGGCGGCAAAGGAAGCGGAGGGAAAATATTCCTTCTATATCCCGGAATACAGTGAAGAGGATTACTATATCCGCGCCGAGGATTTCCTTGGAAATGCCACCGCGCCCGCGCTTGCGTATGATAATACCGGCCTGCTTGACGTCAGCCTGCCCATGAAATACATGTTTGTCGTGATACCGAACCTTACGGTGAGCCTCGATGGACAGAAGTTTTTCACACAGAACTTCACGGTTACAAACAACAGCAGCCTTGCGGATGTGCAGGTATCGCTTAATGGCCTGGCGGAAGACGGCGTATACCAGGCGATCAAGCTGAAAGAAGAGGCGGCGAAGCTCACGAGGAACGATATTGTATTGTACATAAAACCGGCGGAATCGTCGCCGGGCGCGTTTTCATCGATGAGGAAGACCACCCTGCAAACGGGAATGGGGCCGTTTGCGCTTGGCACGCTGAAAGCATTGGGACAGAGCGGGTATAACAGCGGTACGTTCACATTTGACGCAAAAATGTACGACTACCAGGAATCGGAAGCGGACGTGTCCCGCCGCGCGAGGTTTGATATGGTATTCAAGTTTGATGCGCAGACAGGCTAAGTGAGGAATGGAAAGTGGGAAAAAAGGGACGTACAAAAAGAAAAAGCCTTACGGCCATATTCGCCGTCGTTGCGGCAGTAGCTGCCATATTTGCAGGAATCCTGATCGGGGCAAATACGGGAATTGGATTCATTGGGGACCGGCAGGCGCAGGACGGGCAGCTTGACCCGAACGCAGGGGCAGGGGATATCGAGAAGGCTCTGCAGGAACGCGCGGAACAAAGCATGTTCTCCCTCAGGATCAATACCAGGCCCGAATTTGAAACGGGCAGTTCGGAAGGGGCGCTGCTGATTGAAAATCCACCGACGAATACCTACCTCATGCAGGTAACGATTACGCTTGACGATACGGGAGAGACGGTCTACAGCACGGGAATGCTCAAGCCAAACAGCAATATTGCAAAGGACAGCCTGGACGTCGCCCTGAAAAAAGGCTCGTATGCCGCAACGGCTATGTTTACGGCATATGAGCCGGAGACGAGGGAAGAAGTGGGAAAAACAGCCGCCGCGATGACAATTATTATTAAGAACTGAGGAACAGCATGAAACGCGTCATTTTGGTTTTATTCGTTGTATGTATACTGGCTGCTGTGCCGACGGCCGCGTTTGCGCTGGCGGGATGGCAGGAATCGCCCGCACAGGGCGAAACGTCCGGGAATTCGGGAGCGCAAAGCAATACCTCGCTGTGGGGATATATTGCCAATGCAAACGAGGAAGGGCTGGTTGATGTGGATATGGACGGAATTTACGACTTCAATATCGTGGGCCTGGAGCTTCTGGACGTGTCGGTGCCGCTCAAGGTGGGCACGGTGGCGATGTATAACGGCGCGAACAAGGAATTTTATTCCAGCATTGGCATAATTCGCAACAACAGTAAGGTTACGCGCGCGAGAATGAGCCTGATTTCCTTCACAAAAGACAGCGCCAATACCAGCACGCTCGAGCTGGCACCGTGGGGAAGCATGCTCACACAAGACAATTTTGCCATGAAGGTGATGGTGAACGGCCAGGCGGGAAGAGCGGAAAGCGACGTTTCGCAAATCAGCGCGTCAAATCCTTTTGTTATGGGTCCCGTCAGTGCGAAACGGACGATGGAATATACATTTGACGCGCAGTTCATAGCGGAAATGGCCGACAAACATATTGGCGAGATCGTGGACTACAATTGCGTTTTTAAATTCGAGTTGGATAACGCATAGGCGGAGGGAGTAAATGGAAAGACAGGGCAGGGGAAAAAAGAAAAGCAGCAGGAAAGCAATCATAGTCTTGGTTATAGCGCTGATCGCCCTCGGAACAGTGACCGGCTATTTTATCTGGCAGAACGCGGCGGGGGGCCATAGCAGGTTTGAACTTGACGAGCTTGCCCGGGACGGCTTTTTTAAGGATAAAAGCCCGGAGGATATCGAGGCGCTGCTAAACCAGGTGGTTTCGGAAGGAATGTTCAATATTTCGATCAATTCAAACCCGGTATTTGAGGACGGGAAAAGCGAGGGAAACCTGCGGATCGAAAATGTGCCCAATAACCCATATTACATGACGGTAGTGATCACACAGGACGATACAGGCGAAAAAATATACCAATCCAAGGGATTGAAGCAAGAGCAGTATATCGAGAACGCCAAACTGTCCGTGGAGCTTCCAAAGGGTGAATATCCCTGCACGGCGGTGTTCACGGCGGTCGACCCGGACACATTGAAAGAAGTGGGAACCGCCGCGGCACAGATAACGATCCACGTACTGAATTGAAGAAGATAATCAATGGAAATCCATTGTTTATATAAAACAGCCTTAATTAAGGGCAACCTAACATCATATTTTCTTACATGAAAGGAGAAAAGAAAATGAAAAGGACAAAAGCATTAATAGCGATCGCGCTTGCTGCGGTCATGGTAATCTCTCTGGGGGGCATCGCCTTTGCTGCCGAACCGGATATCGGCGGAGGCGCGCAGGCTGGCACCGCCGAATCTACAGTAACGATGGCGGTGTCCGCGACGGCGCCGATCAGCATTTCCGCGACGGTTCCGATCACGATCCCTCTGGCGGTTGAGGTAGATACCGGAAATAGCCTCGTTAACACCTACGCTCCTACGGACTGCAACATCATCAATAACTCCAAGAACCTCGGGGACAACAGCGGCGTGGCGATCGACGTAACGGGGATCACGGCGTCCATTGCGCCCGGATCAACAGAATGGTCACTGTCCAAAACCGCTCCTACAGCTGTAACAGCAGACAAGTATAAACTGCAGCTCGGCCTTTGCGGCGGATTTTTTGCAGACCTCGATGTGGCTGCAGGCGGCGTTTCCGATATTGCGACAGGAGACATCGCTTCGGCTTATAAAAACATTGCGGGCGGAACCTCCACAAATCTTGCTGTCAAAGCGGCCGCAGGCGGCGAAGCCGGTGATTATACCAATGTTGACGGCGTAGCAGCCGACATTTTCAAAGTGCAGTTCACCATTGCACAGCACGCTTAACAGCCTTTGAACGGAAAGCCGGGGAACCGGCTTTGTGGCAGGGATTTTCAAAGTCCCTGCCACAAAGCCGATTTATGGGAAGGAAAAGATAGTATGGCGGAAGAACGGAAGCAAAAGAAAAAATGGATCATTGTAGTCATCATTATACTGGTTGCCGCCATTGCGGTAGTGGGGATGTATCTGGGCGGTGTATTCAGGCAGGAAACGCGGGCGGAACGGGACCGTGCGGCGCTGGCGGGGCAGCTTCCGGGTAAGTCGCAGGAGGACATCGAGGCCACGCTCAACCAGGCGGTGGCGGAAGGGATGCTCAATATTACGATCAATCCCGCGCCGGTGTTTGAAACCGGGAGTGCGGAGGGAGACCTCAACATAGAGAATATCCCCGGAAATCATTACAGCATGCAGGTACGCATCACGCGGGACGATACGGGCGAAGGGGTGTATGAGAGCAAGCTCATCGACCCGGGATATTACATCGGGAATGCGAAACTTACGGTCCCGCTTCCAAAAGGGGAATATCCATGTACGGCGGTGTTCACGGCGATCGATCAGGAAACCGAGGACGTCATGGGCACTGCGGCGGCTAAAATTACGATCAATGTACTTGGGTGAGCATAACGGGGCCCCGCACGAGCCCAACGGATGCCTGACATTCCGCAAGCGCAAGCGAAGCGAAGCGCGAGCGGGAAATGGAAGGTATGCAGAGCTGCCTGAGGTTCCAAGAGTGCGGGTGAAACGAAGCACGAATGAATGGAGCGAAGCGAACTTTGTGACGACGCGGGAACCGCGGCGGCCAGGATCACTACCAACATATTAAATTAAGGATAGCATTTATGGAAAAGGCGGAAGAGAAGAAAAAAAGAAGGAAAGGGCTCGTTGCCCTGGTTGTCGTACTGATCGCGGTTGTAGCGGGGCTTTTGGGATATATCTTCCTGTACAAGCCGCAGGCGGACGCGCAGGCGGCGCGGCAGGAGCTGCAGGCGGAAAAAAACGCGGAAATGGGAATTATCCCGGGCATGAGCGACGAAGATATCGAGGCGCGGCTGAACCAGAAGGTGGCGGAAGGAATGCTGAATGTGGCGTGTAATCCAAACCCCACCTTCCCGGATGGAACAAGCGAGGGAAACCTGCGCATCGAGAACATCCCGGGCAACAAATATGCGGTGATGGTAGAAGTAATCCGTGACGATAACGGTGAGGCCGTATATACGAGCGGCCTGATTGATCCGGGATATTTTGTGGAAAACGTGACGCTGGATGTCCCGCTTGCAAAGGGCGAATATCCGGCACTCGCAAAGTTTACGGCGTATGACCCGGAAACGAAGGAAGAAGTGGGTTCGGCGGGAGTCCGCGTGAACATCATTGTGCAGAATTAAGGAAGGATAGGATGAAGAAATTAGCGGCAGCCATCTTAATATTGGGCCTTGTTCTGGGCATGGGCAGTATAGGGCTGGCGGCGGACATAGGCATGGGTGCGGTGCCTGAAAATCCGGGAGACGGATATCCGCATTATCCACGGCAGACCGAAAGCCTGGAGAGTACGGTAAGCATAGAAATTGAGGTCTTAAACGGCGGTATCCTGTTTACCGTGACGGACAGCCGGACAGGGGAACCCATCGAGGGAGCGACAGCCACAGAACGGCTGGCTTCGCAGCCGCCGGAAGCTGCGGTGCTCGTGCCGGGGACGACGGACGCGAACGGAGAACTGTTCCGGGAACTCCCGAATTATGAGGAAGAACGGACATATATCTACATTATAAGCGCGGTCGGATACAAGGCAAGCAATGAAATTACGGTGGTGCACCGGCGTGGGAAAATCGTAAGCGTAGTTGGACTGACACCGGAAGTAATGCCGGTGCTGTTTGCGGTCAAAAACGAGACGGGAGCGCCCGTTGGCGGTGCGGAAGTGAAGATTTCAAATGTGTCACGGGCGGCGCGGACCACGGAAGAGATATATACCTGCGACGGAAAAGGATTTGCACGGTGCGAGCTTCCGGACGGGATATATTCCTACACAGTGGCGCACCCGCACCACGAAGACTTTTCGGGCATTGTGACAATTGCGGGTGACGAAAGAGACAGTCATACGGAACAGGTGCAGATGCAGCGCAGGCAATTTACGGCGGAATTTATCGTAAAGGATGAAGCGGGAAGTCCTGTGCGGGATGCGATTGTAACCGTGGCAGGGCAGGGGATGCGCACGGACGCAGCCGGATATGCACAGGCAATTGGCCTGTATGCGGGGGAATACAGCTTTTTTGTGACACATGAGGGATATGAAACATATACGGGGAGCCTGTCAATACCCGAAGGGGACGGCAACGCTTATGCCGTAATCCTGCGCCGGGAAGCGCAGCCGCAGCCGGGGCCGACACAGCAGCCGGAAAGCAGCGGGGGTGCCGATAGCGTCCCGGATAACAGCGGCGGGGACGACGGCGGCGCGCCGGACCCCGCCACACAGCCGCCTGCGGCTTCGCCGTCCGTGTCCGGCAGCAGTACGGTGGAGGCCATCGATACCACCCCGGTAAATATAGTGCTGTTGGTGAAGTATAAGGATGGGACGCCTGCGGCAGGTCTTGGCCTGGAACTGCATTCGAGGGTGCTGTACGGCACGACAGGCAAGGATGGCACGGAAACATTCCAGGGTGTGGAGATTGGAAAACATACGGTATATGTGAAGGACGGCGGCAAAACCCTGGCCCGGGCAGAGTTTGACCTGAAACGTTCCAGCCTTACGACACTACGGATTGAAAACGGCCTCACGGGCGTAACGGTACGTACTGCGGTGCAAAGCATTATTATTGAACTGGAAATCGACCCGGAATCGGCAAACGGCATTGTGAACGCTGTGCGCGAGGGATACATGGATAAAGGCAATACGGACGGTACGGGAGACGGAACAAGGGAAGACGGGAAAATTGTGATCTCCGGCGAGACAGGGGACGGCGCTGTACCCGGCAGTGGCTGTCTGTTTTTCGGAATACCGTATTGCCTGACAGAGCAATTGTTTGGCGGAGCGGGACCGCTATGCATGCTGCTTGGAATCTCCTGCTGGATATGGTACGCGGTTATCATCGCGGCGGCGATTGCAATCGTGTTGCTTATCCTATGGAAGAAAAAACGCAAAAGAGGGTATATCGATCATACAGCCTGGACGGGACGCTATATAAGCACCAAGGATTACACAGTATATGATGATAAAAAATAACCCGCGGGGGAAAATGGATTGAGTATGGTTGTAATCATCGCGGCAGCGGTAATGGGAATCGTCGCCGTATGCATTCTGAACCAGGGGAGCAAATGGAACAGGCTGGGAGGAATCTCGGCGGTGATTCTGGGATGTACGCTCGCGATCCTGCTGTATTATAGCGTGACGGCCCTGCCGGATACGCCGACCCTGATCCTGACGATTGGCCTGACGTCATTCCTGCTCGTGCTGGTAAGCGTTCTTATATCGCTGCTGTGCCGCGGCAAAAATGCCGGAAGCAAAGTTGGGGAAAACGTCCGTACCGAGGGAGAGAGTACAAAAAATAATCGGCTTGAAGCTCCCCTCTGTACCGGAGCGGTGTTCGAGCTGGTCCCCGGGATTCAGTTGGAATTAAAGATCAAACCGATTCCCGGAGCCGATCCTTATTGCAAAATGGCGTTGCACGAACATTTGGAAGTAGATAGTCCGGATGCCGGGACAGCAGCCGGGAGCAAAATTACCGAACGAATAGGGCAGGATGCACAGGACAGGGAAAAAACAGAATATTCTATGCCAATAACAATACCTGAGCCCGGACCGGCAGCGCCGCAACAGGAGGGCATAAGGAATGGAGAGCGTACCCTATTGGAAAACGAACAAGCGCCGCCATGCCCTGAACCAGTGGAAAAGAAAGACGCTGAACCGGCATGCCGGAAGATACAGGCCTCCAGTGCGGGTGAAACGCAGGAAGCAATGGGCAAGCTGAGAGCGCTGGTATCCGGGAAAGAATACGCAGCGGCTTTGAAACAGGTGCTTTCCATCATGAATGCAGGTTATGCGCTGCTGCCGGAGGAAAAAAAACGCCTGGAGATAATGCTGAAAATGCTGAAAGATAAAACAGTATGAGGGAAAAAGGCAAAAAAATTATTCGCAGGATATGTGTGATACTGATAAGCCTGGCGGTTCTTCTGGTGCCGCTGTCCGCCTCCGCATTTGAGTACAAGGGGGACGGCGTTGCAATGGATATTCCTGACGGCAGCGGAATATACTACTACACACCGAATGGGACGAATATGACGGGGGATATGCTCGCGGCGGCCCGGGAAGAAAGCCCGCTTGTGCTGACCGGCGTTTATTCGGAAGACGGCGTATTGTCGTATTCATTGAAACTCGTGCGGGAGGAAACCCAGCCTGCCGGAGAAGAAACGGAAACGACGCCCGTACAGGGAAAAGCGGCCGACGTGAAGGAAAACCTTGCGGAAGAGTATACCCTTTCGGAGGATGCCGCGGAAACAATAGCCGGGCGCGAGGCTGTTATCCTTGCGGGAGACAGCCTGAAGAATCCGGATTATGCGGTTAAGGCATGCATATTGGAAGAGGGCGGATATCTATATGTTTCCACAATGATCTACCGAAAAGATGAAGGCAATGCAAGCTTTGAAGCTGCAACGGCCCAGCTCGGGACGATGAAGCTGGGCGGGGACACGGAGGTTTCCCCCGAGCCGACTCCCGAAGAAACGCCAAGCCCGACTGCGAAACCCACCCTGGAGCCGGTGCCGGAAGTAACGGAAAGTACCGTTCCGCTGGAAATGCCGGAATTGAAACACGGGATACCAAACGGATTTTTGCAGTATCCTCTTATCTTGGCTCTTTTTGCGGCGCTTATCGTGATTATGATCCTCACAGTACTGCTTATTGCAAAACACAGGAAAAGTAAACGCAATAATATACCTGAAGCTAAGGACGCGGAATATGAAGAGAGAATCGGACGGAGCGGAAGGCCGCTTCCGCAAATCAATGAGCCGATAAATCCGGAAAAAACGGAACGGGACCGGGAAGAATTGGTAAAGGATAACGGGGATAAGGATTCGGTGCAGGATTATATCCGGGGAGAGGAAGGAACGAATGATTTACAAAAGGAAAAAATGCATGCACTGTATGACCGGTGGAGGCGGGAGGCGCAGTTTGCCCTGCAGCCGATTAAGCCGGAATATAGCGGAGATGCGGTACACCCGCTGGAACTGGAAGAAATGAAGCCGGATGCGGTACGGAAAAATCCCGGAATAGTGTCAGAGGTCTATGACGAGAATGCGGAGCTGATCCGCGGTTTTGACCTCAAGGCCAAAGGAGATTACATTTTTGCGGCAAAGGAATTCCACGAATGCGCCAAGCATACGGCAGATAAGGCGATCGGTAAAACGGCGGACCTGCAAACGGTGGAGTGCCTGACGCTCGCAAAAGAGTACAAGGCGGCGCTGGTGCTGGCGGTGAAAGTTTTTTACAAGGATTACGAGTATTCATTGGAGGAACGCGAGAAGCTGAAATCCATGATCGTCATATTAAAGAAAACAAACAGGAGGAACGGATCATGAAAAGGGCAAGCGAGGTATTGGGACTCAAGGTGCTGGGCATCATGGAAGGGCAGGAGAATGGGAATGCGCAGGATTTCATGGTGGACCCGCAGACCAAAAAGGTGGAATACCTGGTATTGAAAACAAGCCACGGTTATGGTTTTAATGCGCTTCGGATTGCGGACGTAATGGGGATCGGAGCAGACTATATCATGACACAGAGCATCGGGAATGCAAAAAAGATGTATGAGTCCAAGGAAATACTGGAACAGATCGAGCGGGGATTCTTTATGCTGGGAACAACGGTGCTGTCCGCCGCCGGGGACGTGGTCGGCAAGGTGGAGGATTTCAGCTTTGACGAAAAGGAAGGGACGATCGGCGCGCTATACCTGGACGGCCAGGCGGAGATCGAAGGAAGCCGGATCGTGGCGATGGCAGGCAAAATGGTGTTCGTGGAAGCGAACGGTATGGGTATGCCGGTTCCCCGGCAGATAGAAAAAAAGGAACAGCCCGGTGACATGGAGGGTACGTTTGAGAAAGAATCGCTTAGCTACCTGATGGGAAAGACAACAAAGGATACCATAATAAGTGAAGACGGGAGTTTCAGGATTGAGGCGGGAACGGTCTTAACGGCTGGCCTCCTGAAGCAGGCGGCGCGCTTTGACGACGTGCTGCTTACGCTCACGCTGAACGTATGAAGGAATGTTATCGCTGTTTGAAAAGCTGCCGGGGGATGTGCGCAGGCATTCGGTGCGTGTCGCCGGGTATGCGGAGAGGATATATGGCTGGGCGCTGGATTATGGCGTTTATCCAAACGATGTGAGTATCCGGAAGAATCTGCGGAGTAAAGTGCACACCCTCGCGCTGTGGCATGATATTGGGAAGCTGATGGTGCCGCGGGAGATACTGGACAAGCCGGGGAAGCTTACGGAAACAGAATACCGGGAGATGCAAAAGCACGTAGAGTATGCAAAGGTGCTGTACTCACGCGGGAATTGGCCGGAAGAAATCGGCGAGGAAGACCGCAAGGCGGCGATGGACGTCTCCTATTACCATCACGAACGGTGGGACGGCGGCGGATACCTGTGCGGATACAGGGGCGAGGAGATACCGGCAATTGCCCGCATCTGCGCAATTGCCGATGCGTTTGACGCGATTATGAGCCCAAGGCCATATAAGAAGGCCGTTCCGGCGGAGAAAGCGGTCATGGAAATACAGGCCAACGCGGGGACGCAGTTTGACCCGCTGCTGGTAGAGATTGCGGTGGCCGGATTTCAGGGAACGGAAGGAGCAGGAATAAAGGAATGATGGGAAAAGCAGGAAGATATATAGCCGGTATATTGGTCATGGCATGGCTGTTGTTTGCGGCGGGAACGGCGTATGCGTTCGATTTGCCGCTGACCCTGCCCGGGGCACGGGAAGCAAACGTGCAAAAGGAGCTCCCCCTTGTGCTGCCGGGAACGTCCGCCGTATCCGTCCGCGAAACGAGACAGGGCAGCGTATTATATGACACAGCGCTCAAAGCCCTGCCGGAGAAGGATGCCCCCGAAACAGGAACCGTATGGGTGGGGGACGTCCTTGATGTATATTCTTTGAATGTAAACGGCGAATGGGATGCGGTCATGACAGTGGACGGCGTGATGGCATATATTCCGGCGTCGGCCCTGTCCCTTACCGCGCCGACCATGCAGGCGGCGGACAGCCTCGATCCCCTGCTGACGGACGGCGGCGAGGGCGGGTATCCCGGGCTTGTATACAATGACGGGAAATACCCCAGGCTGCTCGCGGAGGCAAAGAAATATATTGGGTATCCGTATGTATGGGGAGGCTCGACCCCGGAAACATCATTTGACTGCTCCGGGTTTGTGTGCTGGGCGCTGAACGAAACCGGGCTTGCGGAGGTCGGGCGGACAGACGCGCAGGGGCTGCATGATTTAAGTACGGAAATATCCAAAGAGGAAGCGCGGCCTGGCGATCTTGTATTTTTCCAGGGAACGTACGATACGCCCAACACGGTGACGCACGTCGCCATCTACATTGGGAACGGATATATGCTGCACGCAGGCAAGCCGATCGGCTACAGCAGCATGGAAACAGATTACTGGCAGGCGCATTTCTATGCGTTTGGAAGACTCATTTAAGGAGAAATCGATGAAGATACAGGCGACAACGGGGTACGCCCTGCGAATCCTGCAATATATCCATGAACAGGGGAACAGGACGATTACCGGGACGGAAATGGCGGAGAAGCTGGATATTTCATATTTGTATATGATGAAACTGCTGGGGAAGATGAAAGCGGCGGGATTTATTCGGTCCCTCCAGGGCTGCAACGGCGGATACCGTATGGCAAAGACGGCGGAAAAGATTACGGTCTTTGAAGTATATGCCGCCATTGAAGGGACGCTCCATCTTTACGATCCCCAGGCAGATGTGCGCTGCAACAACAGGGAGGCGGCAATTAAAGAATATTTCGACGGAGTAGAGGATATGATTGTGCTTTCGATGCGGCGGACGACCATACGGGATTTATTTGACCGGCATGTAAAAGGCAAAAAGATGCCGAAACGAAACTTAAGGCGGATCGCCGAATAAAGGATATGAAATAATGACCTACAGAGAATTGATTGCAAAGATATCTGATGATTGCATGGTGCGGAGTGAGGATGTTGCGATGCTGCTGAGGTGTATGACGGAAAATATTACGCAGGCGCTTGAACGGCACGAGCCGGTGCAGATACGGCACCTGGGGACGTTTGCCGTACGTGAGTGCGCCGCCCACCGTGGTATCGACCCGCGGACCAAAGAACATATTTTCATCGGAAAACGAGAAACGCCGGGGTTCCGTGCGGGGCCTACCCTCAAAAAGCGGATACAGAATGTGGAGGAAAACGAAGGAAAGGCATAGCCACACGGGAACTGGGAAAGCAAGAAAGGAAGCTGCTGAATATTGGGAGGCGGCATTGCAGGAAATGCACCTACCTGGAAAAATGGCAAATAATTTGAAACCGAATATGAATGCCGTAATATGTGGTTTTTGCTGTCGCTTTGGCCGGGAGAGAATTTGCTCTTTGCCTGCCGGATTCCCAATAAAAAAACTATGAATGTTATTCATGGTTTTTTTATTTATAGAGACTGCAGGATTATACCCATAATGGAAAAGGAATACAAATTTTTCTTATGAAATTAACAAAATTTGTACAAGATTTATGGTATAATTATTGACGGAGGCACGCCAATGGAATGTAAGACTTGTAAAATCCAAATGTATGAAAGAAAATCGAAGCAATCATCAAATGCCACAAAAGTATATATTTGCCCAAAATGCGGAGCGGTCATATATGAATGGCCGGATGGAGATATAAAAGAAGAAAAAAGCAAATAACGGAAGAATATATGAGCCGAATTATGGGTGCGATCTGGAACTGAATCCATACCGTACCTTTTTTGTTTGCAGAAGAGAGAACCGGCCGGTTTTCGGCAGGTAAAGAACGGTACGGCTTCATAAGATAAGCAACATTGCGGCCCTTTGGTGCCCGGGTGGTATCCATGGATTTTATTGATGCGCCCGAGGGATTGAAACAACCGGTTTCCGATTGACAAAAGGGGTGTTTCTCTATTATAATTCCTACTATATACATATATAAAATAGGAATACGTGGGATTGCGCTTTGTAAAGGAAATATTGACGGCGCCAGCAATGGAACTTATAATGCATTGGAAACGGCCGGTTCCTTTTTCATTTGAGCGAACATACAGGAGTATATTCATATGACGTTACAGCAGCTGCACTATATCATTACAATTACAGAAACAGGTTCTTTGAATAAGGCGGCGGAGGTGCTGTATATTTCACAGCCTTCCTTAAGCAGCTCCATAAAGGAGCTGGAAAAAGAAGCGGGAATTACAATTTTCCACCGAAGCGGAAAAGGCGTTACACTGACGAACGACGGTGCGGAATTTCTGCTTTATGCACGCCAGCTCTATCATCAATATGAACTGATCCTTGAAAAATATGGAAAATCCGGGAATTTGAAAAAGAAATTTGGAATCTCTACGCAGCATTATTCGTTTGCCGTGAAGGCCTTTGTAGAGACGGTAAAAAAATTTGACACCTCAAAATATGAATTTGCAATCCGGGAAACGAAAACGCTTGATATTATCGATGATGTCAATACGCTTAAAAGTGAAATTGGAATTTTGTATTTAAGCGATTTTAACCGCAACATCATAACAAAGCTGCTGAAAACCAATCATTTGGAATTCCACCGGTTGATCGATTGCCAGGCCTATGTTTATCTTTGGCGCGGGCATCCCCTGGCACGGTGCAAATCAATCCATTTTTCACAGCTTGAGAAATATCCCTGCCTGTCGTTCGAGCAGGGGGACAACAGCTCCTTTTATTTTGCCGAGGAAATACTCAGCACGAACGAGTACGCGCGGACAATCAAAGCCAACGACCGCGCAACGATGCTGAACCTGATGATCGGCCTGAACGGCTACACACTGTGCTCGGGAATTATTTGCGAGGAATTGAACGGAACGGATTTTACCGCCGTTCCGTTTGAAGCGGATGAGTTGAATCCGAACAGCGCGATGGAGATCGGTTATATCGTAAAGAAAAACAGCATTCTCAGCGAAATAGGGAAGCTGTACATTGAGGAAACCAAAAATTATCTTGCACAATATACTAAATAACAGATTCAACCTATAGGAACAGTCTATATCTGTGTATATCTTTCCTGTATTGGACAGCTTAGGCAAGGCGGCGTAAACTAAAACCAGGAACAGGAGGTGAGGGCAGTGGGAATAAAATTTTTATCGGGGAACAGGCCCGTTTGCCACCGCGCGCCTTATTCCCGCCTGTTAAGCCTCAACCGAATGTGCCGATGTAGCTTGTAATCGCCGGGCCCTCACAGGGCATTCAAAATAAGTATACGGAAATCATACCATACAGGAGGTACACAAGATGTCAAACATTAAAGATTCGAAGAACTGGAGTTTTGAAACCAGACAGCTGCATATAGGCCAGGAAGAGGCCGATTCCGCTACGGGCGCCAGGGCGGTGCCGATTTATGCGACAACATCCTATGTGTTTAACGATTCAAAGCACGCAGCCGACCGTTTCGGCCTGAGGGACCCCGGAAATATTTACGGCAGGCTGACCAATCCCACGCAGGATATTTTTGAACGGAGACTCGCTTCCCTTGAGGGCGGCACTGCGGCCCTGGGGCTCGCTTCCGGCGCTGCGGCGATCACTTACACGATTAATGCATTGGCGCGTTCAGGCGAGCATATCGTGGCTGCCAAGACCATCTATGGAGGAACATATAACCTGCTTGAGCATACGCTCCCGCTGTCGGCCGGGATTACCACTACCTTTGTTGATCCGGAACGGGAAGGAGCGTTTGAAGAAGCGATCCGGGAAAATACCAAAGCGATTTTTATTGAAACGCTGGGCAATCCGAATTCCAATATTATCGATATCGAAGAAGTTGCCCGGGTTGCCCACAGGCATAATATTCCGCTGGTGGTGGATTCTACCTTTGCGACGCCATACCTTGTGAGGCCGTTTGAATACGGGGCGGATATTGTCGTGCACTCTGCAACGAAGTTTATCGGGGGGCACGGAACCGCAGTCGGAGGCGTTGTTGTGGACAGCGGGAAATTTGACTGGAAAAGCTCGGGGAAATATCCGTGGATATCGGAACCCAACCCAAGCTATCATGGCGTTTCCTTTGCGGATGCTGCGGGCCCCGCGGCTTTCGTGACCTATATCCGCGCGATACTCCTGCGCGACACCGGCGCCACGCTTTCACCCTTCCATGCGTTCCTGTTCCTGCAAGGCCTGGAAACCTTGTCCTTAAGAGTGGAACGACATGTGGAAAATGCGCTGAAGATTGTTGATTACCTCAGCAAACATCCGCAGGTCGAGGCGGTTCATCATCCGTCCCTGGCGAGCGAGCCAAGCCATAAATTGTACCGGAAATATTTCCCGAACGGCGGCGGATCGATTTTCACCTTTGAAATCAAGGGAGACGACCAGACGGCCCAAACGTTCATTGATAACCTGGCAATTTTTTCATTGCTTGCGAATGTTGCCGATGTCAAATCCCTGGTAATCCACCCGGCCAGCACGACACATTCCCAGCTCACCGGAGAGGAGCTCCTGGATCAGGGAATTAAACCAAACACGATCCGGCTTTCCATTGGTACGGAAAACGCCGCCGACCTGATTGCCGCCCTTGAAAGCGCGTTTGAGGCGGTGAAATAACAGGGGGAAAATGATTTTAACAGAAATAGGAGCAGCCATACGGCTGCTCCTATTTCTGTTTTAAACAATCGGAAAAGGCCTGCTGCCGCCTTATTCCGAAAACATAGGAGTGGAAAGATAACGTTCCCCGGTATCGGGAAGGAGGGCGACGATCACCTTCCCTTTGTTTTCAGGACGGCGGGCAAGCTCTGTTGCCGCGAAAACTGCCGCCCCGGAGGAAATGCCCACCAATACGCCTTCTTCCCTTGCAATAGCCCTCCCGGTTTCAAAAGCATCTTCGTTTGCAACCGGAAGGATTTCATCATATACTCCGACGTCCAGGGTTTCGGGAATGAATCCCGCGCCGATGCCCTGGATCATATGGGGCCCCGCCGTACCCTTGGAAAGGACAGGGGACCCGGCGGGCTCCACCGCCACCACCCTGATGCCTGGGTTCCGGGATTTCAGGTATTTGCCGACGCCGGAAACTGTGCCGCCGGTTCCTACGCCGGCGACAAAGATATCGACCTTACCGTCGGTGTCGTTCCAAATCTCCGGGCCGGTGGTGCTTTGGTGAACCGCCGGATTAGCCGGATTTGTAAACTGGCTGGGAATAAAACTGTCGGGAATTTCCTTTGCCAGTTCATTGGCTTTTGCAATTGCCCCCTTCATTCCGAGGGCTCCCTCGGTAAGGACAAGCTGCGCTCCATACGCTTTCAGGAGGCTGCGGCGTTCAACACTCATCGTTTCAGGCATTATGAGGATAACCTTGTATCCCCTTGCGGCTGCGACTGAAGCAAGCCCGATTCCCGTATTGCCGCTGGTCGGCTCGATAATAACCGTCCCCGGCTTTAGCAGCCCCTTTGCTTCCGCATCGTCGAGCATCGCCTTTGCAATGCGGTCTTTTACGCTTCCGGCAGGATTGAAATATTCCAGCTTACCCAACAGGGTCGCATCCAGCCCGCGCTTCTTTGTGTAATTGTTGAGCTTCAATAGCGGGGTGCCGCCAATTAAATCCGTAATTTTATCATATATTTTCATCGTAAATGACTCCTTTCATAATTCGGGTGGAATTTTTCATGCTTTGGTTTGTCCGCGGCAACATCGTTGGTGTAAAAATAACTTTTTCATAATCGTTCTCCTTGTTTTGATATAAACACAATAACCTATAAAACATATTAAATTTATAGGAATTATTGTACAGCGATTGCTGGCCGATGTCAACACTGAAAAAAGATTACTCGAGTCGGCTGTTGTGCAAATGGAAAGACCGCTGGTCCGGCATAAACAAGGAAAGAAAGAGAGAGAGATGTGTTTGAAAACTTACATAACCTATGTTATATTAGTAATTAGTGAGGTGATGGAAGTGAAGATTTCTACGAAAGGACGTTACGCGCTGAGGATGATGCTTGATCTGGCGCAGCACCAGAAGGAAGGCTTTGTTACCTTGAAAAGCATTGCGGAGCGGCAAAATATTTCCAAGAAATATTTGGAACAAATTGTCCCTTTGCTCAACAATGCCAAAATGCTGCGGACAAACCGCGGATACCAGGGCGGGTATATCCTCGCAAAAAGCCCGGATCAATATACGGTTGGGGAAATTTTGTATATAACGGAGGGGAGCCTGGCGCCGGTTGCCTGCCTCGATGATAATCCGAATTTATGCGAGCGGAGCGGCGAATGTCCAACGCTTAACATCTGGAAGGGGCTCAATAAGGTTATTATTGACTATCTGAACGGGATTACGCTCCAAGATATTCTTGACCAGAATCAAAACCAGGCGGTAAATGAGTACTACATCTGACGGAAACGGCATGGCGCTTTGTGTTTTAAAAATTCCCATGCTTTTTAAGGGACGGGCGGTCTTCCTTCTTGACAAAAATTGGAAACAGGCGTACATTAAAACATAGTAAACACATATGTTATAAGTGTATGAAATGTGGGTACTAATATTTAGTAGAACCGGTATCGGGATATCCGGCGCAGGATAAGTCCGGTACGGAATAATTAATGATATTTATATGGAGGAGTGAGGCAAATGAAAGTATATGCGGATAATGCGGCTACCACCAAAATGAGCCGGAAATCCATTGAAGCAATGCTTCCATATATGGAAAAAGAATATGGCAACCCGTCAAGCCTGTACCGTCTCGGCCAGCAGGCGGCGGAAGCGCTCGATGAGGCGCGGGAGACGGTTGCGCGGTACCTGAATTGCACGCCTGCGGAGATCACTTTTACTTCCGGCGGCAGCGAGTCGGATAATCAGGCGATTTTATCGGCGGCGGTCATAGGAGAGCGAAAGGGGCGCAAGCATATTATTTCTACGGCGTTTGAGCACCACGCTGTGCTGCATATGCTGGAGAAACTGGAAAAACAGGGCTTTGAAGTTACCCTGCTGGATGTGCATGAAAATGGCATTATTTCCGCCGAGCAGGTGGAAAAAGCGATACGTCCGGAAACCTGTCTGGTAACCGTGATGTATGCGAACAATGAAATCGGCACCATCCAGCCGATTGAGCAAATTGGAAAGGTATGCCGCAGCCACGGCGTAATTTTCCATACGGATGCCGTACAGGCGGCGGGGCATATCCCGATTGACGTGCAAAAGGAAAATATCGATATGCTTTCGTTGTCCGCGCACAAGTTTCACGGCCCCAAGGGGATTGGCGCGCTTTACGTCAAAAAGGGAATCCCGCTCACCAGCCTGATCGAGGGGGGCGCGCAGGAACGCGGGAAACGGGCGGGGACAGAGAATGTCCCGGCTATTATGGGCATGGCGGCGGCTTTTGAAGATATATGCACCCGAATGGACGGGAACAGCCGCAAGATATCAAAGCTGAGGGACCAGCTGATCGACGGCCTGCTTACGATACCGCATTCCATTTTAAATGGAGACAGGGACAAGCGGCTTCCGGGGAATGTAAACATTTGTTTTGAGGGAATTGAAGGCGAATCATTGCTTCTGCTCCTCGATGAAAAGGGCATTTCCGCTTCGTCGGGCTCCGCTTGCACCTCAGGCTCGCTGGACCCGAGCCATGTATTGCTGGCGATCGGCCGACCGCACGAAATTGCGCATGGATCGCTGCGGCTGTCCATATGCGAAACGAATACGGAGGAAGAAATCCGCTATCTCATACGTGAGGTGCCGAAGGTTGTTGAATACTTAAGAAGCTTATCTCCTGTTTGGAGAGATTTACAGGAAGGGAAGAAAGATTATGTTATACAGTGAAAAAGTAATGGATCATTTCACCCATCCCCGTAACGTCGGGACGATGGAGAACCCGGATGGGGTCGGTGAAGTCGGGAATGCAAAATGCGGCGATATTATGCGCATCTATTTAAAAATAGACCACGATACTATTTCGGATGTTAAATTCGAGACGTTTGGCTGTGGATCGGCGATTGCCTCATCTTCCATGGCGACGGAAATGATTAAGGGAAAGCCGCTGCCCGAGGCGCTGGCGCTGACCAATAAAGCGGTTGCCGAGGCGCTGGACGGGCTTCCTGCACATAAAATGCATTGTTCCGTACTGGCGGAGGAAGCAATCAAAGCGGCAATCCAGAATTACTATGAAAAAAATGGAATCGCCTATGATGCGGACCAGTTTCCTGATTGTGGTTCCTGCACGCATTGTGCAAGCTGTGATTCGGAGGGAAATTAATATTCGCTCCGCGGCAGCATGAACAATAAAGTGTTGTGGAAAAAGCGCAGGAGTTCCATGTAAAAATGCAGATTCGGGCCTTCGGGCCTCAAAAAGGGGCTGTCTCAGGATTTTCTATCCTGAGACAGCCCCTTTATCGGCGAAAAATATGAACTCCTCATGGAAATCTACGGTATTCGGTAGTAAAATAGAACCAACGTAAATTTACGGCAGGAGGCGTCTATGGAACGGAAGGGATATTGGAAGGGGTTTGTCGGCGGAATTGCAGCGCTTGTAATTGCCGGGATCATCCTGACAACAGCGGGCAGCGCCCGCAGGGAAACCGGCACAAATCTCAATCTATACGCTGTCTTTGATAAAATGGAAACGATACAGGCGCTGATTGACGAACACTTCTATTTCGATGAGGACGCAAAAAAAGGGGAATATTACATCTACAAGGGTATGGTCGACGGGCTTGAGGATCAGTATGCCTACTATATGGATGCAAATGAATATGCGGCCTATAAGCGCAAAATGGACGGGAATTACTGCGGCATGGGAGCGACGGTGGTCCAGAAACTGGATACACTCGAAACCTTGGTGGAAAGCGTAGAACCCGATGGACCGGCCGACAAGGCGGGAGTGCGCGAAGGGGACATTTTCCTTGAGATGGACGGAAACGACGTTACGCAGATGGAGCTTGGCGACCTGATTGAAACCTATGGAATCGGGCCCGAGGGAAGCGTCCTTTCCCTAAAAGTGCTGCGGCCTTCCGACGGCAGGGAATATGACTTTATAATTACCCGGGAACCCATTATTTCCCAAACGGTTACCCACCGGATGCTGGATGCGGAAACCGGCTATATTGCCGTCACGGCTTTCGAGGCAGAGACTATAGAGCAGTTCAAACAGGCGGTGGACGAATTGCTTGAAGACGGCGCCACACGCCTGGTATACGATCTGCGCGGCAACCTGGGGGGAAGCCTCAACAGTGTGGTTGATATGCTGGATTACCTCCTGCCGGACGGGCTGCTTGTCTATACGGCGGATAAGAACGGCGTGCGCCGGAACGTTTATGAAGGAGAAGACGGACACGAGGTCGATTTACCGGCGGCGGTGCTTGTGGATGAAAATTCGGCGAGCGCGTCGGAGATTTTCGCGAGCGCAATGCGCGACTACGGACGCGCGAAGCTGGTCGGGACGAAAACGTTTGGCAAAGGGATTGTACAGGAAATTTTCGAGGTAGGGGATGGGAGCGCCGTGCGGCTTACGACGACGGCCTATTTTACGAAAAACGGATATCCGATTCACGGCCATGGGCTTGAGCCGGATGTAGCCGTGGAAATGGACCCGGTACGCGACCCCAAGGAACCGCTTTCCCCCGAAAGCGATCCCCAGCTTCAGGCGGCGCTCAAACTGCTCGGCGAAGAAAGCTGAACAGCAATTAAAAGAAAAAACGTCCGCATATTAAAAATAATGCCAGCGCAGCCCGGGGACTTATTTTTCAAGTCAGGAGCGGAAATCGCTATTGCCCGGTGTTGGGGTTTGTGATAGAATCAGATGTGCTGGATTGGCGGTACCCACACGCTTTATTTCGCACCAATCCTCCTAAAATGACAATAAAAGTTTGAATGGAGAACCACATCATGAGGATTGCGATCGTCGGGGATGGAAAGGTTGGTTCCGCACTGACAGAGCAGTTGGCAAAAGAAGGCCACGATATTGTTGTGATTGACAGCAACAAGGCTGTTTTGCGGGATGCCGTAGAAGAGCTCGACGTTATGGTCGTGCATGGAAACGGGGCGACGCTTAAGGTGCAGGAACTGGCCGACGTGGCGCACAGCGACCTTTTGATTGCCGCGACCTCTGCCGATGAAATCAATCTCCTTTGCTGTATTATCGCGCGGAAGCTTGGCTGTCCGCACACCATAGCGCGGGTGCGCAATCCGGAATATGCACACCAGCTTTATTTCCTGAAGGATGAGCTGGGCCTCAGCATGATGGTAAACCCGGAGCTTGCCGCCGCCAGTGAAATTTTCCGCCTGCTCCAGTTTCCGTCGTTCCTGCAGCGCGATTCGTTTGCCAAGGGGCGCGTGGAGATCGTGGAAATCGAGGTGCGTGAGGAAAGCAAGCTGATCGGGAAAAAACTGGCCGAGCTTTATAAAACGGCGCGGGTCAAGGTTCTCGTGTGCGCGGTGGAACGCGGAGACAACGTGCTTATCCCGGATGGGAATTTTAAGTTGAAGCGGCATGACAAGCTATACGTAACCGCATCCTCCAAAGACCTTGCAAAGCTGATCCACAACCTTGGGCTGGAACGGCGGAAAATCAGGAATGTGCTGATTGTGGGCGGGGGAAACATTGCCTATTATCTTGCCGAGGATTTGCTTGCCTCCGGCGTAAACGTGAAAATGATAGAGATCGATCCGGAGCGCTGCCTGCTTCTTGCGGAGGCGCTGCCGCATGCGACGATTATTGAAGCGGACGGGTCGGAACGCGGCGTGCTCGATTCCGAAGGCATCAGCGATACGGACGCCGTGGTAACGCTGACCAATATTGACGAAGAAAACCTTATTATTTCAATGTATGCCGATTTTGCAGGCGTATCCAAAGTAATTACCAAAATTAACCGGACCGAATACCACGAAGTATTCCGCGACCGCGGCATCGAATGTGTTGTCAGCCCGAAGGAACTGTGTTCCCATGAAATTGTGCGTTATGTGCGTGCGATGCACAATACAACGGAGGATTCCATTATTACGCTCCACCGGATTGTGGGCGGCCGCATGGAGGCTCTTGAATTCAAAGCGAATGAGAACACATGGTATCTGGGTATGACCCTAAGCCAGCTGCGGCTCAAAAAGGATATCCTGATTGCGTGTATCAGTCGGCAGGGAGAGATCATTATTCCCCAGGGCTCGGATTCCATCCAAAAGGGCGATACCGTAATTGTGGTAACGACGGCGGAAAAAATCGTCCATGATTTGAACGATATTTTTGACGAGCAGGAAGAGCGCTTCCGTTTTAAGGAGGCCCGCGAATGAACCGCCGTATGGTCCTTTATGTGCTGTGTTTCATTATGCGCGTCGAGGCGGTGCTGCTGGTTCCGCCGCTTATTATTGCGCTCGTACAGCACGAAGAAATGGCCGCGTTCGGCTTCCTTGTCGCCATTGCGGCCCTGCTTGGCGCCAGTTTGCTGACCCTCCTCAAAAAGCCCAGGAAAAAAGTATTTTATGCCCGCGAGGGCTTCATCATCGTCGCTCTCGCATGGTTCGTGGTCTCTGTTTTCGGGGCGTTGCCTTTTTGGGCGAGCGGCGCGATTCCAAATTTTATCGACAGCCTGTTTGAAACAGTTTCCGGTTTTACGACGACGGGCGCGAGTATCCTTACCAATGTGGAAGCGATGCCGATGAGCCTTTTATACTGGCGCAGTTTTACGCATTGGCTGGGAGGCATGGGCGTGTTGGTTTTTGTGCTTGCCATCATGCCGCTTGCGAAGAATTCGGGAAATACGATGCATATACTGCGCGCGGAAAGCCCGGGACCGCAGGTGGATAAGCTTGTGCCGCGCATGCATAATTCGGCCAAGATTCTATATGCGATTTATGTGGGCATGACGCTGTTGCAAATTGTGCTCCTGCTGGCCGGGGGAATGCCGCTTTTTGAAAGCGTAACGACGGCGTTCGGCACCGCGGGCACCGGCGGGTTTTCCGTACTGAACGACAGCATGGCCAGCTTCAGCCCCTACCTGCAATCGGTCGTTACCGTATTTATGATCCTGTTTGGGATTAATTTCAATATTTTCTTTTTGATTATTATGCGCGAATATTATAAGATACTGCGCAATGAAGAACTGTGGGTCTATCTTGGTCTGTTGCTTGGGTCGATCCTCGTCATTACCATCAATGTGCTCCCCATGTTTGCAAGCGTGGGGGAAAGCCTGCATCACGCGGCCTTTCAGGTGGCATCCATTATGACAACCACCGGCTTCGCCACCGTGGATTTCAACATGTGGCCGCAGCTCTCGCGAACGATCCTGGTAATCCTTATGGTGCTCGGCGCCTGCGCGGGCTCCACCGGCGGGGGAATTAAAACCGCCCGGGTTGTGCTCCTCGGAAAAGCCTTTGTGCGCGACGTCCGCAAACTCCTGCGGCCGCGTTCCGTGGCGCTGATAAAGATGAACGACCGCACGGTGGAAGAAGATACGGTACGGGGGGTGCACAGCTATCTTACGGCCTATATCCTGATTGCGCTGGTTTCCGTCCTGCTGATTTCAATCAACAATTTTTCTCTGGAAACGACGGTTACCTCCGTTGTGGCCTGTATGAATAATATTGGCCCCGGGCTCGACCTTGTGGGCCCGATGGGAAATTATGCCGCGTTTTCGGGTTTCAGCAAGCTGGTGCTCAGCGCGGATATGCTGATCGGCAGGCTGGAAATATTTCCCATGCTGATGCTGCTTGTGCCGGCGACCTGGAAAGCGCGGTAAGAATATGCGTCCCGGCGGGAAAAATATCTTTGCGGAAAAACCCTGAAATGGTATCATAGAAGAGAAGAGTAAGAAAACAAGAAAGGACTGCAAAAGGAATGGAGCATTATTATCAACCGGAAATCGAATGCGCTTCGCGTGAACAAATCCGTGCCTGGCAGGATGAACGCCTGGCACATACGGTAAAGCACGTTTATGACAACGTACCTTATTACAGGAAGATGATGGAAGAAAAGGGGGTAATGCCCGCGGATATTAAATCTGCGGACGACCTGCACAAGCTGCCCTTCCTCACGAAGGACGACCTTCGGGATGCTTACCCTTACGGACTTCTGGCCGTACCGCTTTCGGAAGCGGTGCGCATCCAGTCCACCAGCGGGACGACGGGGCGGCGTGTCGTGGCTTTTTATACGCAGCACGACCTTGACCTGTGGGATGATTGCTGCGCCCGGGCGATTATGGCTGCGGGAGGAACGAAAGACGACGTGGTACACGTTAGCTATGGCTATGGCCTGTTCACGGGCGGGCCCGGGCTGAACGGCGGGTCGCATAAGGTTGGATCGCTTACGCTGCCGATGTCTTCCGGAAATACGGACCGCCAGATTCAGTTCATGACAGACCTGGGCTCCACGATCTTGTGCTGTACGCCTTCCTATGCGGCCTACCTCGCGGAGACGATCTGCGAGCGCGGCCTGCAAGACCAGATTAAGCTCAAAGCGGGCATTTTCGGCGCGGAAGCATGGAGCGAAGAAATGCGCCAGGATATCCAGAACAAGCTTGGCATCAAGGCATATGACATCTATGGCCTTACGGAAATTTCGGGGCCGGGCGTGTCTTTTGAGTGCAGCGCACAGACCGGAATGCATATCAATGAAGATCATTTTATCGCCGAGATTATCGACCCGCAGACGGGCGAAGTACTCCCGGACGGGGAAAAGGGCGAACTGGTGTTCACGAGCATCACCAAGCAGGCCTTCCCGCTGCTCCGGTACCGTACGCGCGATATTTGTGTTTTGAGCCATGAAAAGTGTTCCTGCGGCAGGACGCATGTAAAAATGAGCAAGCCCATGGGCAGGAGCGACGACATGCTGATCGTGAAGGGCGTGAATGTATTCCCGTCGCAGATCGAGACGGTGCTCCTCAATAAGGGCTACCCGGCCAACTACCAGATTACGGTCAGCCGCGAGCACAACAGCGACAAGCTGGAGGTGCAGGTTGAAATGACGCCGGAAATGTTCTCCGATTCGCTTGGGCAAATCGCAAAACGTGAGGAAGAGCTTATCGGGGCCCTCAAGGCGATGCTTGGTATTTATGCGAAGGTACAGCTCGTCGCGCCGAAAACCATCGCGCGCAGCGAGGGAAAAGCGGTACGTGTGATTGATAAACGCAATCTCTATTAGAAAGGGAGGTTCATACCATGACGGTCAAACAAATTTCCGTTTTTTTGGAAAACAAGCCAAACCAGCTTGCCGAATTTGTAAAGGTGCTGAACGAGAACCATATTGATATGCGGGCATTGTCCGTTGCGGATACCAAGGATTTCGGAATCCTGCGCGTGATTGTGGACGACACCTATAAAACGGCATGCGTGCTCAAGGATGCCGGATATGTTTGCTCGATCACGCCGGTGCTTGCGGTTGCGATCCCGGACGAGCCGGGCGGCCTTACAAGGCTGCTTACCATCCTGGGGGATAACGGCGTAAACCTTGAATACACATATGCGTTTATCGCAAGGAAAAAGGATACCGCCTATATGATCTTCCGGGTGGAAAATAACGAGAAGGCGATAGAGGTGCTGACCAAAAATGGAATCACCCCGGTCTGCCAGGATGCACTAAACGAACTGTGAAGCAAAAAACGGCGCGATGCGCCGTTTTTTTGTCCCTGCATCCGGCATTTGAGTTTTAAAAGGAATCGCGGTATGATAAGGGCAGGATGATGTAAGGTCCAGGGCTGATTTCGATAAGGAGGAGACCAGAGTGGCGGATGCAATTTTAATGGGGGAACCAATGGCGCTGTTTCATGCGGACGAGGAAGGCGCCCTTGAAGACGTATCGCGTTTTACACGCTCGCTTGCGGGCGCGGAAGTGAATGTGGGGATCGGGCTTCGGCGGCTTGGGCACGAGGTCACCTATATTACGAAGCTCGGAACGGACCCGTTCGGGAAATATATCCGCCGCGCGCTTGAGCGCGAAGGAATCGGGCGGGAATTTATTACGCTGGATAAGGAACACCAAAGCGGGCTTGTGATGAAAAGCCGCGTAAGCTCGGGAGACCCCGTGCTGGAATATTACAGGAAAAACAGTGCGGCGACGCACCTTACGCCCGCGGACGTGGAGCACGTCGATTTCACGGGCGTGCGCGTCGTCCATATGACGGGTATTCTTCCGGCAATTTCGGAAAGCGCCTGTGCGGCGGCTTACCGCCTGGTGCAAAAGGCGAAGCAGGAAGGGGTTTACATTTCGTTTGATCCAAACCTCCGCCCCCAATTGTGGCACAATGAAGAGGTAATGGTGCGCACACTCAACGATTTTGCCTCCCATGCCAATATGGTGCTGCCCGGGCTTGGGGAAGGACGTATCCTTACCGGTCGAAACGATCCGGACGGCATTGCGGATTTTTACCAGGAGATGGGCGTGCGGACTGTGATTATCAAAATGGGGGCCAAGGGCGCGTATGCCTGCAAGGGACGGGAACGGCATATGGTGCCGGGATATCCTGTACAGAAGGTGGTCGACACCGTAGGCGCGGGGGACGGCTTTGCGGCCGGTGTTCTGAGCGGTCGGCTGGAAGGCCTGCATTTTATTGAATCGGTCCGCCGCGGCAATGCAATCGGCGCAATGCAGGTGATGGTCGCGGGAGATAATGAAGGCCTTCCCGTAAGGGAGGAGCTGGATGCGTTTATAGCGCGCTCCGGGCGATAAAGGAGGTCTCGATGGCTACATTTCGGCTGGACCCGACGCGGGAAGCACTGCACGGCGTTTTATCGCCGGAGCTTCCCGCCGCGGTTACGATCGACTCCGGCGACAGCGTGGAATTTAAAACGCTGGAGGCGGACTGGCGGACGGAAAAATGTACGGAACCGAAGACAGACAGCGGTATATTCTTTCCCCGTACGTACGAAACGGATTGCGGGCAGGCGCTGGCAGGGCCGGTGTATGTACGCGGCGCGGAGCCGGGAATGACGCTGGCGGTCCATGTGGACGCGTTGGTCCCGGGAAGATGGGGATGGAGCCGGGTCGGCATGGGCGACCCCGACCATTTGAAACGTATTGGCTGTGAGGAAGGGGAATATTTCCTCAATTGGGATATTGACCGCGCGAAAGGAACCTGCATAAGCAATGAAGGGCATCGCGTGGCGATGCGCCCTTTCATGGGAATTTACGCTGTCGTACCGGAAGGAGGGGAAGCGTTCACCACCTATGTTCCGGGCGCGCACGGCGGTAACCTGGACTGCAGGGAGCTTACGGCGGGAAGCACCATTTATTTCCCGGTTTTCCACGAAGGCGCGCTCTTTTCCGTAGGGGACGGCCATGCCGCGCAGGGAAACGGCGAGCTTGGCTGTACGGCCATTGAATGCCCTTACGATCAAGTGAAGCTGACCTTTGAACTGATCCATGAAGAAGCGGAATTCATGGTTGCGGATACGCCCGCCGGATGGATAACCTTCGGTTATGATGAGGACCTGACGAATGCGGCATATATGGCGCTTGGCCATATGGTCCGCTTTATGGAAAAGCAATATGGCTTCCATAAGCGGGAAGCGCTTGCGATGGCGAGCCTGCTTGTGGATATGAACGTAACGCAGATTGTAAACGGTGTGCGGGGCGCCCATGCGGTGCTTCCGCATGGCAGTATCGGGGAACGGCAGGGGGAATGAAATGGCACAGATTGGAATGGCAGGCCTGGCGGTAATGGGCTCGAACCTTGCGCGCAACATCGAAAGCAAGGGATATTCGGTAGCAGTCTATGATATCGACCGGGCGGCAGGCCAAAGGTTCATGGATGCTTACGGGGACGGAAAGTTTGAAGCGGCATGGTCCCCGGAGGAATTCGCCGGGAAGCTGGAACGGCCGCGTACCATTATAATGATGATTCGTGCGGGCGGGCCCGTGGACAGCCTGATCGGCGCGCTGCTCCCGTATCTTGCGGAAGGAGATATCCTGATCGACGGGGGGAATTCCGATTTCCATGATACGCGGCGCCGCCTGGAAATGCTTGCGGAAAAGGGAATCCGGTATATTGGCATGGGCGTTTCCGGAGGGGAGCAGGGCGCATTACATGGACCGAGCCTGATGCCGGGCGGAGACCGGGCCGCATGGGAACATGTGAAGCCGGTCCTGACCGCGATTGCCGCCAAAGCGCCGGACGGAACGCCGTGCTGTGCGTACCTGGGGCCGGACGGGGCGGGGCATCTGACGAAAACGGTGCATAATGGAATTGAGTATGGAGAGATGCAGCTGATCTGTGAGGCCTATCATGTGATGCGCGATGGAATCGGCCTCCGGCAGGAGGAAATAGCGGAAGCATTCGGCTCATGGAATACGGGAATGATGAATAGCTACCTGATGTCGGCGACAATCGATATTTTGAACTACCGGGAAAACGGGGAATACCTGCTGCCGCGAATCCTCGATGTTGCAGGCCAGAAGGGAACGGGCAAATGGACCGTGATGGAAGCGGCCATATCCGGCGTACCGGCAACCGTTACGGCGGAGGCGCTGTTCGCGCGGTTCCTGAGCGGGAAAAAAGAGGAACGCAGGCAGGCGGGAGCGGTTTTCTCCGCACCGGATTTACCGGGGATGGACAAGGGAACGGTGGCGGACATTGGCGCGGCGCTTCTTGCGGCGAGAATCGTCCTGTATGCGCAGGGCTGTATGACCCTTCAGGAGGCGGCAGGGGCCTATGGCTGGGATTTCGATATTGGAACCGCCCTGCGGCTGTGGCGGGGAGGCTGCATTATTCGTTCCGGACTGCTCGGGCCTATGATCGAAGCGTTCCGGGAGCAAAAGCCCGGGAACCTGATGGTGGCCCCGGAATTTGCGGAGACGCTGGATAAAACGATTCCGTCGCTGAGGAGAATAGCGGCGGAAGGGGCGCTGCATGGAATTCCGCTGCCGGCGATGTCGTCCGCGCTTTCCTTTTTCGACGGATACCGGTGCGCGAAGCTTCCGGCAAACCTGTTGCAGGCACAGCGCGATTATTTTGGGGCGCATGGATATGTGCTCGAGGAAAGCTCCGGCACGTCCCGCCATACCGACTGGACGGGCAAGGGCGGGAAAATCCTTTCAGGCGCCTATAACGCATAATAAAATGGCCTGGAACCATTCGGTCCCGGGCCATTATTCTTCCTCGCCTGAAAAATCAGGTTTGTTTTCGGATAACAGGGGGATATCATCCTGGCGTTTGGAAACAATATCCGTCTTGAGCACGGAAGCATAGGAAACCGCATCCTTTCCGAATTTTCCGCGGATATTATCAATAGCGGTTTCAAGCTTTTCCTGTTTTTTGCTGCGCACGGGAGGTGCGTCAAAAAAGGTAATCTGGCCGCCCTCTCCGCTCTCCGTGAGCCCTGCGGCCGTAAGGGAAATGAGGCGGATCGGTTTTTCCATATTCCACGCCTTGGAAACGATCTCCATTCCCGTTTCCGCGAGGTCCTTTGTAAGGTGGATCGGACGCGGCAGGGTTTTCTGGCGGGAAATGACTTTGAAATCAGGGTCTTTGATTTGCACCTGGACGGTCTGGCAATAAAACCCGGCTTTGCGCAAACGCGCGCCCACGCTGTCTGCCAGCATCAGCACGCCTGCCCTGATATCGCTTTCGCCGACCAGGTTGCGCCGGAAGGTAATGCTGTTGCCGATGCTTTTTACCGGGTCGGACCGTCCAATCTCCCGGACGGGGCTTTCATCGAGCCCGTTCGCATACTCCCAGACCAGCTCGCCGGATTTGCCGAGCAGCTTCGAGGCTTCGCTGCGTTTTAAGGACGCCAGCGCGCCGATGGTGCGAACGCCGATTTTTTGCAGGATATTTGCCGTCTTCCTGCCCACATACAGCATGTCCGTCACCGGTAAGGGAAACAGGATATCGCGGAAATTTCCGCGCGTAATCACGGTGGTTGCGTCCGGCTTTTTATAGTCGCTGCCAAGCTTGGCAAAAACCTTGTTAAAGGACACCCCCACGGAAATGGTAAGCTTTAACTCCTCGCGTACCCGTTTGCGGAGCGTATCGGCGATTTCCTTTCCCGAGCCGAACAGGTGCAGGCTGCCCGTCACGTCGAGCCACGATTCATCGATGCTGAACGCCTCTACCTTGCTGGTATATTCGGCGTAAATCTCATTAATCAGCTTACAATATTTTGTATATTCCCCACGGCGGGGCGGAACCAAAACAAGGTCCGGGCATTTTTTCTTTGCCTGCCATACCGTTTCCGCAGTTACGATACCATAACCCTTGGCAAGCTCGTTTTTCGCGAGGATAATGCCGCGCCTGCTCTCGGGATCGCCGCATACGGCCATGGGAACATTTTTCAGCTCGGGGCGCGCGATACATTCCACAGACGCATAGTATGCGTTGCAGTCGCAGTGCAGTATTGTCCTGTCCATAAAAAGGCCCCCTTCCGTTCACTCTATAATTATATTATAGGGGGACGACATTTGAGAGTCAAAGGAACCGGGATTAAAATCTCTCTATTCCAAAACCCGGCAATCCGTTATATAATATATAAGCATGTTTAGGAAACGAGGAGAGTTTGATGGTTTATAATAACGTCCTGGAAGCGGTCGGGCATACGCCCATGATTCGCCTGAACCGGATGGCGGGGGAAGACTGCGCACAGGTACTTGTAAAATATGAAGGGCTCAATATAGGCGGTTCAATCAAAACGCGCACCGCCTATAATATGATACTGGAAGCGGAAAAGCAGGGCCTTCTAAACGAGGCCTCCGTGATCGTCGAACCGACCAGCGGGAACCAGGGAATCGGCCTTGCGCTCGTAGGCGCGGTGAAGGGCTATCGGACGGTCATTATCATGCCGGATTCCGTCAGCGAGGAGCGGAAGAAACTGATGGAGCATTACGGCGCGGAGGTAAGGCTGGTACATGACGACGGAAATATCGGCGACTGTATCGGGCAGTGCCTTGAAACGGCGCTTAAAATGCAGGAGGAAGACCCGAATGTGTTTGTTCCCCAGCAGTTTACCAATCCGGCAAACCCGATGGTGCACAGGCACCATACGGCGCTTGAAATATTGGAGCAGGTCTCCGGCCCGATCCACGGTTTTTGCTCGGGCGTGGGGACCGGCGGAACGATCAGCGGCATCGGGGAGGTGCTTAAGGCGCAAAACCCGGGAATGACGATTTGGGCGGTGGAACCGGAAAATGCGGCAATCCTGTCGGGCGGAAGCATTGGAACCCATTTACAGATGGGAATCGGCGACGGCCTGATTCCGGAGAACCTGAACACCAAAATTTACGACGATATCTGTATTGTGACGGACGGCGAGGCGATCAGCACCGCGAAAGACCTTGCGCGGCGGGAGGGCCTGATGTGCGGGATTTCAAGCGGCACGAACGTGGCGGCGGCGCTGCGGCTGGCCAAAAAGCTCGGGCCGGGGAAAACGGTCGTTACCGTTCTCCCGGATACGGCGGAGCGGTATTTCAGTACGCCGCTTTTTGCGGAATGAACGTAATTTTTAAGCGGTTCTTAAGAAATGATCCGTTTTGGAGTGATATAATAACAGCAGGAGTCCGAAAAGGGCGGAAAACGGGGGTATGGGGAAATGAGTCCCGGGTTTGAAATCTGCAAATGGATTGTCATCATATTATCCATCTATTCTGCACCCATTATGGTTTGGCTGGCAGTCACAACTCTGGCGGGGCTGGCAAAGCCCAGGGAGCTGAAACTCAAGGAATCAAAACAGCATCGTTTCGCGGTGCTGATTTGTGCACGCAATGAGGAAAGCGTGATCGGCAACCTCATCGACAGCCTGAAAAAACAGGAGTACGGCGATTTCCATGTTTTTGTGGTGGCGGATAACTGTACGGACGATACGGCGCGCGTCGCGAAAGAATATGGCGCGACGGTGTTTGAACGCTTCAACGAAAAGAAAAAAGGAAAAGGGTATGCGCTGCATTTCGGCATTAACAAATTGCTGAGCGGATATGCGGACGCTTATGATGCGGTATGCGTATTCGATGCGGATAATCTGGCGGCTCCCGCCTTCCTTACGGAAATGAACCGCGCGCTTAATTCCGGCGCCGACGTGGCGCTTGGTTACCGGGACACTAAAAATATCCATGATTCGTGGGTCAGCGAGGTTTATTCCATTTATTGGCTGATGCTCCAGCGGTTTTATTATACCTCCCGCCATACGCTTGGCTTTTCCAGCATGGTAGGCGGCACGGGCTTTGCTTTCAAGCTGTCCGCGCTTGGCGAAGAAGGCTGGACGACCTACTCCCTTACGGAAGACGTGGAATTTTCGATCCAGCAGATTCTCAAGGGACACAAAATCGTCCCCGCCAGGAAAGCCGTGTTCTATGACGAGCAGCCGTCGGAGTACGGAGTGTCCGTAAAGCAGCGGTTCCGCTGGATGGTCGGCGGTATGCAATGTATTCCGCTCTATTTTAAAAAAATTATGCGGCAGGTATTCCATGGCAATATGAAGGCGCTCGACCTTGCGTGGTATATTTTATTTATTCCGGCTACCGGGCTTGCGCTGCCGCTCAATGTGGCGAGCGTCCTCCTGATGTTCCTGATGCCGGGTTTCCGGGCTTTTACCGGGCCGGTTGTGCTTGCGCTTTCCCTGTTTAATTTTGGGCTGGGCCTGCTGGTGGCATTCCTGACCCTGAAACTCGAAAAACGGAAAATCAGGCCGATGCTGCGCGGAATACTGCTTTATCCGATCTTTTTGCTGACAATGATGTTTATTGCCCTCGGCGCGTTGTTCCGGCCGCGTACGGAATGGGTTCCGATCGAGCATCAGAGCAAATACAGAATTGAAGATGTGGATATTGGTTAAAGACAGAACGGAAAGCGGCAGGGAAGCTCCTTGCCGCTGTTTTGATTCCGGCCGCTTGCTTTAAAAATAAAAAGGAAATTATTTTAACAGGAGAGGAAAATATGGCCACATTTGATGAAATCTATAAACGGCTGGTTAAACGGGCCGCCCATGGCGAAAGGATCGGCAGGCAGGAATGCGACATGGATGACCTTAATTGCCTGCTTCATCCAAACGCCTATCCACTGGTATGGAAGGTCGGCGCATGCGACTGCCCGCCCGACCGCCGTAAGGAATGCGCAGATGGCTGCGAATTCGGGGCAATCAGGCCGGATGGCAGGGACGGGATTGAAATTGACCCGAAGGAGTGCGTCGGGTGCTGCGCCTGTGTGGACGGATGCGATAAGGAAAAGCTGAAAGCAAGCCGTGATGTGATTGCCGTCCTAAACGCCCTGAAGGAACGGAAGGGCCCGGCTTATGCGCTGATTGCGCCGGCGTTTACCGGGCAGCTGGGGCCGGGGATCACACCCGGAAAGCTGCGGACCGCATTTAAAAAAATCGGTTTTGACGGCATGATCGAGGTTGCCCTGTTTGCGGATATCCTGACGCTCAAGGAAGCGCTCGAATTTGATAAAAATATTTTGCAGGAATCGGACTACCAGCTTACAAGCTGCTGCTGCCCAATGTGGATTGCCATGATCCGCAAGGTTTACCATGAGTTGATGCCGCATGTTCCCGGTGCGGTATCGCCGATGGTGGCATGCGGGCGGACGGTGAAGTCCCTTTACCCGGATGCGGTTACGGTGTTTATAGGCCCGTGCATTGCCAAGAAAGCGGAAGCACGGGAACAGGACGTTGCGGATGCGGTGGATTATGTATTGACGTTCCAGGAAATAAGGGATGTTTTTGAAGCGATGGAAATCGATCCGGGTACGCTCCCCGAAGACGACAAGGACCACTCCTCGCGGGCCGGACGGATTTATGCGCGGAAGGGCGGGGTGAGCGAAGCCGTAAAGGCAACTGTGAACCGGCTGAACCCCGACCGGAAAATCACGGTGCGCACGCAGCAGGCGGATGGCGTCCCGGCATGTAAGGAAATGCTGACCGCGCTGCGCGAAGGAAAAACGAACGCCAATTTCTTTGAAGGAATGGGCTGCGCGGGCGGCTGTGTAGGCGGCCCAAAGGCGCTTATAGACCGGGAGGCGGGAACGGAGTCCGTGGACGGATATGGGCGGCAGGCCGCTTATCCGACGCCGATTGATAACCCCTATGTAATTGAATTGCTGCACCGGCTGGGGTTCGATACGGTGGAAAGCCTGCTCGAGCATAGCGATATCTTCACCCGGGATTTTAAATAACCGGAATAGAAAAAAAGAGGCCCCGCAAAAGCGGAAGCCTCTTATTTTTTCGCCAGGCTTGCCTGATAAAATTCAATTTTCCGGTCAAGGTTTTCAAGATGGCTGCTTAACTTTTGCTGTTCAGCCTGTACGCGTTCTTTATGCTGCCTGAGCAGTATAAGGCGGCCCGCCATAGTGGAATCCCCAAGCGACCGCAGCCGTGCATATTCCCGGATTTCCCGGATGGGCATTCCCGTTTCTTTCAGCCGTATGATGAAAGCAAGCCACGGGATATCGGTCTCGTCGTATATGCGCCGGCCTGCCTTATCCCGTTTTACGGAAAGCAGCTTTTGCTGTTCGTAATACCGGAGGGTGGATGCCGCCAGCCCGACCTTACTGGAAAAAACACCAATAGGATAAACCATAATTTTTCTCCTGTAAAAATACTTGACTTAAAGTACGCTTTAAGTTGTATGGTGTTATTATAACGGAACAGGGAGGAAGATACAATGGAAGAACGGTATGAACGCGGACTTGAAAAATTAGGGCAGGTAGATGCGGAAAGCGGCAAAGGGGTCATTGAATCCATGCAGGAAATTGCACCGGCCCTTGCGGATTACATCATTGAATTTGCATTCGGGGATATTTACAGCCGCAGAGGCCTGACCCTTGAAGAACGGGAGATAATTACGCTTGCCAGCCTGCTTACCGCGGGCGGCTGCGAGGCGCAGCTTGATGTGCATATCAACGGCGCGCTCAATGTAGGCGTTCCAAAAGAAAAAATAGTTGAAATTTTCCTGCAATGCATTCCCTATACGGGTTTTCCCAAGGTGCTGAATGCGGTCAATACGGCAAAAAAGGTATTTGGAAAAAGGAAATGAAAAAAGCAGCATCCGTTTGGATGCCGCTTTTAGTCCTTGAAAAAGATCATCTGCTGCTTATTGATATCCCCGGAGCCAAGCGTCATTACAATATCGCCCGGTTTCCAGTTCTTCAGGAGGTAATCCTTGATTTCCTGGAAAGTGGGGATGTACATGCACGGGCATGAGTTTGAATTGATCGCCGCTACAACGTCGCGCGCGTGGATGCCCTGCGTATCCGTATCCCGTCCGGGATAGATATCCGGCATCAGAACCTCGTCCGCGTTGCCAAAGCACAGGGCGTATTTATCCTTTAATGTACGCGCACGGGTATAGGAATTACACTGGAAAACCACCCACAGCTTACGGTGGGGCACGAGGGAAGCCGCCTCGAGGCATGCCGCAATTTCGCTTGGATGGTGCGCGTAGTCGTGGAATACACGCACGCCGTCCCGTTCGCCCATAAGCTCAAAACGGCGCCCGGCCAGCCGGTAATCCCTAAGCGCCTTGATGGAGGTATCGACGTCGACGCCAAATACCTCGTTGGCAAAAGCGGCCGCCGCAAGGGCGTTGCGCAGGTTGTGCAACCCCGGCACGGTAAGCTCCAGCGTTCCCAGTTTTTCACCGCGGCATACCACCGTTCCTTTGCCGCAGCCAAGCTCGTTGAATTCGGGGGAGTCCAGATACCAGTCGCTTGCGGGGCCGTGGTTGTAAGTCACGACGCGGCAGGGCGCGTAGTCTTTCAAACGGTATGCAAGCGCGTCCGACTGGTTCAGGAGCAAAATACCGTCTTTATCCAGCTTCTGGATAAATTCTACAAACGTATCGAAAATATCGTCAATGTCACGGTAACAATCGAGGTGGTCATCGTCGATATTGTTGACAAGGACGTGGGTGGGGTGCAGGGTGAGGAAGCTGCGTACATATTCGCATGCCTCGGTGATAAAAGCGTCGTTCGTCCCGATTTTCACCCCGCCGGACAGGAAATCCACCATGCCGCCTACATGCACGGTGCAGTCTTCCGCCGAATGCTGCATAATGAGGGCAAGCATGGAGGTGATGGTTGTCTTCCCGTGGCAGCCGGAAATACAGGCTACGCGTTCATAGCGGCTGGAAATCAGCCCCAGCAGCTTGGAGCGTTCAAGCATCGGAATCTCATGCGCGGCGGCATAAGCATATTCCGGATTATAGGGCTTGATGGCGGCCGTATACACCACGAGGCCCGCGCCATGAACGTTTTTTTCATCGTGCCCAAATGTAACGGGAATGCCCTTCTGTTCCAACTGACGGGTAAACGCCGATTCTTTCATATCGGAGCCCGTCACGATGTATCCGTTGGCGGCCAGGATTTGCGCAAGGCCGCTCATGGAGCATCCGCCGATTCCGATAAAATGTATCTTTTTATCCTGAGGAAGTGTAAATTTTGTATCCATTCGATTCTCCCATTTTTAGTCCGGCCGCTGTGATGAAGCCGGTATGCGCGGCACATTGCCCGAACGCCTTTATATTATACTGAATATACAATATTTTATCAACTGCTTTTCAGGTGCCTTTTTCCTCAAAATGTGCTATAATAAAGAGCATGGGCGATGAAAATATGAAAATTAAATTATCGGATGGCAGCGATCTTGACATCGAGGTAACCAGAAAAGCGATGAAAAATATCCGTTTGCGCGTCCGCCACGACGGGAGCGTGTGCGTGAGTGCGCCTTTTGGCGTAAGCAGCGCGCGGATACAGGAGTTCGTATCTTCAAAAAGCGCATGGATCGAAAACCATATCAACAGCTTGCTCCGGCAGCAGGAGGCGGATGACGACCACGTTTTATTTATGGGAACCAATTATGCGCTGGAGGTTGTGAAAGACCGCAGGACGGGCGTAGCGCTGAACGGCGAAAACATGACGATTTTCTGCGGAAAGCCGGAAGAGTATAAGGAAGTGCTCCAAAACTGGTGGGTACAGCAGGCGCTTGCGTCACTTGGAGAGATTGTCAATAAATGGTATCCGGTTCTGGGACAGCCTGAGGAAGACAGGCCGGTCATCAAAATCAGGAAAATGAAGACCCTTTGGGGGAGCTGCACGAGTACGCAGCGGACGATACGGTTCAATTATTATTTGATGTGCGCATCGGCCGAATGTATCGAATATGTGGTGCTGCATGAATTGACACACCTTCTTTATCCCGACCACGGAGCCGATTTTAAAGCCTTTCTTTCCAGGCACATGCCGGATTGGAAGGAGCGGAAACGGCGGCTTGAGAGCCAGTGCGCAGGAATGCGCATGTTTTAAAGAGTGACGGAAAAGATGTTTTTCGGTCAGAATTCTCTTGACAACATTAAGGATTATCTATTATAATAATTCTTGCGCGCGACGGACGCGTATCAACGCGGGCGTGGCGGAATTGGCAGACGCGCCAGACTTAGGATCTGGTGCCTTAGGCGTGAAGGTTCGAGTCCTTTCGCCCGCACCAATTTCATATGCGGGAGTGGCTCAGTGGTAGAGCGTCGCCTTGCCAAGGCGAATGTCGCGAGTTCGAATCTCGTCTTCCGCTCCATGTTATGAAATGTCGTTCCCATCGAAACGGTGGGAACGTACATTTTTGAAAGATTACAATGCGGGTGTAGCTCAGTGGCAGAGCACCGGCTTCCCAAGCCGGCTATGTGGGTTCGATTCCCATCACCCGCTCCAACACCGTAGCGTGCATGGCTCCGTCGGAGCGGCATATGCGGGTGTGGCTCAATGGTAGAGCGTCGGCCTTCCAAGCCGAATGCGTGGGTTCGATTCCCATCACCCGCTCCATAACCAAGATGGACCACTAGCTCAGTTGGCTAGAGCACCTGACTCTTAATCAGGGTGTCCAGGGTTCGAGTCCCTGGTGGTCCACCACGTCGGAACAAAGCTTGCTTTGTTCCGTTTTTCTTTGCAAGAAAAACCTCACTCGCGCGCTTGTTCCTCCTTTTCCCCGCGAAACTCACTTCGTTCGAGTTTCGCGGGGGCCCGTTTTACCTGCATCTATTTTGTATGAACGACACACGTCGCGGAACCTGCCGCTCCTTTTCCCCACGCGACCCGCTCTGCCGGGCTCGTGCGGGGTCGTGGTTTGCCTGCATCTGATTTTGGGTAGATTAGATTTGGACGACCGGAAACTCCAAGTGGACAAACCGTAGATGATCAATTTTTTGCGAAGCAAAGCAGAAAATTTTTTTAAGTATTGAAAAGGGAAAAGGCCTGTGTTATAACCGGCTTATGCCGGAAACGAGACTTGGGAAAAAGGGGAGACAGGAATGACAGAACCTGGTTATTTGGAAAAATTGCCTTTTTGGGAACGGCTAACCGATCACGAGAAAGAATTTGTTCAGGCAAATTCTAATATACGGCGATATTCCAAAGAACGGATTATTTTGAACAGTGAAATAGAATGTCTTGGAATGTCTATGGTATTGGATGGTGAATTACGTACCTGTATCCTGTCTGAAGAAGGCCGCGAAATTACCCTGTACCGTCTTCACGAGGGGGAAATTTGTGTCCTGACTGCTTCTTGCGCAGTCAGCCAAATTACATTTGAAACCCAGATGTCGGTATCCGCCGACTGCGTTTTACTGGTGTTAGGCACGGCCGCTTTCGAAAAACTGATAAGCCAGAATATATATGCCCGCTGTTTTGCATACGAGATGCTTTGCGAACGCTTTTCATCGGTCATGTGGACAATGCAGATGATTTTGTTTAAGGGGTATGACAGGCGGCTTGCTTCATTTTTAATCGGTGAATACGAGCATACCGGCCTTGCGACGATCCAAATGACGCACGAACAGATTGCGCAATACACCAATTCCGCCCGCGAGGTGGTTGCGCGGATGCTCAAGCGCTTTGCCGCCGACGGTTTAGTCGAATTTAAGCGGGGCAGGATTACGCTGAAGAATATCAAAGCACTCCAAACAATGATTTAAAAAATCACATAAAAATAAACGTCATATTTTTGCCGAAATGCGACCCGGTCACGTTTTTTCCTGAAATCCAATGGTAGAATTTAATCAACAGAAATGATTATCCAAAGATTGAAAAATCCTGCCAATAGGGGGAGAACCATAATGGCTGAAATGAAACTTATAAAAATAACTTTGAGAACGAAGTAATCAAATAGGGAGGATAAAATGGGGCTTTTTGATTTGTTTAAGACTGCGGATATCAACGAAGGTGTGAAAAAAATGCAGGATACCCAGGGCGCCGTATTGCTGGATGTGCGTACCGAAGAGGAATATTTCAAGGCACATATTCCCGGGAGTTTAAATATTCCTTTAGACGAACTGCAAACGGCAGTCAATAAGATTCCCGATAAGAATACGCCTGTTTTTGTCTATTGCCTAAGCGGGAGCAGAAGCAGGCAGGCGGAACAGGTGTTGCGGAATATGGGCTATACCGATCTTACAAATATTGGCGGCATCCATAACTATAACGGCAAAACTGAGAGGGGGACGGCGAAATGAAGGTGGTAATTGTAGGTGGTGTCGCGGGCGGCGCTTCCGCGGCGGCACGGATCAGGCGGCTTGACGAGCATGCGCAAATTATTGTCTTTGAACGTACAGGCTTTATTTCCTATGCAAACTGTGGGCTGCCCTACTATATCGGCGGCGTTATTACCGACGAGAAAGCGTTGACCCTGCAAACCCCCAAGGCTTTTTGGGACAGGTTTCGCGTGGATGTACGCGTCCGCCACGAGGTTACGGCTCTCGATATCAAAAAGAAAACAGTGGCCGTTTGCAATCTTGAAACAGGAAAGATTTATGAAGAAAGCTATGATAAGCTGATTCTTTCTCCCGGCGCAAAACCTGTGCTGCCGGATATGCCCGGAATCAATCATGAGAGGATTTTTACCCTTCGTACGGTGGAGGACACATTAAAAATCCACAAATTCATTGAAACCGAAAATCCCAAAAGCGCAACCGTAATCGGCGGCGGATTCATCGGGCTCGAAATGGCGGAAAACCTTGCCGAATCAGGAATAAAAACAACGCTCGTGGAATATGCCGGCCATTTACTGGCGCCCTTCGATTTTGATATGGCCTGCGCAGTCCATTCGCAGATGGAAAGCCACGGCATCCGTTTGATGCTCAATACGGCCGTAACCGCATTTGGAAAAAGCGGGGATCATATTATTACGAAAACCGCAGACGAAGCCAATCTTCCTTCCGATATGGTCGTGCTTGCCATTGGCGTCGCGCCCGATACGGCGTTGGCAAAAAACGCGGGCCTGGAACTTGGAATCAAAGGCAGCATTGCCGTAAACGACAGGATGGAAACATCCGCGCCTGACGTTTACGCGGTGGGTGACGCAGTAGAGGTAACGCATTTTATAACCGGAACAAAAGCGCTGGTTTCCCTTGCCGGTCCCGCCAATAAGCAGGGCCGCGTTGCGGCTGATAACGTCTGCGGAGGAAGCAGTGTTTTCCACGGCTCCCAGGGCTCGTCGGTTATCAAGCTGTTTGATATGACGGCGGCCTCCACGGGGATCAACGAAACGGCGGCGCGGGCGGCGGGAATCGATTATGAATGCGTTGTTTTGTCTCCATCTTCTCACGCTGGTTATTATCCCGGCGGCAAAGTAATGATGATGAAGGTGCTGTACGAAAAGGAAACGATTCGGCTACTTGGCGCGCAGATTATCGGGTTTGACGGCGTGGACAAGCGGATTGACGTGCTTGCTACCGCCATTCGCGCGGGAATGAAAGCGACAGGACTCGCTGATCTTGACCTCGCTTACGCTCCGCCGTATTCCTCCGCAAAGGACCCGGTCAATATGGCTGGATTTATGATTGAAAACATTGTTGCGGGCAGGGTAAGGCAGTTCCATTATGAAGAGGAGGAGGCGCTTCCGCGTGATGGCAGCGTAGCCCTGCTTGACGTAAGAACGCCTCAGGAATATGGGGACGGATGCGCCGACGGTTTTGTCAATATTCCACTGGATGATTTGCGTGAAAGGCTGGATGAAATTCCACAGCGTAAACCTGTCTATGTCATGTGCCAGAGCGGATTCCGCAGCTATCTTGCCTGCCGTATTCTTGCGCAGAATGGCTATGACTGTTATAATTTCTCCGGCGGCTACCGTTTTTACGATATGGTGAAACGGGGGAAAAAGCAATCGGAAACAACCTATCCCTGCGGGATGGATAAATCGTAGAGGCGGCAAACAGTAATGAGGTAAATATTATTTTGCAGCATACAGGTTTGCCGATCAATCCGGTGTTGCATTATGTGCCTGCAATCAGGTCGTACCGGGATAAGCAAGCTTGTCCCAGCCCTGTATCTATTTTGTTTAAACAAATAAGAAAAGCCCGTAACCATGCAGGTTGCGGGCTTGCTATATCAACGTATGAAGGAACCGGAGCGATATGATATAATTAAATATAGAGGAGGAATCTAATATGCAAATGCTCGAAACAACTGAAACGGACGAGCGCTTCCAGGCATTGTGCCGGGAGCTCGATGAAGAATATTTCCAACTGTTTGGGGAACAATCCCTGAAGTATAAAGGGGTGAACCAAATAGAAGATGCGCTTGCAGTGGTTTTGGCAATGGAAGGGGAGGCTGCCGTCGGGTGCGGCTGTATCCGGAACTGCCAAAGCGATACGGTTGAAATCAAGCGCGTATTGGTAAAGCCTGAATTAAGGCGGCAGGGCATCGGCGAAGGCATTGTTGCATGGCTTGAAGCAAAAGCAAAAAGCCTGGGATTCACAGCGACAGTCCTTGAAACAGGCAAGGAAATGCCGTGGGCAATCGCCCTATATGAAAAGCTCGGATATCGCCTTATTCCGAATTATGGAAGCTTTGAAGGCGACGGGGCGGTTATCTGTATGAAAAAGACTTTGGAATAAAAAGCGGGAGGAAGCACAATGGAAAAGACCGGGGAAGTACAAAAAGAAATGATCGCCGCAATGAAGGCGAAGGATGCGGAACGGAAGGAGACGCTTACGCTCCTGTTATCTGCGCTCAAAGCAAAAGCGAAGGATAAAAAGGAAGCGCTGACGGACGAAGAAGAAAATGCAATTATTTTAAAGGAAATAAAGCAGGCGGAGGAAAGCCTTGCAGGAGCGGAAAAGGCAGGTAGGGCAGATTTGATCGATATGAACCAAAAACGGCTTGCCGTCCTTAGGGAATTCGCGCCGAAGCAAATGAGTGAGGAAGAAATCAGGCAGGTGATTACCGGCGTTTTGCAGCAGCTTGGCATTGAGAATCCAACGCCGCAGGATAAGGGGAATATTATGAAAAAGCTGATGCCACTTGTGAAAGGAAAAGCAGACGGAGGTCTCGTGAATCAGCTGGTGGGCAGGCTTATGAAATAAAATGCTCCAGGCATCCAAAAGCCCCGGTGATCCGGGGCTTTTGCCATCCATTAGAATTTTCAGGCTATTCCTGTTTGTTTCCTGATGAAATGGACGACAAAACTTGCCGCCGCACCAATCATAGCCGCACCAATTCCCGTATAGAGCATCCCCAGGACGGCATGTGGAAGCAAATTGGAAGAGCGGAGCAAAATACCGAAAGTAATCATGCAGGCCATGATGATATAGCCTTTTCTATCAAAAAATGCGAATGCGCATATTTTTTGCTCCGGAAAAGCTTCGATACGGGCGGTATGCTTGCGGAAAAGCCGGAAAAAGATGAATTTAAAAAACAGGAAGAAAACAATTCCCGTCACAGGAAGGGAAAACCATAACGGGCCGGGGCTCTTAAGCAACGCGGGAAAGCCGATGGAAAGCACGGCAGTCCCCGCAATACTCCAAACAATTCCGGCCAGCAGCGGAAGATATTTTTTATCGATTCGGGGAGCATGTCTTAACCCCGCCTCTCGTGCAGTCATGGTATACACCTCGGTTCCGTTTTTACATCCAAACCGGTTTTATTCCCCGTCGTCAAAGAAATGTTCCGCCTTCATAAATTTGCCGTCCTCCTGCCGGATAAACGCCGTTTCATAGTCGGCGTCCAGAAACGGAATAACGGCGGAATCATAGCTGCATATTGTACGTAAGGGAAACACGGAAGTATTCCCCGGCGTATTCATATAGTCGGCGTCTTCATCACCGGCGAGAAATACCCACCCCGAATCCGTAGTGTCCGGAATTGGAAAATCCCGGTACATAACGCCGACTTCATAACCATCCACCGAAATCCGGTCGCTGACGACACAGCCGGAATCCGGATTTTCGAGTACAGGTTCAGGAGAAATTATCAAATCCCGAAAATAATTTTTTTGTTGTTCCACAGCGCGCCTCCTCCTTTTTACAAGACCAGTGTACCCCTGATTCTGTGGGGAATCAATAAACAATTTATTTAATATTAATAACCGTATTCCCTAAAAAAATGCAGAAAACTTGCAAAAATGGAGTCGCAGAGGTATAATAACAGGGCACCCTCAAAAGGGAAAGGAATCGGTATGAAGAGAACGATTGTGAAAACCTGTCAAATTATGTGCGCCGGCGTGCTTGTTCTTGCCCTTGGCGTCACCGCCTTGCCGCGCGCAATGGCGGCGGATTTGCCTGCGCGCCTTGAAACGGAAACGGTTGGAGAAACCAGCGCGGAAGCGCTGGCGAAAAGCATTTCCCAGGCAGTGTTTGAAACATTTACGGATGAAACCGTAATCACGCCCTATGAATATACGCCCTATGGGGACCTGACGGTCCTTTCGGGATGCACGGCGGAGGAACTGGAAGCCTTGCTTAAAGGCTCGGGCCTTGAAGGACTGGGAGAATGCTATGCGGAAAAAGAGCAGACACACGGCATCAATGCGCTTTTCCTGATTAGCGTGGCGCAGCTTGAAAGCGGCTTTGGAGAAAGCAAGCTCGCCGAGAATTGCAATAACCTCGGCGGCATTAAAAATGGGAACGACGGGTATATGGAATTCCCGACCAAGCAGGATTGTGTGGAATATCAGGCTACCTTGCTGAGGGATGATTACCTCGATGAAAATGGGAAATATTATCAGGGTAAAACCACAAAAGACGTAAGCCAAAATTATTGCGGCGGATCGGAATCGTGGTACACACAGGTGGAAAGCCTGATGCGCAGCAACTTCGAAAAGGTCGAGGAGATGCGCGCGGCACTCTGACGGCGAAAAACGGCGGCCATGCTTGCCTGGGAAGGGCGGCATGGTTTTTTTGTGCCGTAAAAGTGTTTGAGATTGAACCCAAAGCCCGGATGGCGTATAATGAGGTCATAAATGGATCACAGCGAAAGGAAAAAGACATGAAAAAGATTACATTGGTGTTAGACGGCGTCGCAGACAGGCCAAATGCCGCTCTTGACGGAAAGACGCCGCTTGAATATGCAAAAACGCCGAACCTTGACGCCCTTTACCAAAAGGCGCTGGGGGGAACGGTGCTTACGATACCGGAAGGACTTGAAGTGGGGAGCGCGGTTGCCAACCTGAGCCTCCTTGGCTTTGATCCCCATACATACCGGGGACGCTCGATCATCGAGGCGGCGGGGCTGCACCTTCCCATGAATGAAGAAGATTTGTATATCCGCTGCAACCTGGTGGCCTTTGAGGGAGATTCCTTTGAAACAAGCCGTATCAAAAGCTACAGCGCCTACGATATTGCAACCGAGGTTGCGGAACCGGTTGCGCGCGAGCTGGCAGAGGCGGTGTTTGACGAGGAATACCAGCTTATTTATTGTGGTTCCTTCCGCTGTACGCTGATTGTTAAAAATGGGAAAAGGCTTTATCCGGTCGACTTTATGCCCGCACATGACATCATCGGGCAGGATATTGCGCCGTTTATCAGGACGGAAGGAAAACAGGCGAAGTTTTTTGAACTGATGAAAAAATCGTATGATTTCCTGCGGAAGAAAAATATTCCCGCGAACGGCATGTGGATGTGGGGCGCGTCGGTCATGCCCGAAATTAAAGGAGATACCCGCGGGCGTGTTGCGCTTTCGGAAACGCTGCTGATGGACGGGATTACGACGATTGCCGGGCTTCCCAACGTCGGCACCAAACGAGAAGGCCGTACCTTCGGGGACTTTTTGGAAGAGAAGCTTGAAAAAGCGGTCAAAGCCGTAAACGAATATGAGGATATTTACGTTCACATCCAGGAAACGGACGACCTTTCCCATGAGCTCCAGCCGATAGAGAAGATGGAGGCCATAGAGGCGATTGACCGCATATTCCTGAAAGAGTTCCTTAAAAATATCGGGGATGATTTTACGCTGTCCGTGGCTTCCGACCACTTTACGTTTTCCGATACCGGGGCGCACGGCGGGGAGCCGGTTCCGTTCCTGTTCTATGATTCCCGCAATGAAAGAAAGCAGGAGGGGCGCTTTACGGAGCAGGACAGCCGTGATAAAAAGTATATCGTTACCGCGGCGGAGCTCAAGGCGATGCAAAAGCAGGCGGAAGCGCGAAGATAACTTCCCGCTTGACATGCCCGGGAAAGACTGCTATAATAAGCAATCATAAATAAAGAAACCAGTGATTCAGAGGAGTAACCGGGAAAACCGCATTGAGAGAGCAATGGGCGGTGCGATCATTGCAGCATAGGATTTTCGGTGAATGGACTGATGAGGGCAGGGAGAACAACGAAAGTTTAGTAATACCTGACGGAGTTTCCAACCGTTATCATGGAAACACAATTGTTTGATTGTGGCAGAGAGGGCGCTTTGCGCCAATCCGGGTGGCACCGCAGAAGTTTTAGGCTTTTGTCCCAGAAGTTGGGACAAAAGCCTTTTTTGGTTTAAAATAAAACATTTGAAGGGGGAACAAAGCAATGGTAAAAATTCCGCACAGACTCTATTTAACTGAAGACGAGATGCCCAGGCAGTGGTATAATATGCGCGCAGATATGAAAGAATTGCCCGCGCCGATGATGAACCCGGCGACAATGCAGCCGGCAACGGAGGAGGACCTCTATCCGGTGTTCTGCAAAAAGCTGGCGCATCAGGAACTGGATAACGAGACGAGGTATGTGGACATTCCCGAGGAAGTCCTCGAGATGTACAAAATCTATCGCCCGTCGCCGCTGATCCGTGCGTTTAACCTGGAAAAAGCCCTCGATACGCCTGCGAAAATTTATTACAAATTTGAGGGAAATAATACGTCGGGCAGCCATAAGCTCAATTCGGCAATTGCGCAGGCCTATTATGCGAAGGACCAGGGCCTGAAGGGGCTCACGACAGAAACGGGGGCGGGCCAATGGGGAACTGCGCTCGCGGAAGCGTGCTCTTATTTTGGGCTTCCGCTTACGGTGTACATGGTTAAGGTCTCCTACCAGCAAAAACCCTTCCGCAAAGCGGTGATGCAGACCTTTGACGCGGATGTAATCGCCAGCCCGAGCGATACAACCGAAATTGGCCGCAAGATTCTGGTGGAAAACCCGAATACGTCGGGAAGCCTCGGCTGCGCGATTTCCGAGGCGGTGGAGAAGGCGGTCTCCACGGAGGGCTACCGTTATGTGCTTGGTTCGGTGCTGAACCAGGTGCTGCTCCATCAGTCGATCATCGGCCTCGAATCCAAGCTTGCGATGGAAAAGCTTGACGAATATCCGGATATCGTCGTCGGCTGCGCGGGCGGCGGTTCCAACCTGGGCGGCCTGATCGCGCCCTTTATGCAGGACAAGCTGACCGGAAAGGCAAACCCGAGGATCGTCGCGGTGGAGCCGGCCTCCTGCCCGTCCTTCACGCGCGGCAGGTATGCGTATGATTTTTGTGATACGGGCAAAATTACGCCGATGGCGAAAATGTATACGCTGGGGAGCGGATTTATTCCCTCCGCGAACCACGCGGGCGGCCTGCGTTACCACGGGATGTCGCCCATCCTCTCCAAGCTGTACCATGACGGATACATGGAGGCGGTGTCGGTCGAGCAGAGCAAGGTGTTCGAGGCGGCCGTGATGTTTGCCAAAAAGGAAACGATTTTGCCGGCGCCGGAATCTGCGCATGCGATCCGCACGGCGATCGACGAGGCGCTCCGCTGCAAGGAGTCGGGCGAGCAGAAAACCATCCTGTTCGGCCTCACGGGAACCGGATATTTCGATATGACGGCCTATGAATCCTACCACGACGGGAAAATGAACGATTATATCCCGACGGATGAAGAACTGCAAAAAGGCTTTGACAGCCTGCCGGAGGTTCCGGAAAAATAAGGAAACGAAAAAAACGCGCACAATTATGCGGGCTGATATAAGAAAACATGAAAGAACTTAGTAAAATAAAGTGTTTAAGGCGGCTCGGCAAACGGGAACGGATAAAGGACGTTAGAAATAACGTCCTTTTTTCATGCCTTAAAAAGTAAAACCGGGCCAACATGGCCCGAAGCACGAGGGAGGTGAACAAATATCCCATTACAAGCCTGAAAATATCAGGCTTTTTTTATGCCATGAAAAAGGAGGGAAAAAACAGATGGCAAACGACAAGCCAAACAAGCCGGAGGAGAAAAAAGCGGCAGCCGGAAAGCTGGCGGAACAAAAACCTATCCGGAACAAAGAAAGCGTTTCCCAAAAACCGGAAACAAAATCGGTTGTTCCGCCGGAAAAAGGAAAGCCGGAAAAAGCAAAAATGATAAATCCAGTCAAAGCACCGGCGGCTTCTGCAAAGGAGGGGCCAAATCCTGCTTCCGTCCCCAAACAGCCGGAAACAAAAAAGGCGGCGATCCCCGGTCAAAGCAAGGGGATACAGGTAAATGAAAAGACGGACAAGAAGCCGGAAGAAAAGCCCAAACTTTCACCCATGCCGAATAATAAGGTAAAAAGCGAATCGAAATTGAAAGAAGAAAAGCCCGTGATCCCTTTTCCCGCAAAAAAGGAAATGGCAGCACAGGGCAAGGAAAAAAACGCCGGGCAGGGAGAAACTGCGGAACGGGCAGCGGAGAAAAAAGCGGACGAGCCGGAACTAAAGGAGCGCAAGGCAAAGTTGGAGAAGGAGCTCCGTGAAAAATTCCATATTCCGAAATCGGAAAAAGCGGCGGAACCGTGGAAAGCCCCGGAGGTAGAACAGGTCGTGCGCATCCCACATAATGAGCTCCACTCGTTCAAGGATCACCCGTTCAACGTGGAGAAAAACACAAAATATATGGCGTTTGTGGCGAGTATCCGCGCGCACGGCGTAACGCAGCCAGCCATCGTCCGCCCCCGCCCCGCCGGCGGCTATGAGATCGTTTCGGGACACAGGCGCGACGAAGGCGGTAAAGACGCGGGCATACCATATACCCCGTGTATCATACGCGCGCTGAACGACGACCAGGCGATCCAGCAGATGGTCGAGGATAATGTCAACAACCGGGAGATCGGGACAATGGAGCTCGCACGGGCATTGAAGAAACAGCTTGAATCCCTCAAGCACCAGGGGGCGCAGGAGGCGCTGCAAGGAGATGTGACGGCAAGCGTGGAGGACGTTGGGAAACGCTCCAACGCTATTGTCGCGGAACGAAACGGCATGAGCGTCAAGCAGGTGCAGAGGCATATCGCGCTTACGAACCTTTCCCCCTCTTTGCAGGAAATGGTGGACGGTAAGCGGCTCGGTAATGATAAGACGCTGAAAATAGCGTTTACCCCGGCAGTTGAACTGTCATATATCAAGGATGCAAAGCTACAAGAATATATTGCGGTGGCAATCGAGGGACAGCAATCGACGCCCTCCCTGTCGCAGGCACAGCGCATGAGGGAGCTCGCGCAAAAGAACATCTTAAACCCGGACATGATCGATGGGATTATGCTGGAAGAAAAAAAGGAGGTAGACAAAGTGATCATATCCAGTCAGGAGCTTTCGCAGTATTTTGGAAAGGACAAAACGCCGCGTGAGATGAAAGATACCATACTTCACCTGCTCGACGAATGGAAAGACAAGCAAAAAGATATTGTGAAGCCAAATAAGAAAAACGAGTTGGAGAAATAACGGACCTCGGGCCAACATGGCCCGAACCGCAGGAAAAGGAATATCTGTTATTCCCCGTCGCCGGTGTTTAGATAGCACAGACGGAAACAGGCAGTCAAGGGCGCGTTGCGCCGCCATAGGCGGTTTTAACCCTTGACGGCCTGTTCCGGCCTGTGCTTTTTTTGTGCCCAAGCGGCGGGGATCAAGAAATTCCCCAGAGCCGCCCCCGCCCAAGAATGGGCGGGCGTGGGGTGGGCTGAAAGAAACGGAGGCAAAGAATGAAACGGCCATTGGCATATTTATCAGCCGCATGGAGCGGTAAACAGAAAACGGACATCGAACAGGCAGCGCGGTACTGCCGGGCGGTATATGAAGCGGGCGTTTCTCCCATTTGTCCGATCCTGTACCTGCCTTTGTTCCTCAACGACGCTGTCCCGAAGGAGCATAAGAGCGGGATAGATATTGGGCGCGACCTGCTGCGGAGAGCCCATGTGCTTGTGGTATGCGGGAACACAATCGACGAAAATGTGAAAAATGACATTGCCATTGCGGGACGGCTGCATATCACAGCAACGACGCTGGAAGGGATTATGGCGGTCAAGGGACAGGGCGTGAAAAGGCAGGACAGCCGTTGATCACGCTGGGCAGCCTGTTTGACGGGATCGGTGTATTCCCGCTTGCGGGTATGAATTGTGGTATCACGCCTCTATGGGCGAGTGAGATCGAAAAAATCCCCGTTTCTATCACAAAAAGGCATTTCCCCGGTATGGAGCATTTGGGAGATATTACCGCCCTGCATGGGGCGGAGATCCCGGCGGTGGACGTTATCACATTCGGTTCCCCCTGCCAAAATTTATCGGCTGCCGGGAACCGAACAGGGCTTTCCGGGGAAAAATCCAGCCTGTACCACCACGCGATACGCATTATAAAGGAAATGAGGGAGGCGACGAATGGCAGGTATCCAGTTATCGCTGTTTGGGAGAACGTCATGGGAGCGTTTTCATCAAATGACCGGATGGATTTTAGAGCCGTGCTCCAGTCTTTCACAGATACCGAGGTTCCAATGCCTGTTAGTGGAAGATGGGCATGCGCCGGAATGGTGCGAGGGGGACGTCCTGACGTCGCATGGAGATTGCTGGACGCCCAGTATTGGGGAAAGCCCCGGCTGCCGCAGCGCAGGCGGCGCATCTTCCTCGTGGCAGATTTTGGAGGCGAACGCGCCGGAGAAATATTGTTCCGGCCCGGCGGTGTGCAGCCGGATACTGCGGCTTGCGGACAAAGCGGGATGCCCGCCGCCAAAAGAAATAGAGTACCTGCTGCTGAAACAGGGCGGGAAATATCCGGGATCACGGTCTGCCCGTTCCAAAAAATACGGATGCGGGGAACGGCGGGACGCAAAGACACAAATAGTTTTTTGGGGAGTTTTGGAAAACGCGGAGATCCCTTTCCCACCATATTAGCCAGCGATACCAATACCTTTGCGCTGTGGTACGGGGAGGAATACAAGAACGGCGTGATCCGCGACCTCATGCCGGTTGAATGTGAACGTCTCATGGGCTTGCCGGAAAATTGGACAAGATACGGCGCGGACGGCAGGGAAATATCGGACAGCGCGCGGTACCGCGCGCTTGGGAACGCAATCGCGCTTCCATGCGCTGAATACATTATGCGCGGAATCGTGGAGGCGTTGGGAGGATAACAGAATGGAGGAAATATGCCGGAAATACTCATTACAAAAAATACTCATGTGGCGGAACTGCTTGCCGTGCTGAACCGGGATAGCCCTGAATGGTATGGATTGAATATTCTTCTCGGCCAGATCGCGGACATACAAAAACAACTGGATACGGCGGTACATGAGCTTGCGGAAGTGCGGCGCGGCCTTGCGGACGCACAACAGCGAAACCATCCTGCCAAAATGGCTTTGCAAAAAGCAGAAGAAGCTATGCGGCAGTATGTTTCGGGCCTGCGGGAAAAACTCCAACGGCTGAAAGAAGCAGTGGCCGCCGGATGTAAAAATGCTTTCTCGGCGTTCCGGGAAAAAGGAAATGCCGCGCTGGCCCATCTCTCCCGCTTTTTCAAAGTGCAGCCCATATTGGAAACGATCCGCAGCGACGCGGAAAAAGCAGCGAAAATGGCGGAACAAGCGATCCGCGCTGTCGAGGCGGCGGGCACAAGATACCATGAAGCCGGGCGTAACCTGCGTAACGCGGGACGTGCGCTTTCGGGCAAGAGCGGCATAACGGAAGCAAAACCAAACGGAAAAGCAGTACGAGGCATGACTGCCCCGTTCCGCGCCGCGTGTTCCTGTTCCAAAGGAATCGGAAAAAATACGGAAGCAGCGCTCCAACATTTGAAACAGTTGGAGGAAAAGGCCGCGAAGCCACCGCATATCAAAAAGGTACTGCGGGAGTGCGGGAAACAAGCGGAGCGGGAAAACCGAAGCAAACGAGGACACAGGGACAAAAATATCGCCCATGAGCGGTAGGGATGGCTGTTTCGGGCCAAGTTGGCCCGAAGCGGGAAGGAGGCGTAATTTTGCAGGAAGATATTGAACGGCGCTTTTTAGCCTTGTCCGTATCGGCGGGCAGGATGACGGGCAGGGTATTGGCAAGGGCGTTGTCGTCGGCGCTCCGGCAGATACGGCGGGCCCGCCAAAAGGCGCATACCCCGCATGGCAGGCAAAGCGTGAAAAAGCTGATGAACCATGCCGAAACGATAAACAGTATCCCGCTCGACGGGAACACGCGCCTGTTCGACCGGACGGCGCGAAAATATAACGTGGACTATGCTTTTTACAAGACCGGGCCGAAAAAATACCTGCTGTTTTTCAAGGCGAAGCAGGCGGACGCGATCACGGCCTGTTTTTCGGAATACACCAAACGCGCCCTGCGTAAAGGTCGGAAGCCGCCCATACGGGAACAGGTGAGGCAGGCTGCCGATCTTGTACGGAATAAACAGTCGAAGGAACGTACACGGGAACGGGAGGCGGCGCAAGATGGAAGGTAAACTCAAAAAGTATGCACTCCCGCTTGTTCCCTACCTGTTCCTATTTTGGGTGTTTCTAAAGTTCGGCACAGCTTACCGGATCGCGGCTGGGGATATGTTTTGGGAAAAATTAGCCGGGCTGCCGCATAGCCTACATGCGGCGTTTGGAACGATAGCGCCGGGGCTGGACGGCTTCGATTGGCTGATTGGGCTCATCGGAGCTGGGCTTGTGTGGCTTGCTGTGCAGTATAAAAAACATAACGCAAAGAAGTTTCGCAAAGATGAAGAATACGGTACGGCGCGCTGGGGTACGGCAAAGGACATCAAACCGTTTATTGATCCGGTTTTTCAAAACAATGTCATTTTGACGGGAACGGAGTTCCTTACAATGAACGGCCGCCCCAAAAACCCGGCAAACGCGCGCAATAAAAACTGCTGTGTTATCGGCTCGTCCGGGAGTGGCAAAACCCGGTTTTGGCTCACGCCGCAGCTCTTGCAGGCGCACAGCTCGTATGTGGTTGTCGATCCCAAAGGCAGCCTGCTCGGACAGGTGGGAAAATTTTTAGAGAGGCAGGGTTACAGGATCAAGGTGTTCAATAGTATAGATTTTTCAAAATCCATGCACTATAACCCCCTCGCATATATCCGCACGGAAACAGATATTTTGAAGTTTGTCAACGCTCTGATCCTCAATACAAAAGGCGACGGCAAGGACGGAGACGAGTTCTGGACGAAAGCGGAAACGCTGCTGTACTGCGCCCTGACAGCATATATCGTATTCGAGGCACCGGAGGAGGACAGGAACCTCAATACCCTTGTGGAGCTCATCGACAGCATGGAGGTCAGAGAAAACGACGAGAATTTCCGCAATGCTGTGGACTATATGTTCATGGGCCTTGAAAAGCGGAAGCCAAATTGCTTTGCGGTCAGGCAATACAAAAAGTACAAGCTGGCGAGCGGCAAAACGGCAAAATCCATCCTCATAAGCTGCGGCGCGCGGCTTGCCCCGTTCTCCATCCCGCAGCTACAGGAGATCATGAGCTACGATGAACTGGAGCTCGACCAAACGGGAGACCGAAAAACGGCAGCGTTCTTCATCATTTCGGACACGGACAGCACCTACAATTTCATCGTTGCCCTCGCGTTTTCGCAAATGTTTAACCTGTTGTGCGAACGCGCGGATAACAAGTACGGCGGCAGATTGCCTCATCATGTGCGTTTTTTGTGGGATGAGGCGGCCAATACCGGGCAGGTACCGGGACTGGAAAAACTCGTCGCGGTCATCCGTTCGCGGGAAATATCCCTATGCCTGTTCTATCAGGCGCAGAGCCAATGCAAGGCCATATACAAGGATCATGCTGAAACCATTATGGGCAATATGGATTCCATCATATTTTTGGGAGGCCGTGAGCATACGACGGTCAAGGAGTTATCTGAGACGCTTGGCAAGGAAACGATCTCTATGTATACGGACAGCAGGACGCGGGGCCAGTCAGAAAGCTATGGACAGAACCTGCAAAGGCTGGGAAAGGAGCTTATGACGATAGACGAGCTCACCACCATGCCGGGAGATAAGTGTATTTTACAGCTTCGGGGGCTGCGCCCCTTTTATTCCCCAAAGTACCGTTTGGAACGGCACCCGAATTACAGGCAGACCGCAGAAGCGGACGCAAAGCGCAATGCTTTTGACCTGTCTGGCCTTGTGAGCCGCCGCATGAGACCAAAGCCGGAGGAACAGTATGACGTTTACGAGGTGGACGTTACCGGGGAGGAAGCGGACGATGATATTTTGGATTACGATGACATAGACGATCCCGAAGCGTTTGGATGACAGTATATATGCTTCGGGCCAAGTTGGCCCGAAGTAAGGAAGCGAAAAGACCGCCGCAAGGCGGTTTTTGTATTTATGGATAAAGGAGGCAGGTAGTTTATGGGATTTTTTTCAAGTGCAGTAGAAACGCTGCAAACCCTTGTGATCGCGTTGGGAGCCGGGCTTGCCGTGTGGGGCGTGATCAATCTACTCGAAGGTTATGGAGCGGACAATCCGGCGGCAAAGTCGCAGGGGGTAAAGCAACTTATGGCCGGGGGCGGAGTTATTTTGCTCGGTGTTACGCTGATCCCGATGTTGTCCGGGCTGTTTTAGCGAGAGGCAGCGGTTATGGTCATCTTCGAGTGGATCGGCGAATGGCTGAAAGGCGTGCTGATCGACGGTATCATGTGGAACATGGAAACACTGTTCTCCGATGTGAACAACCAGATCGGAGAAGTGGCCGTGCTGGCGGGGACTTCTCCCGCCGCATGGGACGCGGATATTTTCTCGCTGATACGGCAGCTATCTGAAACGGTGATACTTCCCATTGCCGGCGTGATATTGACAGGGATCGTGTGTTACGAGCTCATACAAATGATCGTTGAAAAGAACAACCTGCACGACCTCGATACATGGATATTTTTCAAGTGGATATTCAAGACGTTTGTCGCGGTAATGATCCTGTCAAACACATTCAACATTATTATGGCAATCTTTGACGTATCGCAAAACGCGGTAGCGGGGGCGGCGGATATCATCGACAGTTCCACGGCAATAACGCCGGATATTATCCTCGATGTAGAGGAAAAATTACAGGCGATGGATATTGGCCCGCTCATTGGGCTGTGGTTCCAGTCGCTTTTCGTGAAGCTGGTGGTACCGATACTGAACATAGTGATCTTTGTCATTGCATACGGCAGGATGATAGAAATATATCTGCTCACGAGCCTTGCGCCCATTCCGGCAGCCACGGTCGCCAACCGGGAAACATCACAGGTCGGGCAGAACTATTTCCGGTCGCTTGCGGCAATCGCTTTTCAGGGCTTTCTTATTATAGTATGTATCGGGATTTACGCGGTACTCGTCAAGAATATCGCGGTGAGCGATAACGCCTTTGACGCGATATGGGGCGTTTTGGGGTACACCATCCTTTTATGCTTCGCGCTGTTTAAGACGGGAACACTCGCAAAATCTATTTTTGGAGCACATTAAAAATATTTCGGAGGAAAAAATCATGGCAAAAAAGGCAATGGAAAATCAGGAAATGGAACAGAATCAGGTACAGGCAGAGGTAAAGCAGCCTGCTCAAAAGACGGAGCAGGAACTTGCAGAGGAACGGCATTATCTTTTCGACGCCCCGATCTCGGAGCTTGCTGAATACGCCGGGGTGAGTGTGGACGAAGCGGTGAAGCTGCGTGTCATGGAAATGGTAAAAGCCGCACCGCCGAAAATGGAGATCACCGTGCGCCCGGTAGAGCCGCAGGGCAACCTGTACGGATTCGCGTGGATCACAGTCGGCGGTATCACCATAAACGACTTCAAAATTGTGGAAAACAAGGACGGCGAGTTATTTGTCGGTATGCCGAGCAGGCCGGACGGCAAAGGTGGCTACCGCAGTATGGCTTATGTGGATAAGGATATTCGGAAGGAGTTTAACGCGGCGGTGATCGAGGAATACCACACGGCGGTGGAACGTGTACAGGCCAGAGCGGCGGCGCTGAAAGATAAGCCGCGCATGGCGGAGCAGATGGAAAAAGCCGGAAAACAGGCGGCGGAGCATAACGCGTCCCGCCCTACCCCGACAAAGGAAAAAACGGCGGAACGTTAAAGGAGGAAAATGGACAATAAGGAATGAAAGAAAATGAGATATACTGCATGGACGGCATAGAGGGGCTTTCCTCCCTGCCGCCCGCGTCGGTAGATATGCTTTTGACCGATCCGCCCTATGGCACGACGCGCAACGCTTGGGACGTGCGGCTTCCTTTGCCGGAGTTCTGGACGGCGGCGCGGCGGGCAGTCAAGCCGAATGGCGCGATCCTGTTGTTCGCGCAATGCCCCTACGACAAAATATTAGGCGTGTCCAACCTGAAAATGCTGCGGTACGAATGGGTGTGGTACAAGGATCGCGGCACGGGATTCTTAAACGCGCGGCGCGCACCCCTGAAAAAGTCCGAAAATATCCTTGTGTTTTATCAGCATTTACCGGTGTACCACCCGCAATATGAGTACAGGGAACCGTACCTGCGGACGCACACGAGCATGGGGCAGAGCAGCAATTACGGGAAGTTTATCCGTTCTGGCTCCATATCGTCGCCGGACGGACGGCGGTTTCCCGGCAACGTGATCCAGTTTAAGACGGTGAGCAAAGGAATCCACCCGACGCAAAAGCCGGTGGAGCTTTGCGAATACCTCATCAGGACATATACCGGCGAAAACGATCTTGTCGTGGACGTCTGCGCCGGGAGCGGGACGACGGCAGTCGCGTGCATCAATACAGGCCGCCGCTTCCTCTGTTTTGAAAATTCCCGCACATATTATCCGCTTGCCAAAGAACGCATCAGGAAGGCAATGAGCGAAACAAAAGAATAGCGGCTTCGGGCCATGTTGGCCCGAAGCGAAAGGAGGATTGTTTATCAAAAAGTACAATATTATTCTGGCCGATCCGCCGTGGCGGTATGCCAATAAAGGCGGGCAAGGTACGGCGGAACACCATTACCCCACGATGATCCTCGATGAAATATGTGCACTGCCCGTTGCGGAGATCGCCGCGAAAGACAGCGCGCTTTTCTTATGGGCTACTTTCCCTATGCTGCCGGAGGCGCTGCGTGTGATCCGCGCGTGGGGGTTCCGGTTCAAAACCGTCGCGTTCGTATGGTTGAAGCAAAACCGGAAAGCCAAAACATGGTTTTACGGCATGGGGTTTTGGACGCGCTCCAACGCGGAGGTCTGCCTGCTGGCAACGCGCGGACACCCGAAGCGGCAGGATAAAGGGATTCACCAGTTTATTATCTCCCCCATAGAGGAGCACAGCAAAAAACCGGATGAAACGCGGGAGCGGATCGTGCGGCTGATGGGCAACCTGCCCCGCGCGGAGCTTTTCGCCCGGCAGGAAACACCGGGATGGGACGTGTGGGGCAATGAAGTAAAAAGTACGCTACCAACATATTTTGGATCGAGTTAAGCAAGGAGGTTTTCGGATTGGCGTATGTAAACGTACCAAACGATCTGTCTAAAGTAAAAAACAAGCTGGTCATGGGTTTGACAAAACGCCAGCTTATCTGTTTTGGAAGCGCGGCGGCTGTTGGGATTCCCGTTTACCTGTGCAGCCGTGCGGCTATCGGCAATACCGGGGCAATGTTCCTTATGATCGCCCTGATGCTGCCGTGTTTCCTGTTCGCCATGTACGAGCGGGACGGCCTGCCCTTTGAAAAGGTCTTGCGGAATATACTTCGTGTAAAATTCCTGCGTCCGGGCATACGGCCATACAGGACACAAAACTTTTACGCATATTTCAGTGAAAACACAAAGGAGGAGAAAGAGTTTGGCACAAAAAAGCACGTCCACAGGAAACAAACGCCCTGTCGTTAAAAGGGATAAGCGTGCCTTATCCGCACAGGAAAGCATCCCATACCGCGAAATGCTGCGGGACGGCGTGTGCCGCGTTTATGGGGATTATTACACCAAAAGCATAGCGTATGAGGACATCAATTATTCGGTAGCGTCGCGGGACGACCAAGCCGTTATTTTCGACGGGTACTGCGCGTTCCTCAATTATTTTGACAGCTCTCTGCCGTTCCAGATGTCCTTTATTAACCGCCGCTCCCGCCCGGATGACAGGCGGATTGTCAATATCCCAATGCAGAAAGACGGCAGCGACGCGATCCGCAGCGAGTTCGTGGAAATGCTGAAAACACAGGCGGCCAAAAGCAATAACGGCATCACGCGCTCAAAGTACATTACCTTTGGTATCCACGCGGACAGCCTGAAAACGGCGCGGATGCGGCTTGACCGTGTAGAAGCGGATATTATGGGGAATTTCAAACGTTTGGGTGTAAAATGCCACCCGCTTACCGGGTGGGAACGCCTTGCGGCGCTGCATGGACAGCTTCATCCTGGCGAACGCGAGCCGTTCCTGTTTGCGTGGGACATGATTCCGCAAACGGGTATGAACACCAAAGACTTTATCGCTCCCACTTCCTTTGATTTCCGGCAAAGCCGGACGTTTCGCATAGGCTCGGCGTGGGGCGCGGCCTCATATATGCAGATCATGGCTTCCGAGCTTTCGGATAAGCTGCTCACTGAAATGCTGGAGATCGACGCCGAAATGTCCGTTACCCTGCACGCCCGCGCGATAGACCAGTCAAAGGCGATCAAAATGGTAAAAAGGAAGCTGACGGATATTGCCCGCATGAAAATGGACGAACAGAAAAAAGCGGCGCGTTCCGGTTATGATATGGACATCCTGCCGCCCGACCTTGTGCTGTTTTCAAAGGATGCGGCGGAGCTTTTGACAGACCTGCAAAGCCGCAACGAGCGGATGTTTTTGCTTACATTCCTCGTGGTGAACACTGCGCCCACACGGCAGCAGCTTGAGAACGATATTTTTACGCTGTCCGGCGTTACGCAGAAATATAACTGTTTTTTGAAGCGGCTGGATTTCCAACAAGAGCAAGGATTTATGAGCAGCCTGCCCCTCGGCTGGAACGGGATCGAGATCGAGCGAGGCATGACGACGAGCAGCACGGGGATTTTCGTTCCTTTCCTCACGCAAGAGCTCCGCATGGGCGGCCCGTCCATCTACTATGGCATGAACGCGCTTTCCCACAATATTATCATGGCGGACAGAAAAAAACTGAAATCCGCAAACGGCCTGTATCTCGGTTCCACGGGGAGCGGCAAGAGCTTTGCCGCAAAGCGTGAGCTTATCCATGTGTTCCTCGCCACAAAGGACAGGATCATTGTGGTCGATCCAATGGGCGAATACGCGCCGCTGATCCGACGGCTGGGCGGACAGGTCATAGAGCTTGCCCCAGACAGCACGCATTATATCAACCCCATGGACATGAAAATGAATCTTACAGACGAGGACAGCCCGCTTTCGCTGAAAGCGGACTTTTTATTATCCCTGTGCGAGCTTATTGTCGGCGGGCGGGACGGTTTGCAGCCCATTGAAAAAACAGTCATTGACCGTTGTGTGCGCACCGTTTACAGGGATGTGGTGCTGTATCCGGAAACAGCGAAAATGCCCCTGCTCCAAGACCTGTACCGGCTTTTGGGAGAGCAGCCGGAGCCGGAAGCAAAGCGCATCGCAACGGCGCTGGAGCTGTATTGTACGGGATCGCTCAACCTGTTCAATCACCATACAAATGTCAATCTGAATAACCGCGTGGTGTGCATCGTCCTGAAAAAACTCGGAGAGGGCTTACGCAAGATCGCCATGCACATCACCAACGAATTTGTGCAGACGGCGACGAGCGCCAATTTTGCGGCGGGAATCGCAACGTGGTGTTATTTCGACGAGTTCCACGTCCTGCTGCAAGACAGCCTTTCCGCTTCGTACTTTGTACGAATCTGGAAGATGCTGCGGAAAAAGGGATGCGTACCGTCAGCCCTCACACAGAACGTAAAAGACCTGTTTACCAGCCGCGAGATCGAGAACATTTTGGAAAACACGGATTTCATGGTACTTCTTGCACAGGCGCAGGGCGATCGGGCGATCCTTGCCAAACAGCTTAATATTTCCGAATATCAGCTATCCTACATCACACACAGCCAGTCCGGCGAAGGCCTGCTGTTCTTCGGGGACGTCACCATCCCATTTGTTGACCGCTTCCCGCACGGCGAAATTTACGATTTGCTCACGACGCGACCAGATGATATAACAAATGCAAAATAAACCATTTTATCTTTTTGGGAATAAGATATGATATTATTACATTGAGGTGATATTTATGGGAAAGCAATCATTGGATGAAACGCGCGAATTGAAAGTCCTATTACATCAGGTTAAGGCATTTATTGATACCATGCAAGGAGTTCTTAACAATAAAGAAATGGCGGAGCATTCTCGATATGTCGCCTACAAAGATATGGCATGTATATATAATGATTTTGCGGAAAAAGTTCGCCAAAAGACTAAAGTAGCGAGTATGTTCTATACTTTTAAAACAGATGAAATGAAAGGCTATATGGATACTCTTTGGGGAGAGCAGAAAAGAATTTTTGAGCAAGTATTGATTGCTGCTAAAATGCTATATGCTACTTTGGAAGGAACTTTGGACTTCGTTGATGACGAGTTTGATAATCTGGAGAGCTTTTTTGGATCACGTCTTAGGGCTGCTGTTCACAACAAACCCGAAAAGGAAATGGAGATTCAAGATGTTATTGAAGTGCTGTTATTAGGCCGCGGATTGGGAAAAGGAACGGATTACGACAGAGAAACAGGCAAATTTAAGTTTTCGGGTAAAGAATACATACCGGATTTTATTATTCCAAAACTTCAACTGTGTATTGAAGTGAAATTGTTGCGAGATGGGAAAAAATCAAAAATTATCGAAGAAATAAATGCTGATATAACTGCGTACAGCAAGCAATATGAGAGACAATTATTTATTGTATATGACTTAGGCTGTATTCAAAATGAAGAAGAATTTAAGAGGGATATTGAAAGTATGGGGAATATTAAGGTGCTAATTATCAAGCATTAGCTGTAACCCGCCCACTGTGGCGGGTTTTCACTTTCAGGGAGGTAATATGTGGATCGAAAACAATTAAATACAGATTCAAAGCATCCCGAAAGAGCCAGTCCTAAGCGACTGGCTTTTTCTATGTCCTCAAATGGTACTTCGGGCCAAGTTGGCCCGAAGCAATCAAAAAAGCCGCACCGGGTATTCCGGCAGGAAAGCGCGCAGGAGCCGCCGTCTGAGCGGCTGCATCAGGGCGCGGATTCGTCCGGGTATCAGGTACGCATGGAAAGCAATACTTCCGCGTTGTATACGGAAAAGGCAGGCGCAGCGAACAGGAAAGCCGGGACAAAAAGCCGCCCGTCCAAACGCGCGAGGATGACAAAGCCTGTAGCGGCTATGACAGGCACACAGGTAAAATCTGTAATCCACAGCCGGATCAGCGAGGCAGAACGGGAAAACATGGGCGTGGAAGCCGCGCACAGGACAGGGATTGCCGGGGAAAGAGCTGTAAACGAAACTTCGCGGCTGTTGAAAAACCGCCTGCGTTCCCATTCTTCCCGAAGCGTGCGCATACAAGGAAATACGGCGCGGGCAAACGAAAATGCGGCGCAGGTGAAAGGATTTGCGCAAAAGCAACGGTGGAAACGGCGCGGGCAAAAAAAGGCCCGTCAGGCAGCACAGGCGGCGCGGACAGCGCAAAAGACGGCAGTCACGACGGAAAAGACGGCAAACTTTGTCGTTCGGCATCCGCTCCTTACCCTGATCCTCGCGCTACTGCTCCTTATAACCGGGCTGCTTTTATCCGGCATGGCTGGCGCGGCGACGCTGGGAAGCGGCCTGTCCGGCGCGGTCACCGCCTCGTCCTACCTTGCCGCCGACGCGGAAATCGACAAGGCCGAGCTTGCCTATACGGAGTGGGAAACAGATTTGCAGCTTACCCTGCAAAACATGGAAAACGCCCGCCCCGGCTACGATGAATACAGGTATGACGTGGACGACGTCGGGCATAACCCGTATGAGCTTATGGCATTTTTAACGGCCGTGTATGGGGACTTTACCTATGCGGAGATCGAGGACGCGCTGCGCGGTATATTTGAGGAACAATATACCCTTACGACAAACGAAACGGTGGAAACCCGGACGGAAACGCGCACGGTACAGGCGGGAGAATTGATCGGACAGGTACGGACGACTGCGTACTGCAACTGCGCCGTATGCAACGGCAAATGGGCTGGAGGCCCGACGTCGAGCGGCGCGATGCCAACGGCGGGACACACGATAGCCGTGGACGCAAAGAACCCCATTGTGCCAATGGGAACGCAGGTCATCATTAACGGCAAAAGATATACCGTAGAAGATACGGGAAACCTGAACGCCAACAATTCAGACATCGACATATATTTCAATACCCACGCGCAGGCACTTGCGTGGGGACGGCAATCCCACGCCATGTACCTGTCCGAAGGAAACAGCAATACCCTTACCATAACGGAAACGCGCGAATACCGCATATTGGAGGTAACGCTCACCGCGCGTTCCTTTACAAACGGGATATATTTCCGTATGGACGAGGAGCAGCGCGAGCGGTATAGCGTGCTGATGGCTGCCAAAGGCGGCCGCCAGTACCTGCACAGCCCGTTTGGAGAAGAAAACTGGCTTCCGTATGTAACGGCATATTACGGCTTCCGCGTTATGGACGGCGCAAAGGATTACCACAAAGGCATAGATATTTCCATGCCGCAGGGCACGGATGTCCTTGCTGGACAGGACGGCACGATCACGTTTGCCGGAGAAACGCCGGAATATGGCCTTACCGTTGTGATCGAGGACGGCACCCTTACTTCCAAGTACGCCGGATGCTCGTATCTGTTTGTGAGCGAGGGGCAGGAAGTTAAGGCCGGGGATCAGGTCGCCCGGACAGGCCCAAGCCTGCACCTTGAAATCCTCAAGGATGGGCAATACCTGAACCCCCTGTTTTTTGCCGTAACCAACGACTACGGCGCGGGGCCTGCCTACGGCGATCCGGGAGCGGCTATGGAGGGCGGCAGCTATGCTGCGCTGATCGCGGAAGGCGAAAAGCATTTGGGGAAACCGTATGTGTTCGGCGCTTCCGGGCCAAACAGCTTTGACTGCTCCGGTTTCGTGTGCTATGTGCTGAACCATAGCGGCGTGAAGAGCATGGGACGCACCAACGCGCAGGGGCTATACAATATGTGCACTCCCATACCGCCCAGCGAAGCGAAGCCCGGCGACCTCATTTTCTTTACCGGGACATATTCCACCCCCAACCCCGTGACGCACGTCGCGTTTTATGTGGGCGGAGATACCATGCTTCACGCGGGAAAACCCGTGCAGTATTCGTCATTCCGCACGCCGTACTGGCAGAAACACTTTTACAGCTTTGGACGACTCCCAGTCAGTGGATAGTGAATAGTGGAAAGTGGATAATCATTGTAAATTTGACGAAGTTGTTTTGACAATGGATGTGAGCATTTTCAAAAGCTCAGTACAATCATCAAGAATAGACCGGGATTCTTTTTCTGTTAGGATTTCTGTAGCGGTCAATAGGCGAAGCCAGTATTGCGTTTCACCGGCTTCTTTGAGCGCAATGTTCATTTTGGAAAGAAAATCCCGTTTGCTTTGGCCGTTCAGGGCTTCCTGAATGTTTGCCCCGATGCTCGTTCCGGAGCGAAGGAGTTGTTTGAAAAGAACATACTCTTTTTTGTTGTTGCAAATATATTGATACAGCTTCACGATACGGACGGCAAAAGAAAAACTCTTTTCGGCAACAATACTTTGATTATCCATACATACACCTGCTTTCCAGTCAACTATACACTATCCATTTTTAACTATCAACTAATTGAAGAAGGAGGAAATGGATTGAACGCAAAGATACAGCGCGTAATGAAAGAAATGGAGAAAACAAGGGACAAGATCGGCGTTTTGCAGGCGCGGCTCCGGGATTTGGAAAAACAGAAAACTGAGCTTGAGAATACCGAGATCATCAGCGCGGTGCGCGGCATGGATATTTCCCTGACCGAGCTTGCAGATATGCTGAAAGCTGCTTCGGGCCAAGTTGGCCCGAACATGACCGTACAAAAAAAGGAGGACAACGAGGAATGAAGAAATTGCGAGTGGCGGCCATTTGCGCCGCCTTTGCTTTATCTATGAGCATATTTTCCACCGTTGCGTTTGCAGTGGAAGAGCCGAAGGAACCCCATACTCCGGCCATCGCGGCCACGGAAAGCGCGATCCCGGAGGAACAGGAATCCACGGACACGCCTGACAACGTGGAAGCTGCGAAAATACCGGAAAGCGGTATGACGACGCCACCAGCCGGAACGGGAACGGTGATCGAGACCGCGACGGAGGAGGACGGGCGCGAGTTTTATACCATTACAACGCCGGAAAACAATGTCTTTTATCTCGTCATAGACCGCTCCCGCCAAACGGAGAATGTATATTTCCTCGATACGGTCACGGAAAAAGACCTGCTTGCGCTCGCTGAAAAGGCAGGCGAAAGCATAACGGGAACGGAAGTCCAAACGCCGGAAGCGGAAACGCAGCCGCCCACCTCGCAGGAAACACAGGCGGAACAGGAACCCACGGAGGAGCAAAGCGGCGTCCCTGTCAACCTGATCGTTGTACTTGCAGCCGCAGCGGCCTTTGGCGCAGGCGCATGGTATTTCAAGGTGTACCGCAAACGCAGGGAGGCGGCGGAAACGCGGGACGAATACGAAGCGGAAAGCGTGCCGGAGCAGGAGCCGTATGAACAGGATGATGACGAATACGGAGAAGAACCGGACGACGCCCCGCCGTGGGACGAGGACGAAACGGACAGCGAAGATGAGGAGGAAAACGAATGAATTTCACGGACAGCCCCTATGAAAAAATGATGAAACAGGTACCGCGTCCCCCGCGTTCCGCACATATTAAGAAAAAGCAGCCGTCAGACCGCCGGAACAGGCGGCGAAAATCTGCCACGCCGACCGAAAGACCGGACAATGGATAGCCGCGAATTGACACGCTGGGAACGGGCGGTGATCCGCACGCTTGTGGTACGCGAGTGCGCCAACTATGATCGGGAGGACGGCTGTATCCCGCTTGCCTCCGACTGTTATATGTTCCATAAATGGTGGACGGGCTCGTACTGCCTGTATTTTGTACGCGCCGTCCTGCCGCTGGATCCCGCGCTCATGGTTTCATTGCTTGCCAATACGGAAGTGTCCCCGCGCACCTGTGGGATATGCGGACAGGAATTTGCCGGACATGGCAGGCAGAGGTATTGTTCACCGCGCTGTGCCAAAGCGGCGCAGCGCAGGATGCAACGGGAATATATGCGGAAAAGACGGGATAAATGTTGAAAAATACCAATGGAAAAACCGCATAACAACGGGCGTTTCAGGGCGCGAAACGATGCAGACAATATAACGGTATGGCCTGCCCCTGTTTTGGGCAGGTGTTTTTCAACACCGGGTCACTTCGGGCCATGTCGACCCGAAGTGATAGGTATATACAAAACTTACGGAGGACACGACAATGAAATATTATCCAATCGATGAAGAAGCCGCACGCCGGGCAAAGCAGGCGAACAGTTTTTATGATTACACACCGGGCTCGGCAACGGCTGAATACCGGGCAATGGTAGAGGAAGCGGCAACCCTTGCGGAGCGGCAGAAGCAGCGCGTCGATCTCATGCACCACGAAAAAATAGACCGCCTTTTAGACAGGTATGCCCGCAAGCTGGCGGAGAATTTCAATGAACGCAGCGCCATAGACGCGCGCGTCCCCTCGATCCTGATTGCGGGCGGATCGAATTTTCCCGTACGGCAAAGGGAAAAGCAAAATATGGCCCGCGACAGAAATATGGGCGAATATATGGAGATTCAAGGAATATTAGAAAAGATACGGTCTACCGGCATGGGCGGGATCAGCGCAGACGACAGACAAGCCGTGGAAAAGCTGAAAAAGAAGCTGGACGATATGCAACAGACGCAGCTTTTGATGAAATCCGTCAACGCATATTACCGCAAGCATAAGACGCTGGACGGCTGCCCCCATTTGGAAGCGGAACAGATCGGCAACTTAAAAACGTCTATGGCAAACGACTGGAGGAAAGAACCCGTCCCATACCCGGCGTATCTCCTTTCCAATAACAACCAGAATATGCGGCGGGTGCGCCAACGGATCGAGGAGCTTCAAAACAGGCCGGACTTTACCGGATGGGCTTTCGCGGGAGGCCGTGCCGAGGCAAATATAGAGGAAAACCGCCTGCAACTGTTCTTTGACGAAAAGCCCACCGACGACCAGAGAAAGGAACTGAAACAAAACGGTTTCAAATGGGCTCCCAGTCAGGGTGCGTGGCAGCGACAGCTTACGAGAAACGCCATTTATGCCGCAGGGCGTATCGAGTGCATCCGTCCCGAAAGCGGACATAAGCCGTATGAGCTTCAGCCGTATGTGCAAAAAGCGGCAAAGGAACCACAGCCGGAACGGTAGCGGGACAAGATCGGTGCGGCGGCGACAACATGGATTACAGGGTGTGTGAGCGGTACAATAGTATCAGGAAAAGCAAAAGGAGAGATATATCCATGAACCAAAAGAAGATCATCATAACCGCCGCATCGTCCGTCCTGCTCGGCGCGCTGCTCTTTACAGGATGCTTTGCGCCGGACACGGCAAAACGGCAGCCACAGGAAATGGCAAGCGTGGAAACGGTGGAAACAGCCGCACTGCCGTCTGTAAAGCCGTCCGCGCTCCCCTCCGTTTCGCCTGCTGAAAACGGGGTTCCAGCAAAGGAAGCGGAAGCAGTGGAAACGCCAAAGCCGTCCGGGACACGGCAGCCGCAGGATAAAGACGAAAACAAGGCGCAGGAAAACTCCGGTCATGTGGAAACACGCATTGAAAGCAATGTGCCGCAGGAATTAGGCGCGGAGCCGGTTCAACCGGAACAAGCGCAGGAACAGGTCTCCGCACCTACATCCGCAGAGGCTCCGGCTCCAACGCCTGCGCCAACCCCGGAACCAACGCCCGTTCCCACTCCGCAGTCAACGCCGCCGCCCGGCGCGAAATGTAATGTGTGCGGCGAGATGGTGCCGGACAGCGAGCTTTACGAACACATGAAATACCATGCGCTGCACGACGGCGGCGGAGGCTGGAGTACCGAATAACCCCATACTATATTCTATGAGGGACTTGCTGAAAAAGCAGGTCTCTTTTTTGTACCCTGTTTCCCAAAATACAAGCCTGCAAATAAAAAGTCAAGAACTTTTTTACGGTAATGGAAATATAAGAAATACAGGTGAAAAGCGTACAACAATAAGACCATGACGTAAAGGTTTGCAGCATGTCTAAGATGAAGGGAGCGATTTAGTTATGAATCATCGCCACTGCGGGGCGTGTTCAGGTATTCCTTGACACGCCCGTAGTATATACGCAGGAACTTGTTAGCGCCTGCTGTCATGTAGACATAGTATGGCTTGCCCTCGGCACGCTTCTTGTCCAGAAATTGGAATACAGGCTCATCAGGTGGTTTGTTTTTGATGAGGCAATCCATGACGTTGAACAATGTCTTGCGCAAAGGCGCACAGCCCCGCTTGGTGATAGAAGTGCTTTTAGCCTCCTTTTGGCCTGACTGGGTAGGGCTTGGGTCTACGCCAGCAAAGGCGCTTAAAGCCTGCTTGTTCTTAAAGCGGCGCACGTCGCCGATTTCAGCAATAAGTTGTGCGGCCGTGGTGTCTCCGGCGCCATACATGGCCGCTACTGCCGGATACTCGGGCAGTGACTGTGCCAGGGATCGCATCTCGGAGCGTAAAGCCTCGACGGTTCTGGAAATAGCGTTGAGCTGCATGATGGCCTCTGTAACCAAAAGCTTTATGTGGTTGTCCTTTGGCAGGGTTGGAACCTGCTCACTGGCCACAGCATAAATTTCAGCAGCCTTACGAGGTGAGAAACAGTACCTATGCCGTTTGCACCATTTGCGGTAGCACTGGGTAAAGGCTTTCTCGTTGACACCGCAGACGCAATCGCAGTGCCAGAACTTTGTGGCAAAGTCCACCCATTTCTGGCTGCCGTCATCACGGGCAGGACTGGTAAAAAGTGTATAAACTTTTGGGAATGTCTGGTCGAGCAATGCAATAAGATTGTTCTTAAAAGTGGTTTTGTTCTTCAAGTAGAGATGGTATTGCCGGCAGACAAGCAACAGTTTTTGCCTGATGGTATCCATAAGGGTATACTCCCGCAATTCGGCCCAGTTGTCAAGGCCGTATCTGGCGATTTTTACAGCGTCGGCTTTGTCGGTTTTGACCTTGCGGACAGAGTTGTTGCCATACTGGTTGATGAGTAACGGATTAACAACGCTGACAAAGATTCCCGCTTGATGGAGCGCCTTAGCGACAGGTTCATAATACCGTCCCGTGTACTCCATGATAACCCGAACCTCACCCTCCAGACTTTTCAGGGAGTCTGCCAACTCACTGAGTTCACTGGCGGTGTGGGAAATTGAATAAGGCAGGGTCACGACTTCGCCCAGGGGCCGCAATACAGCAACCATGCTTTTGCCTTTGGATACGTCAATACCGACTGCGTTCATAATGTGTACCTCCGAAAGATTGATATGCAACTGGCAATACATCCTTTACTCACTGCCGATTCAATCTACTGAGTGACACGAACGCTCCCTAAGAGGTAGTTCAACCTGCTTCAATCGAACGCTGCGAATGAGAGGATGGCTGACTGACTTGTTTACGGACGTAGTTAGTCCTGGGAGGATTCCGTCAGACCAATTACCTCAACATTCTAACAGCTTAGGCAACAAGATGGTAAAGGACACGGCTGGAGTGCCGTATCTAATACCAAATATTATTGTAGTAGGAGGAATTTTTATGAAAAAGCGATTAAAAACAATGACCTGCCTGCTTCTGGCGGTCATCCTGTGTGTTTCCGTACTGCCATTCCCGGTAATGGCGGCGAACGCGCAGGCGCAGGCAAACCCGGAAGAAACGGCGGCCCCCGCGCCGTCCGCATCCCGGCAGCCGGAGCAGGATATACAGGAAACGCCTGTGCCAAGCGCGGAACCTGTTACAACCACAACGTCGGAGCCAACGCCCACCCCTGCGGCAGAGCCAGTACCCACGGTGGAACCAACGCCGGAGAGCTTCGGGCCAACTTGGCCCGAAGCTGCAGTGATTCCAGCCGTGGAAGCCGAACCTGTTAAGACCGTGGAGCGCCCTTTGGTACAGGTTATATACCATTACTATGACGATACCCAAAACAGTGTGGACAGTATTGCGGATTACGCGGTTACGTCCACCCACGCATATTACACCCTCGCGCAGACGTCAGACGCGGGGCTTGCCATACCCGCCAACCATTATCCGGGCAGAGTACCCGTCTATACGGACGCCCTGCATTTCCGCGTTCTCTGCGGCGAGACAGATATTACCGCCCTTGCGTCGTATGACGCGGAAACGGGAATCGTAACGTTGCCGCAGGAATATATGGGACATGAGCTTACGGTGGAATGGTATTGCCCGCAGTCCGAAGCCGTGGAGCTTCCGGTCAGGATAACAATGAGCATGTACCGAAACGGCGCGTTTTCCACGGAAACAAAAAAGCTAAATGTCGCTTCCAACGCGGGCGGGATCAGCATACCGTTTACAGAATCAATCGGGCTGGTCGTATCGCAGAACGGTATTGACCTTGACGAAAGCCTGTACCGTTTGGACGACGGGAAGCTGCATATTTCCGCACCCGCGCTCGGCGGGGATATTTCCGTTACGGCATATATCCCGGCTATGCGTGCCATGCGCGCGGCAAAAGGAAATACCGCGCAGGTCGTCCATACGCGAAGCGCGGAGCAGATATATTACGGATATTATACGTCGTACTATACGGCGAACGGCAACACGGCGTTCTGCCTCGATCCCACGGTAAGCGGGCTCAACGCGGGAACATACGATGTGAGCGCATGGCTCACACGCGGTACGGACGATCTACTCATCAAGATGGCATATTACCTGTATGGTGGGCCGGGTTACGATAGCGTCAAGCATAACCTGTTCGGTGAACCCGACTCGATGGAAGCCTATGGCCTGTGCCACGCGACGGCTTCGTATGTGTACCTGAATGACGAGGGAGCGTTCAAAGGACTGTCGGCGCAGGTGATTAAGCACTTGAAACAGGTTGTTGCGGCCATAAACGAACAGCCCATACCCCCGGAGGGATTTGAGGTATTCCTATATAACGTGGGCTCCGGCACGAACCAGCCCCTGATGTCGTGGGAATATACCCCAACGGGAAGCGTGGAGGTACGGAAAGTGTCCGGCGATCCCGCCAAGACGGACGGCAATCCCTGTTATTCCCTTGCGGGCGCGGTGTTCGGCGTGTATACCGGGAATGGCGAAAAGCTTGGCAGCATTACCACGGACGAAAGCGGCAAAGGCCGGCTGGACGGGATCGCGGTGGGACAAAACGGATTGTACCTGTTGGAGGAAGCCGCGCCCAAAGGCTATGCCAAGCATACGGAAAAAATCCCGTTTGAGATCGTTTCCGGCCAGACAGCGGCGGTAACGGTTACAAACCACCCGCAGGGCGATCCGGTCACGATCCTGCTCAAAAAACAGGACGGCGATACTGCGTCAAATACTCCGCAGGGTAGCGCGGATTTGAGCGGCGCGCAGTTTACCATTCAGTATTACAAGGGATCGTACCAAACGGCGGACGAGCTCAAAGGCAAAACCCCAGATCGTACATGGATTGTGGAAACGGATAGGGACGGCTACGCAATCTTGCTCCCGAAAAGCCTTATACCGGGCAGCGATCCCCTGTATTATGCGAGTAACGGGACGACGCCCACGATCCCGCTTGGAACGGTGGCGATCCGTGAATCCAAAAGCCCGGAGGGATATTTGAAAAATGATACCGTATTCATTCGGCAAATCACCGCAGATGGCGCGATGGAAGCGGTCAACACCTACAATATGCCTATTGTGCCGGAGGGGGTGATCCGGGGCGGCGTATATATAGAGAAGTGGGACGCAGAGTTAGACGAAAACAAGGCGCAGGGCGGCGGTTCCCTCGATGTAACGGTGGAGATCGCCAACATCGGCAAACATCCGGTATTGGTAGGCGGCAAGGAATACGCACCGGGCGAAGTGGTCTATACCATGACGCTGGACAGTGAGGGGCGCGGCTCCACGCCGGACGCATACTACCTGCCTTACTCTACTTACGAGGTGCGGGAAACCGCTGTTTCGGAGGGCTATCTTGCAACGGGCGTTTTGACGCGCATTTTTACCATACGCAGGCACGGCGAAATGGTGAGGCTCGATACCACGGACATGGCGCTCAAAAACAATCCCATTCGCGGTGATCTCCGGGGCGTGAAAATCTCGGACAGCGACGGGAACCGCATGGCAGGGATCCCGTTTGAGATACGCTCCCTCACGACCGGCGAGGCCCATATCATAGTTACCGACAAAAACGGAGAGTTGAATACATCATCGTCATGGAACCCGCACAGCCAGAATACCAACCGAGGCGAAACTGACCGGGACGGGATTTGGTTTGGCAGCATGAACGCGCTGGATGATTCTTTAGGGGCTTTGCTGTATGACGATTACCGGCTCACAGAGCTGCCCTGCGAGGCAAACGCGGACAGGGAGCTTTTGTCATTCGACGTGTCCATCTACCGCTACAATACCACAGTGGATTTAGGGACGCTCACCAACGATTATGTGCAAAAGCCGGAGATATTCACAACAGCCCGCGATAAGGCGATGGATTTGGGCAGCGCGTATGTTTCCAAAGAAACCGTGATCCTCGATACGGTATATTATTCCGGCCTCACGCCGGGACGGGAATATCTTGCAAAAGGGACGCTTATGGACGCCGGAACGGAAGATGCAACGGGAATCACGGCGCAAACGCCGTTCCGCGCCCTGTCTGATGCCGGGAGCGTTACGGTGGAATTTTCCTTTGATTCCACCCTGCTTGCCGGGAAAAGCATCGTTGTGTTCGAGGAACTTTACGGCGTGGACGGGACGCTCCTTGCGGAACACAAGAACATTTCCGACGAGGGCCAGACCGTAAGGTTCAAAAACCCGGAGGTTCGCACAACGGCGACGGGAGAAAATGAAGCGAAACAGCTTGCTGTTCACCCAAAAACCGTGATCTATGATGAGGTGGAATACGCGGGGCTGATCCCCGGAAAGACCTACACCCTGCAAGGCATACTCATGGACAGGGAGAAAAACGCGCCGCTTACCGTAAACGGCGAAGAAATCCGCGTGAAACAGAAGTTTACCCCAAAGGAAGCAGACGGCAGCGTGACGGTGGAATTTACGTTAGATTCCCTCGCCATTGCGGGAAAACAGGCCGTGGTGTTTGAGGAACTGTATTTTGACGGACTGCTTATTGCGGAACACAGGGATATTTCCGACGAAGGCCAGACCGTGGGATTTTTAACGCCCATGATCGGGACAAGCGCGGTTGCAGAGGACGGGACAAAGACCGTCGCCGTTTCCGAGACTGCAAAGGCTGTTGATACCGTCGCCTATGAAAACCTTTCCCCTGGACAAGAATACCTTTTGACGGGTACATTGATCGACCGGGAAACGGGAAACCCTGTTTCCGTAAATGGAAAGGAAGTGACGGCTTCCACGGTGTTTACGCCGGAAAGCGCAAGCGGCAGCGCCGCAGTGGAATTTGTTTTCGATTCGCGGAGCTTGCAGGGCAAAGAGCTCGTGGTATTTGAAACGCTCACGCATAACGAAAGCGGGACGAAACTGGCCGAACACGCGGACATAGACGACGAGGCGCAGATGGTAAGCGTAGGCGTGGAACCGCCCCCAGAGGAACCGCAAAGCGGCAAGGGCGCGCAGACCGGGCGCGGCGGCCTGCCGTTTTGGATGCTTGCTGTGATGGGCGGAGCCGCCGCCGGGGCGGTCTTGCTTGTGCGCTATCTCCGCAAGAACAAACGCGGATAACATGACGAACCTGCTTCGGGCCAACTTGGCCCGAAGCCCTGTAAGCGGAATTTGCGCGGACGAGGCCCGAAGCGGGTGGATGTGGAGGCGTGAATGAAAAAGACCATTGTTTTCCTGCTCCTGCTACCCCTGCTTTTGACCGCCGCCCTGTGCGGCTTTTTCTTTTGGCGGGAATACCAAACGGCGCAGGAAGAAGTATTGGAATATGTGCAGATACGGGAAACCTACACTGTTGAAAACATTGTTTCCGGCAATATGCCGCAAGGCTTTGAATACGCCGAAGCACCCGGCCTGTCCGTGGACTTTGCAGCCCTGCTGGACGCGAACCCCGAAACCGTGGGATGGCTGTCGATTCCTGGCACAGAAGTTTGCTATCCCGTGGTGCAGGCGCAAGACAACGAAAAATACCTGCACACGTCCTTTTACGGGGAACGCTCCGGCGCGGGGACTGTCTTTATGGACTGCGGCAATGTCATTCATCCGCTTGACAGAAACACCATTCTCTATGGGCATAACATGGGACAGGGACGGACAGATATGTTCGGTGCGCTCCTTTATTACAATGAAAAAGAATACTATGACGCGCACAGGCAGATTCAATTTGATACCGTCTGGCAGGAGCATGGCCCGTGGCGGGTGTTCGCCGTCGTTCAACTGGACGCGGACGCAGCAAAATGGGATTATTTGAAGCAAAACTTCCGGGACGAGACAGAATTTCAGGAATGGATCACGCAGGCGCAGGCGCTATCCCTCTGCGGTGCGGACATGCAGATACCGGAGGGCGCGAACATCCTGACGCTCTCCACCTGCGACCGTTCCCGGTATGGCGCGAGCGGGAGGCTGGCCGTTTTGGCGGTAAATATGAATGGAGTTTAAGGAGGTTTGGATGTTTGGTTTGATACGCTGCATTTTATTCGCGCTCGTGGTAACGCGCGCGGGGATCATGGACAGCCTGCGGGAACGGCTGTCCCCAAAAGCAAAAAAACGGAGGAATCACTATGAAGCTGCAAAAGAAAAATCATGGAAATGACGCGATAGGACGGGCGTTGCCGGGAGCTCCGGCGATCCACTCTGCCCGACTGGTGAAAAAGCCGGTTGACAAGGTAAAGGAGCCTACGCCAAAGGCGCGGGAACGGGAGGTGGAACGGTGAGCTGCAAACGGATACGGAATATACCCATCTATGTTTGGGTACGAGAAGATGAAATGCAGGAAATACAGGAGCGCATGGCTGCAGCAGGCATACAAAATATGAGCGCGTACATCCGCAAAATGGCGCTCAATGGGTATGTGCTGAACGTAGACCTTGCTCCCGTCCGGGAACTGGTATCTTTGCTCCGGCGCTGCTCGAATAATCTCAATCAGGTGGCGGTTCACGCCAACACCTACGGGATCTATGAGTACGAGGTCAAAGGATTGCAGAAAGACTACGCGAAGCTGTGGGAGCAAGTTTCCGAGGTTCTAAAACAGCTTACGGAAATTGTGAAATTATAAATGCAAGGGGATTTTTCCCTTGCATTTATAATGAATAATTTATTATTAGGTTAATTTAAAGTTGCAATACTGTCAAGGTTTATACTACTTAAAATGTTAGGGGCAGGATCAAAACTATATGGATAACTCATTCTCCTATCAGTCGTACAGATAGCCAATCTTTTTTTTAATTCTTCTATTGTGTTCATACCGAATAAAGGCAGTACTTTTTGACAGTATTTTTTTGATTTGAGTTTTATCCACATCGACTCCCCTCCTTTAAAATAGCAATAGGAAAAGGGAAACCAATACTCTGTATCCGAGGTTGACAGACCAATAACATTATGAAGTTGATAAAGTAAAACATCTGCTCTGGATAATGACTGGCTTGTAAGAAGCGGTTTTTTTTCACGCCGTATTAGCATACGCCCTGCTAAAGAATGTAAATTTGGTTCGTCACAATCCGCTTTGCATTTTCCCTCAATAGTTCTTAAATATTTCCTAAAAACGCAATAATCGTGTTCTTTTATACGAGATTCATCAAAATAGCTATCGCGTAAGAAATAAGTGTGCAACAAAACACCACGTAATTCAGCGTATTTTTCATAATGAAATAATACGGCAGCAGTAGCTATAAAAGTTTCCCAGATAAAAAAATCGTAAAGTTCAAAATCAGACGCACTACAACTTGATAATTCGTTAACATTGGCATCATGCGTGGCATTATATGTTTGTTCAAAAAATGATGTAATTGTATCAACTAAAGGTAAGCCACTATAAATGATAGATTCAATAAAGTCACTATACAAATCTCTCAAAGGTTTCATTTCTTCGATTTTTTTTTAATAATGTTTCACTATCTATTCGAGGACTTGCATACCCTAATAATGCCGTAATAAATGAAGCAACTGCCTTTCTAAGTAAAAAGTCTGCCTTTGTTTTATTACCGCCCGTATAGCCTCGTGTTTGCCTAATCAAGTCACGTATTGGAGATAAATCAACTGTTTCAGTTTCTAACCAATCAGGCTTTTTACCCAATGCAGGTTTTTTATATAAAGGTTTATTGTATATATTCCTAAGTAATTTTTCATATTCGACTTCGTATTGATCGTCCTCTGTTGACAAGTCAAAATAAATGCGTGATTTTATATAAGCTGGTATATAGGGTTTGTTATATTCATCTACTTCAAAAATAATCGGCAAAAATTTTTCTTGATTTACTTGATTATAGATTTCTGGTGAAATTATTACTGTTTCATCCCCAACCCCACCCGCACGCAAATTGGCTTTATCGCAATATGATTTATCACAAATCAGAAGCACTTTATCTATTTCAGGATCAACAACACATTTTTCCATAAATGCGTATTTATCCTGTCCTTCTTTCAAGTCCCACTTATCTAAAATGACATCTACGCCGTTCGCAACAAACCGTTCTGCAAGTTCAAGTACCCTTTCAGATACAATCCAAGAGTATGATATGAAAATTTTTGGTATTTTATCTCCCATAAATCCCATTATCCTTTCATCTCATAATAGTTTCTATATGATGATTATATCTTGTTTTTCAAAGATCAACAAGATTTAACTAATTTCGGGCCAAGTTGGCCCGAAGCATAAAGGAGGTATCATTTCATGGCGACAACACGCCTCATCGCTCATCACATCACCAAAGGCTCCACAGCAGGGCGAACCATGAAAGGTCGTTTTGACTACGGGCAGAATCCTTTGAAAACGAATGACGGCGATCTTGTTTTGTCCTACGAGTGCGACGCAAAAACCGCTTACCGGGAATTTGCCCTTGCCAAAGCAGAATACCACGCAATTACCGGACGAAAGCAGAAGAAAAACGAGGACGTGCTGTGTTACCAGATACGTCAGTCCTTTCTACCCGGAGAGATTGATGCGGAAGGCGCGCTCAAGATCGGATATGAGCTTGCCATGCGCTGGACGAAAGGAAAGCACGCCTTTTTCGTCGCGTCGCATATAGACCGCCCGCACCCACACATCCATATTTATTACAACTCCACTACGCTTGACTGTACACGGAAATTCAGAAATTTCAACGGATCGGTATGGGCGCTCCGGCGGCTGTCCGACAGGATATGTATTGAGAACCGCCTGTCATATATTGCCCATCCAAAGCTGAAAAGCAAAGGGAAATACAGGCACTACGGTGAATGGCTGGGCGCAAACAGGAAACCGGGTTTTAAGGAACGGCTCAAGACACATATCGATGCCTGCCTTGCGAATATCCCCCAAAGTTTTGAAACATTTTTGCAGGCTATGCAAAAGGCTGGATGGGAGATGAAACGTGGGCGCGGCGGCGCGATCTCGTTCCGCACGGAGGGACAGGAGCGTTTTACCCGCCTGTGCGCTTCCACGCTTGGAAAGGGCTATGGTGAAGATGAGATACGGGCCGCCATAGAGGGCTGCGCCACAGGTTTCGGCAACGTACCGCCCCGGAGGAAAATGAGCCTTGTGATCGATATACAGGAGCGGCTGAAAGCAGGAAAAGGCCCCGGCTATGAGCGGTGGGCAAAGGTTTTCAACTTAAAGCAGATGGCGGTTGCCGTGCAGTATTTACAGGAAAACAACCTGTTTTCCTATAAGGACTTGGAAGCAAAGACGTTTGAGATAACCGAGCGTTTCCATACTGCCACAGATAAATTGAAGCAAACTGAAGCTGCCATGAAACGAAATGCCGCACTCAAAAAGGCAATCGTGGATTATGCAAAGACGCGGCCTGTGTTTGAGGAATACAAGGCGAAAAAATATAGCCGGAAATATTTCATGGAGCACGAAGCGGAGCTTGCCGTTTACCGGGCGGCGCAGGCTTCCATGCGGGAGCTTCTGGGTGGTGCGAAACTGCCGAAGATGGACGCGCTCAAAGCGGAATGGCGCAGGCTTGCGGCAAAGAAAAAATCCGGTTACGCGGAATACCGCGCCATGCAAAAAGAAATGCGGGAGGCCGTTACGGTAAAGGCAAATATAGACTGCCTGCTCGGTAGGACAGGCAAGGAAAAAAACAAGGAAATGGCGCGATAGCGGCATGACGCGAAACAAGGCGCAGCGCGCCGCCACACTTCGGGCCAACATGGCCCGAAGTACCGGGTTTGGGGAGGCTCCCCAACAAGCATTTTTGCTAAATTTACGAATAAGGAAATTTAGTAAAAAAACGCGAGTGTATATACACTCGCCCTGCTTGCCAAGAAAATGCTATGCATCAATTTTGAAGTGTAGTCAATAGAGATGACAGAAAAAATCAGGGAAAACGAGCCTCGGCTTCATCAGGAGTCAAATAGCCAAGGGAAGCATGAGGACGTTTGGCATTATAGAAGCATTCAATATAGGAAAAAACAGCAAGGCTTAAATCCTTAAAAGAAGAGTAGCTTCTGCGGAGCGTTGCGGGCGGCATAAGCTTTGCGGAAAGCAGTGACCGTAAGCTCCACATCCTGTTTGGAAGACAGGTGCCAAGCAATGACCTTGCGGGAAAAAAGGTCAATGACAACACAGGGATAATGCCATTTTCCGCCAGCCCGCAGATAAGTAATATCACTCACCCAAACAAGATTAGGGGCATTTTGAGTAAAGCTTTGCCGGAGATGGTCGGGACAAAGGCTGTCATCGGAACGACAGAAATAATGTTTGGGGTGGGCAGTAGACATTTTTGGTAAATGCATAGAGCGCATCAGGCGGTACACTCGTTCAACGCTGATGTGGACGCCATAGTCACGCTGGAGGACATGGTGGATTTTATAGGCGCCAAGGATAAGGCGCCGGAGATCCTGGTTAAGAGAAACACGGGGAGCGGGAGGAGAATAAAAATGCTTGTAGTAAGTGCTTCTATTGACAAACAGGACACGGCAAAGCGTTTGAATACGATGCTGAAAACGGAGCCTGTGGACAGCGTCTAATCGTTGTTTGCGTGAGGCGTGAATATGGCAATCGCTTTTTTTAGGATAAGGTTTTCTTCTTCGAGCTGGGCATTCCGTTTTTGGAGTTCCTTAACCTGTTTGGCAGTAAGGACTTCACCGTCGTCATCGACTTGAACGGTAGAATACTGCTTGATCCACTTGCCAAGGACGGATTGAGAAACGCCGTACTCTTTACAGAAAAAGTACGTTATAAAGTACCTATTTGATTCCAGTATCAAGCTTACTCTCTGTTACCGACAAAACAACTTCAAGCTTTTTATTTACAATATCATGCAGGCAGTTAGGGAGATGGTCCTGATGACCTCGATGTACTGCAATGCAATCCAAACATTTGCCGTGAAGATTACAATCAACTTTACAAGAGCAAAAATCTTGTTCTTTATTGCGCAGTGCTTTGTGCAAGTCATCCAAAAATTCTTCTTGAAGAGCTTGCCCTTCTTCCTTTTTTCCTTCGTACGTCAAAGCAAAAGCACGTTTTTCCTTTTCATTATTATCGATATTCATAAGGCTAACCTCCATATTAAATTCTCGTCAATTTTGCCGAAAAGCCAGTGCTTAGAAAATAATTATGATTTTTTCTTCGATCACCATAAGATTATTAATATTACCATTTTTATATAATATACTATACTTTGAAAACAATATCAAGTTTCAATAGCAAATCTGTTCACTTAAAACCTAATATGTGTAGTCGTGAACTCGCTGCCGTTATCGCTCCGAAGGTGCTCCGGGCAGCCTTGCCGCACAAACAACCTCGAAAGAGTCTCGATAACATTCATGTATTGCCAGTTCCATTTTGGGACGCTCGTTAGTCGCTCCCTTGTGTTGTTCATTAATGATGTTCAACCAAATTATCTGCCTGCCGTTTGATATCAATTTTTATGCCCGGTGCTCGGATAGACGGATATGCCTGCATACTTTCTCTGTCGGCGATCGCCGCTTTGCCGGACTCATAGTTTTCCCACGCTGATATCCTTCCATTCTTCATGCACTCAGACGGAAGGTCTTAATTTCTCCTATATAAAGAATACAGTGCAGATTGTGGAGTAGGTAATAATCGAAATATTTTCCGCCGCAATTTGCCAGCTATTATTCAAATATTCCCCTCACCTCTTCTTCTTTTGATAGGTTAAAGGTCGGGGACTTTGTGACCAGTGTGTAGTTGATGCAAGGGTGACGCTCCAACAAAACCTTTTTTATTATATTTTCAGATGCACCGTTATGATTGCCAATGACGGAGCAGCATCCTTTGCCCAGAGAAACGGCCAAAGGGCCTCCTTTCGGAAATCCTTTGGCCATAATCGGTCTGCTAAAATTTTCTGTCTATTTGTTTAAAGATCTAATTCATATACGATTTTTACGCATTTTCTCCGAAGAACAGCTTCAGATCATCATCAACTGTTCCGATCCCTGCAATACCGAAGTTTTCTACAAGAACCTTCGTAATATTTGGTGACAGGAAGCCCGGAAGTGTAGGCCCGAGGTGAATGTTCTTAACACCAAGGTACAGCAGCGCAAGGAGCACGAGGACTGCCTTCTGCTCATACCATGCGATGTTGAACGCAAGCGGAAGGTCATTGATGTCATTCAATGCAAATATCTCCTTGAGTTTCAGAGCGATCAGTGCAAGAGAGTAGGAATCATTACATTGCCCGGCGTCAAGCACGCGAGGAATTCCACCGATGTCTCCAAGATTCAGCTTGTTATACCTGTACTTTGCGCAGCCTGCGGTAAGGATAACCACGTCATTCGGCAGTTTTTCGGCAAACTCGCGGTAATAATCTCTGGACTTCATTCTTCCGTCGCATCCAGCCATAACAACGAACTTCCGGATCGCACCAGACTTCACAGCATCCACAACCTTGTCCGCAAGCGAGAATACCTGCTCATGCGCGAATCCACCGACGATGCTTCCTGTCTCAATCTCCTGCGGAGGCTGGCAAATCTTTGCCTGTTCGATGATAGCGGAGAAGTCTTTGACGGTCCCATACTCGCCGGCGATGTGGTGGCAGCCTGGATATCCGGCCGCGCCTGTGGTCCACAGCCTATCCTTGTAGCCGTCGGCGGGAGGAACGATACAGTTTGTGGTCATCAAAATCGGGCCGTTGAATGTGGCAAACTCTTCCTTCTGTTTCCACCATGCATTACCGTAGTTTCCCGCGAAGTGCGGATACTTCTTAAAGGCAGGGTAGTAATGAGCCGGGAGCATTTCCGAGTGCGTATAAACATCTATACCAGTTCCGGCTGTCTGCTCAAGCAGTTGCTCAAGATCTTTAAGGTCATGGCCGGAAACCAGAATGCCGGGATTGTTTCTGACACCGATATCCACTGAGGTAATTTCTGGATTGCCATAGGCTCCCGTGTTGGCTGCATCCAGAAGCGCCATGCCATCCACGCCGTATTTGCCAGTTTCCAGTGTCAGAGCAACTAGCTCATCGACGGTCAGGCTGTCGTCCAGCGTTTGGGCAAGCGCTTTCTGAATAAAGGCGTCCACATCTTCATTGTCCTGCATAAGAGCGTTTGCGTGCTTGGAATAAGCAGCCAGCCCTTTTAAACCGTATGTAATGAGTTCTCTGAGACTGCGGACATCTTCATCTTTGGTTGCGAGAACGCCAACTTTATCGTATGCGACTTTTGCTTCAAATTCAGATTCTGTTCCATTCCAGAGCGCCGCGTCCGGGAGGCCGCTTCTATCGTTGACCTTAGAAAGCAGATTTTCCTTTACTGCAAGTGTATTCTTGATTTTTGCGATAATTGCAGCTTTATCGAAGTTTGCGTTCGTAATCGTTGTAAAGAGATTGACAGTCACCAGATGATTAACATCCTTGCTTATTGTTTTTCCTTCCTCACGGAGTTTAGTAGTTACACAGGCAAGTCCCTTTGTGACATAGATCAGAAGATCCTGCATCTCTGCAACATCTGGCCTTTTCCCGCAGACTCCGACCATGGTACATCCCGTGCCCCTCGCCGTTTCCTGGCACTGATAGCAAAACATTTGATTGTCCATTTGTTTTCTCCTTTTTTCAATCAATTTTTTTGAACATACTTTTATCTACGTTGCATATCGGACAAACCCAATCCTCCGGAATGTCTTCAAACGCTGTTCCCGGAGCAATGCCGCTATCCGGATCTCCCACTGCAGGATCGTAGATATATCCGCAGGGTTCACAAATGTACTTTTCCATCTTTGTCTCCTTGTATTATAAAGTAGTAGTTATTAAGGCCCCTCTCCAAGGGCCGTGCTACACTGTAAGTACTACTGCGAATTGTTTTTTACCTCCTACCACAGATGGCTTCCGACCACAGCTCTTTAGATCATATTTATATAACAACGAATAGGAAAATATATGTTTTTCTCTATTTTCTTTAATTCAATTTTGTATGTATGCATTCATTTTTCACATTGTTTTTCCCACATACTGATTTGAATGTTTTTCTTACACCCCATTGGCTGACCCAGAAGCGAACTATGCCTCCCGAAACATACTTCGCACACCGTCAATCATATAAGTTCTGAATAGAGAGAAGCAAAAACTTACTGATAAAACTTGAGGCTTTCGATCATCTTCTGGACGAGAGGATTTTCCATGCTAAGATTGGTAAATGGACCGGCTTCCGTAGAAGATATCTCAACATATACGTCATTGTCGCCATCTGCATTCGTATAGTAGAAGGTCGCATAATACATATTGGTTTCGTCATAGCTTTCGTCGCCGGTGATCGTCACGGTCTTATATGTGACGCCGTTGATTGTTATATCAGCTCCGATCGTTGCTGTTTTTGCTCCGCTGAAATCGTTCATGCGGATACATTCCTTCGCTGCGCTCTCCAAAGAATCTACCATTCTCTGTGTCGTAACCGTAAGACGAACGGCGCTGCTCTCGCCTTTTTCTGCAATATCTATCTCGTATGTGCCAAACTTTTCGTTATCCTCTGCGGTATACCATGTATAAATCTCATAATCCAGCCCTTCCGGAATGGTGACAGAAAACAAGCCATTGCTTATGAAGGCTTCTCCCGTTCCTTTATCCCCGGATGCAAAGGATGTGGTCTCCTCGGGCTCTTCATTCTCGCCGGGCGTTTCCGTCGATTCGGGTTTGGCGGTCGTTTCGGGCGGCGCCTCCGTTTCAACCGGGGTTGTTTCTTTTTCCGACGGGATGTCTCCGCAAGCCGCGAACGGGAACATCATAAGTAAAACAAGAACTAAAATGATTATCTTTTTCATAACAATGACCGCCATTCTGATTTTTAATCTATTATAACAAGGATACCCGCTCATAACAAGCATGGAGGCTTTATTTTTGCATAAAGCCAGAAAGAATCAAAAATATCAAAAATTGATTTCTATGACTGTTTGCATCGGATTTTGAATTAAAATATATAGGTATATCCAATGGAAAAACAGAGGATAATGGGAGACAAAGAAGGAGGAAGATTTTACATGGGAAAATATATCCAACAGACAGATATGGACGCTTATCGTTTCTACCTGGCCTCAATGGAAAAATCGCTTGCCACAATAGAAAAATACCTGCGGGATATCAACGGATTTTGTTCATTCGCAGGCGGCCGTACCATTACAAAAGAACTTGTGATCGCATATAAAGAAAAACTGATCGCTCGTTATGCGGTTGCAAGCGTGAACTCGATGCTCGCCGCGATCAATGGTTTCTTATCGTTTGCAGGGTATGGCTGCTGCCGGGTCAGACAGGTTCGGACACAACGGCGGGCATATTGCCATGCGAACACGCAATTGACCAAATCGGAATACCTGCGGCTGGTGGACGCTGCGGCAAAGACGGGCGACGAACGCCTAAACCTCATTTTGCAGAGTATTTGCGCAACGGGAATGCGTGTATCCGAGCTGGCTTTTCTTACGGTGGACGCATTGTGGGCGGGACGCGCGGAAGTATGCCTGAAAGGGAAAACGCGGACAGTGCTGATTCCCGGAAAGCTGCAAAAACGGCTGAAACAATATATCAAAAGACATAAGATCGAGTCGGGTCCGATCTTTGTCACAGCCAATGGCAAGGCGGTCAACCGGTCAAATATCTGGAAGGCTATGAAACGACTTTGCGCAGCAGCGAATGTTGAGCCGGGGAAGGTGTATCCGCACAACCTCCGCCGATTGTTTGCGAGGACGTTTTACCATATCAAAAAGGATATTGCGAAGCTGGCGGATGTACTTGGCCACAGCAGGATTGAAACAACGCGTATATATATTATGGAAACCGGAGAAGAGCATGTGAGGATCGTATCAAAGCTGGGGCTTGTGGCCTGACGGGGTAACTATAAAAAACTACATAATTAGCATTATGTAGTAAGCAATCATATATTTCTGTCTGAAAATCAAATAACTTTTCTTAATTAAACCATATATTAAATAAAAACACAAGGATTTTTCTCCGAAACATGAAAAATCCTGCCATATTATCTATAAAAACAGTACGACAAATACACCAGAACTTCATTTTTTTGTAAGCTGGCCAGTTTTGGTATGCTTTTGCTTTTTTTGCGCGGCCGTTTTTGTGTGCAAACCGTGTTAACATCGGTTTGCTTTGGCCGACGGGGTAAAACCGCACTACATAATGCTAATTATGTAGTAGAGAAGAAAGGTGTTTTTTTACCAGATTCCCGTTCCGAACAGGAACGCAATAAGACGAGGAAGGAATACATATGCAGTTAAAGACTATAACAGACTATGCGATCCGCGCGCTTCTTTATCTTTCGACAGAAAACGGATATGTCCCACTCCATGAAATTGCCGATCATACGTGTATCAGCAATGCGTCGCTGTTAAAATCGTTGCGCAAATTGCGGGATGCGGGATGGGTGGATTCCATAGGCGGCTCGGACGGCGGCTATCGCTTTATCGGTCGGGCGGGGGATATCTCCTTACTTGATGTGATGCGTGTGACCGAAGATACGATCAGGTTTAACCGGTGCCTTGAGCCGGATGGTTTTTGCAGCCGCAATGCAACCGAATACTGCGCCTTACATAAAATATATGAAGCATACCAGGAACAGACCGAGAAATACTTTTCCAGTATCCATCTGAGTGATCTGGACGCCGAATAACGTTAGGAGGCTGCGCGATGGCATATGAAAAAATAGACCAATATATCAAAGAAAGGAAGTTTCGAAAGAAGATTTTTGGAGGCTGCGACGAAGAGGATGTGCTGCACGCCATAAAAGATATCTGTTCGATGTACCAGGATATGTGCGAGCAGCAGGTCGCGGGGCAGACAGAGAGTGTTCTGCGCCAATTGGAAGCAGCGAATGTCAACAGAGCGGAACTGGAAAAGAAGCTGGCGCAGGCAAATGTGGACGTACAATTTTTACGCCGCCAACTGCAAGAATCGGAGAATAAAACGAAAGAGGCGAACGTACAGCGCCTTGCTGTGGATCGTCAGTTTGAAGCTGAAAAAAAACGCAGCTCCGAGCTATACATACAGATGGAAAATGCACGGAAACGCGCGGATATCCTGCAGAAACAGCTGACGGAGGAACAGGAACAGAGCAAAAACCGGGGAACAGAATTATTAAGCCAGTACAGGGAGTTTGAGAGAGAGCAGGAAGAAAAGCGGGAACAGGAAAGCAGGCTGCTGGATGACGCCCGGCGCAGAGCGGAAGATATCGTGTATGTTGCGCATAAAGAAGCAGACCAGATCAGGGAGCGGGCGCGTATCGCTGCTGGGACTGAATTACGGGAACTGCGGCAACAGAAGGAACAGGCTGAGCGCAGGATACAGATGACGATGGACGAGGCGTCCCCGGTTCTGGCAACGGTTAAAAACGACGTGATAGCGATCCTTGACCGGATTACACATGCGGAGGAAAGTCTTGCCGGATTGGATAAAAAGAACGATCGCAGCAGCGACCGTATTAAGGAATTGATACGGTGAGAAGAAAGCAGCGCGGCGTCAGCGCGGCGGTGGACGAACGACTGGAACGCGTGAGCGGAAGAAAGTGGCTATGGGCGTTGTGCATTCGCTCTGTGATTGCCGTAGCCGCTATATACCTGTTGTTCGGGGTTGTATTCGGGATCGGTATTGCGCAGGGGGAGTCCATGCTCCCTGCCATTCAGGAAGGAGATATCCTGCTGTTTTACCGTCTTGCTCCGGAGTACTATATGGGAGATATTGTGCTGATCGACACGGATTCACGAGAGGATTATCTGAAACGGGTTTGCGCCCTGCCGGGGCAGACCGTAGAGATAGACGACGAAGCGGGGGCCTTTATAGTGGATGGGCAGGTGGCCATTGAGCCATGCGTATATGAAGAAACAAACAGCAAAGTCGGAGTGAATTACCCGCTGACGCTCAATGAAAACGAGTATTTCTGCATGGGCGACCATCGGGAAAATTCTCTTGACAGCCGCAATTACGGCGCGGTGAATAAAAGCGGGATCGAAGGAAAGGTAATAGCGGTTTTGAGGGTTGGGAATTGAAAAAATATCAGGGAACGCACGTGAAAGATACGAAAAGTAAGAAAGGCAGGAAGATTAAAATACTGATTGCGGTTATAGCCGTGCTGATTGTGGCAACCGTTGTTCTGCTTCTCCTGTATCCGCAGATAACAGTCTTACTCAACAAATTGCCGCCGAACGACCCGTTATATGCGGAACAGGGAAATCTTGCTTCCATTCATATAGAAGATGCGTGGCGGGCAGGGCTTACCGGCAGGGACGTAAAGATCGCAATTATTGATACAGGCGTTAACGCACATGAAGATTTAGATATGAGCAAAATAAGGGGCAAGAGCTATGTGGACGAAGACCAAACGGATATATCCGATGTGCGCGGGCATGGAACATTTATAACAGGCCTGCTTGCCGCCACGCGGGACAACGAAACCGGAATCGCGGGCATGACGGATAGCGAGATTGTGATTCTAAAGGTATTTGGCAGCGAGCCGCATATTGGTATCGACAACGTGGCGCAGGCCATTCGGGATGCGGTAGATGTTTATCAGTGTTCAGTTATCAATATTTCGATGGGAACCCCAAATGAAAATAATACATTGAAGGAAGCCGTGGAATATGCCATAAGCAAGGGTTCGATTATCATTGCGGCGGCGGGCGGCGACAGCGAAACGCCCTATTACCCTGCCGCATACGACGGCGTGATCGGCGTGGATGCAGTGTCTGCCGATTTAGAGCTGCTGGAAACAGCGGTAAATAACGAGAGCGTATTCGTGACGGCGCCAGGAGAAAAGATTGTGAGCCTTGATTTTAACGGCGGCTATGAACGAAACGGCGCCGGCGCGTCCTATGCGGCGGCACAGGTAACCGCGCTGGCGGCATTTGCCAAACAGAGGCAGCCGGATATAACGCCGGAGGCGTTTACAGAACTTTTGAAGCAAAGTGTGCAGGATAAAGGTGAGCAAGGTTACGATCCCAGCTATGGTTGGGGCGTGGTCGATGCGGGGACACTGGCGCAGGTGATTAAAGCCGGATAATGGGGTTCAGTAGCAATAACGATTTGCTTGATATATATGATGTCTTCGGGCCAACTTGACTCGAAGTGGTATTGAGAAAGAAACGGTAAAGGAGAAATGGGAATGGAAACAGGCCGCAAAAAAATATCTATTAAAATATTGTCGGTAGTTGTGGCTGCGCTAATGCTTGCGGGGCTGATCGTTCCGGCGATTGCAGCTATTGAATGGCCGACAAACATCGAGCGGTTTGAGCGATATGACCCTGTGTATACCGAGGTTGTGGAAGTAGGAACGGCAAAGGAAGATTTAAAGCTGCCGGAAACGCTGCGTGCGGTCGTTTCTTTACCACAGGATGTGGATACAAGCGCTTTTTTGCAGGCAGAACCAGAAGCGGACATGAGCGACGGATATGAGCACTATGATTATTACTACTATGGTTATGTCGCTCCCAAGAACGTGGCGGAAATATATGCTGCGGGTGAAAAAGCTATTTATTCTATTTATTATGCCGACCAGGACGAACCCGAAAAAGTGGGCGAAGTGGCATATCGCGTATATGGTTCTATCGACGGGAGCGAAAATATGTGGTTTGCCTGTGATGAAGCGGGGAGCATCACTGGTGCAATATTGGATATTCCTGTGACATGGGAGGGTGGAGACTATGATAAGGATAGCGAGGGCGAGTATACTTTTACCGCCTCTTTTTCCGGTTATGTTTATGGTAAGGCCCGCCCGTTTGCAAAAATTACAGTAGGAGAACAATATGGAAACAACGGCGGCCACGATCACAAGCGCGATGACCACGATAACACGAATGCAGAAGATACTCTGCCGGAGGAGCCAATACAAAAACCGGAAGAGGCGGAGAACGGGCTGGTCTATCATGACTGTCACTGTGGCCTCGATGGAGAAGCGATCGACGCAGATAATTTTCCATGGGCACATCAGGAGGATTGCGTCCACTATTCCCCCGTCGAATGCATGTGTCGGGAGATGGTGGAAATGGAAGTGGAGGATATTGATTGCTGCAGTGGAGACGTAACAGGGACACATACCGAATTGGTTCCCGGCGGATTTACCCATATTCACGATCCCTCAAACCCTGACTGTCCCCTTTACGGAAGGGACACAGTGGAGATTATTAAATTATCTACAGGTGAAAAATCTGTAATGGGAAAAGATGATGCGGAAAGGATCGTTGCGGCACAGGAGGCAACCGAAGCAGCAGAAACGACAAACAGTGAGCCGACCGAATTGACCTCTTCCCTTGACGGAGAAAATGTCACCACCTATGAAAATGAGACTGATGTCGATACGCTTGATAGAAAATCAAGCGAGGCAGGGTCTCCTGCAGCAGAAAATGGTTTCCCCTCTGATGAATCGGCGGATAGCAGAGCTGCGGCAGAGCAGGTCAAAGTAGAAGCGGGTGTCCTTTACCCTGCCCTTGGGAAAATTGAGATCGTGGAAGGTAGTGAAAAATTCGGGAACAGCTATGATGCCAAAATGGAACTATTATCCATTAATGGCGGGGGCGCGAACGATGTTGCGGGAGATAACGCCATGATAGCCGCAACCCCGACAAGCGGAAATATGGATTATACCTCAACCGTGTCTACAATGACAATTCCTGGAAGCTGGAAAGATTATGTTAATACGCTCTGGATTAACAAAGCGTTTAATAAATTTGCGTGGAAAACACAAGCGGAGACGAGCGTGACTGCTTATTGGAATTGGGATGGAACCGTTGCCTCAGTTTCGCCAACGGCAACGATTACTCCCGCTAGCAATCCAAACTGTATTCCGTCGCCGACGTCCGGAATATGGTATGTGTATTCTGTTCAACAACTTCGTTATGCGTTGCTTAATTTTACCTCAGGGCAAACAATAAAGGTCCAAAAAGCTCTAAATTTTAATGGGAATATGTATAACTGGGGGCAGATAAATACAGGCAACAAGGCATTGATTTTGAATGGAAGCAATGTGGGTTTTTTCAATCTCGGCTCTACAAATACGGCAAATGGGAATCGTTCCGGGTTTATTTACGCGACTCCCAGTGACCCCAATGCAGTCAGCCAATATAATTATTGTACTTTTCATTCACCCAAAATCATAAATACTGCGGACATAACGAGTTCTTGCTCTATTTTTAAAAATACAAGAATGACCTCAGGGAAAATGTTGAGAACATATACAGGTCTGCTTTATGGAACATTACAGGTCTTTCCATATAACGTTCAGCCATCTGCAACTAATGAATGGGTGTTCACAAATTGTGTTACGGCGGAGTCATATATTTATGCATATGACCATGTTACCTCTATATTTGGCGCAGTATCAAACGTAAAAAATTCGTATTCAGTCAACAATCTCGTCTGCTCAACAGGAGGCCATTCGGGTGGATTTGCTTCCTGTGCAGGCATTGTCGGCGGATTGGGGGCCCGGGAATGCTTTGTAAGCAATATTGAATTCTATGGAACCGTTCAGTTGGCAACATTTGCAAGCGTATCTTATGAATCTATTATCGACAACTGTTACGCTTCTGGAAAGATGGAAGGGTTCGCCGATATCTATGGCTTTTTTGGCACAGCACCAATCTCGGATAGACCGTCTATCATTACAAATTGTTATAGTACGATGCTTGTTGGATTGCGAAGTGAGGCGAAACGTCTCGGCGGTTTCGTCGGAACGACATTAGAGTGGGGCACTTACAACACCCCGGTGACAGTACGTGATTGCTATGCGGCCGGTGAAGTGGGCAACTTTACCACAGATATTAACCAAGCCGCATCTGCTCCGTTTTATACAGGCGGATTTGCGGGATATATCCCAAGGGCAAACGGCTTACAGGCAACGAATTGTTACTACGATAAACAGACAACGGCCATGCGTGAAGTTGCCACAGGCGTTACAAATGCATGGCCCGGCGTAACTGGCGTCCTTACTACAGCGTCGCAAACCAGTGGAGGGCAGAGAATCAACGGTTTAACGGACGATCCTACGGCGGCTGGCGCGGGGACGCTGGGATTTACGGGCTTTTCAGATAATACCCAATGGGTATACACCGCGAATCATTATCCACAGTTAAACAAATTTGCATCGGCGGCAACTGGCGACTGGTATAACGCAGCAGAAGCCAATTTAGTGCGGGCATGTTCCCTTGCGTCCACTTCTACGGTCATGCTTAACACCTGGAGCGAAGGTTATGACTGGGATGACAACGGCGTGCGTACAGTGAACAAGGTGAGTTACGATCGGACGCTGGCGTCGACGGGAAAGCCGGATCACAAGGGAAATGAATATACATACGATACGGTGCGCGAGATCACATCGCCGTTTACGGCAACGCCAAATGCAAGTTACGCCCATATGGTGGGCAGCGGCGCGCCCAGTATGTCGGGAACAACGCCGGTCACGAATACGGTGGTGATCGACAACACGGCAAAAACAGGAACAACGGAGAATCCGGGGATGGATTGGTACCGCATTTCGGCAACGAGCGGGGGGCAGACAGGATCGCGCCCCATCCGGCTGATCGGGTATATGGGTATCGAAGCGGGCACCAATCATACGTCGCATAACGGCGAAACCTACGATCATCGCCCGGACGTTGTACTGACTATGATGGATACCCTTACAGATAACCTTGTTGTGGGTTTGGACGACAGTGAGATCTGGTCGACCAGCAAACAGGGCGGCTATCCGGCCAGTAAAAAGTTTTGGGCTGTACCTACAACCCATATGGAAACAAATTTTTCAGCTTCGCGGGATGCATGGCTGTATACGGAGGTATGGCGTGCAAAACAGAACGCAGACGGAAGCTATGTGCAGGATACGGCCAATCAATACGGGTATGTGGAAGGCACAAACAAGCTTGTGCCGGATATTTCAGTCAAAGTAACAGGTGTGGGCACGGGCAACGGGCTGACGCTGGACGAGCAGCGCTGGAACGGCGAGTTACCGCTTTACCCGGACACCAGTATACAAAGGAAATATATCGTTGCATATTATTGGATGCTTTCGGACGGCAGATATGCCACGGACTATAAGATCATCACCATTGAGCCGGGCGAATATGACCTGAAACTGGATGTGTTGTCCATGCAGGCGGGATTGAAAACAGACCCAGTTAATGCCAGCAGCCTGTATATCGGGACGGGGATAGACAACGCGTTGGGACAGCCGGGATATACGCTGACCACGGGTACAGCCACGCACGCTGAAACACTGGATATCGGCTATACAAAAAACGTGGCGGCGGCGTGGAAAAAACTGAACGGGGATATTCTGGTCGTAAAGACGCAGGTAGACTTGTACGCCAACGACACGAATAAAACCCTCATGGGAACGGCGACGATCGCGGGCGACCTGCAAGCGGGAGATACCCTTACCATTCCCGTAAAATATTATTATTACGATAAGGAGTACGATTCGGCGCAGCAGGCGAACCGTGAGGTCATTAAGCAGGAAACGGTAAATGTGACCTATACAGTGGCGCAAGATGCGAATGGAGCGCTGTACCTGCGGTTCAACAAACTTGCAAACGTGCCGTCGGATGAAACCACATCGGCGACGGGCGGAACCAACGATCCGACAGGGATACCTGCCGCAGCTTTGGCATATATCAACGACATACAATTCAATACGGAAATCACCCTGTGGGTGCGGAGCGGAATGGATTTTGAATTTATCAAAACAGATAAGGACGGCAATGCCTTTGGCGAGGGAGAAGCGACCTTCCAGTTATATCGCTGTACCCATACCCACAACGCGTACTGCGGCGGGCTGGTGGATCCTGCCGCCTGCAACCACTACCACAAGATAGACGCGGGAGGGCACCCTATTCCAGGAGAGGACAATCACTCTGAGATTGCCAACAACGAAGCCGGGAACTGCTGGGCCGTGGAGGGAAGCAGCGTCCTGACTGCGACAACGGATGCGAATGGAAAAGTGCTGTTTGAAAAGCTTTCAAGCGGGGATTATATGCTAGCTGAGACAAGCACAAGGCCCGGCTGCCAGCTTCCTGCCGGCCAGTGGCTGATACAGGTTGATGCGGTAGCGGGAACTGTAACGATCAAAGCGCGGGGCGAAACGCCGCCGGCCTTTGCAACCGAAACATCGGGAGGGGTAACGATTCTTAAACTGCCGAATTACCCGAAAATGACCTTCCCGGCAACAGGGGGTATGGGAACGATCCTCTTTACGATCGGCGGCATTGCACTGGTGGGTGTGGCGGTTGCCCTTCTGGTGATAAATAAAAGAAAAAAGAAGAAATAATACACGCTGCAACAGCGGACGTGTTGCGCGCCGCTGATGATATAAAAAATAACAATCATTGAGATAAGGAGAGAACTTATGAAACAGAAATCTGTAAAAATTGGTGTGATGCTGGTCGTGGTGCTGATGATCCTAGCCATGTTCTCGACCGTGGCGCTTGCGGACAACACCGCGTTGCCTCCGGCAACGGGAAATCTGACCATACATAAGTATATTATGGATGACGTGTCGCAAGCCGCTCTGCCCAACGACGGCAACCCGGCGGGAACCGGCACGAACCCGGCGGTACCTGCCTCGGCCAAGCCGTTGAACGGTATTACGTTTAATTTGTATAAAATAACGCCTAACCCTGCTACCGGCGCGCTTCCGGGGGAGGGCCCTTACACGCTTTCGGGAACGACGTTGACAGACGGTGCGGGCGCGAGCTTTACTGTTGCGGCTGCGGCAACGCCCAGTATTACCACGGCAGGCGGTACACTTGAAAACCCTGCGGGCGAAGCGACAGCGAGCAACCTGCCACAAGGATATTATCTGGTGGTAGAGCAGACCAGCGCGCTGGTTGCTTCCCCGGCAGATCCGTTTGTGGTTGCCGTTCCCATGACCAACCCGAATGGTGAAGGCTGGATTCAAAACGTACACGTTTACCCCAAAAATGAAGATATTTCGGTTGAAAAGAAACCTACGACCACTACGTCGGTTGCAATCGGCAGCACAATGAGTTTTGAGATTATTTCGTCCATTCCAACCGGAATCTATTCCACGATTCCGACAGAGGACGCAAAAATCAAATACAGCGTGACAGATACGCTGGATTCCGCGCTGACGCTGAACGCGGCAAGCATTAAAGTGTACGGGCTCACCACAAAAACGGGTGTAGGCGTTCTGATTCCCTCTTCCAATTACACAGTGTCCGGAAGCTTTACAGTCGCAATGAACGCAACCGGCCGAAAATTGTTGCATGACAATGGATACAAGTTCCTGTCCATCAAATTTGATACGGTTGTCAACGAAGGAATTCTATCCAAGCCGAACCAGACGGTGGAGAATAAGGCGCAGGTAGATTTTACCAACAAATTCGGAGAGGATAAGAGCAAAGAAAGCGATCCCGTGAAGGTACACACTGCTTCGGTCGATCTTACAAAGGAAGATGCTTCCACAGCGGCGAAACTGGCCGGAGCAGAGTTCCAAATATCGTCCAGCCTTGCTAACGCGCAAAATGGAGTGTATTTGAAAAAACTGCCTTCGTCTCATCCGACGAGGCCAAATGGCATCGTAGACCAGGGCGACCCGGACTATGCGTCCGCACAGCCGTGGATTGCGACGAGCGCAGTGACGACCGGTATTGCCAGCTTTGACGGGCTCAAAGATTACACCTCAACGTTTTTACCGGACGGCACAGAGAACAAGACATATTTATCGTATTATATTGTTGAAACAAAGGCGCCCACAGGTTACAACTTACTGGACGCACCCATTACCGTTACATTTTCCGAGACGAACTCTACGGAAACGAACAGCTACACGATCGCCTCAACCGTAAAGGATACAAACAAGTTCACATTGCCCAAGACAGGCGGCATGGGGACAATCCTGTTTACGGTCGGCGGGATCGCGATCATAGGGATTGCCGTTATTTTGATCGCCACCTCGAAAAAGAAGAAACAATCGGCAAAATAAGGGAAAACGATCCGAAGATTGTAAGGCGCAGGGGAGAGGAAGCTCCTCTCCCCTGCTATTATAAATGGAAAGTAGGGCAGGATGAAACGAAGCGTTATTATTATCTTTATCATGCTGGCGGGTTTGGGCGTACTGGCGTACCCGACTATCAGCAATTACCTGTCTGAAAAAAACGGTTCTTATGCAATCGCAACATATGAGGAAGCCGTTGCAAACGAGGATGAACAAGCGATCCAAGCGGCATGGGACGAAGCGGTCAGATACAACGAGAGTCTGTCCGGTCAGCCTGTGCACGATCCGTTTCTGGAAGGCACCGGAATGGCGATGCAGGATAACTATAACGAGGTTTTGAAGCTGAACGATACAATGGGATATGTGGAAATCCCGAAAATATCCGTAAATTTACCTATATACCACGGAACGGCAGACGAAGTGCTGCAAAAAGGCGTAGGACATCTGGAGGGGTCGTCTATACCCGTAGGCGGAGAGGGAACGCATAGTGTATTGACCGGACATACCGGGCTGACACACGCGAAGATTTTTACGGATTTAACTGAGCTGGGAAAAGACGACCTGTTTTATGTCCATGTGTTGAACCAAACGCTGGCGTACCGGGTCGATCAGATAAAGGTTATAGAGCCGGAAAACACGGATGATCTGCGGCGCGTGGATGGTATGGATTACTGTACACTTTTGACCTGTACGCCCTACGCCGTCAATTCTCATCGGCTGTTGGTGCGCGGGGTGCGTACAGAATATATCCCGGAAGAGAAAGAGGCGATCACTCCGGTTTCTTCGGGGACAGATGAGGACAGAATCGTGCTGATCGTGGCCGTGATTGCTACGGCCGTGATGGTCGCAGTCGTGATCTTCGCGCTGCACATACATCGGCGCAGGATGGAAAAACAGGAACGGATCAGGCGTATGCGGCAGGAGATCGGAAAATGGTAAGACGCAGGATCGTGACCATCATATCGATAGTGTGTATTGTATTGGGGATTGGCGTAATCTCTTTTCCCCATATAGAACAATGGCTCTACTCGAGAAACGCGGACCGATCCGCTATGCAGTTTGATGAATGGCGGGAGGAAATGTGGGAACAGGCAGGATCGCAGGAGCCACAGCCCGGTGAAGCAATCAACTATGAGACGCCTGAAGAAGCGCCGTATCTATCGGAGCTGTATGGAGAAATGCAAAAGTACAATGAGAGTCTGTACAGGAATGGACAAGCGGAGTTCAAGGATGCATGGAGCTACCAGTCGAAAAGCTTTGATCTGACGCAATGGGGGTTTGACGATCAGATGATTGGATATATCCATATCCCCCGTATGGACGTTAGGTTGCCGCTTTATCTTGGCGCGACTGAGAAGCACATGAAACTGGGCGCGGTACATTTGACGGAAACCAGTTTGCCCATCGGTGGCAAGAATACGAACTGTGTCATCGCGGGACACCGAGGCTATCATGGGGCAGCCATGTTCCGCGACATTGAGGAACTGCGAATAGGGGACGAGATATATATCCACAATCCGTGGGAAACGCTTGTCTACCGTGTGTGTGAACTGAAAGTAATCGCCCCGGACGAGACGGGCGAAGTCATGATACAGCCGGGTAGGGATTTGGTGACGCTGATTACCTGCCATCCCTATCGGCATAATTACCAGAGATATGTAGTCTATGCCGAACGGATCGGCTAACTGAAGGAGGCAAATACATGAAAAGAAAACGGACGTTATCCGTGGTGGTATGCGCGGCTCTTGCGTTGGGGGTATTCCTTTCATTGGTCGTGGTCGGCGCGGCGGAGCCGGAATGCACCTGCAAGATAACGGTGCATGGCTCTAACTGTCCATTATCTGCCTGCACCTGTGGGCAATTAGAACACGAAGAGAGTTGTCCGCTTTACGGACAACCTGATGAACTGACACATTGCGGCTGCGCTGCGGATACGCATGCGGAAGGCTGCCCACTCTATGAAGCAAAAGAAGCATTCGTAGAAAACGAAACGCTGGAAGCAACAATACTGCCGGAACCTGAAACGGAAATACCACAGCAGCCGGAGCCGCACGAAAGTTCTGAGGCTTTTCCTGCGCCGGGCCAAACGCCGAAGCCAACGCTGAGCGAAGCGCCCGAGACAGAAACATATCTTTTGGTTTATTCTCTGCACGCAGACGATAAGGGCGAATTATCCTTCACAGAAGCAACAGTAGCGAAAGGAGAAGCGATAGGCGTAGAAAATATCCCTTTACTGTCGCTTCCTGAAGGGTACAAACTCGAAGCATATATCATCGACGCAGAAGCGTATTCGGCCAGCCAGCTTGCGGAGTTTGTTCCGGAAGCGGATGTTATGATAGAAGTACGCACAGTAGAGATTGATCCGATCGAGGAAGAAGACCCTGCCATTGAGGATCCGGAGGAGGGCGATACTACCGATTGGGAATATCCTCCCGGCTGGGCGGGCAGCGGACAAAAATATATTAAGGGAAATCTGCTTGCGGCTTCCGAGTGCAAGACGCTGGATATAGCCCTTGCGGGGCATATTGCGCAAGTCATGGATGTTGTGGGAATTACCAATAGCGGAAGGATACGGGAAGATCCGAAGAATCTTTGCGCTGTATTCGCGGCGTATGCAGCACTGAGCGGACAGACGGAGGACTTTCCCTATGGCTTGACGATAGAGACGAAAGAAGATGCGGAGATATTGAGGAACGTTTATTGGAGCATGACGCAGGTGGTGGGGGTTTCCAACACCAAGGGCGAGACCATAAGCGTCCGGCGGCTTGGTATTTCCGAAGCGACGGACGTTCTCAAAATGAGCGGCACACAAGCGGAACAGGCGCAGGCGCTCATAACGGAAAGCAATAAGGCAAAAATAAATGAGCTTCTTGAAGGCAGTATCCTCACTGCTCTTACGGATGAGGAATTTACTGCAATAGAGGAACGGTTGCCTGCCGGCATCTCATCTGAACGCAGAGCGGTACTCACGGCTGCGCTGGCCCTTGAAGGAAAAGTCGAGTATTTCTGGGGCGGTAAAAGTTACTATGTTGGCTGGGATGACCGTTGGGGCGAAATGCGGAGGGTAACCGACATAGGTAGTTCAACTTATGGCACGGCGCGTCCGATGGGGATGGACTGTTCGGGATTCGTTTCGTGGGCGTTCATCAACGCGGCGGGAGATAAATCCACGTTGCCCTACGTTGGCAATGGCACGGCAAACCAGTATTTGAATTCAAAAGCCATTGCATGGAACAAGGTGCAGCCGGGAGATCTGTTGTTTTACAAAACTCCGTCAGCCCAAGGGACAAATCATGTGGGGATTGTTTTATCTGTGAACAGCGACGGTACGCCGAAAGAGGTCATCCACTGTTCTTCCTCGAAAAACGGCGTGGTGGTAACGGATGCGGTTGGCTTCAATCTGGCCAGAAGGCCGTATCTGTATAACGAGCAATAAGCATATATTTCTCTGACGCCGTAAAGCGATACCTTCAGATAGTTGGCAGGGGGGGAGCAGTGATGCAAACTACCAATATGGATAAACTGCAAGGGCTGTATGAACGCCAGCTCCAATGCCTGTGCGATATGATGGAATTCCGAGATTTGGAAACAGGAGGGCATCTGCGCAGAATATCTGACATAGTGAACCTCTTATTGGGATCGGCAAAACGACATTGCGCGTGGGCAGCGAGGATATCCAGCGCACAGATTGTAAAAATTACGAGGGCGTCCATGCTTCACGACATTGGAAAGATTTCTATGCCGGATAGTATTCTGCATAAGCCTGAGAAATTGACGCCGGAAGAGCGTGCAATCATGCAAACACATTGTGAAAAAGGAGCAAAGCTGCTTGAACAGCTGCGGTATATAGAGGTGCTGCAGGATGAGGAAATGTACAGGTTTTGCAGGGAGATTTGTCTGTATCACCACGAACGGTGGAACGGAGAGGGGTATTCCTTTGGGCTCATACGGGATAGTATTCCTTTTTGGGCGCACATAACCGCGTTGGCGGATGTTTACGATGCGCTGATGAGCAAACGTGTTTACAGAAACGCTTTGCCATATCAGGATACGATCAATATGATCAACGCTGGAGATTGCGGCTCGTTTTGTCCTGATCTCCTTACGTGTCTGAAAGAGACCGCGCCACGGCTAAAGCGTCTTTATGATTAGCGGCTGGACAGCGGAAGGGGCATGAGCATGAACATTATCCAATCAACCAGTCGGCTTTGAGCAACGGTGAATTGCAGTAAACAAAACGGATTGAACAATGGGTAGATATCTTAAAATCGCAGGACAGAGATTTGGAAAACTGACTGCCCTGCACCGTGTTGAAGACGGGACAAAGGGCTATGCTAAATGGTTGTGCCGTTGCGACTGCGGTAACGAAACCATCGTCAATACCAAGTGGCTGTCGAGAGGCACGGTTACAAACTGCGGATGTATTCCGAAGAAAACGGCGAAAAATGGCCAGCGTGCAGAGAATTTGAAAGGCAGACGGTTTGGAAAATTGACGGTTCTAACGCGCGCGGAAAACAAAAATGGAAAGGTATGTTGGCTGTGCCGGTGTGACTGCGGCAGAGAAAAAATATATACCGCACGCGATTTAAAAGCAGGACAAAAAAGCTGCGGATGTATCCGTGGATTGAACGATAAAAAATACAAAGACATATCTGGACATAAATTTGGACGACTTCTGGCTTTAGAAGCGACTAAACACAGAGATAAGAAAGGATCGGTCAAGTGGAAATGTATCTGTGATTGCGGAAAAAAGTGCCTCGTGACAGAGGATTCTCTGGTTTCAGGCAATACTGTAAGCTGTGGCTGTAGGAAAGCTGAGATCAATAAAGAAATGGGTAGGCTGGTAAGCTTCATAGACGGGACAAGTTATGAGTTGTTGAAATTCCGGAAAAATACACGATCTGACAGCAAAAGCGGATATCGTGGCATCACAATAACACGACACGGACGTTACCAAGTACATATAGGGTTCAAGAGGAAGAAGTACTATTTAGGAAACTATGAGAATCTTGCAGAGGCATTGGCTGTGCGTAAAGAGGCAGAAGAAGTCGTGCATAAGGGCTTTTGTGATGCTTACGAACGCTGGAAAAAGCTGAGCAAAGAATTATATGATTGGGAAAAACTGAATCCATTGGTCTATGAGGTCAGCCTTATTAAGAAAGAATTTTACATAGAAAGTAATATTGATGAGCTAGAAAGGCGGTGTTTCAAGAGGAATGAATGAAACGTTTCCATAATTGAAATCAATTCCTGATAGGAGGGAGTTGTAATGGCGAAGATTGCAAGACCCGGATTTTTTACATTATTTGAGAATTCAATATTTCCTCTTCTTATCCTTGCTCTGTTGTATTTTCTGTGTAAGCCATTGTTTGTACAGAACGACAAAATAAATTATCTGCTTGCATGGATTATATTGGGGATTCCATTTGGTTTACAAAAGATGTTTGTGTGGTTTGTGCCACACGGTTATGGAATCGGTGGCACAGTAGGAGTGTTTGCGTTAAATATCATTATTGGAGGTGTGATTGGCGGGGCAATTGCCGTTTGGCGCATTGCTTACGCCGTCTATTATATTCCATGCTTTATCCATTTAAGAGTTATCACCCGCCCTTGACATACATTACACAAGTAAAGCTAAATGCTAATCGGAAAGGCGCAAAACAGGTCTTGATCTAAGACCGGTTATTGCGTTTTTTTGACATCTAAAAGATTTTACGGAAAAGTTTTTGAAGGGCTGCATCAAGTTTCCATATCATGGGACCTCGGGCCAACTTGGCCCGAGGTAATATACATACAATCTCATTGTCGATCTCCACCCTATCCCATTCGATATATGATTTCACAATTTAAGCTCGAAATCGAATGGAGGTAAATATAATGATGAGAATCAACTTGAAAGATTTTTATCCGTGGTATACGCACGATGAATATGTGGAAGTGCCGGACGAGATCGCGGAGGAAATGTTGATCTGTAAGCGGCATGAAGAATCCAGCGAACGGCGCATCCGTCGCTATAAGGCACAGTATTCCCTCGACGCTGATGATGGAATTGAAATGCGGGTAGCATTTGCGGCCAAATCTCCGCATGAAGTCTTGGAATTTAAGGAGATGTTTTGTAACCTCTGTCGTGCGCTGAACGCCCTGCCGGAGATTCAGTCAAGGAGGATTGAAGCCCATTATATAATCGGCGTCAGCATTCGGGAGCTTGCCCGGATGGAAGGCATCGGAGAACGCAATCTGCGCAAGTCTATCCGCTATGGATTACGGGCGATGGGAAAATTTTTGAAAAAATTTTAGCCATCAGGGGACCGAAATCCTCAAAAAATGTCCTGATATATAGAGGGACTTTTTTAAGGAGCTTCGGGCCAACTTGGCCCGGAGTGCAAAACAAAGCGAAACGGACGGTATACGCTGTCCTTTCCTTTTATGTGGATCGTGAAACAGGAAAGGAATTTTCGCTTATGAAAAACCAAAATGAGAATACAGTAGTACGTAAATACAATATCGGAGGTACGACATATATCGTAAAGGCTTCCGTCAAGTCAGGATCTGCCGAGGATGCGGTCAAAAAAGTACGCCGCCTGATCAGGGGCGAAATGCAGAAAGCAAAGCAGGCGTAACCTTTTTGAGGAAGTTACGGCATCATGGACGGCAGGCGGGATATGTCATATAATATATGTATAAGTTCTGTATATATGGTTCCCGTTTGTCCGGCTGCCGGAATTGGAGGCAGATCATGAAACAAAATACGGACAAAACGATAGCGTTATACTACCGTACAGCGCACCAAAGTATAGAACCGCACCTTGACAATCAAATGCAAAAACTTCTTTGCTATGCAAGAGAAAGCAGGCTCAAAAGCTATCTCCTTTATGTGGACACTAGGGTAAGCGGCATAACGCTTGACCGCCCGGCAATGTCCGGAATGATAGCCGGTATACGGGACAGAAAGATTAGCAGGATCGTCGTAACGGACACAGCCCGAATTGCGCGGAATATATCAGGCATGATGGAATTCTTCCATTTGGCGGGAAAATATGATGTGGATATTACCGTGATTGACGAAAACATAACGGTAGATTCCTTTCTCTTGCTGTCCTGCATGATGGAAGGGGGCGGCTTGAAATGACAACCCCCGTAACGTCCTTTCAAAGAATTGGTGAAGCAAGTCCGCTTTCCGCAGAAGCACGCGAAAGTATTTTAGAACTGTTCGCACAGGAACCCGCAGGGCAGCCTGTGGAATACACCGGGCTGACCGCGTTGTATGCGCGCCTGTCGCAGGATGACGGCACGGAAGGCGAAAGCAACAGTATCAGCAACCAGAAAAAGATATTGGAGCGTTATTGCCGCGACCACGGCTACACGAATATCCGGCATTATGAGGACGACGGGTATACCGGGACGAATTTCAACCGTCCGGGCTTTCAGAAAATGCTTGCGGATATCAAGGCGGGCAGGATCGTTCGCGTAATCGTTAAAGATATGTCCCGGTTTGGGAGGGATTATCTGCAAGTGGGAATGTATACGGACGTCCTGTTTCAAGAGTTAGGCGTACATTTTATCGCTGTCAACGACGGAGTGGACAGCACACGGGGCGACAACGAATTTACCGCCATACGCAACATATTCAATGAGATGTACGCAAGGGACACGTCAAAGAAAATACGGGCAACGTGGAAATCCAAAGGGAATGCAGGCGAACACCTTTGCACAAACCCGCCCTATGGATACAGGAAAAGCCCGGAGGATGAAAAGAAGTGGATCATTGACGAGGAAGCCGCCGCCGTGGTACAGAAGGTTTTTTCCCTCTGTATCGGTGGATTAGGCCCGACGCAGATCGCTAAGTGGCTGCATGAAAACCGTGTCCTATGTCCTGCGGCTTACGCTGTGTCCAAAGGCAAAAAACCGACTACAAAGCCGCCGCAGGATGTATACCGCTGGAATAACGAAGCAGTTTCCAGAATGTTATCCCGGATCGAATATCTGGGGCATACGGTGAATTTCAAGACCTGCAAAAAGTCTTACAAGAGCAAAAAAAAGCTGTGGACTGATCCGAGCGAGTGGGCGGTGTTTGAAAACACACAGGAGCCGATCATTGAGGAAAGCGTGTTTATGGCCGTGCAGAATATCCGCAAGGAACGCAAACGGCCTACGCGGATGGGAGAAATGGGGATGTTCTCCGGGCTGCTCTACTGTATGGACTGCGGGGGCAGGATGTACCTTTGCCGCGCAAATCATTTTGAAAAACGGCAGGAATATTATCTCTGCTCCACATACCGCAAAGATCGAGCGCTGTGTTCCACGCACACGATCCGCCACGTAATATTGGAAGAAATCGTTTTGAGGAATCTGCGGGAAGCGATACAATATGTTTCCCGGTATGAAAATGATTTTATCCGGGAAGCGGCGGAGCTGGAAACAAGGGAGCAAAGCCATATGTTGGCGAAAAAACAGGATATGCTTGAGCAGGCGGAAAAGCGGAGGGCTGAGCTGGACACGATCTTCCGCAGGCTGTATGAAGATAATGTTATGGGAAAACTGACGGACGAGCGGTTCCTGAAGCTGTCCCGTGAATATGAGCGCGAACAGGAAGAACTGAAAATGCAATCAGAAACGCTTCGTAAGGACATACAGCAGGGAGAAAAGCAAAAGGTCAATGTCAAGAACTTTATTGCTATGGTAAAGAAATATACCGATTTGAAGCAGGTGGACGCAACGATACTGCGGGAATTTATCCATAAGATTTATATTTCCGCGTGTGACAGGACGTCTGATACACGGGAAATCCACATTGTATATAACTTCATCGGGCCATTTGATTTTGACAAAGCAATCGAGCAGGCAAAAAGAAAATCGGCATAGACTTCTTATGCTATACCGATTCACTACACTATGTTTTTTTACTTCACCGCTCCTTTGTGCGCGTTTTTTGTTTATTGCGTAAAAATTTGTTTTAACGTAAAATGATAGCTGGGGCAAACCCGCGGGAGTATTATATGAAAAAATTTTTCAGTTTCTTCATCAGCCGGATGTTTATCGTATTTGCCTTGATCGGCATCCAGGCATGGATTATCATCAGCCTTTTTTTGTATTTTGACGACCAGTCACAGGTTATCCGGACAATTTTCTGGGTGGCAGGTCTTGTGATGACGCTTTACATTGTAAATAAGCGGCAAAACCCGTCTTACAAGCTCGCCTGGATCATTGTGATCCTGGTGCTGCCCGTGTTCGGCGTGTTGATGTATATCTTTTTCAGCCAGCGCCAGCTGACAAGGAGGCTGCGACGGAAAGCGGAGGCGGAGATCAAAAAATCAATGCCGCTCCTGGGGCAGGACCGCCGCGTGACGCACGAGCTTGAAGAGAAAAACCTTGATGCGCTGCGCCAGACGGACTATATACGCCGGGCAAGCATGTTTCCCGTTTATGATAAAACGGAATCGGAATATTTTTCCAGCGGGGAAGCCTTTTTCGAGCGGCTGAAAACAGAGCTTGAAAAGGCGGAGCGCTATATTTTCATGGAGTATTTTATTGTGGAAAAAGGCGTCATGTGGGACAGCGTGCTGGAAATTTTGCAGCGCAAGGCGGCCGAAGGAGTGGACGTGCGCTTTATGTACGACGACATGGGCTGTGCGCGCACGCTTCCGTTCCGCTATTTCAAGCGGCTGCGTGAAATGGGAATTAAGGCCACGACGTTTAACCCGCTCCGGCCCGAGCTTTCCTCGATTTTCAATAACCGAAACCATCGAAAGGTCACTGTAATAGACGGGCATACGGCGTTTTGCAGCGGGGCGAACCTTGCCGACGAATATATCAATGCAATCGAGCGTTTCGGCCACTGGAAGGACGGCGCGGTGATGCTCAGGGGCGCGGGCGCATGGGCCTTTGCCGTGATGTTCCTGCAGGCATGGAATTTTATGATGCAGGAGGACGGCGACTATTCCGTGTTCCGGCCAAAGCCGCAGGAGCTCGAGGGAATCGAGTCGGACGGATATGTCCAGCCGTTTACGGATGATCCGATGGACGACGAATACGTCAGTGAAAATACCTACATGAATATGCTCGGCAGGGCAAAGCGGTATCTTTATATCAATACGCCCTACCTGATCCTGGACAATGAATTCATGACCGCCCTTGAAAACGCGGCGAAAAGCGGGGTGGACGTACGTATTACCACGCCCCATATTCCGGATAAAAAGATGGTATTCCTGCTTACGAGGGCGCATTACGAGGAGCTTTTGAAGGCGGGCGTCAGGATTTATGAATATACGCCGGGCTTTATCCATACAAAAACCTTTGTATGCGACGATGAATTCGGGATTATCGGCACAATTAACCTCGATTACCGCAGCCTGTTCCTGCATTATGAATGCGGTGTGTGGCTCTATGGAACGAAGACCATCGGGCAGCTGAAAGAGGATTATCTGGAAACGCTCGAGGTATGCCGGGAAGTATCCTATGAAGAGGTGCACCGGCGGCCGTGGTATATACGCCTCATGCAGGCGATTCTGCGCGTGTTTGCGCCGATGATGTAATGAAAAAGGATTTTTGGGGTATTAATATGTCGTTCAAAATATTAGCTTGGGAAGTGTAAAATGATACAAACAGATAAAGGGATCGGCCTTCTGGCGGATCAAACGGTAACCGATATCGCGCAAAACGCCGTGGACTCATACACCACATGGGAGAAAGAGACCTTTGCCCTCGGCGGGCTTTTGAACACCGTTATTTATGCGGCGATTGTGGCCGTGATTGCTTTTATCATCATTAAATTGATCCAGCATTTCCTCGCGCGAAAGCTGACGGGCAACGCGCGGATTTTTTACCGGCTGATTTATGTGGCGATTATTATCATTGCGGTTTTATGCGTGCTCGCGACGATTAAGCCGCTGGGCAACCTCGGGGCCGGCCTTCTTGCAAGCTCGGGAATCGCCGGGATCGTGATTGGCCTTGCGGCGCAGCAGACGCTTGGGAATGTGTTCAGCGGCATATCGATCAGCGCGGCAAAACCGTTTGAGGTGGGAGAGTTCATTGAAATCCTGAATGTTACACCGCCGGTCATGGGTGTGGTAAAGGACATCGGCCTGCGCCATACGACAATTCTCGATGCCTCGAACAAGAGCATTGTAATCCCGAACAGCATCATTGACAAAGATATGATCCGCGCGTCTCATATTGTGGAACAGTCAAACGTATGCAGCTTCCTTGATGTGGGAATTTCCTATGACAGCGATATCGACCTTGCAATGAAGCTTCTTTCGGATATTGTTAAGGCCCACGCAGGAACGCTCGACGTGCGCACGGAGAAAGAAAAGAAAAACGGGGTTCCGGCGGTCACGGTGCGCGTACAGAATCTCGGGGAGTCGGCAATCCAGCTGCGGGCGTTTGTATGGACGCCGGATACCTCTTCCAGCTTCCCGATCCTGTCCGATTTGCGCTATTCGGTCAAAAAAGAGTTTGACCGTCACGGGATAGAGATTCCTTACCCATACCGCAGCGTGGTGCTGAAGGGCGGGAAAAGCAAAGAGGACACGGAATAAATCCGTGCCCTTTTATCATTTGAAAGGAGAAAAATCAGTTAATTGAGGCTGATACCGTTTCGGCTTGGGTCTCTGTTGACGCCGTAAGGCTTTCCGCCAGGTTTCGTACGGGAAGCGGAGTATTCGGGAGCGTCACAAAGATCATTGCGAGGCCTACGATAATAACTGCCGAGAGTGCGATAAATTTTGCCGCCATACTGTGTGACATTTGTTTCACTTCCTTTCCCGAAATCAATCGTTCTGGTTTAATAATGGACGCTTTTTTCCATATGGAAACATGAAAATTCTCCTCTTGCCATTCGCTTTCTTGTGTAGTAGAATAATTGAGGATACATAAAAGAACCTTTAAATTGGTACAGAGAGGCTGATAAGGTTTTACACATTTATTTTTTCGTGCAATCGCAATGTCTTTCTGTCACAGGGGAGACATTTTTTTGTACCTTCGGGGGGGAAGCCGCGTGTGCGGATTATGTATGAAATCGACAAAACAGGAGGAACCTGATGAAACATTTACTGGACCCAATGGACATATCGGTCGGCGAGATCGACGAGCTTCTCGACCTTGCGGACAACATTATTGCAAACCCGGAAAGGTATCAGGAAGTGTGCAGGCATAAAAAGCTGGCTACACTTTTTTTTGAGCCTTCAACCCGTACACGCCTGAGTTTCGAAGCGGCAATGCACGAGCTTGGCGGAGATGTGATCGGTTTTGCAGGGGCGGACAACAGCTCGGCTTCCAAGGGTGAAAGCGTTGCGGATACGGTGCGCACGGTTGAATGCTATGCCGACATTATTGCGATGCGCCATCCCAAGGAAGGCGCCGCGACGGTCGCTTCACAAAACGTCGATATCCCGATTATCAACGCGGGCGACGGCGGCCACCAGCATCCGACGCAGACGCTTACCGACCTGCTCACGATCCGCTCCCTCAAAGGGCGGCTCGATCACCTGACGATCGGCATGTGCGGGGACCTTAAATTCGGCCGCACGGTGCATTCGCTGATCCGGGCGCTCTCCCGGTATTCAAATATTAAGTTTGTGTTCATCTCGCCCAAGGAACTGAAGGTGCCGCGCTACGTCAAGGAGGATGTGCTCAAAAATAACGAAAACGTCACCTATGTGCAGTACGAACGGCTGGAAGAAATTATTTCCGACCTGGATATCCTCTATATGACGCGCGTCCAGCGGGAACGCTTCTTCAACGAGGAAGATTATATCCGCCTGCGCGACAGCTATATCCTCGATGCGGAAAAAATGAAGCTCGCAAAAGACGACATGATCGTCATGCATCCGCTGCCGAGGGTAAATGAAATTTCCGTGGAAGTGGACAAGGACCCGCGCGCGGTCTATTTCAAACAGGCCCTGTTCGGGAAATATGTCAGAATGGCTCTTATCATGACAATGCTGGGGGTAAATGCGTAATGTTAAGTATTGACAGTGTGGAAAGAGGCGTGGTGATCGACCACATCAAGGCCGGGAAAGCCATGAGCATCTATAATTATCTGGGACTTGATAAGCTCGATTGCGCGGTTGCGATCATCAAAAATGTTAAAAGCAACCGTATGGGCAAAAAGGATATCATCAAAATTGAAAACGAAATCGAAACGGACCTTGAAATGCTTGGCTTCATCGATCCGAATATCACGGTGAACATCATTGACGGGGGGAAGATTATTGAAAAAATGAACCTCACGCTTCCAAAACGTGTCGTGAATATCGTGAAGTGCAAGAATCCGCGGTGCATCACATCGGTGGAACAGGAGCTCCCGCATGTGTTCAACCTTACGGATGCGGAGCGTGGTATCTACCGCTGCGCTTATTGCGAGCAGCAGGCGGAACGGTAAAAAATAATTTGCATAAATATTCATTTTGATGTATAATTATGCCATCGAATTGGAAATGAGGGAAAATTATGAAGCATTTACTCAAAATGAGCGACCTTGATAAAGACCAGATCAATGAAATATTAGACCTGGCGGACAAACTGAAAGCGGAAAATAAGCAGGGAATTAAGCACCCGCTTCTTGCAGGGAAAACCCTGGGAATGATTTTCCAGAAATCCTCGACGCGGACGCGGGTTTCCTTTGAAGTGGGAATGTACCAGCTTGGCGGATATCCGCTGTTCCTGTCCTCGAACGACCTTCAGATTGGAAGGGGAGAGCCGGTTGAAGATACGGCACGCGTACTGTCGCGCTACCTTGACGGAATTATGATCCGCACCTACGCGCAGCAGGAGGTGGAGGACCTTGCAAAATACGGCAGTATCCCGGTTATCAACGGCCTTACGGATTATGCGCATCCGTGCCAGGTGCTGGCAGATTTGCTGACAATCCGTGAATACAAAAAGAGCTTCGACGGGCTTAAGATGGCCTATATCGGCGATGGAAACAACATGGCAAATTCGCTGATTGTGGGCGGGCTTACGGTCGGGATGGAGGTTGCGTGTGCAATTCCGGAAAACTATTGGCCCGATCCGTCCGTCATGGAATTTGCGAAAGGCAATCCGAGGTTCTCAATCTCGGGGGATATCTATGCCGCGGCGAAGGATGCGGATGTACTGTTTACGGACGTATGGGCGTCCATGGGGCACGAAGCCCAGGTAAAAGAGCGGCAGAAAGCATTCCAGGGAATCCAGATCAACCAGGACGTCATGGCGGTTGCGAAGCCGGATGCGATGGTGCAGCATTGCCTGCCCGCGCATCGCGGGGAAGAAATTACTGCCGAGGTTTTCGAGGCGCATGCGCAGGAGATTTTCGACGAGGCGGAAAACCGCCTGCATGCACAAAAGGCGGTTATGGTCATGGTGATGGGCGGCTGATAAAAGCAAATCACAAAAAAGCGCGGTTTCCGCGCTTTTTTAATGTTTCTTTTCCTTTCGCGGTTTAAGAATGAAGCAGGTATATGTTAAATATCCCAAGTGTCCCAAAACCCCTGGAAAGGAAGCGAATAAAATGAAGCAGGTTGCAGATGAAAGATATGGATTATTTATTGATGGAAGGTGGACGCAGGCAAGCGACGGCGGAACCTTCGACACGTTTTGCCCGGCCAACGGGGAAAAGTTGGCGACATGCGCGGAAGCGACCAAACAGGATGTTGATGATGCGGTAGCCGCAGCATGGCGCGCATGGGAAACATGGAAGGACGTAAGCCCGGAGGAACGGCAGAAAATACTGTTCCGGGTCGCGGAGGTTATCGATGAAAACCGGGAGCGTCTTGCGCAGATTGAAATGCTGGATAACGGCAAGCCAATCCGCGAGACCATGAATGCGGACGTGCCGCTTGCGGCGGACCATTTCCGTTATTTTGCAGGCGCGGTACGTACGGAAGAGGGCGAAGCGATGATGCTTGACCAGAATACGCTGAATCTCATTTTACGCGAGCCCATTGGCGTGGTCGGCCAGATTGTTCCGTGGAACTTTCCCTTCCTGATGGCGGCATGGAAGCTCGCGCCTGTGCTTGCATCCGGCTGCTGTACCGTTATTAAGCCCTCGAGCAGCACGCCTCTTTCCGTGCTGGAGCTGGCAAAGCTCACGCAGGATATCCTGCCGCCCGGCGTATTCAATGTGGTAACGGGGAAGGGCTCGAAGTCGGGCGAATATATCCTCCGGCATAAGGGATTGGCGAAGCTTGCGTTTACAGGTTCGACGGAGGTCGGGATTTCTGTCGCGGAAGCGGCGGCGGAAAAGCTTATCCCGGCGACGCTTGAACTGGGCGGAAAATCCGCCAATATCTTTTTCACGGATTGCGATTGGGAAATGGCAATGGATGGCCTGCAGATGGGTATCCTGTTTAATCAGGGGCAGGTGTGCAGCGCGGGCTCGCGGGTGTTTGTGCAGGAAGACATCTACGACCGTTTTATTGAGGATGCCGTGGAGCGCTTTGACCGTGTGAAGGTGGGAGAGCCTTGGAAGGAAGACACCCAGATGGGCGCGCAGATTTCAGAAGGACAGCTTAAAAAGGTGCTGAATTATATCGAAATTGGAAAGCAGGAGGGCGCGAGGGTCGCGTGCGGAGGCGTACGCCTCACCGAAAACGGGCTCGATAAAGGTTATTTTATGCGTCCAACCCTGCTCGTGGATGTGAAGAACAATATGCGCGTTGCGCAGGAAGAAATTTTTGGACCTGTTGCGGTTGTCATTAAATTCAAAACGGAAGACGAGGTGGTCGGTCTTGCGAACGACAGCGCATACGGCCTTGGCGGCGGCGTGTGGACAAAGGACCTCAACCGGGCGATCCGTGTGGCGCGCGGCGTAAAGACGGGGCGGATGTGGGTCAACACTTATAATTCGTTCCCGGCAGGGGCTCCGTTTGGCGGCTATAAGGAATCGGGAATCGGACGCGAAACGCACAAGGTGATCCTGGAGCATTATACCCAGATGAAAAACATCGTAATCAACCTTTCCGAGAAACCGTCGGGGCTTTATTAAAGGCTCCGCGTTCCCATAAAAAATGCCCGGTTCGAAAGAACCGGGCATTTTAAATGTGTGCTTAAGCGCGAAAAAATCCCCCGGCTGTGCCGGGGGAAAAAGAAAGCTTTAGCTAC